>PLCB01000022.1 GCA_003134695.1 Candidatus Zemynaea palustris | reverse complement strand
GGGGAACGTGACCCCGGCACGTTCGTTGACCGCGATCTGCGAAATGCTCGGCATCCTGCATTCGATCGGATCCTCGACGCTGCAGACGTTGACGCGGCCGAGATCGAGCGTTTGAAGCGACGCGTATGAGGTTGTCGATTTGCCTGAACCGGTCGGCCCGGCGATGACGCAGAATGCGCCGGGACGCTTGAGCGCCCGCTGATGGCGAGCTAAGATCTCGCTGCTCATGCCCAGCTGCTCCAAATCCGGGACGAGATCGAAACGCTGAAGAAAGCGGAGCACGATTTTTTCGAGGCCGCCGACCGGGATCGTCGAGGCGCGAACCTCGAATCCGCGGCCGTCGTAAGTGACGGTGAGGCGCCCGTCCTGCGGCAAACGCGACTCGCCGGTATTCATGTTCGAACGCACCTTGAGCAGCGAGACGACTCGTTCGTATAGACCGGCTTCGAGACTGCGGTCGTGCTGCAAGACCCCGTCGACATCGAGACGAACCCGGCCGGCGCGCTCGTCGGTCGGCTCGAGGTGGACGTCGCAGGCGTAGCTCGCAATTGCAGCTGCGAAAATCTGGTCGAGTACGTGTGCCGCCTGCGAATCGGTTTCGCGCGCGGCGGCCGGAGGGTATAGCCGCTGCAGCGCTTCGCGGATTTCACGAACGGGCAAGACAAGCGTACGCATCTCTTTGCGCGTCTGTTGCCGAAGGCGTTCCAAAAGCTCACCGGAGTCGGCGCTGACGCCGACCGTGAGGACGGTTCCGTCGTAAGAGATCGGCAACACATCGGCTTCATAGGCGAACGCACGTGAAACGAGCGCGGCTGCGGTCCGTTGGGTTGCCGAGGCGCCGGCTTGCGGGACGTCGATCATCGTCAGAGGCCGCAGTGCTCGCGCAAGCGCCGCAGCGCTCGATCGTGTAGGTTGGCGACAGTGCAGGGACGGACGCCGAGCTTGCGTCCCAGAACGGTCCGGGGCAGTTCGCACCAGTAGATGCCGACGACGACTCTGCGCTCGAGCGGCGAGAGCGCATCGAGCCCTCGTCTCAGACAGAGAAGTTCCTCGTGTTCTAGCGCCGGAGGGCTGGCGTGAACGGGCGGGGCGAGGTCGAGAACGGTTGCGTCGACCAGACGTGTCCTGCGCAGCCGAATCAGAAGATGTCGCAACTGGGCGGCGGTTTGTCGCGTCGTTCCGAGGGCTTCTGCGAGCTCGGCGTCGACGGGCTCGCGCCCGAGCACACCGCTCAGGCGCTCCCACTCAGCGCCGTAACGTCGCTCAAGCTCCTGGAGCCTGCGGGGTGGCCGGACGAGGTGCTCGTGGTCGCGCACATGATGGCTCAGCTCTCCGAGGATCAGTCGCCAGGCGTAGATTGCGAACGGCGTCGTGGCGCGTGCGTCGTAGCGGTCCCGGGCCTTGAGGAGCCCGATCGCGGCCACTTGCTCCAGGTCGGCTCGCTCCAAGCCCCGGCGCAAGAATCTCCGGGCGCCGCGCCGGCAGAGGTGTCGGTGGCTGGCAAAGAGCGATTCGCGATCGACGGTCGGGCTTTCCATGCGTCCGTCGATTATGAGGACCGATTGTTACCGAATCTTATCCACGAGGTTACCAAAGTTCGCATGCGAATAGGCCGCGTCCCAAATGCCGCCGGGGTACCTAACGAGACATGGCTTCACTACGCATCCTCGTCGCGGAAGACGACGGGCCGATCCGCGAACTAATCGTCCATCATCTGGTGCGCGACGGCTTCTTTCCAATCGAAGCGGCCGACGGCTCGACCGCGTTGCGCATCGCGCGTGACGGTGCGGATCTCATCCTGCTCGACATCGGCCTGCCGGGCATCGACGGCCTCGACATCGCGCGCACGCTCCGACGCGAAGGACGGGATACGCCGCTGTTGATGTTGACAGCGCGTACCGACGAGGTCGACCGAGTCGTCGGTCTCGAGCTCGGCGCGGATGATTACATCGTCAAGCCCTTTTCGCCGCGCGAAGTGGTCGCTCGTGTGAGGGCGGTTCTGCGGCGCACGGGCTTAAAACACGATCGCGGGCCGCAGTTGCTTCACTTCGGGCGCCTCGAAATAGATGAGGCGGCCCGGGAGGTGCGCGTCGACGGTGTGGACATTGGGTTGAAGCCGCGAGAATATCAATTGTTGCGCGCGCTGGCCGACAACGTCGGCGTTGCAATGTCGCGGGAAGCCTTGCTCCAGCGGGTCTGGGGTTATGACTTTGACGGCGACGAGCGCACCGTGGACGTGCATGTCCGGCGCTTGCGGCAGAAATTGGTGGAACGGCACGGGCTTTCCGAGTGCTTCCAAACATTACATGGCTACGGATACAAATTTACAGCCGTATAAGTCCGAGCGCGGAGTCTGTAGTGTCGAACAGCTCACGTTACGCGTAAAGGGCGAATCCGGCCGAGACGTGCCATTGCTCGTCATTCGTACACGCCAGCTCGAGCAAGTCGCCTGGAAGCGTGGCCGTCGCGCGGCGCGAGGAATCGAGCGGCGGTGTTTACGCGCGTTCGTTGAGACGGCAGCCCGCACGCTCCGCTCCCAGGACGCAGTCGCGCATGACGGAGATAGTACCGATTTCTTGGCAGCCTTGGTCGCGCCGGTGAGAGTCGGGGACGCTCCGCCGCGATCATCGGATTGCCGCGCGGCGTTGGCACGGTTGGCGATAGCTATGGAGGCCCAAACTGGTTTGCAGTTCGAAACGGGGTGGACGACCTTGGCGTCGTCCTCGATCGATTTTGATTTCGCACGAGTCGTCGACGAAGCGCTCGCGCGTGGCGTTCGCGAGCGGGCTCATCTCTCGTTTTTTGCAACGCTGGCTCACGAACTTCGAACGCCACTGACCTCGATTCGCGGTTACTTGGAAACACTGATCGAAGATGGTCTGGATTCAGATACCACGGGGCGATTTTTGGAGACGGCGCGTGCCGAAGCGTTGCGAATGACTCGTTTGCTGGACGGACTTTTCGACGTCTCGTCGCTCGAAGCGCGCATCACCTTGGAAGGAGAAGGAGCGGGCGACGTACAGATGGCGCTCGCTGCCGCTCTGAATGCGGTTGCGCCGATTGCGGCGGCACGCCGAACGGTGATCTCGCAGTTCTCGTGCGATGTCGGCTCGGTCTTGCTCGGAACCGATCAAATGACGCAGATTCTCATCAACGTTCTCGAGAATGCGATCAAGCACGGAAGCGAGGCGGGACGTGTCTGCGTCTCGGTGGAGCGGGAAGCGAACCGGCAGCTACAGATCTGCATCGACGATAACGGCCCCGGCGTTCCGGCTGGAGAACGCTCCGCGATCTTCGCGCTCGCGCGACGCGGTAGCACCGCGCGGGCGGCGGGCAACGGGCTCGGACTGGCGGTGGTTCGTCTGCTCCTCGAGCGCGCTGGTGGCGGCGTCGATGTCGAAGGATCACCGCTCGGCGGTGCGCGCTTCCGCCTTAGGATTCCAATAGGCGGCGCAACCTGTTAGTCCGTTGATGGCGTCCCTCGAGTGCGAGTTGCTTGTCAAGCGCCGATTCGAGACTCAGCGCGAACCAGGCTCGCGGTCTTCGAGTTCATCGAGGGTTCTACAATTCACGTCGACGGTGTACGTCGATCGCTCCCCACCCATGAAATACGAACCCGGATGAATCAGAGGGTGTGAGAAGTCGGTGAAGGTGAAGGAGACGGCCCTCCTCGCTCGATGATTTGGGGAGTAACAACGATATAGAGATTGTCTGTCGACGACGAGTTGTGCCGAACCCGAAACAGACTACCGATCAGTGGAAGATCGCCAAGTACAGGAATCTTCGAGAGGCTGTTCAGTTCATTCTTCTC
Organism: Candidatus Zemynaea palustris; assembly: GCA_003134695.1. Taxonomy (GTDB): domain Bacteria; phylum Vulcanimicrobiota; class Vulcanimicrobiia; order Vulcanimicrobiales; family Vulcanimicrobiaceae; genus Zemelea; species Zemelea palustris. Next base: position 56,748 of record PLCB01000022.1, on the reverse strand, counting down.
CAATAGCCCACCTAGGACGAATGACTGACCGTCCCTCACCGTAACCGTTGTCGAGGCCTGACGCTGGGCGATGTTGGGATACGAGGCTGTGTAGCCCGTGACACTCGAGACCGCCGAGTAAACCTGCGCGGTGACGTAACCATCTGAGGTGCTCCGCGCCAGGATCTGCAGATTCACGCCGACGTTCACGTATTGTACTTGCTGCTGAACCGCATTTACGCCTGAGACCGTGATCGAAGTAAGAATCGGCAACGCATCACCTGTCAAGATCGACGCTGGTTTCCCGTCAAGAGCAAGAATACGGGGAGTTGCGATGATCCGTCCATTGCCCTTTAGAACCTGGGCGAAGATAGCTGCCTGCAAGTTGAGTTGGTTTTGGCTTCCGACGTTTGCGGTCGTAAAGGTTACCGAACCGATCTGCCCGGTGGCGCCGTTGGTGTAGTCGATGCCGACGTCGGTTGCAGCTCTATCGGTGAGCTCGACGATTTCGGTCTGCAACATGACGCTGCGCAGCGGAATGTCGACGGCGTCAATTATTGCTTCATAGCGGGCAATCTGGTCGGGTGTACCGGTCAAGATGATGGCATTGAGACGGCGATCGATCGCGATGCTGTCGTTGATTCGCTGGCCGGCACTCTCTTGCTGCGTCCCTTCCCCTGCCCCTGTAACTCCGGCGAAACTCACCGTTGGCGAGGTTGAGGTTCCAAAGCCCGAGCCCCCAGCGCCGAGGGTAGACGGCGAGCCAAAGTTTCCCGTGGAGGGCTGGGCCTGGGAGGTCATGTTTGGAGCAATCGAGGTGCCTGATAGTATGCCGACGATTTCACTGACGTCTGCGTATTTCAGCAGCACGACTTTCGTGACGACTCCTTGTGCGGGAACTGCGGGCTGTGGAGCCAGGGGAGGTGGTGCGGTGGCGCTCGGCGTGGCAGCAGAAGCGGACAGAATATCGACGAGCAGCGTTTGGCCGGAACCTCGAGTAACTTGCAGTGTCGCCGGCTCACGAGCGTAGAGGACGATCGTCGTCGCGGTGCCTACCACAGAGATCTGCCCAGTAGCGATCGGGCCGACACCGGGGATTGCAGTCGGCGCATTCGCTGCCGGCGCCGTCGCCATGAGCATGACCGTCACCTGGGTTGTCCCATTACCATAAACTTGATATTTTGGAGGTCCGGACGAAAATGTTAGAACGAGGCGAGCGCCTCCGTTCCGCATCCGTTCGACATTTGCCGCTGTCAGATTTATCGTTTGAGCCAGCGCCGGTGCAGCAGCCAGCCACAAGCACGCCGCCAGGCAGCAGACGGCAACGAGCTGAGGGCGCAAAAAACCTCGCCGCAAACGCATGGTCGTCGCCGCGATGCAAGGCGTCACAGGATCGGGCGCTCCATGTTAGAGTGCATGCCGTGGCGTTGCCCAAAGACCCCGTTGCACCTTTCGCTCCCAATCCGCAACGGGACGGACACCTGCAATCAGTGGGCGACCTACCGAGTACGGGACTTAGGACCTACCGAGTCTGGGAAATAGGCGGGGAGCGCACTTATCCACAGGGCATCCGTGCCCGAAGCAAGTCGCGCCCTCTTTAAGGAACCTCTAGGATTTTACTGCGTTCAGGTGTATCATTTGCGGACGAGAGTTTCTGTGGTTCAGGCAGATTCATCTTCGTAACTGTCCTGCTACGTAACTACCTATGTAGAGAGGGAATGATCTTGAGAACATCCCGAACAAAACTGATGACGAGTCTGGGACTATCTGCGACGCTTGTGGCGGCGATTTTGTTTGCGGCCACCACCGTGCGCGGCAGCGCCGACCCAGGCAAGGGCGGAGGGTCCGCAAGCTCGTACCTAGCGCCGGGCTCGGTGGGCTCGCCACGATTTGCGGTCGATCCCCAATGGCCGCTCGAGCTCCCAAACAATTGGGTTATCGGCCAAGTCGGAGGCCTGTCCGTCGACAAGTCTGACAACATCTGGGTCTTGCAGCGGCCGTCAACGGACACTGTTGATGAGTTGTATGCGGCCCAGACCCCCCAGGTGGCAGGGTGCTGCTTTCCCGCTCCGCCGGTGCTAGAGTTCAACGCGAAGGGGCAATTGCTCCAAGCATGGGGCCCCATCGAGGGTGCCCCTTGTCCATCATGTAACTCGACGCCGCCGAGTAGCTACCAGTATGTCAAAACCGAGCACGGGCTCTTCGCCACCGACGATGGATACGTGTGGCTCACGGGCAACGGTACCCCGGACACGCAGGCCCTAAAATTCAAGCGAGATGGGACCTTCGTCTTGCAGATCGGTCATGCCGGACAAGCGTGCAATAACTTGGATCACGTAAACATCTGCAAGTCTGCCATGTTCTACGTTGACACTCCAAAGAACGAGGTCTACCTTAGCGATGGCTACGGTAATAATCGAGTAGTCGTCTTCAACGCTACGACCGGCGCGTTTATACGAGCTTGGGGAGCCTTCGGAGCTACAGCTAGCGGTGGTCCATATGGTCCGTTGCTAGCCACCTATACAACGCCTGCTTATACGCCCGGTAACCCGACGACTTGGTTCCGTAATCCCGTCCACTGTATCACCAGAGATCCGAACACCGGATACATCTGGGTGTGTGACCGGACGAACGACCGCCTACAGGTCTTCACGCCGGCTGGGACGTACGTGGGCCAGTGCTACGTCGCTACCTCCACGCTCGGTGCGGGATCCGTCTGGGATTTGAAGTTCTGGCCCAAAAAAGGCGGAAAGAACGAAGTAATCCTATCGACCGATGGAACCAATCAGATCGTTCGGGAGTTCCTCCCGAAGCCGGATCCAGGGATTGGAACGACAAGTGGAGCGCAGTATTGCCCGATGACAGGCCAGTTCGGACACGCCGGTCGCAACGCGGGCTTCTTCCACTGGGTTCACGTAGCTGACATCGACTCAAACGGCAACTACTACGAAGGTGAAGTCGATACCGGCAAGCGCGTTCAGAAGTTCGTCCCGATCGGGGGGAACCCCGGGGACAATGACCATAGATAATATAGTCCTTTAGGAAGTACTCTTACGGAGTTCGGCCCGATCCGTCGGGCCGGACTCCGTAGCACTTCCTAAGCTTCGAAATCGCTAAATGGAATACGCCGCCCCTTTAGAGAGGAGGCCGTTATGAACTTGGAGCGGGCTGCCCGCGCTCTTATTGCAGCAGTGTCGATGCTGGCGATCGCGAGTTGCTCGCACGGGAATTCCTCCGCCACTAAGCTGCCCGAAACGGCCGGGAAAATCAGCACGTTCGTACTCCCGGCTCAGAAGAATGCAGATGCCGCAGAGGGCTGGCCCGGCGATATTGCGGCGGGGCCGGACGCTGCGCTCTGGTTCACTGAACTCCACGGGGGGAGGATCGGACGGATCGCCATCTCGCCCTTAGGGCGGATTACGGAATACGCTGTTCCCAAGCGTTCTGTGGACCCGAAGCCGGGCAGTATTGCGCTAGGCCCTGACGGCGCGCTCTGGTTTACCGTCCCGAACCTCAACGAGATCGGTCGGATCACAACCGCCGGGCATGTCACGGAGTATAGCGCCGGCTTCAATTCGCGGCCGGTTGATATCGTTGCGGGTTCGGATGGTGCGCTCTGGTTTACGCAGCCTGCCGCACAGCAGATTGGCCGGATCACTACCTCCGGCAAGGTAACACATTATCGAGTCCCTACCGCAAAGGCGTTTCCTCAGGACATCGCCTTGGGTCCCGATGGCGCGCTCTGGTTTACCGAACGCGTCGGGAAGATTGGTCGGGTCAGCCGCTCGGGTCAGATCACGGAATTCCCCATTCACACATCGCAAAAGAGCGCCCCATTCGACATCGCAGCGGGCTCGGACCATGCGCTCTGGTTTACCGAACCCGACAGCAGAAAGATTGGCCGGATCACAACCGCTGGGCACATCACGGAGTACGCAGTTCCTCGAGGTTATCCCACCGCCATCACGGCGGGTCCCGACGGCGCGCTCTGGTTCACGTCAATCCTTCCCAGCAGCGTTAGCCGGATCACCACCGCTGGGACGGTGGTGCAGTTCCGCTTGGCCACGAACTTTGACAAGCCCGGCGGTATCGCCGCAGGTCCGGACGGCGCACTCTGGTTTACGGTGTACACTGCCAATACGATCGCGCGGATCGCTCCACCTCAAATGTGAAGGCACTCAGTTGGGACCAATTACGGTAGACGCCACGTCTTCCCGGACAAGAACTTCACGAAGACAGGTTGGATACTGACTGTCTTAAGCTTGGACCCGTACGGATTAGGCGTGTGCGTGCAATCCCAATAGCCGGCGGCAACCGGAACCGTCCCAGGCATGGCGTTTCGGTTAGGCTTACGCGTCGTGTGGTCCTCGACTGAATCGGACCCTAGGCGGCGGCCGGACGCATCAACATACGTTCGCCCGAAGCGGACCGATACTATTGATTCGGAGGCGACGTTGCGGTACCGCACGCACCCATAGCTCGCGGCATCGAGCTGGCCATTCGGTCCGGTCATGATATCGACATAGGCAGAATCGATCACGACGGGGGCACCTGGGATCCGCGGTAGGGCGACCGGGCGCGTCGGCGTCGGACCCTCTATTCCATCAGCCAACACCGGGGTCATCCCTGCGAGCAGCAAAATGGCCGCGTTGACGCCAAGGCCGACGAAACGAAAGCTCATGTTCATATACTGAGAACCTTTCTAACGCCTCGCCGACACGCTCAATCCAGCCGTCGCGATCGTGTCGTGAGGCCGCACGGTGCCGGATCTAAGCGTTGGCGTTAGGGAACGAAATGAATGTCGGAAGGATCTTGCGGCGGCGTCTTGATCGCAATGAACTTCAAGTGACCTAGGTCGACAAGGCCGCCGTGGGTCGTGCCCCGCGGAATAATCACCAGAGTTCCCGGCTTCATAGAGAACTGCTTGTCGCCCAGCCACTGGGTTCCGCTGCCCTCGAGAACAATTTGGACCTCGTCAACATTATAGTGCTGGTGTTTTGCCGCCGTTCCCATGACGACCGCCATCGTCATACCGTCGTCGACGACCATCGTCTTCGAGAGTAGATTCGGGAGCACCGGGAATGGCTTCGGCATCATGTCGGGCGTAAGTGCTGAGAGATCGTACGTGCCGGCGACCAGCGGAGCGGCGGCCGCGCGCGCGGCCTGCGGCAGGTGTGTGACGGCGGCGCCAATAGCAAAAGACATCACGGCTATGGCGACCGTTCGAACGTGTTGCTTCATTCTGCATCCTACGAAACCGGCGCCTCCGCGACCTGCCGGGGCGACGCTCGTTCGGCCGAATACGCTTGGTCGCTGGGCCGCGGGGCCGCCGCCGACCAAGACCCTCCTATTGCCTCGCGACGGGCGGTGCCGTCACCTCATCGATCCAAGCAAGGTAGTCGCGATTGCCGGCGACGATCGGCAGCGCGAGGATCTGCGGCACGGAGGACGGATGAACGGCGCGGATGGCCGAGCAAAGATCGTCGAAGAGCGCCGCGCGCGTCTTGATCGTGAGTCGCCACTCGGTTGCGCTCTCGATTTCGCCTTGCCACCAATACCGGCTCTCGATCGGCGCTGAGATCTGAACGCAGGCCGCGAGGCGGCCGTCGAGGAGCACGCCGGCGATTTGGCGCGCGTTGGCTACGCTGTCGGTCGTCGTGGCGACGCTGATGTAGTCCGTCATAGAATTCGACTTAGCCGCCTCGCTGCGTCGCGACCTTCCAAGCAGCCAAACGGGGAAGCCGCCCAGACCTCTGGAAGCCCAGCCGGTGGCCTGGCTGACCGCTCGCTACCTTATCGAGTCCGAACCCGAGCTGATCGAAAAGCGCGCGAACGCCCTGGCGCTCGAGCAGAGTGTCGAATGCCCGCTCGAGGCGATCGGCAGTCAATTCGTGCTCGACGAGATCGTCGCGCGCGTCGACGGGATCAAGGAACTCGGCGAGCGGCGCTACCTCGTCGACGTGAAGATCGCGACGGCGACGACCGGCGGCGAGCCGGCTCAGTTGCTGAACATGATTTTCGGCAACTGTTCGCTGTGGGAGAACGTTCGGTTCGTCGACCTCGACCTTCCGCGCGATCTACTTGCGAGATTCCCAGGGCCGCGCCATGGAATGGCCGGGATTCGCGAGTTGGTCGGCGCGCGCGAACGCCCGTTGACGGCGACGGCGACCAAGCCGCAGGGGCTGCCGATCTCAGAGTTGGCGCGTCTGTGCCGCACGTTCGTGTTGGCCGGAGTCGACATCGTCAAGGATGACCACGGCATCGCCGACCAGTCGTATTCGCCCTATGCCGAGCGCGTGAAAGCGTGTCAGGCCGCCGTGGTGGAGGCGTCCGTGGAGACGGGGAAGCCGGCGTTTTACGCGCCGAACCTGGTCGGTTCACCGCGCGCGCTGCGCGAGCGGGCCCGGATCGCGCGCGAATTGGGGATCCGCGTCGTGTTGGTGGCGCCGATGCTGATCGGCTTGCCGGCATTCTTCGATCTGGTGGATGAGTTTCCGGAGTTCGTCTACTTGGCGCACCCGTCGTTTGGCGGAGCAGGCCGAATCGATACGTCGCTCCTGTTCGGCAAGATCTTCCGTTTGTTCGGCGCCGACGCGGTGATCTTCGTGAACTACGGGGGTCGCTTCGCCTACTCGCAAGAGGAGAGCCTCTCGATCGCCGAGGCGCTGCGCGCGCTATGGGGTCAGGTGCGGCCGGCGCTGCCGGTTCCGGCCGGCGGGATGCTCGTCGAGCGCGTGCCGGAGTTGCTCGATCGATACGGGCCGGATGCAATGCTCTTGATTGGCGGGAATTTGCTGATCGCACGCGAGCATCTGCTCGAACGGACGCGCGAGTTCGTCACTCGCGTCGAGAGCCATCGGTTTTCCAAAACCGCCGCGCCGGCCGCGGCGCGCTGAGCCGACATTGTCCGATTCGGGCCTCGAGGTCGCTCCCGGCATCCTGCTAGTGCCGTTGCGCACCGAGCATGCCGGCGCGTATGCAGAGTTGATCGACGAAAGCCGCGCAGAACTCGGCCGCTGGTTGCCATGGGTGTCGCACAGTCGTGGGCCCGACGACGTGCGTGCGTTCATCACGACCGTCGACGAGCGGCGCGTGCGAACAGCGTCGGAGACGACCTTCGGCATCGTGGTCGACGGCGAGCCGGCGGGCATGATCGAGCTACACGAACCTTCTCGCGCGCTCGGCCTCGCCTCGGTCGGCTATTGGCTGGGGACGCGTTTCACCAGCCGAGGGATCATGACGAAATCGCTCGAGCGCTTTTCGACGTTCGTGTTCGAAGCGCACGGCATCCATCGACTCGAGCTCTACGCGGCGGTCGATAACGTGAAGAGTCGCCGAGTGGCCGAGCGCGCCGGATTCACCTTCGAAGCGATTCTCCGCGAACGGCTCAAGTTCGGCGAGGAATACCTCGACGCTGCGCTTTACGCTCGCTTTCCGAAAACGAGGTGAAGAACGGGTTTATGGTACGGAAACGAAGCAGCCTCGCCGCCGTTTTGAGTGTGCCGTTTTTGATTGCCGTCGCCGCGGTCGCCGTGCCGGTCGTCGCGCAACGGCCGAATTCGGTGGATCCGTCGCTGTTTGCCGCATTGCGCTGGCGGATGATCGGACCGTACCGCGGCGGCCGCTCGATCTCGGTCGCAGGCGTCCCGGGCGATTCGCGCACGTTCTACTTCGGCGCGGTTGGCGGCGGCGTGTGGAAGACCGAGAACGCCGGGCGCACCTGGAAACCGGTCATGGATGCGCAGCCGGTTTCCTCGATCGGCGCCGTCGCCGTCGCGCCCAGCGATCCGAAGACCGTCTACGTCGGCAGTGGCGAAGCGGACATGCGCTCGGACATCGTTCACGGCAACGGGATGTACCGCTCGACCGACGCCGGCGCGACGTGGGTGCGCGTCGGACTCGAAGATTCACGGCAGATCGGGCGCATCTTGATCGATCCGCGCGATTCGCGTACGCTGCTGGTTGCGGCGCTCGGCCACGCGTATGGTCCGAACGACATGCGCGGCGTCTTCCGCTCCACCGACGGCGGCGGAACGTGGACGCGCACGCTGTTCCGCGACGCCGATACGGGCGCAATCGATCTCGCCGCCGATCCCGCGCAACGCGCCGTGTTCGCTTCCTTGTGGCAGACCCGCCGGCCGCCGTGGAGCGTCTATCCGCCCTCGAAAGGCCTGGGCAGCGGGCTCTACAAGTCGAGCGACGGCGGCGTGACGTGGAATCCGGTGCGCGGCGGCGGATTCCCAAGCGAAGGCCTCGGCAAGATCGGCGTCGCGGTCGCGCCGAGCGATGGAACCCGAGTTTACGCGATCGTCGACGCGAAGGCCGGCGGCTTGTATCGCAGCGACGACGGCGGCGCGACGTGGCGCTTGGTCGACGGCGATGCGCGATTGTGGGAGCGCGGCTGGTATTTCTGCCACGTCGCGGTCGATCCGAAAAACGCCGACGTCGTCTACGTCTCCGACACGTCGTTCTACCGCTCGACGGACGGCGGCGAACATTTTTCGGCGATCAAAGGCTCGCCGAGCGGTGACGACTTTCATCAGCCCTGGATCGACCCGACCGATGGGTCGCGGCTGGCGCTCGCCAGCGACCAGGGGACGACGGTAAGCCTCGACGGCGGCGCGACGTGGTCGTCGTGGTTCAATCAGCCGACCGGGCAGTTCTATCACGTGGCGACCGACAGCGCGTTTCCGTATCATCTCTACGGCGCCCAACAGGACAGCGGCGCCGTGATGATTCTGTCGCGCAGCGATCACCGCGGAATTCAGTCGCGCGACTGGCGCCCCATCACGGCCGGAGGCGAAAACGGGTACGTCGCGCCGGACCCGCTCGATCCGAACATCATTTATGGCGGCAACGTCGTGCGCGAGGATCTGCGCAGCAACCAAACGCGGACCATTTCGCCGACCACCGGCCGTCCCGGACAATGGCGCGACGAATGGACGCTGCCGCTCGCCTTCGGCGCCGATCACGCGCTCTATTTTGGTCGGCAGTTCGTCTTTCGTTCGCGGGACGGCGGTAATCGCTGGGAGACCGTGAGCCGCGACCTTACCCGCGCTCAGGCCGGCACGCCGGCGACGCTCGACGCGGCGACCGCCGCCGACGCCGATACGCCCGAGCCGCGGGGCGTCGTCTACGCCATCGCGCCGTCGCCCCTTCGTGCGAACGTCGTCTGGGCGGGAACCGACGACGGGCTCGTTCATCTGACGCGCGACGGCGCGAAGACGTGGCGCCAGGTCACACCGCCGGGCGTCTCGCCATGGAGTCACATCGGCGGCATCGAGGCGTCGCATTTCGACGATCGCAGTGCGTATCTCGCGGTCGATCGGCACCGGCTCGACGACGACCGGCCGTACCTGTACGTGACGCACGACGCGGGGCGCACCTGGCGCGAAGCCTCCGCGGGGATTCCGGAGGGCAGTTTCGTGAACGCGATTCGCGAAGATTCCACGCAACGTGGTCTGCTCTTCGCGGCCACCGAAACCGGCGTCTACGTCTCGTTTGACGACGCGAGGTCGTGGCAGTCGCTGCGCCTGAACATGCCGGTGGTTTCGGTCCGAGACATCAGCGTGCGCAACGGCGACCTCGCGATCGCGACGCACGGCCGCGCTTTTTGGGTACTCGATGACATCTTACCGCTGCGCGAACTCGCCGCCGATTCGGGCGCAGGCGCGCGGCTGTTCAAGGGGCGCGATGCCGTCCGGACCCGGCCCGGCAGGGATGAGGCGGAAGACTCGCCCCCAGAGACGCCGGTCGGCGAGAATCCGCCCAACGGCGCGTTCATTGATTACGTCGTGCCGCCGAGCGCACATGGAACCGTCGAGATTTCGATTGCGGATTCGAAGGGTCTTACCATCAGACGCTGGTCGAGCGATGATCCCGTACCGCCTGCGGATCCGAATCGTGTCCCGTATCCGGCCTACTGGATTGTGCGCCCGGCTCCGCCCTCGGCCGAACCGGGGATGCACCGTTTCGTTTGGGATTTCCATGAAAGCAGGCCGGACGGTCCACTGGCTCCGCCTGGGAAATTCGCCGTGCACGTGAAGGTGGACGGCCACGACCACGTTCGACCGCTCGTGCTCCGTCGCGACCCGCGGATCGCCGCAACCGATGCCGACCTGGTCGCGCAAGCGGAGCTAGCGCGCGAGATCGACGCGTTGCTGGTTCGGGTGCGCGCCGCCATGTCGACGGCATCCGGCGCGAAGCTCCAATCGTTGCGTGGTTATATGGCGCTGCTCGGCGCGCTCTTCCGATCGGTCGAGAGTGCCGACGCGGCGCCGACAGCGCAGGACCGCGTCACGTGGCAATTGCTCCGCAAGCAACCCGTTCAAGGGCTGCCGGCGCCGAACACGAGCGGCTCGGACGACGACTGAAAAAGGGCGCATCGAAGGACGCGCCTTCCTTGGACCTTAGAGCAGATTCTCGTGGACCTTAGAGCAGATTCTTGTACCATGCGCCGAGCCGCGCACGCGCCTCCTCGGCGGACAGCCGGCGCGCCGTCTGCTTCAGCTCCGGCGTAACCCAACGCGCAAAGGGTGTGGTGATGTTCTTGTGCGCGCCCGACGGCGTGTGCTCCTGGACGATCGCGGTAAGCCGATCGCGCCCGAGCTCATCGGCGAGCCGCACCAGCGCCGGCCACAATCGGCGGTGCACGAAGGTGAGCTTGCCGCCAACGAGACGAAAGCAACGCACGTCATCCGAGTCGGCAATCGCTTCGAGCGCGGCGAAGATCTCGCTGCCGCGCGCGTGGCCCCACCAGCTCCCGCGAATCGGCTCGCCGGCTATCGCTTCGGCGAGGCTCGGAACCGGCCCGCGCGCCGACGCCAGCACCACGCCGTGCTTCTCGACGAATGCGACGGGATCGAAGCGCAACTAAACTAAGAGCACTTGCCGATGTAGCCGCAGTCTTGCAGGCACTGGACGCAGCCGCCCTGCGAGATGAGATTGCCGCCGCACTTCGGGCACATGCCGACGCCGGCTAGCATCTTCTTGCGAATCGTCTGCGACGGTAGGGTCGTCATCGTGGCGAGCGTGGGCATCACGTCGCCGTTCCCGTTGCCGCTCTCGACACCGAGCGCCTGAATGAGGTCGATGGACTTAGCGTTGGCTTGATTCTCGGCGTGCTCTTCGCTCGCGAGCCGGTATTGCGGCTCGGCGACCGGGACGACGTGCGCTTCGGCACGGGGGCTCACGTCTGCAATTGACGGCAGCGCCAGCGTCAGTGCCTTGGCGAGGCCCTGCGAGATTCCGTCGGCGCAGGAAAGCGTCGTCGGGCCGCTCGAGTCGCGCATCTTGGGATTGGGGCAGCGCATCCCTTCGAATTTATCGATGAACTTCTGCGGATCGGCGCCGTAACGCAGTCCGACCGAGATCGCGACGCCGAGCGCTTCGAGATACGATTGCTGACACGAGCCGCTCTTGCCGAGCTTGAAGAAGACCTCGAACGGTTTGCCGCCCTCGTCTTCGTTGAGGGTGATATAGAGCGGCCCGCAGCCGACGTTGACGGCGACCGTCCGGCCGTGCACGACCGGCGGACGCGTCCGGTAATCCGAATCGCGCAGTCCCGTCGGCCGGTGCTCTTGGACCTGTGCTTGGAGATGCTCGACCCTGGTGACGAGTTTACGCATCGCCTCCGCGCATTCGGTGTTCTTCGTGAGAAGCTCATCGTTTTCGGTTTGCAGGCGCTGGACTTTGTCGATCAGTCCGGCGAGGGTGGTCTTGACGTTCGGTTCGGCCATGGTCAGTGCGCCTCCAGGAGCGCATTCGCTTTGGCAAGCAGTTCTTCGATGTCGAGTTCTTCGAGCGACTCGGTCGTCGCTTCGATTGAATGGGTTGGTGTCGCTGCGGCAGCGGCTGCGCCGGCGGTTGCCGTCGAATCGGTCTCCGCGCGCGCCGCGATGTCGCGGTTGCCGCCTTTGATGTCACCTTCGCGCGAGAACGTAACGACCTGTTCGGTGCGTGAGCCGTCGCGATAATAGGTAAAGCCTTTGCAGCCCTTCTTATACGCACGAATGATCGACCGCGCGACGTTTTCCATTGTGTCGTTATTCGGCGCATTAATCGTCTTCGAAACGGCGTTGCACGTGTATTTCTGGAAGGCCGCGAGCATGTCGATGTGCTGATCGACCGCCACGTCGGCACTCGTCGTGAAGATGTCTTGCCAATGTTGTGGTACTTCCGGCAAGCCTTTGACGGAGCCGCGGTTCTCCTCGATTCGCGAAAGTAGCGCGTCGGAGAAGAAGCCCTCATCTTTAGCAACCTCTTCAAAGAGAGGCACGACGTAGTAGAGGTGTTGGGGTCTTCCTTCTGAATCTTTCATGACGTGCTTCGTGTAGGCCATGCCGAAGTAGGGCTCGCAGCCGAACGAGCACCCCGCGATCATCGAAATCGTCCCGGTCGGAGCGATCGAGAGGAGCGCTGCATTGCGGCGAGGCCGCGGGTCATCCGCCCACTTCGAGAGATGCTTGTTCGGAAAGTCGCCTCGTTCACGGGCGATCAGTTCGCTGGTCTCCTCGGCGCGCTGCTGCAAGAATTTCATGAGCTTCTCGGCAAACGCGATCGCCTCGGGCGATCCGTACGCAACCTCCATCTGAATGAGAAGATCCGCGAACCCCATGATGCCTAGCCCGACGCGGCGGTTCCCGAGCACCATCTGCCCGATTTCTTTGAGCGGATAGATGTTCGCGTCGATGACGTTATCGAGAAAACGAATTGAAAGCGTGGTGGCTTGCGCTAAACGCTCCCAATCAACATCTTTCGCGGAGGCGTTATAAAACTGTCCGACGTTGATCGATCCTAAATTGCAAGAATCGTATCCATGCAAAAGCTGCTCTCCACATGGGTTAGTAGCTTCAATTGGACCGAGGCCAGGTAGCGGATTTGCTTCGGGATGATCGAGAAAAATCACGCCGGGCTCGCCGTTCTGCCAAGCGCCGGCTACGATCGCATCCCAAATTTCGCGTGCGCGAACCGTTTGCACGACGACCTTCGTGCGCGGATCGATCAAATCGAAATCGCCGTCACGCTCGACGGCGTCCATGAACGCGTCCGTTACGCCGACGGAGACGTTGAAATTGTTCATCTGCGTCTGCAGCAGCTCTTGCTTGATGTGCGAGAGCTCTTCGTCCGTGTACGCGCCGGTGTCGGAGAATCGGTTCCAGAGCGCGCGATTCTCTGCGTCGAGTTCTTTCTTGCAGCGCATGAAGTCGAAGATGTCCGGATGATCGACGCGCAGCACCGCCATGTTGGCACCTCGCCGCACGCCGCCTTGCTTGATCGAGTCGGTCGCGGCGTTGAAGACCTTCATGAACGAAACCGGGCCCGACGCGTCTCGACCCGTTGTTGCTACCAGCGATCCGCTAGGACGCAGTTGCGAGAACGCAAAACCGGTGTTGTGAATCATCGTCATGCCGCCGTTGCCGGCAGCGTACGTGTTCCAGTCGTCGACGGTTAGATCGTAAAACGGCTTCGCTGCCGACGCCTTTTCCACTGATTTGATCTCTTGACCGGAATTACCGATGCGTCGAAGCAGGGCGGCCACGGGCGCGTCGTGCGGCTCGAGAACGTCCGCGATGGCGAGCAGGTCGGCACGGCGAGTCCGACCGGCATAGTTGCAGGCCCAACGGCTCATGACGGCCGCAACTGGTCCCGGGCCGACATTAGCGTTACCGATAAGGCCGTGCTTCCTGAGTTCGTCTCGCCACGTGCGGAAGGGCATGTGGAGCTGGCGCATGTCGAGCGCGAAATCGCCGCGTAGTCGCTGCTTTCGTGCCTCGCACGACATATAAGACGCGATGCGCCGCGCCAAGTCGTCCACCCGCGTACGCCTCGCCAAGAGGACCGTGTAGGTCGGATGCTTACCGCGACCTTGCGGCTGTTTTCGCTTGATCGTTGGTTGGAAGCCAAGTAGTCCGAGCAACGCGGCAAGATCTTCGGCCATCGCCTCGCTGGCGGTCGTGTACGACGGACTGCCGTCCTTGTCGACGCAACCGTCGCTGTCGAGTAGCCCGGCGAGGAACGCATGCGTCACCGGCAGAGGTGACTTGCCGATCATTTCCGGTACGCGAATCGTGAGATCTTTGGGGCCATTGGAGGCGATTCCGCACGCTTTGCGCAGCGCCTGAATGAACCATTGGCTCGAAGTCGTTACGTAAAGCCCGTTGCCGCGCGAGTCGCGCGTCATGCCGACCTCGATGCCGTAGCGCATGAGGATGCCGCGAACTCGGTGGAGGACATCCTCTGTTCCGGAGAACCAGCGCACTCGATCGGTCCCGAGCGCCTTGTTGCGGCCGAACGATCCATCACCGAGGGTGAAACCGATGAGCCACGCGAGTTCCTTATCGAGCGGGAGATCGGCGACGGTCTGATATTCTTTCCACGGCCAAAATGCTTCCGGATTCTCCGGTCCGAGGACGACATCTCCGGGCGTTAATTCGTCGGCGCGCACTTCGACCAGACGTGTGCCCCGCACGACCATGAATGGATGCCACGAACTGGTTTGTACGCGCGTTCCTTCGCGCATCCTGACGACGATTTGTTCGTTGGCAGGAACATCGAACTTCCAGACATGCGAAACCAGCTTCAAACCCAGTTCGCCCGTCTGAGGTTGCATCGACAGCGTCTTGACGTTTAAATCTCGTACGTCATACGCGACGCCGTTGCCATGAGTAACACCCCGTCGGCCGTCTGAAGTCGTGCGAGAGAAGAGCACTTCGATCGGTTCGATCCCGCAGAACGTCGACCAAACGCGCGCATCGCCGGAGATGCAGCCTCCTCCTCCCTGTTGCACGAGTGCCATCGCTTTCAAGTTGTAAAAGATACCCTCGATCGAGTCGGGGACGGGCAGCACAAAACAAGCCGAGAGCATCGAGAGGGGCCTCCCGGCGTTTACGAGACACGGCGTGTTCGGCATGAAATCGCGCCGCGCCATCATGTCGTAGAACGCGTGGCTCACTCCGTCGACGACGGCATCTGGATCGCGTCCGTTTTTTTCCGCGTAGGGGCGCTCGGGCTGCGCGATCGCCGAAGCGACGCGCCACAAGAACTCTTTCGGCATCTCTTGCGTCCCATCGGGTTTCCGCGCGAAATAGCGTTCCTTCAGGACGCGCATCGCGTTCGGATCAAACGACGGTTCGGCTAGACCCCGGAGGGCGTCGGCCTCGGGGGATGCGGCGGCATCGGACATCGGTAAAGATCCCTCGCTCTCGGTCTTCGCGGATAGCGATCGAACACCTGTTCGAGAACGAACAGGGGCGCCCGCTGCTCGGTACCGTCTATAGTACACCCGCGAAGGTAAGGGCACAAGATATTGTGGTTCCGCTTTGAATCCCCTTGCGTATGGCCGGTGGAGCGCTTGTTCAAAACGGAACATTCCTGTGGGGTCCGGGAGCGCCGAACGGCCCCTCGGTGGGCGCGCTGGGGACAAGTCCGAGGATAGCGGGGAGAGCCGCCTGAACGCTGGGCACGTGTTCCGTCCCGACGCCTTCGCCGATCGCCTGAGCCGGGTCTCGCTCGACGAACTGGCAAGCAAGGGGATGAAAGGCATCATCGTCGACCTCGACAATACGCTGGTCGGCTACGGTCAGGAAGTGCTCGCGCCTGAGGACGCCGCCTGGATCGCGGACGCCAAGGCGCGCGGCTTCAAGGTCGCCCTCGTCTCGAACAACTTTACGGGGCGCGTCCAGCGGATCGGCGCCGAGCTTGGCGTCCCGACGGTTCCCTCGGCGCTGAAGCCGCTCCCGGGCGCGTTCTCCCGCGCGCTCCGCTTGCTCGGGACGCCGAAAAACGCGACGGTCGTCGTCGGCGATCAACTCTTCACCGACGTCCTCGGCGCGAAATTCTTGGGTCTGCACGCGATCCTGACGCAGCCGCTCGTCGCCAAAGATTGGTACGGGACTCGCATCCTGCGTTTTATGGAACGCCTCGTCCTCGGCCGGCGCGACTCGCGCAACGGCCGCGCGTGACGGCAGTTGACGAGCGACGGTTCGTTCTTGAAGCTGGCGGTCATCGGCGATCCCGTCGAGCACAGTGCGAGCCCCGCGCTGTTCGGGAAATTTTTCGAGGGTGCCGGCGTCGCGGGTTCGTATGAAGCGGTCCGCGTGAGCGCCGGCGACGGCGCACGCGCGATCGCGGAACTGCGCGCGCAAGGCTACCGTGGCTTGAACGTTACGACGCCGCTGAAAGAAGAAGCCCTCGCCGCGTGCGATCGCGTCGTCGATCCGGAAGCGTCGATCGTCGAGTCCGCGAACGTCTTGCTCTTTCAAGACGACGGCATCCACGGCTTCAACACCGACGCCGGCGGCGCGCTGGACGTCGTCGCCGAAATCTTGGGTGTAGAAGAAATCCGCGAGAGCCCCGATCTCCTGAAAAGAACCCGGATATTGGTGCTCGGCGTCGGTCCGACTGCGCGCGCGGTGATGTGGAAACTCGTTCGCTACGGCGCCGACGTTTCGGTCTGGAATCGTACCGCCGATCGCGCCCGCAGCACCGCCCTACAGTATAAGGTAGGCCTTTGGGAAGGAGAAGCGGTCGACATTATCTTTTCGACGCTCCCACCGGACGGCGAGCTCGACGATCGCCTCACCCGGGCCGCTCGCTCGGCGCCGACGGTGATCGACGCAAACTACGGGCCGCGCGCGACCCTCGCCGGTCGTCTCGGCCGCGACGTGATCGACGGCATGTCGATGCTCCGGCACAGCGCGCTCGAATCGTTTCGCCTCTTTTCGATTCCGCGCGCCGAACGATTTGAATCGAGTATCGCGCACGTGCGCCTCCTTTGGACCTGACCTCTCGATGAGCAACCGTTTTCAGCTTCCGATACTGGCCGCAGCGCTCGCCTGCGCCGGGACGGCAAGCGCGCAGCAGACGCCCGTCGTCGTCCCCTTGCACGTCGAGCACAGCCCGTATCACGTGCCGCATCTCGGCATCGACGTCACGATCGGCTCGATCACCAAGCGACTCGAGGTCGACACGAGTTCACCCGGCTTGCGCATCTTGGCGAGCGCACTTCCGAGCGACGCCTGGCAGCGCACAGGCCAAACGGTCACCGGCGACTACGGCAACGGCCTCAACCTGCGCGGCTTCGAAGCCAACGCGTCGCTCACGCTCGCCGGCCTGCGCAGCGAGCGTCCGGTGCAGATTGAAGCCGTCGAGAGCATCGCCTGCGCCTCGTGGTCGCCGAAATGCCAAGCCGCGAAGGGCGGCGTCCCCGACGAGTTCGGAAAAGTTTTCCCCGGCGTCCTCGGCCTGAGGATCACCAACCCGACCCCCGACGAATGTTGCGTGAACCCGCTGTTGGCACTCGCCGGCCGCGCCGGGCACGCGTACGTCCTGCACGCCGACTTTGCAAAGCCGACGCTCACGCTGGGCCCCGACGCGGCGAGGATGAACGCGTTCACGACGGTCCCGGTCACGACGACGTCCTGGCCGATCGGTTGCATCGCCGTCAAAGACGTCGCGTTGCAGGTCTGCGGCGAGATCGTCATCGACACCGGCTCGCAGCAGACGCTCGTTTTCGATCCTGCGCCGGTTTTTCAAGGATTCTTCCCGCCGGGCACGATCGCGAACGTCACCATCGGACCTTGGAAGCACAACTTGACGTCCGGCGGAGACGGTGATGAACGCTACAGCATCGTCTCGCAGCGCGGCGACAAGAAGTTGATCGTCGTCGGGCTCGGCGCGTTACAAGACGTCGACGTCCTCTTCGATTCCGACCGCAACCGGATTGGGTTCCTCGGTCTCTGAGCCGGGTAGGATGAAGGCATGAGTGTCAAAGTTTACGGCATCAACCACATCGCGATCGAAGTCGACGACATCGACAAGGCCGTCGCCTTCTATCAAGACGTATTCAACCTCGAAAGACTCGACGAAGGTGAAGGCGACGCGTTCTTCAAGGTTGGCGAGCACCAGTTTCTCGCCATGTTCGAGGTGAAGGAGAAGCGGCCCGACCGCACGCGCCACTTCGGCTTGATCGTGCGCGACGAAAAGCAGCTCGCCGAAGTGAAGGAGAAGCTCACCAAGAAATATGGCCTAGCGCTGCATCCGCCGTTTCGCTGTGATTTTGAGGACCCGTTCGGCAACCACGTGCAGGTCGTCGATCTGCACGACGAGTCGCTGGTCTGGCTCTTGCCGTATCAAGAGGTGCAGAAGGCCGGCGTGAAGTTTTAGCCACGATGAGCAAATACGCAGCGCCATTGTTTGCCGGCGCTCTGCTCCTTGGGACGGCGGCCGCACCGTCCACGGCGCCAAGCCCGCTCGTGATTCCGCTGCACGCCGAGAGGGGAAAAGGGGGCGAGCCCAGGCTCGGGATCGACGTGACGATCGGTTCGTCGACGCAACGCGTCATGTTCGACACCGGTTCGACGGGCTTACGCGTTCTCGCCAAGGCGCTGCCGGCGGAAATGTATCGTCGCACGGGGCGGAGCGCGAAGGCCGATTTTGGGTTCGGTTATGAGGTGCGGGGAGAAGAAGCGGCGGCTTCAGTTGCAATCGGCGCCGCGCACGCGAACAACATGCCCTTCCAAGTCATCGACGAAGTCGGATGCGGCCCGCAGGTGCGAGATTGTCAGGTGCAAGACGCCGAACCGGACCTCTTCTCGGGGATCTATTCGGGGATTTTCGGTGCCTACATTACTCCGCAGGTCAAAGGATGCTGCGTCTCACCGCTGTTCGCGCTGGACGGCGGGGTCGGCCGACGATACATCGTTCATGCCGCCTTCGATGCGCCGACCATCACGCTCAACCCGGACGACGTCACCGTAAACACTTTCAGCGTCGTCGACTTCGCCGCGTTTGGAGCTCCGCGCGGCTGCATCCGCATCTACGAAGCCGGCCAGGAAACCTGCGGTCCGGTCATCTTCGATACGGGAACGCCGCAGCTGCTGGTGACCACGACAGGAATGGTCCCGGCCCGCCCGTGGAGCCATGCTACGCTCAGAATCGGCGCCTGGACGCACGATTTTCCCGTCGGAGCACTCGGGTCCGGCGGCGTCCCGCTTTCCGTTCGGCGCAGCGACGTGATACGTATCGTCGTCGGCCTGACCGCGATGCAGGAATTCGACGTCTACTACGATCTCGATCGGCGCCGCGTCGGCGTCGTGACTCGCTGAGGGCGAGGCCCAGGCAACTCGGAGAGGGGGAGATTCGAACTCCCGAGACCTTTAACAGTCTGCTCGCTTTCCAAGCGAGTGCATTCGACCACTCTGCCACCTCTCCAGGTGTTTTCAGATTCCGGCCGCGGTCAGTTCTGCGATAAACGCTTGCGTGCGCGGATCCATATACCAGCGCTCCAGCGTGGCGACGAGATCGTCCCAGGCATTCAAGTGCTCGACGTGCTCTTGAATTCGCTTGGCACTGGGTTTGTCGCGTGATAACTCGTCTTTAAGGGCATCGATCTTGTCGTGCGCCTCTTTGTTCGATTTCGCTCGCGCGCGTAATTCGTCTTCGGGAAAGGGCGGATAGATCATATGCGAGCCGGGTGCCAGATCGTCTTCGTTTCGACGAACGCGGTGACCGCGGCCAAATCTTGCGCGTCGTCTTTGAACCAATCCGCGACCGCTTTCGGCGGGTAGATTTTCGAACGTTTGAGATTGTCGGCGGCGAGCCGCTCGAGTTCGGTCGCAAAGGCCGAATCGAGGCCGTGCATCGCGAGCGCGTTGACGTCCATGTGACGCGCCATGTGCGGCGCGACCTCGCTGCGCTGCCCGGTCAGAATGTTGAGCGCACCCTTCGGGAGATCGCTCGTCGCGACGCACTCGGCGAAGACGATCGCGGTGCGCGGATCCTTCTCCGACGCGAGCGCGACGACGGTGTTGCCGGAGACGAGCGGTGGAATGACGGTTGAAACGAGCCCGAGGAGCGCCGGCTCGTCGGGCGCGAGCACGCCGACCACGCCGACCGGTTCGGTCGCGGAGTAGTTGAAGAACGGCCCGGCGACCGGATTGCGCGATGAGACGAGCGCGGCGTACTTGTCGCACCAGCCTGCGTACCAGAGCGCACGGTCGATCGCGGCGGTCGTCTCGCGCGCCGCATCGTCCGCGCCGAGCTTCATCCCGATTTGCAGTTGCTCGACGAACTGCGCGCGGCGCGCCTCCATCATCTCGGCGAGCCGGTAGAGCACGAGTCCCCGGTTCTGGGCGGTCGCCGTGCCCCAGGTAGCGTCGGCTCCCCGCGCGGCGACGACGGCGTCGCGCAGATCCTTGCGCGAGGCGCGTGCGACGTTGGCCGAGTGCTCGCTCCCGAGGTCGTAGACGTCGCTGCGCCCCGACTCCGAGCGGACGAACTCGCCGTTCAGGTAGAGCTTATAGGTCTTGCGGACGTCGAGGCGCGCCGGTTCCTTGGTCTTGGCCACGGCCTCAGTCTACGGGCCGGCCTCCGGGCCGCCCTGTTCCGGCGAAGGCTGTCGCCGGGGCTGCCTGCGTCCGAGTGGAAAAGAGTTCCCGCTTCCTCGGCGAAGGCCGGGCTGGGGATACTGCCCAGTATTATGTATGCCAGCGCTTAGCCGTACGGCGGGCGCTCTTCTTGCGGGGAGTTCGCATGGCAACTGCAGTCAGCGGCGAGGCGGTCGGCTCGCGCGTCACGCCTTGGGTCCAACTGATCCTCGGGATCATCTGCATGGCGAGCATCGCGAACTACCAGTACGGCTGGACGCTGTTCGTCCTGCCGATGGGGGCCGAGCACACCTGGAGCAACACGGCGATCACGGTGGCGTTCACGACCTTCGTGCTCTTTGAGACCTGGCTCGTCCCGGTTGAAGGCTGGGTAACCGATCGGATCGGACCGCGCGCGATGGTGATGATCGGCGGCGCGCTGGCCGGCTTAGGCTGGGTCCTCAACTCGATTTCCCCGACCCTGACCGCGCTCTATGCGAGCAGTGCGCTCTGCGGGCTCGGAGCCGGCATGGTGTACGGCACCTGTGTCGCGAACGCGCTGAAGTGGTTCGGTAAGAATCGCGGCCTGGCAGCCGGTTTGACGGCTGCCGGCTTTGGGATGGGTTCGGCTTTGACGGTCATCCCGCTCGCGAATCTGATCAGCTCGTCGCCGACTGCCTATCACGACGCTTTCCGGATCTTCGGCTTCGTTCAAGGCGGCATCGTGATCGTGGCGGGTTTCTTTATGGCGCGACCGCCGAAGGCGAAGCCGGCTGAAGCACAGCCGATACAAAGAAACTTGCAGAACGTGCGCATGTACGATTGGCATCAAGTGCTTTCGAGCTCGCCCTCGTTCTACGTCATGTACGTGATGTTCGTGCTCATGGCGACGGGCGGCCTCACGGCCGTCGCGCAGTTGGCGCCGATTGCGAAAGACTTCATGGTCGACGTGTACCCCGTGACGCTGATCGGAATCACTCTGCCCGCCCTGACGTTCGCATTGTCGATCGATCGCATCATGAACGGTATCACGCGGCCGATCTGCGGGTGGATCTCCGATTACCTTGGGCGCGAGTTGACGATGTTCTTCATCTTTTTGATCGAAGGGATCGGGATTTTCGCCCTCTGGAAGTTCGGAACGCAGCCGGTGCCGTTCGTGCTCCTTTCGGGTCTCGTCTTCTTCGGTTGGGGCGAAATCTACAGTCTCTTCCCGGCGATCACCCGCGACCACTACGGGCAGAAGTACGCGACCACGAATTACGGGATGCTCTATACGGCGAAGGGGACGGCCTCGCTGCTCGTCCCATTCGGCTCTGTAATTGTGGCTGCTACGCACAGCTGGTCAACCGTCCTCATCATCGCGGCGTGCTTCAATATCGTTGCCGCCTTGATGGCGCTGCTGGTGCTCAAACCGCTGCGCGCATGGGAAGTCGAGCGCAACCAAAGGCTTGGTTCCAACGCCCCGGGCGAACCGATCCCGGCGCTCGCGACATAACGGCTTCCGAAATCGTTCTCATCTCACTAACCTAACGCACAAGGAACAACTATGATATCCAAACGTTTTCTCGGCGTGGCGAGCATCGCCGCGGTCGCGCTGATCTCGGGGAATTTTCATTCCGCGCCGGCCGCCGAAACCGTGACGCTCAAAGCATTGCTCGCCTCGAGCGCGCGCCCTCCCTTCGACGCATTGGTCAAGGATTTTGAGAAGAAGCACCCCGGCGTGACGATCCAGGCGGAGTATCTCGGCGGCGGCGTCGTCGCGAATAGGGTCGACGGTGGCGAAGCGGTCGATATCATCCTGGCAGGTGACAGTCCGCTCAAGAAGGTCGTCAACATCACCGATCCCTTCACGCCGATCTATAAGACGATCGACGTGATCATCACGCCGAAGAAGAACCCGGGCAACGTGCACGACATCAAAGATCTCGCCAAACCGGGGCTCAAGATCGCGCTGGGGACGCCGTCCTCGGCCGTCGGCACCATCTCCAGTCAGATCATCCAGAAGGCGAGCGTCGATAACGGCGGCTTCGACTTCGTTCAGAAGGTCCTGAAGAATACGAACTATCAGAGTGACAAAGGGCAGGACGTCGTCGATGCCATCGCCTCGGGCAAGAGCGAAGCGGCGATCGTCTTTGTGACCGACGGCGATACGACCAAGTTCAACGTAATCGAGATCCCGGAGAAGTACAACGTGATCTCGACCTATGTCGGGACGGTTTCGAAGAATGCGAAGAACGCAAAGCTTGGCCGCGAGTTTGTCGCGCTGATGGCCAGCAAAGAGGGCCAGGTGGTCTTCCGCAAGATGCGCTACCTCCCACCGACGTAAACCTTCCTTACGGGTACAGCCCGCGCATCTGCGTCGCCTCGGCGACGCGTTCGATCGCTACGCAGTAGGCGCCGCGGCGCATGTTGACGCGATGGCGCTTGGCTTGTTCCAGCGTCTCTTTGAAGGCGCGGACCATCTTCTTGCGGAGCCGCTCGTTGATCTCGTCCTCCTCCCAGAAGTTTTCCTGAAGGTCTTGCACCCACTCGAAGTACGAGACGGTCACGCCGCCGGCGTTGGCGAGGATGTCCGGCAAGACCATGATGCCGCGCTCGAAGAGAATCTCGTCGGCTTCGGGCAGCGTCGGACCGTTGGCGGCCTCGGCGACGATCTTCGCCTTGATCCGCGGCGCATTCTGTTCGGTGATCACTTTCTCGAGCGCCGCCGGCACCAAGACGTCGCACTCATACTCGAGGACCTCGCGGTTGTCGATGCGCTCGCCGCCGCGGAAGCCGACGACGGAACCGGTCTCTTCCTTGTGGGCGATCAGCCCCCTCACGTCGAGCCCGCGCGGATTGGCGACGCCGCCCTGCGAGTCGGAGACGGCGACGATCGAGTAACCCGCTGCTGCCATCAAGTCGGCTGCGTTGAGGCCGGCGTTCCCGAAACCTTGGATCGCAACGCGCGGGCCTTCGATCTTGAGGCCGAGTTCGCGCAGCGCCTCGTCGACGACGTAGAGGCAGCCCCGCGCGGTCGCCTTGTCGCGTCCGAGCGAGCCGCCGATCGAAATTGGTTTGCCGGTGACGACACCCGGGATCGAGTAGCCCTTCTGCATCGAGAACGTATCCATGATCCAGGCCATGATCTGCGGGGTCGTGTAGACGTCGGGCGCCGGGATGTCTTTCTCCGGCCCGATGATGATCGAGATCTCCGACGTGTACCGGCGCGTCAGGTTCTCGAGCTCGTGCAGTGAAAGCACCTTGGGATCGCAGATCACCCCGCCCTTCGCGCCTCCGAACGGAAGGTTGGCGAGCGCGCACTTCCAGGTCATCCACATCGCGAGCGCCTTGACTTCGTCGAGCGTCACGTCGGGATGGAAGCGAATCCCGCCTTTGCCTGGCCCGCGCGCCATGTTGTGCTGAACGCGGTAGCCTTCGAACATCTTGAATTGTCCGCCGTCCATGCGCACCGGAATCGAGACCGTCAGGACCCGCTTCGGCTGGCGCAGATAGCCGTGGACCGACGCGTTGAGTCCGATGATTTTGGCGACGTCGTCGAGCTGGCTTTGCGCCATCTGCCAGACGTTGAGGGTCGATTGAGCGGCTGACCGGTCGAGTACTTGGGCCATGGCATCCTCCGGGCTGGGCGGGCGGAAATCACCTTCAGGACACGTGAACAATTCTGAAGGTATTTTTCAGCCACTACGCCCATTGACGCCGGGCTTCCCTGCCGTCGACCGGGGTTCAGGGTGCCGGCGTGCGGCCCAAAGTGACCGCGGCGCTCTTGTCCGCGATGACGCTGAGCGCGATCGCGGCCTCGCCACGAGTGACCGGCTTTTGCGGCTGGAGCATCTTGATGTTTCCGTAGACGCGGCCGATGTTGTGCGAGGTCCGCACGCTAAAGTCTTCGTGGCCGACGAGCGACGTCGGCGCAAAAGGCGAGGGGCCCGGTCTTGCGACCGAACCCCTCGGGTAGCTCTATGGTGAGCACCAAACCCTTCTGACGAAAGAGTACTAACATTTTAGCGACTCGTGACGGTCGAGTCAATGCGTTCCTCGCACGCGAAGAGCGTGGCCTCGCGCCGGGTGGGAGTCGAACCCACACCACCTCTTTCGTCATAAGAGCGCTCTGTCCATTGAGCTACCGGCGCCAGGCGCCGACTAATCACGCGGTAGCTGGCAGAAAACAAGGAGAGAACACTGCTGCGAAAAGGCGAGGGGCTCGGTCTTGCGACCGAACCCCTCGGGTAACTCTTTAGATCAATCCCGCACCGCGGGCCCACTTGTATTTGGCGCCAAGCACGGCGACCGGCGTCTCGCAGTTGTACGGATAGGCCGGGATGCCGTGGTCGAAGAGATACTCGCTGGCCTCTTCGACTTGTACGTCTCCGGCGAGCGATGCGACGACGGGCTTGTCGATGCCACGCGCGCGAAACTCTTCGACGACTTCGGCAGTCAACTTCGCGAACACCATCGGCGGCGTGACGATCGTGTGCCAGTACCCGAGGATCAGCGCGTGAATGCGATCGTCCGCGAGCCCCAGGCGAATCGTGTTCTGATAGGTCTTCGGCGGCTCGCCGCCCGTGATATCGACCGGATTCCCCGACGCGCCGAACGGCGGGATGAATTTCTTGAACGCCTCATCCAAGTCTGCCGGGAACTTCATCAGCGTGAGCCCCGCGTCGACGACCGAATCCGACAAGAGAACGCCCGAACCGCCGGCGCCGGTGATGATCACCACGTTCTCGCCCTTCGGCGTCGGCAGCACCGGGACGCCGCGCGCAAAATCGAGCAATTCGCGCAAGCCGCGCGCGCGAATCACGCCGCTCTGGCGCAGCACGTCGTCGTAGACCTTGTCGTCGCCAGCGAGGGCGCCCGTGTGAGAAGAAGCGGCCTTCGCGCCGAGCGCCGTGCGCCCGGCCTTGAGCACCATGACCGGCTTCGTCTTTGAAACGCGTTTGGCGACTTCGGCGAAGGCGCGGCCGTCCTTGAGGTCTTCCATGTGCATCGCGACCGCTTGCGTGCTCTCGTCCTGCTCGAAGAACGTGAGCAGATCGTCTTCGTCGATGTCGGCCTTGTTGCCGAGCCCGACGATCGCCGAGACGCCCATCTTCGCCGAGCGCGAAAAACCGATGATCGCCATCCCGACGCCGCCGCTCTGCGACGAGAGCGCGACCTTCCCTTGATAGTCGTAGGCCGTGCAGAACGTCGCGCACAGGTGTTTCGGCGTGTAGTAGAAGCCGTAGATGTTCGGTCCCATCAGGCGCACGTTGTACTGCTGGCCGATCGCCTGAATCTCTTTTTGGCCCTCGACGTTGCCCGTCTCGGCAAACCCCGACGGGATCAGCACCGCGCCCGGAATCTTTTTCTCACCGCACTCCGTGAGTGCGGCGGCGACAAATTTTGCCGGAATCGCGAAAACCGCGACGTCGATCTCCCCCGGAACGTCCTTGACAGACTTGTAGGCTTTGTAGCCGAGGATCTCGTCGGCGCTCGGGTTGACCGGATAGATATTGCCCTTATAACCGCCGTTGATGAGATTCTTCATCACGGAGTTGCCGATCTTGCCCTCTTCCGACGACGCGCCGATGACGGCGACCGCGTCCGGCCGCATGATCCGGTTCATCGCGCGCACGATCTCATCGCGCGAGTGCTGCTTCGGCCGGGCCGGGGGATTCCAGTCGACCAGGAGGCGCGCGTCGACCGCCGTCGCGCCGTCCGGGCGCGCGAAGACAGGGTTGAGATCGACCTCGGAAATCTCGGGAAAATCAGTGACCAGCGTCGAGACGTTTTCGATGATCGACGCAAGCGCGTCGCGCGAAACGGGCTCGCCGCCGCGTACGCCTTTGAGGATCTCGGCCGCCTGGATTCCGTCGAGCATCGAAAGCGCGTCTTCGCGCGACGCCGGCGCGAGCCGGAACGTCACGTCCTTGAGGACTTCGACCAGCACGCCGCCGAGCCCGAAGGCGATCAACTTCCCGAAACTCTGGTCGCTGATCGCGCCGACGATGACTTCCTGCGCCGCGCCGAGCTGTTGCTGGACTTGGACGCCGACAATCTTCGCGTCGCTCTTATATTTCTTCGCACTCGCCACGATCTGATCGTAAGCGCGCCGCGCCGCATCGGCGCTCGAGACGCCGACGATCACGCCGCCGGCTTCGGTCTTGTGCAGAATGTCGGGCGAAACGATCTTCATCACGACCGGGAAGCCCATGCTCTCGGCGGACTTCGCGGCCGCGTCGGCGGATGCCGCGAGCGCTTCTTGCGGGACCGGAATCCCGTAGGCGTCGCAGACGGCCTTCGCTTCGGGCGCCGTCAATGAATTCCGATTATCGGCCTTGACGCGCTCCAAAATGGAACGGACGGCGGCCTGATCGCGGGTCCCGCGCTCTGCTAGCATGCGTTTCTCCTAATTATAAGACGCCGGCGGATTGAAGCTCGTCGAGGTGATTGATGTCGTAACCGATCTCGCGCAGGATCTCCTCGTTGTGTTCGCCGAGCAGCGGCGAACGTTCGACGGTGACGGGCGAGTCGGAGAGGATCAACGGACAGCCGATCGTCTTGAACGTCCCGCGCTCGGGATGCTCGACCTCGACGACCATCCGGCCCGCGAGCGATCCGTCCTCCAGAATGTCCTTCGTGCTCAGGATCGGCCCGCACGGGACGTCGATCTCGTTGAGCTTATCGAGCACTTCGAATTTCGTGAAACCCTTGGTCCATTCTTCGACGACGCCGAAAACTTCGTCGATGTGCGGCAAACGGGCTTCGGGCGTCGCGAAGGCTGGATCGTCGACGAGTTCCGGCCGGCCGATCAATTTGGCGAGCGGCTCCCACACGTGCGGCTGAATGATGACGTAGACGTAATCGTTCGGTCCGCCGGGTGCGCAGCGCAGCGCCGCGCCGGGTTGCCCGCCGCCCGACGCGTTGCCCGAACGAGGCACGAAGTCTTTGAATTCCTTGTTGGGATATTCGCGCAGGGGTCCGTGCGCGAGGCGTTGCTGATCGCGAAATTTCACGCGGCACAGATTCATCACCGCGTCTTGCATCGCAACCTGCACTCGCTGGCCGCGCCCGGTGTGTTCCCGCTGAATCAGCGCGGCCAGAATCGCCGCAACGCAGTGGATCCCGGTGCCCGAGTCGCCGATCTGCGCGCCGGTGCTGGTCGGCGGCCCGTCTTCCCGGCCGGTCGTGCTCATCGCGCCGCCCATCGCCTGCGCGACGGTTTCGTAGGCCTTGAAGTCGACGAATTTTCCCGGGCCGAAGCCCTTGATCGATGCGTAGACGATCCGCGGGTTGATCTCGTGAATCTTTTCCCAGGTGAAGCCTTGCCGGTCGAGGACGCCCGGAGCAAAGTTCTCGACCAAGACGTCGCAGTGGCGCACCAGGCGGGTAAAAATTTCCTTCCCTTCCGACGTCTTGGTGTTGAGCGTGATGCTCCGCTTGTTGCAGTTGAGCATCGTGAAGTAGAGGCTGTCGACGTTCGGAACGTCGCGCAACTGGCCGCGGGTGATGTCACCGCGGCCCGGCAACTCGACCTTGATGACGTCGGCGCCGAGCCACGCCAGGATCTGCGTCGCCGACGGCCCGGCTTGGACGTGGCTCATGTCCAGCACGCGAATCCCGTCGAGCGCTTTGCGCGCCGGTACCGAGTCGCCCGTTGCCTTGCTCGCGGGGGGCGCTCCGCCGGACTTCGGCTTGCTATTCTCTGCCATCGTCGTTTCGATCGGCCTGGGTGATCACTTGTACATCGTTTGGTTCATCGTACCGGGCGCGAACGCGTTTTGGTCGATCCAGACGTTGATCAGCGACGGTAGCCCCGAGGCGCGTGCGCGCTCGAGCGCCGGCCGGATGTCGCGCGGGTCGCGGACCTCCTCACCGTACCCGTCGAGCATCTTGGCGAACAGATCGTACTTCACGTCACCGAGATAATTTCCGACGTCGCCGCGTTCCTTGCCGTATTTTTGAATCTGGCCGAAGCGGATCTGATTCATGTACGAGTTGTTCCCGACGACGCCGATGAACGGCAGTTTGAAGCGCATCGCGGTCTGAAAATCCCACCCCGTCAGGCTGAACGTACCGTCGCCGAACAGGCACACGACTTCTTTCTCCGGTTGCGCGAACTTCGAGGCCATCGCGAACGGGACGCCGACGCCGAGCGTTCCGAGTGGACCGGGATCCATCCAGTGTCCGGGGCGCTTCGGCTGCACCACGCCTCCGGCACAGGTGACGACGTCGCCGCCGTCGCCGATGAAGACCGTGTTTTCGGTCAAGAACTCATTGATCTCGTAGGCGAGGCGCAGGGGATGGATCGGAACCGTGTCGTTCATGATCTTGGGCAGCCGCGCTTCGATCAACTTGTGTTCTTCGGCGCGAAGTTCTTCGAGCCAACCCTTGCGGCGCGACGCACCGTTATCGGTGCGCCCGGTCGTCGCTTGCGTGACGGCGGCGAGGATCGCGCCGACGTCGCCGACGAGTCCGAGCGCGATGTCGCGGTTCTTGCCGACCGTCGAGTACGACATGTCGATCTGCACGACCGTCGGCGCCTTGAGCCGCTTGCCGTAGCCCATGCGGAAGTCGAACGGCGTCCCGACGATCACGATCACGTCGGCTTTGTCGAACGCGTACGAGCGCGTCAATTGGAAGTGGTGCGGATCGCCGGGCGGCAGCGTACCGCGCCCGGCGCCGTTCATGAAGGCCGGGACGTTGAGCTTCTTGCAGAACTCGATCGCCGAATCGGTGCCGCGCGTCGTCCAAACCTGCGTGCCGAGCAAGACGCACGGCCGCTCCGACTTGACCAAGATGTCGGCGAGTTTCTCGATTGCGGCCGGGTCGCCGATCGACTTCGTCGAGGCCCGATAGTGGCCGGGCTTGGGAAGGACCGCTTTCGAGAGCTCGACTTTGCCGTCGAGGATGTCGCGCCCGATCTCGAGATACGAAGGACCGTACGCGCCGTTGTAACATTCGCGGAATGCCATCGCGCACATGTCGGCGACCCGCTCGGTCGTCAGCACGCTCGCCGCGAATTTGGTGATCGGCTTCATCAACTCGACGTGCGGAAGATCTTGCAGCGAACCCATCTTGTGCTGGCTCAACGCGCCCTGCCCGCCGATGAGCAGCATCGGGCTCTCGGCGCGGAACGCGTTGGCGACGCCGGTGACGGCGTCGGTGGTGCCGGGGCCGGCCGTCACGACCGCGCAGCCGGGTTTTCCGGTAACGCGCGCATACCCGTCGGCGGCGTGCGCCGCGACTTGCTCGTGACGGACGTCGATGATCTTGATGCCCTCATCGATGCAGCCGTCGTAGATGTCGATGATGTGGCCGCCGCAGAGCGTCCAAATCACGTCGATGCCCTCGTTTTTGAGGGCCTTCGCCACCAAGTGTCCGCCCGAAATCTTCTCGGGGGTCGCGTCGAGTTTCGGCAGTTCGCCGACTCCGGGCACAGTCTGTGCCATGCTCACTCCTCGTCAAATAGCGACGCTGCCGGGTGCCGCCGACATCGTGGTATGCATTATACCAGGCGTCGGGAGCGTTTCCTTTGCCCGCTCGGCTAGGGGGTGCTTCGCGCCGAGAAGGGCGTCGCTTTTTTCCCCACTGCTTCGGCCTGGATTACTTGAGGTAGTGCGCGTTACGCTCGACGTGAGCGGCCAGGTTGAGGGCGTGATCGCGAACGAGCCGTTCGGCGAGTTCCGTGTCCCGCGCCTCGAGGGCCTCGATGATCTGCATGTGGTCGATGATCGAGCGCTCGAAGCGATGGTCCTCACCGATGGTGCGGTGCCGGATCGCCCGCATATGGATGAAGAGATTCTCGGCGAGCCGCTTGAGGACGTCAGAATGTGCCATGTCGATGATGGCCTGATGGAAGGCCAGGTTCGCTTCCGAGTATTCGTCGATATGCGCGCCGCCCTGGCCATTCTGAAATGTCGAGAAGATGCGCCGCAGCGACGAGATCTCGTCGTTGTTGGCGTAAAGTGTGATGAGCCGCGCGGCCATGCTTTCGAGCGCCGCCCAGGCCTGCACGATCTCGATGATCTCGCGCTTGCTCTTCCGTACGACGAAGATGCCGCGCCGCGGAACCGTGCGCACCAGACCCTCGTGCTCGAGCCGCGCCATCGCCTCGCGGATGGGCGTGCGGCTGACTCCGAGGTCCGCGGCGAGCTGGCGCTCGTCGAGCCGGATCTCGTCGTCGACGTCGTAGATGTTCATCTTCGCGATTGCCTCGCGCAACGCCGTATAGGCCTTCGCTTTGAAGGAGAAGTCGCTCTCGAGAGGCTGGACGACGAGGCTAGAGGCGTTCATCGGATCGTCTAGGGTTCGCCACGGCGACAGTCACGTCTTTTGACGTCTGAACGTGCCGGCTGCAGCGGGCTTCCTCGGTCCGGCAGAAAGCAGTCTTTGGGGTGCCCGAGGCGGCGGGGCTGGAGAGCGTCGGAGAGTTAATGCTTTCCGACGACGATCATTTGCGGCATCTGAAGGGTCGCGGGTTGAGTCGCGCCGACGACGATCATTTGCGGCATCGGGAGCGTCGCCGTTTGGGTTGCGCCGACGACGATCATTTGCGGCATCGGGAGCGTCGCCGTTTGGGTTGCGCCAACGACGATCATTTGCGGCATCTGAAGCGTCGCCGTTTGGGTTGCGCCAACGACGATCATTTGCGGCATCGAGACCGTCGCTGGAATCGGCACAGCCGGCAGCGAGGCGGCAAGACCTCGCCCCATCAGCGCGAGCCCGAGTCCGCAGAGGACCGAGATCAGAAGCGACTTGGGCACGAGACTACTTCAGCAACACAGGGCCGACGCTCGTCGTTGACTGGGACCCATTTATGGTGCCCATGTCGAACGATTGGCCCGGCGCACCTAAACTGCACGTAAAAGCAGTGCCGGTGGGAAAGGACTTGCCGCCGTACGTCGCGGGATTGAACTGGAAGGTCACGGTCGTCCCATAACTTGTGCTCCCTGGTGGTAAAGGTGGGACGGTAATGGTCTGATATTCGGCTCCCGACTTCATCCCCGAGCCAGGCGGCGGATTTAAACCGCAGAGCACTGGTATCTTCGTGCCGGCCGGAAGATAGTTGACCGAGAGCGGGACACTGAGCGTGACGCTCGAGTATGAGATCGCGGCAGCTGGCGCGGAAACGACGACGACGAGCAGCGCGACGAGGAAACCCAAAGAGAGAGTTTTCATTCTAGAAACCTCCAAGAACGCGATGGCCTTGAAACGGGGATTTCGATGATTACGGTTCCTCCTCCGCCCCTGAGATCGAGTGCACACCCGGCGGTGAGCGGCGGCTCCTAGGTAGCGCGACGCACGGCGGGCAACTCCCGCGCATGTCCTTGCAGAAGCGTCTTCGCGTCGGAATCGACGTTGGCGGGACGTTTACCGATCTCGTCGCGCTCGACGAGGCGAGCGGCGCGTTGACTCGACTGAAGGTTCCGTCGACACCGCGCGAACCGGAACAGGGCATCATCGACGCGCTCGCGCTCTTGTTGGAGAAAGCCGATCCCAGAGAGATCGTCCTGTTGTCGCACTCGACGACCGTCGCGACGAACGCATTACTCGGACAGATCAACCTCGAGTTGCCGCGCACGGCGCTGATGACGACCGAAGGTTTTCGCGACGTCCTCGAGATCGGGCGCCAAAATCGGGCCGAGGTGTACAACCTCAACGTGACGCGCCCGAGACCCTTGGTCGAACGGCGCTTCCGCTTCGGCGTCCGCGAACGGATGGACCCGTTCGGAAACGAAATCGTCCCGCTCGATCGCGCCTCGCTCGAGGCGGCCATCGAGACGATCGCGCGCAGCGACGCTCGCGCCGTCGCCGTCTCGTATCTTCACGCGTACGCGAACGATGCGCACGAGCGCTCGACGCGTGACGTGCTGCGCGAACGCTTCCCGGATTTGCCTGTGTCGCTCTCGAGCGAACTCGATCCCGAGTACCGCGAATACGAGCGCACGAGCACGACCGTGGTCAACGCGGTTCTCGGTCCGCTGGTGCGTGGCTATCTCGAGCGCCTCGCGGCGCGCGCTCGCGAGCTGTCCGTCACGGCGCCCCTCTACGTGATGCAATCCAACGGCGGGATGGCGGCGCTTGAAACGGTTTCGGAGCGTCCGGCGACGATGATCGAAAGCGGTCCAGCCTCGGGCGTGATCGGTGCCGCCTATCTCGGAAAGAAACTCGGCCTCGACAACGTCCTCTCGTTCGACATGGGTGGCACGACGGCGAAAGCCGGGACGATTACCGGTGGCGAGCCCCAGGTGACGAGCGAATTCGAAGCCGCCGGGCGGACGCACTCGGGTCGCGCCGTCAAAGGCTCCGGTTATCCGGTGCGCTTTCCGTTCATCGATC
Source organism: Candidatus Zemynaea palustris (assembly GCA_003134695.1). Taxonomy (GTDB): domain Bacteria; phylum Vulcanimicrobiota; class Vulcanimicrobiia; order Vulcanimicrobiales; family Vulcanimicrobiaceae; genus Zemelea; species Zemelea palustris. The sequence goes on along the minus strand of PLCB01000022.1, from coordinate 24,079 downwards.
TCGCCGAGGTCAGCGCCGGCGGCGGGACGATCGCCTTCGTCGACGCCGGCGGAGCGCTGCGCGTCGGCCCGCTCTCGGCCGGCGCCGATCCAGGGCCGGCGGCCTACGGTCATGCGATGCAACCGACGGTCACCGATGCGAACATCGTCCTCGGCCGACTGAATCCGCGCGCGCTGCTCGGCGGCGCGATGACGATCGATGCGGCGCGTTCGCGCGTGTCGCTCGAAGCGCTGTTGCCGCGGCTTCCCGAACTCGATCTCGATCGGCTCGCGGCCGGGATCGTGCGCATCGTCGACGCCGAGATGGCGAAGATCCTCAGAATCGTCACCGTCGAGCGCGGTCTCGACCCGCGCGAGTTCACCTTGATGGCGTTCGGGGGCGGGGGGCCACTGCATGCCTGTGCGCTCGCCGACGAATTGTCGATCCCGCGCGTCGTCGTACCGCCCGATCCGGGCTTGTTCTCGGCCTACGGGCTGCTGGCCGCCGATATCCGTACGACCGCCGTCCGTTCCTTCGTCGCGCTCGCAAGCGAGCTAGAATCACCGGCGATCGAGCAGGCGTTCAAGGAGATGGAGACGCGCGGCCGCGTCGATCTCGCGCGTCAGGGCGTTGCGGAAGAAGCGATGGTCTTCGCCCGCGAGCTGGACGTCCGCTATTTCGGCCAGAGCTTCGAGCTCACGGTTCCAACGGCCGCGCCGTTCGACGACGCGGCGTTCGAAAACGCGATCGGTGCTTTTCACGAGCGGCACCTGCGCACGTACGGGTACTCGTCGCCGGAGGAACCGCTCGAGATCGTCGCGGCGCGGTCGGCCGCCATCGGCATCGTCGCCAAGCCGCCGATTCGAACGCTCAAGGGAAAAACAAACAAGAAACCGTCGAAGGACGCATTGCTGGAGAAGCGCGAGGTCTATTATGAAGGACGCGGGCGGATCGCGACGCCGGTTTTCTCGCGCACGGTGCTGCGCGTCGGCAGCCGTTTGACGGGGCCCGCGCTGGTCGAGCAGTACGATTCGTGCACGCTCGTGGCGCCGGGTTGGCGTGCAGCCGTCGATGAGTACGGCAACCTTCGCATGAAGAGCGCAAAATGAGCAAGGCCCGTCCGCGCGCGGCCGATCCCATCACGACCGAAGTCATCAAATCCTCGCTCATCTACGCGAGCGAAGAGATGGGGATCGCGGTACGCAACGCCGCGTACTCGCCGAATATAAAGGAAAGACTCGACCATTCGTGCGCGATCTTCGATCGGATCGGTCGGCTGATTGCGCAAGCCGAGCACATCCCGGTCCATCTCGGCTCGCTGCCGTGGGGATTGCGCCAAACTTTGAAGACGCTCGAAGCGCGCGGCCGGCAGATGGAGCCCGGCGAGATGTGGGTCCTCAACGACCCCTACGTCTCAGGGACGCATCTCAACGACGTCACCGTGATCCGCCCGATTTTCCTGGGCAAAGGGGCGAAGACGGTGCACCTCGGGTATGCGGCGAGCAAAGCGCACCATACCGACGTCGGCGGAAGCGTCCCCGGCTCGATGTCGGCCACCGCGGCGGAACTCTTCGCCGAGGGGCTCATCATCGCGCCGATCCGCTTGATGATCGACGATCGCGTCAACGAGGAAGTCGTCGCGCTGATCCGCGGCAACTCGCGCACCCCCGAGGCGCGCAGCGGCGATCTCAAGGCCCAAGTCGCCGGCAACGTCACCGGCGAGCGGCGCGTCCTCGAACTCGTGGCTCGCTACGGCCTGGCGACGTTCGAAGCCGCGATCGAACGGATATTAGATGAGAGCGAACGGCGCATGCGAGCCGTGCTGCGCGGCTTCGGCGAACGAGATGTGAGCGTCGAAGACGTCCTCGAGCCCCCCGACCCGGGCGACCTCCTCCACTTACGCGCGCGCGTCCGCACCCACGACGGAACGATCGACGTCGATTTTGCCGGGACGAGTTTGCAAGTGCCGTTTCCGGTGAATGCGGTCTTGGGCGTGACGCTCTCGGGGATCCATTACGTCATCCGCGCCGCGACCGATCCGACGATTCCGATGAACGAGGGTTGCTTCCGGCCCGTCACGGTGAGCGTTCCGGAGGGGACGTTGCTCAATCCGCGACGACCGGCGCCGGTCGGCGGCGGCAACGTCGAGACGGCACAGCGCATCTGCGACGTCATGCTCCGGGCCTTCGCTCGGCTCGCCCCGCAGAAGATGCCCGCGCTCTCGAGCGGGACGATGTCGAACGTCATGACCGGCGGCGAGACCGCCGACGGGACGCCATGGGCTTTCTACGAAACCATCGGCGGCGGGATGGGTGCGCGGCCGGACGCCGACGGCATCGACGGCATCCACACCCACATGACCAACACGCTCAACACGCCGATCGAAGCGATGGAACGGTATTTTCCGATTCGCATGACTCGCTATGAATTTGCACCCAACACCGCCGGCGACGGAACCTATCGCGGCGGGTGTGGTGTCGTCCGCAGCTTCCAATTGCTCGAAGGCAGCGCGCGCGCGTCGCTGCTGGCCGAGCGCCACCGCGTCGCGCCCAGCGGCGCGCAAGGCGGTCGCGACGGTGCGCCTGGCCGCCACTCACTGCGCACGAGCAACGGCGAAGAGCGAACGATCGCGGCGAAGACGACGATCGACCTGCGCCCCGGCGACGAAATCATCGTGCAAACGCCGGGTGGCGGCGGGTACGGCGATCCGTCACGGCGCGATCCGGCAGCTCGCGAACGCGACCGGCTCAACGGTTTGCTTACCAACACGTCTAAGGAGGAACCCGCATGAACAGAACGCTCGCCGTCGGTGCGATGCTTGCCATCGTTCTCGCACTCGTGGGAGGATCGGCGGCACCGATTCGCGGCGCGGAACCTGCTGAGATCGTCGTCGGTTCGATATTGCCGCTGACCGGTGGCCTCGCGACGACCGGTCAAGGGCTCAAGCTCGCCCAAGAATTGGCGCGCGATCTGATCAACGGAAGGCAGCCGTATCCCTTGCTGATGGCCGGAAAGGACGGCTTGCCGAATCTCGGCCACGCGAAACTCAAGATCATTTTTGCCGACTCGCAAGGCAGCCCGGACCAAGCCAAGACCGTCGCCGAACAGTTGATCACCCAAGATCACGTCGTCGCGCTCTTGGGGACGTACGCGAGCGCGACCACCGCGACCGCCAGCCAAGTCGCTGAGCGTTACGGAATTCCGTTCGTCAACCCGGACTCTTCGAGTCCAACGCTTCACACGCGTGGCTTCAAGACGTTCTTTCGTACGACGCCGCACGACGCCACGTTCTCCGAGAATCTGTTCGAATTCATGAGCGATGTGCTGAAGAAGCAGAAGAAGCCGCCGGTTCACAAGCTCGCCATCGTCTACGAGAACACGCTGTTTGGGACCGGTGCCGCGGACGCCGAGGAAGCGATCGCGAAACGCGACAGCTACGACGTCGCGCTGCGGTTGCCGTACGGCGCGAACTCGAGCGAGTTGCAGTCAGAAGTCCAGAAGATCAAGGCGGCCGGGGCCGACGTGATTTTTCAATCCTCGTATTTGAACGACGCGCTCCTGTTCATGAAGACGTACAAGCAACAGAGTGTCTCGCCGCAGGCCATCATCGCCCAAGATGCCGGCTTTATCGATCCCAACTTCGTCAAGAACCTTGGCAAAGACGCCGATTATATTTTCACGCGCGACGTTTTTTCGCTGAATCTCAAGGCGAAGAACAAGGCGGTCCCGGCGATCAACGAGCTGTTCAAGGCGCGTTCGCCGGGTGGCAACAACTTGGACGGGAACACCGCCCGCGATTTCACCGCCGTTTTCGTCCTGGCCGACGCGATCGATCGGGCAAGGTCGACCAAGCCCGAAGAGATCATCAAAGCGCTCGCGGCGACCAACATCAAGGGAAGCGACACGATCATGCCCTGGCGCGGGATCAAGTTCGACGAGCACGGCCAGAACACGCTCGGCAACGGGCTCGTCGAGCAGATTCAGAACGGGGTCTACGAGACCGTCTGGCCGTTCGATGTCGCCACCAAGGCGGCGATCTGGCCTATGCCGCCCTGGGACAAACGCTAATGCCGGCCCCTTTCCGCTGACGGCATTAGCAGCTTAGTGGACCTCGGGCCTTTACCCCAACTCGTCGTTAGTGGCATTCTGACGGGCCTCTTGTTCGCGCTGATCAGCGTCGGTTTGACGCTGATCTTCGGGGTGATGGACGTCGTCAATTTTGCGCACGGCGAGTTCTTGATGCTCGCGATGTATCTGACGTTCGGCCTCGCGCTGGTGGGGCTCAACCCGATCTTTGCGTTGCCCTTCGTCGCGCTGGCGGCGTTTGTGTTGGGCGCAATAGTGTATCGACTGCTGATTCGACGGCTGCTCGACGGGCCGCCATCGACGGTGGTGTTCGGAACGTTCGGGTTGCTCGTTTTCTTGCAGGGCGCCGCGCAGTATTTCTTTACCAGCGACTACCGCAGCGTGCCGAATCCTCCGTTTCAGGGGACGCTGCACCTCGGCAACGTCGCGCTCGGCGAGGCCCAACTGATTGCCGGGCTCGGCGCGCTCGTCATGACGGCGCTGGTGTTTGCGTTCGTGGAGTTCACCGAGCCGGGACGCGCGCTGCGGGCGCTGAGCGAGGATCGCGTCGCCGCGCAGCTGATGGGCATCGACGTGCAGCGCATGAACGCGCTCGCGTTCGGCCTGGGCACTGCTTGCGTCGGTGCGGCCGGCGCGCTTCTCATGCTGACGTACCCGGCGTTTCCGCGTGTCGGGACCGAATTCGCGCTGACCGCGTTCGTGGTCGTCGCGCTGGGCGGCTTCGGCAGCGTGCAGGGCGCGCTGCTCGGCGCGATCCTCGTCGGGCTGGTGGAAGTCCTCGGCGGCTTCTACATCTCGCCCGCGCTCAAACTGATCCCGGTCTACGCGCTGTATTTGGTCGTCGTGCTGCTGCGTCCGCAAGGCTTGCTCGGGCGGCGATGACGCCACGTTCACACGGACTCGCGCTCGGGATCGTCGTCGTTGCGCTGGCCGCACTTGCGCTCGGTTATCATAACGCATTCGTCTTAAACCTGGTGTTCGTTGGATTGATCTACGCCGTTCTCGGCCAATCGTGGAACTGGATCAGTGGTTACGCGGGCCAGATCTCGTTCGGGCACGCGCTTTTCTTCGGATGCGGCGCCTACGCGTCCGCGCTGTTTGGCGTGCATCACGGTTCGCCGTGGCTCGCCTTGCCGGCCGGCGCCCTCGTGGCGGCGGCGCTGGCGCTCGCCGTCGGTTTCCCCTGCTTCGGCCTGCGCGGCCACTACTTCTCGATCGCGACGATCGCGGTGGCGGCGATCGCCGAGATCGCGGTCAACAACATCGGCGCGCTCGGGAAAGCCAACGGCTTCGAGATGCCGATTTTGGCTCCGAGCCTCGCCTCGCTGCAGTTCGACGACAAGGGACAATACGTTTTGATGGCGCTCGTGTTGTTCGCGATCGCGCAAATCGGGACCATCACGCTCGAACGCTCGCGACTCGGCTATTACCTGCGCGCGATCCGCGCGAACCAGGAAGCTGCTGCGAGCGTCGGCGTCGACGCGCGCGCTGCGAAATTGGCGACCTTTGCGGCCGGCGCGGCACTCGCCGCATTGGCCGGTTCCCTGTACGCCCAGCAAACGCTCTATGTCGGACCAGAAGATACGCTCGCGTTGCCGATCTCGATCGCGATCGCGCTGGTCGGCGTCGTCGGCGGGCTCTCGACGGTGTGGGGGCCGGCGCTCGGCGCGCTGGTCTACGTCGCCCTCGCACGCTACGGCGGCGCCGTGCTGGGCGGTCAGGGGCATGGACTCGATCTCTTGCTGTACGGCGGCCTGATTCTCGTGATCGTCTCGTGGCGCCCCGACGGTCTGGCCGGAATCGGGGGCAGCATTCGCCGTTTCGTGAGGCGCCGTTCCGCGGAGACGCCGGCGTGAACGCGGCGGCGCCGTTCCTCGAGGTGCGCGGGCTATCGAAACGTTTCGGCTCGTTGCGCGCGCTCGACGGAATCAATCTCGACGTCCCGCACGGCGGCCTCACCGCGCTGATCGGTCCTAACGGCGCGGGGAAAACGACGGCGTTCAACTGCATCTCGGGCGCGTTGCGCCCAAGCGAGGGGAGCATTCGCTTCGAGGGCCACGAGATCGCCGGCGCTCCGTATCATCGGGTGGCGCGGCTCGGCGTCGTGAGGACGTATCAGGTCGTCCAACCATTCGCCGAGATGACGGTCCTCGATGCGGTCACCGTCGGCGCGCTCCTGCACCATCCGCGCGTTTCGGAGGCGCGCGCGTTCGCCGGCGAGACGATCGAAGCGCTCGGACTGGGCTCGAAACGGGATACGATCGCCCGCTCGTTGACGATCGCCGACAAGAAACGGCTCGAACTGGCGCGCGCGCTCGCGACCGAGCCGCAGTTGCTTTTGCTCGACGAGGTGATGGCCGGGTTGACGCCGACCGAGTGCGCCGCCGCGGTCGAATTGTTACGCGGCCTCGTCGCGCGTGAGATCACGATCGTAATGGTCGAGCACGTCATGGAAGTCCTGATGCCGCTTGCGGACCACGTCGTCGTTCTGGCAACCGGCAAGATCATCTTCGATGGAAAGCCCCGCGACGCGGTCAACGATCCCGCAGTGATCGACGCCTACCTCGGACGGCCATGACCATCCTCGAGATCCGCGACCTCGAAGTCGATTACGACGGCGTGCGGGCGCTGCAGGGTGTCAGCCTGCGCGCCGAACGCGGGACGATCACGACGCTCGTCGGCGCGAATGGCGCCGGCAAGACGACGCTCTTGCGTGCGATCAGTGGGATCGTCCGGCCGCAGTCCGGATCTATCACGTTCGCCGGCCGGCAGATCGAACGCGAGCAGCCACACGCCATCGTGCGCGGCGGCATCGCGCACGTTCCCGAAGGCCGTCGCGTTTTCGCCACGGCGACGGTGCGCGACAACTTGCTCCTGGGCGCATACGTCTTGCGCGACCGGGCCGAGCGCGAACGGCGGCTCGAAGTGGTGCTCGCGATGTTTCCACGCTTGCGCGAACGCTTTCAACAGCGCGCCAGCACGCTCTCGGGAGGAGAGGCGCAGATGCTCGCGATCGCGCGCGGGACGATGAGTGCGCCGACCCTCCTCATGCTCGACGAGCCGAGCCTGGGCATCGCGCCGAATCTGATCCCGACGATCTATGCCGGCATTCGTCGCATCGCTGAAACCGGCACGACGGTGCTGCTGGTCGAACAGAACGTTCGCGACGCCCTGCAATTAGCCGATCGCGCGTACGTCTTGCAGACCGGGCGCGTCGTCATCGAAGGGAAGGCGAAAGATCTGCTCGGCGATCCGATGGTTCAGAAAGCGTTCTTGGGCTTATGAAACTCGCCTATATGATGACCACGCCCGAGGCGGGAACGATGCCGCTCTGCTGGGGCGGCGACCCACCCGAGCACATTCTGAGTCGCGTCGCCGAGATCGGCTATGAAGGCATCGAACTCCAAGTGCGCGACCCTGGTGAATTCGACACGGCCGCCTTTGCGCGCATGGTCCGCGAGGCTGGACTCGTCATCACTGCCGTGAGCAGCGGCCCGGTCACGGCCGCCGACGGTCTCTTTCTCACGGCCGCCGATCGCGGCGTCCGCGAACGCGCCATCGAACGCCTCACCTCAGTCCTTCGACTCGCGGCCGAATACCGCGTTCACGCGACGATCGGCGGGATGCGCGGGTTCACGAAGTGGGCTCCCGATCGCGCGACGGGACTCGCTTGGTTCCGTTCCGCGATCGAGCGACTGCTCGTTTCAGCGGAGCCCATCGGCGCTCACATCGTGCTCGAGCCGCAAAACCGGTACCAAACGGACTTCCTGAACACGATCGGTGAGACGCTGGCGTTCATCGATGAGCTCGGCGCGCCGCCTCAGTTGGCCATCGAAGGCGATCTCTACCACATGGCGTTGGAAGAGAAGAGCCTGATCGCCGCCCTCGTCACGGGACGGCGCAGCGGACGGATGAACTACATTCAGATCGGCGATTCCAACCGGCTCGCTCCCGGCTGGGGATCGCTCAATTGGGTCGACATTCTAGAGACGCTCAAAGCGATCGGGTACGACGGCTGGCTCGCGATGGAGTTCACGCAGAAGCCCGACAGCGAAACCTGCGCGCGGCAGGCCCACGATTTTCTCCGCCCACTGCTCCGGAGGACGTCCTAGGGTGGTCACGCGAAACGGAAAACATGGGGATCGATCGCGACAAGCTCGCGGAACAGTGGTTTCGGTTGCTTGCGGACGCGGCGCGGGGTTCGACGCCGGCGCGTGAAGCAATGGATGCCTTCAGCAAAGTCGGAAATCCCGGCGACTTCAGCCGGTGGATGACGCAGTTCATGCCCGGCGCCGGAACTGCGGCTGATGCGCCTGCGGCGATGGAGCAATGGTGGGAAGTGATGGGCGTCGTGCCTCGGGCACGCTATCAGAAGCTGCTGGAGCACTCGGAACGGTTGCGTGCGAAACTCGAAGAGGCCGAAGCGACGATCAAACAGCTGCGCGAGATGCTTGCTGGGATCGGCCAGAACGAAGAGGCTGCTCGACTGGCGAGCACGTGGGAATCGGCGATGCGCGAAGGCGTCAAGTCGTACAGCGAATGGCTCGACGCGTGGTCGCGCGCGATGCAGCAACCGCCCGGCGGCGAACCGAAGAAGAAGCCTTAGCGGGCTAAGCGTCGACCTCGGCGCGGGCGGCCCTCGCGGCCTTGAGCAGCAGCGCCGTGTCGGCGTGGTAGCCGACGAACTGATAGCCGAAATTCAGGCAATCTTTGGCGAAGGCAGGCTCGTACGCCAAGACGCCGGCGAACTTGCCGTGCTTCTTGGCGATGCGCGGAATGCTCGCGAGAGCTTCCTTATAACGCTGGCTGGCCTTCGCCCAGTTGAGCGGCCACTCGCCCATCGCGAGCGCGAGGTCGCCCGGCCCGGTGAAGAGCAAATCGACGCCGTCGACGCTCGCGATCCCGTCCGCAGCTTCCAAGCCTTCCACGGTTTCGATCTGCACCATGAGCATCGTCTCGTCGTTGGCACGCGGCCCGTACGTGCCCATGTCGGTTCCGAAGGCGACCGGCGCGCGGTTCCCGCCGCGGCTGCGCCGCCCGAGCGGCGGATACTTCGCGTCGGCGGCGGCGGCGCGCGCGTCTTCGACTGAGTTCACCATCGGGACGAGGATGCCGTGGACGCCGAAATCGAGTGCTTGCTGGATCAGCGCCGGCTCGTTCCAGATCACGCGAAAGAACGGCGCGGCGCCGGCCGCGCGCGTCGCGGTGATCAGGTGAATCACCGAATCGCCCGTGATCGGACCGTGCTCGCCGTCGATCATGAGCCACTCGAAACCGGCCATCGCTAGGATCTCGGCCGACAACGAGCTGTCGAGGCCGACCCACGAGCCGACGCTCGTCCCGCCGGCCCGCATCTTCTGGAGAATCGCATTCTCGCGCATGGCGTCCGGTCGTTCGACGCCGCGAGGGAAGCCCCCGGCTCGTGTGAACTAGGGCGCCATGAGCGCTACCTCTCGCCAGACCCTCGGCCCCGAAGAGCTCGCCGCCCTTCGCCGCTACGACGCACCGACGATCGCCAACGGAATCGAGACCTTCGACGTGCGGCCGTGGACTGAAGGCTTCATGTCACCCTCGATTCGTTGCGTCTTTCCGGAGATGGGCGTGATGACCGGCTACGCCGTCACCGGGAAGATCCGCGCCGCGCAAAAGGGCGCCGGTTCTTACTCCCGGCATGGCTGGTGGGACGCGATCCTCGCGGTTCCGCATCCCCGGGTGATCGTGCTCGAAGATCTCGACGATCCGCCCGTCGGCGCATTTTGGGGCGAGGTGCAGACCAACATCCATAAGGCGCTCGGCTGCATCGGCACCGTCACCAACGGCGGCGTGCGTGACCTAACGGAAGTCCGCGCCGCCGGGTTCCACTATTTCGCCGCGTCGATCATGGTTTCTCACGCGTACGTTCACTTGCTTGAATTCGGCGAACCGGTCACCGTCGGCGGCGTCCACGTGCGAACCGGGGATCTCATCCACGCCGATCAGCACGGCGTCCAAATCGTCCCGCCCGAGATCGCCCGTGCGTTGCCGGCGGCTTGCGAGAAGATCATCGTGAAAGAGCGGAAGGTCATCGCCTTCTGCCAATCGGAAGCGTTCTCGCTCGACGGCCTCAAGAAACTCGTTCCGTAGTATGACCGGAGCGCAAGCGCGACGGGCGATTCGGAAGAAGCAGCACGCCGGTCCGACGGCGACGCTGGCGCCCGGCTTCGTCCAGGCCAATCTGGTCGTCGTCCCGCAGGCCGACGCCGACGACATGCGGCTGCTTTGCGCGCGCAATCCGGTACCGTGTCCGATGCTCGAGGAGACGGCGCCGGGAAGTCATCGATCGCGGCTCGGCTCTCAGAGCGACTTACGCGTCGATCTTTCGGCGTATCGACTGTGGCGTGACGGTGAACTCGTCGAGCGCGCGGCCGACGCAAAGGGATGGTGGCGCGACGACCTCGTCGCGTTCTTGATCGGCTGCTCGTTCACGTTCGAGTGGGCTCTGACGGAGGCGGGTCTGCCGCCGCGTCACGCGACCTGCGGCGTGAACGTCCCGATGTATCGCACCGCGGTTCCGCTGGCCCCAGCGGGAAAGCTGCACGGCCACCTGATCGTCAGCATGCGGCCGTATCCCGCCGACGATCTCGAACGGGTCCGCACGATCACGCGGCCATTTGTGGAAGCGCACGGAGAGCCGGTGGGGTGGGGGTACCAGCACGGCCTCGGCATTCGCGACCTCTCGCGTCCCGACGAAGGCGATGCGGTTCCGTTCGAGCGCGGGGAAATTCCGGTTTTTTGGGGTTGTGGCGTGACGCCTCAACAGGTCGCGGCCGAGAGCTGCCTTCCGTACGTGATCACGCACGAGCCGGGCCACATGTTCGTGACCGACTTGCGCCATGACGATCTGCGCCGCCGTCGCCGCTAGGGATCACCGGCAGCGAGTGGAAGCGCCATCTTCCCCCTTGCGAGTTGCAGAAGGAGACCGAGAATGAACGGCCCTCAGACGTTTGTTAGTGACGTCAAAGAGTTGCGCCGGCGCGCGCGGGAGCACATCGACCAAGGTGCGGTCACGCAAAATTACGGCGCCGACGTTCACCAGACGATCGACATCTTGCAGAACGTGCTGGCGACCGAGATTGTATGCGTCCTGCGCTATACGATGCACGCCGTGGCGGCGAGCGGCATCGACAGCGAGAGCGTGAAAGGCGAGTTCTTGCAACACGCCAAGGAAGAACAAGAACACATGATGATGGTCGCCGAGCGGATCAATCAGCTCGGCGGGACGCCCAATTTCGATCCGCAGGGTCTGAGCACGCGCAGCGCCTCCGAATACGGAAACGCGCAGCAGCTGGTCGACATGATCAGGGAAAACCTGGTCGCCGAGCGGATCGCGGTCGAGCATTATCGAGAACTCGTACGCTTCTTCGGCGAGAAGGATCCGACGACGCGCGTGATGCTCGAGGGAATCTTGGTCGTTGAAGAAGAGCACGCCAACGACATGCACGATCTGCTGGTCGCCCGCGAAGGCCGCCCCATGCTTCCCAGTAAGTGAAAGGATACGACGCTATGAGTGATCGCAAGATGGTCGATTGCCGCACGATGCCGAGCGACAAGAACTGTTCGCTGACCATCGCCGGACGCGAAGAAGAGGTCTTGAAAGCCGCGGTCGAACACGCGGTCTCGTCGCACGGGCACCCCAATACGCCGGAATTGCGCGAGGGCATCCGGCAAATGCTCAAAGACGAAGGCTAGCTGACGGTCACCCGTTTGGGCCGGCTGCTTTGCGTGCGTAGTGACCAGCACACGAGGCCGGCAAATACAGCGGCCGGCAACACCAAGATCAACAGCACGTCGAGGGCTCGCACTCGTGGCGGCACCGCCACGGTAACGCGCCGTTGCGCCGGCCTCGATTCGAGGACGTAGGGAGGCTCCTGAGCGAGGCGGCCCATCTCCGGGGTATCGGTCGCTCGGATCGGTCAGCGCAGTGCCTTCGGATCGGAGAGGGCGGCACCGAAGCGTTCGCCGTGGATCGCGCTCGCGAAGATTTCCGCGGTGTCGACGAGCCGCGGCCCGGGCCGATTCACGTATGCGTTACCGTCGACGACGTGCATGCGTCTCTCCCGGACGGCATGCAGCGAGCGCCACGACGTATTTGCCGAGTCGAGTTCGCCGACCGCCACAATCGACTTCGCGAGGTCGAAACCGCACGGAGCGACGAGGATCACATCGGGGTTCGCCTCGACGATCGCTCCCCAGTCGAGCACTTGGGAGTTCGCGCCGGGGTTCGCAAGGATCGGCTCGCCGCCGGCGAGTTCGACGAGGCCCGGCGTCCAATGGCCGCCGCTCATCGGCGGGTCGGTCCATTCCAAGACGAGCGTTCGCGGGCGAGGCCTTCCGGCGACGTGCTTCCGAAGCGTCTCGGCGCGCGCGCGAAGTTTGCCGACAACGCCGGCGGCTTCTTGGGTCATCCCGCTGAGCGCGCCGATGGTCTCGATGTTGACGTACACGTCGTCGAGGCTGGACGGCTCGAGCGAGACGATGCGCTGATCACCGCGCAGCCGTCGGGCGGCACGGGCGACGATTTCGTACGAGACGGCGCACACGGCGCAAAGCTCTTGCGTGAGAATGAGATCCGGCGCCAGCCCTTCGAGGAGTTCCGCGTCGAGCGTGTAGATGCTCGAACCTTGATGGAGATGACGCCGGACGTGGCGATCGATCTCCGCCGAGTTCGATGCGGGCGGCAGCGCGCTTGCGGTCAACACCGGTTTGCTCTTCGCCTCGGGCGGAAAGTCGCACTCGTGCGTGACGCCGACGAGCCGATCGCCCAGGCCGAGCGCGTAGACGATCTCCGTCGCACTCGGCAAGAGGCTCACGATTCGCTCGCAGCCGGCCGGCCCGCCGTTTTTCATGATGCGGGCAATCCCGCGCGTTCTGGCGGAAAACCTGGCTCGGCCGCCCAAGTCTGGGCGGTGTGAAGAAGATCAAAGTGGCCAACCCGATCGTCGAACTCGACGGCGATGAGATGACCCGCATCATCTGGGCGATGATCAAAGAGAAATTGATCTTGCCCTATCTGGACGTCGATCTCAAGTATTACGACCTTGGCGTGCAGCACCGTGACGAGACGGACGACCAAGTGACCCTGAATGCGGCACGGGCGATCAAGCAGTACGGCGTCGGCGTGAAATGCGCGACGATCACTCCGGACGAAGCGCGCGTCAAAGAATTCAGGCTCAAGCAAATGTGGCGTTCGCCGAACGGAACGATCCGCAACGAACTCGACGGGACCGTCTTCCGCGAACCGATCATCTGCCGCAACGTCCCCCGTTTGGTGCCGACGTGGACGCAGCCGATCGTGATCGGGCGTCATGCTTTCGGCGATCAGTACCGCGCGACCGAACTAGCGATCCCGGGACCGGGCAAGTTGAAACTAATCTACCAGCCGGCCGGCGGCGGTCAAGCCCTGGAACGTGAGGTCTTCGAATTCAAACAGCCCGGCGTCGCGCTCGCGATGTACAACCTCGACGAATCGATCCGCGGCTTCGCGCACGCTTGTTTCAATTTCGGTTTGCACCGGAAGTGGCCGGTCTATCTATCGACCAAGAACACGATTCTCAAGACCTACGACGGGCGCTTCATGCAGATCTTTCAGGAGGTCTACGATAAGGAGTTCGCCTCGCGCTTCGAGGCGGTCGGCGCATTCTACGAGCACCGGCTGATTGACGACATGGTAGCGGCCTGTCTGAAGTGGAGCGGCGGCTACGTGTGGGCCTGCAAGAACTACGACGGTGACGTCCAGTCCGATACGGTCGCGCAGGGTTACGGTTCGCTCGGCTTGATGACCTCGGTCTTAATGACGCCCGACGGCAAGACGATCGAAGCCGAGGCGGCGCACGGAACCGTTACGCGGCATTACCGCCTCCATCAGCAAGGGAAACCGACCTCGACCAATCCGATCGCGTCGATCTTCGCCTGGACGCGCGGACTCGCGCATCGCGGGCGGATGGACGGAACGCCCGAGGTCACGCGCTTCGCCGAAACGCTCGAGCGCGTGTGCGTCGATACGGTCGAAAGCGGAAAGATGACCAAGGACCTCGCGATCCTGATCGGCCCGGACCAGCCGTGGCTCACGACCGAAGCGTTCTTGGCAGCGCTGGATGATGAGTTGAAGAAGCGAATGCTCGCCGAGGTGCCCGCGACCGTTCGCTGAGGCCGCTGAGATGGGCGGTTAGGCTGGGCGGCGGGCCTCACCGGCGCGATAGCGATAGACGATGCGGCCTTTGGTGAGATCGTACGGCGAGATCTCGAGATCGACGCGGTCGCCCGGCAAGATCTTGATTCGATGGCGTCTCAGGCGCCCGGCGATGTGGGCCAAAACCGTCTGTCCGTTTTCGAGCTCGACCGAGAAGGTCGTGCTCGGGAAGACCTGTTTGATCGTTCCGAAAAGCTCTAACGGAGCTTCTTTGTTCGAGGTATCGACGGAAGGCGCGCGGGGGGCCCGCCGCCTCACCGGACGCCCAGCTATGGTGTCACCGGTTCGCAAGGAGTCATACCCAACCGCAGACCCCCATCGAGGAAGGAGGGTTGCGTTAGGACCTTTTTTTGCGTGCGGCCTTCTTGCGGATCGCCTTCTTGCGCGCCGGGGGCAGCCGTTTCGCCGCCGAGCGTTTCTTTGGAGCGCTCGAACCACCCTGAGCCCCGCGAACCAGGTCGTGCCACGACTTCTCGGTCAGCCTGACGCCGTAGTGCTTCGCAGCCTTCTTGATGTTTGCGAAGGCTAAGGCTCGGTCGGCGTCCGAGACGTCTTTGACCTGGTCGAAGCGCGCGATCGCGTTGCGAACGTGGCTCGCGTCGGTCAACGGTTCCTTCCGTCGTTTCGGAAAGGCGAAGACGCTGTCGGGGAGGTCGCTCTGAGTGGTGAGGTTGCCGTGTTTTTCGTGCGGTTTCCAGGTTGCCGTCATGAATCGCTACCTACCTTTCAGTTAGCTTTGCGATCGCGCGATCGAAGGCCCCTTCGCCGCCGCCGGCCAGGGTTTGGTAGAGTCCGATTGCCGAGAGAGTCGAGAACGCGTCGTTCTTGAACCAAGCAAATGAAGTATAGAGTCCTCGCCGAGCGGTTGCAGTCGCATTGGTTGACGAAACCACGTAGCGCGGCGCGAGGCGCTGTAACTGCGGAAGGACCTCGTGGACGGCGTGAACCGAGAGCACGTAGTCGTGGTCGCTCAGATAGTTCACGAAGGCTTCAATCGGAACGTAGGTGGGCGCGAGGACGTAGTCAGAGCCGTTCTTCTTGAGCAGCCCGTATTCGACGGGGTCGATGCCGGCGACGAGCGCGGCGGCGCGGCACCACTTCGCGACCTTCGCTTCGTCGCCGAGCGAGGGCGCAGCGTGCGCCGAGAGCAACGCGATCACGAAGCGCGCCGAGCGTCCGCGGACGATGGCCTCCGCGCCGGAGAGAACGTGATGCCCGCCGTCCTCTTTTCCGGCGCCGCCGATCGGATATTCCTTGAACAGCGTCCCGTCCTGGTTCCACTGAAAGACGACGGTCTTCATGATGTCGTGGTAGAGCGCCGCGCCGATGACGGTATCACGGTCGATCGTATTTCGATTGCTGAAGTAGACGCGATCGTAGGCCGAGGCGAACGACGTTGCCAGCGAGGCGTTGAAGAACTCGTGAACCAGGAGCCCGCCGGGATACGAGTGATGGGAGTTTTCACCCGAGCCGCCGGCGCACCAAAACGGTTGGGGCGCGCGTGTTGTGTCAGCCTCGGTTCCGGACGGAAAAATCGCCTCGACCGGTGACCCGGCCGCGATGAAACCCTCGCGGACGAGCGCGTCGCGCAACGCAGCGCGCGATTCCGGCGTCGGATACTTGGCGGCATACGTCGGCTTCGGATCATCGAGCAACGCGAGGACGCTTTCGCGCAGTGCCCTGTCGCCGATCGAACGGGCCAGCGCGAGGGTCGCCGCGTACGTCTTCGCAACGAACCGCGAAGAGGCGGCGATGCGCGCCGCCGCCGCATTGCCACGAGCCAAGCCGCTCGGTGGCGTAAGTGACGCTAACTGCCCGGATAATCTGGCTGGATCGGAGGGGCGCAACGGTTCGGTTGCGCCGGCGACGCCCGCAAGAAGAGGCGTTGCTGCAACGCCGAGCGCGCCGAGAAACTCGGCTCGCCCGAAGAGCCGGGAGCGACCCGCATCGACGCACATGCGGGACGACTTTTCCATGCCACCCGGGTTAGGCCTCGCCGACGGGGTCGTGCGACGCCTGTACCTTGCCAACGATCGTGGGCACTATGTCACGATGTGGGACCTCCGAAATATGGGGAGATCGAAGGCCGGCTATTTCGCGAAGGCTTCGCGTTAGTGCGACAAAAAGGCTCGCACCGAATCTATCGAAAGGGCTCTCGAATAGCCGTGCTGGCCGGCAAGCGGTCCGAGGCGCCGGACCCTGGAACATGGCAGTCGATACAGAGGATCGCAGGATGGAAATAACTTACGATGTTGTTATAGCAAAGGCACCGGAGGGGTTTTCTGCTTATGTGCCCGACCTCGACGGTTGCACTGGCCATGGCGACACCGAGTCCGAGGCGCTCGCGAGTATCCGCACGTCGATCGAGTTATATCTCGAAGTGCTTCGCGAAAATGGCGAGGAGGTGCCTCAACCCACGCGCCACGCTTTCGAAAGAGTAACAGTCGCCGCCTAGCGGCGCTGATTAGCGCCACGTACCGACCGAGGGCGGACCCGATAAGGCGAGGGGAGACTTCCCGCGGTTGATCCGCCGTATCGCGGGCGCGCGACTAAGGCTCAGCCGCGAACGACGCGGAACGTCGCGTAGACGTAGGGATAGTCAGGCCTGAACCAGTTTCGCCAGGACCGGCGAATCAAGTTGCGCGACGTGACCGGCGACGCGCCCTTCATGACGTAGTGCTGGTCGTCGAAGAAATCGGCCGAGTATTGCGGATATGACGGATGCGGCCGGAAGCCGGGAAACGGCCCGAATGTGGTCGATGTCCATTCCCACCCGTTGCCGATCACGTCGTGCACGCCCCAGGCGCTCGCGCCTTGCGGTGAGCTTCCGACCGGTTCCGGATCGAAGCGGCGATAGTCGAAGTTCCCGTGGATTCGCGCATCCGGCGGAGTAGCGCCCCACGGAAACGCGCGCTCCTCGCCGTTCGGCGTCCCGAACGCGGCGCGGTGATATTCGGCCTCGGTCATGATCCGGCCGCCGCGCCAGGCGGCATACTGCGATGCTTGGGCCTGCGTCACGTAGACCGGCCAACTTTTTGGAAGCGGCAGTTCTTCAAACATCCCGAGCAAACGGTACTCGTCGTCCCGCTCGATCCAAAAGGACGGAACGGGTCCGCCGGCTTTCACGAATTCGAGCCACTCACCGTTGGTGGTCTTGTTGACGTCGACTTCGAACGCACTGACGTCTATGATCTGTTCTTCGAATTCATTGTCCCAGGCAAACAAGATTCCGTCGCGACTCACGCCAAGCGTCGCGCGGCCGGCCGGGACTTGGACGCGTCCGCGAATAGCCGGCTCGCGGTCGAGATGCGCGTCGCGTTGAGGCGCCCGCTTCCGTTCGAGCGGTAAGCGGTGCAACATATAGAGGAAGGTCTCGTGATGCATCTCCTCGTGTTCGAGGATCGTCCAAAGCGCATGACCGCGCTCGAGCAGCGGCGAGGCCGCGTCGCTTAAAGCGGCGTTTTCTATGGCGCGCAGGACGTCGATGTCGACGCTTGTGCCGAACTTCCACACGAGGGATCGCTCGGGCCACGCTTGACGCTCGTGCTGCTTCGCATCCTGAACGCTCGCCGGGTCGATGCCGCGATCGAAAAACTTCTGGTACTCGGCGTCCGCCGGCGGCGTGCCGAGGGCCTCGACCAGCAATTTGCTGTGCGTGAACGCCGGGATGTGGCCTTCGTAGAAGGCGAGGGGGTGGCGCAACGGGATCGGCCGCTCGTAATATGCGCTTGGGTCGAATATCCTGAAGATGTCCGCGGTTCGGTTTCGGTTCTGCAGGTACCACCGTCGAGCAAGGGCACGATCGACGGAAGCGGGGCGCGGTGTGGTCAGCATGAGATCCAATTACCCCGAGGCGTCCCCGAAGTTACCGCAAATAATCCCGAAGGCCGGCCAAGCCGCCCTCGCGGCCGAAGCCGGATTCCTTGTAGCCGCCGAACGGCGACGAGGGATCGAACTGGTTGAACGTGTTGCACCACACGACGCCGGCTTGCATCCGCGCCGCCGTGTACATCCCGAGCTGACCGCTCGCGGTCCAGATGCCCGCACTGAGGCCGTAGGGCAGGTTGTTGGCGCGCTCGATCGCTTCGTCGGCGGTGCGAAACGTCATGATCGAAAGCACCGGGCCGAAGATCTCTTCGCGCGCGATACGATGCGTCGGCTGCACGTTGGTGAAGAATGACGCCGGATACCAGTAGCCCCGTTCCGGCAACGGACACGAGGCCTGCACCAAGTGCGCGCCTTCGGAGATGCCGCTGTTGACCATCTCGACGATCCGGTCGCGCTGCATTCGCGAGTTGATCGCGCCGATGTCGGTATTCTTGTCGAGCGGATTGCCGAGCCTCAGCGTCTCGATGCGCGCGTGCAGACGTTCGATGATCTCTTCGTAGATCGGCTCTTGCAAGAGCAAGCGCGAACCGGCGCAGCAGACGTGGCCTTGATTGAAGTAGATCGCGCTGACGATCCCCTCGATCACCTGGTCGAGCGGCGCATCGTCGTAGACGATGAGCGCGGCCTTGCCGCCGAGTTCGAGCGCGAGTTTCTTGCCGGTGCCCGCAGTCGAGCGGCGAATCATCTTCCCGACTTCGGTCGAACCAGTGAACGACAACTTGTCGGTGTCGTTGTGCTCGACCAGAGCCGAGCCGGTCCGGCCGTCGCCGGTAACGACGTTCACGACGCCCGGCGGCAGATCGGCCTCCTGGATCACCTGGGCGAGCAGGAGCGCCGTGAGGGGCGTCGTCTCGGCGGGTTTGAGGACGATCGTGTTTCCGCAGGCGAGGGCAGGCGCGATCTTCCAGGTCGCGATCAAGAGCGGAAAATTCCAGGGGACGATCGCACCGACGACGCCCAGCGAGTGAATTCTTTCGGGCGACTGCACCGCCCACTCCAACTTATCGGCCCACCCGGCGTGGTAGAAGAAGTGCGCCGCGGCTTGCGGGACGTCGAAGTCGCGCGACTCGCGAATCGGCTTCCCGCCGTCCATCGACTCTAGGACCGCGAACTCGCGCGAGCGTTCGGTCAGCGCGCGCCCGATACGATACACGTACTTCGCGCGTTCCGACCCCGGCATCTTGCGCCAATACTTGTCATAGGCGCGGCGCGCCGCTTCGACCGCGCGGTCGACGTCTTCGGCGTTGGCGAATGCGACGTCGGCGAGTTTTTCCTCGGTCGCCGGGTTGATGGTCGCAAAGCACTCGCCGCTCTTCGGCGCGACCCAATCGCCGCCGATGAAGAGCCCGTAGCGATCGCGAACCTTAACCGGCGTCGTCTCGGGAGAGGGCGCGTAGTCAAAGCCGGGGACAGCCGGAGCCGGTTTTGTCTGAATCATCCTACCCTTATGCCTGCGCCACGTAGGCGAGCGCCGAGTATGAGCCGGTGATTTCCTTCTCGCGCTGCATCAAGAGGTCGTCGAGCAGCGACGACGCGCCGATGCGGAAACGGTCGGGATGCAGCCATGCGTCGCCGAGCGTCTCTTTGATCAGCGAGAGATAGCCGAGCGCGGCCTTCGTCGTACGAATCCCGCCCGCCAACTTCAGTCCGGCGGCACGTCCAGTCTTGCGCTGATGGTCGCGCAGCGACTCGGCCATCAAGAGCGCGATCCCCGGCGTCGTCGAGATCGGAATCTTTCCGGTCGAAGTCTTGATGAAGTCGGCGCCGGCGGCGAGTGCGATGTCGCAGGCGCGGCGGATCGTCGCATACGAGCCGAGTTCGCCCGCTTCGAGGATGACTTTGAGCGTCGTCTGACCGCACGCTTCCTTGATCGCGACGATCTGCGCGAAAACCTCGGTCTCGCGTCCGGCCAGCAGCGCGCCGCGATCGATCACCATGTCGATCTCGTCGGCACCCATCGCGACGGCTTCGCGCGTCTCGCGCAACTTCACGTCGAGCGGTGAGAGGCCGCTGGGGAACGCGGTCGCGACCGACGCCACGAGCACCGACGAGCCCTCGAGCGCGCGGACGCACTCGGGGACGAGCGTCGGGTAGACGCAGACGGCCGCGACGCTGCGGACGCCCGGCGCCGGCGAGATCGCGCGCGCACATATCGAGCGGACCTTCCCCGGCGAGTCTTTGCCTTCGAGCGTAGTCAGGTCCATGCAAGCGATCGCAATGTCGATTCCGGCGAGCTTGGAGCTCTTCTTGATCGAGCGCTTCGTCAGAATGGTCGCGCGGGCTTCGAGCATCACCGCGTCGACCGATGGGGCACGAGTCATACCGTGCTATAGTTCGGCCACGGCCGGACCCCACCCCGCCCGAAGCCGAGGAAGGGGTCCCACCCCGCCGAAGGCGCCAGCATGAGCTCATACCATCGCCACCCCGGTATTACACGCGGGCGCCTCTTGGCCGTTGGAGCGGGGGCCGGGGCTTTTGCCTCGATCGGATTCTTGCGTTACCCCGGCGGCGCGGCGGAGTTCAGTTACAAGCTTGGCAGCGACCAAACGCCGACGCATCCGATGACGATCGAGACGATCGCGGCGGCGAAGCGCGTTCAGGATGCGTCGGGCGGACAGATGGAGATTCGGGTCTTCCCCCAGAGCGTGCTCGGCAGCGACCCACAGATGCTTGGGCAAGCACGCAGCGGAGCGCTCGAATTCTTGCAGATCGGCAACAACATTCTTGGGAACGTCGTCCCGGTCGCTGCGCTGTGGAGCATCCCGTTCGCGTTTGGATCGTTTAAGCAGTTTATGGGCGCGGCCAACGGCCCGCTCGGCGAGTACATCGCGGACGCCATGTCGAAGATCGAACTGCGAAGCGTCGCCGCATTTTATGGCGGCGCGTTCCACATGCAGAATCGCCTGGGGCCGATCAACTCGCCGGCAGATCTCAAAGGCGTGAAGATGCGCGTCCCGCCCGGCCCGATCGACGTCGCGACGTTCAAGGCGTTCGACGCCTCACCGACGGTTATTTCGCTCGCCGAAGTATATACTTCATTGTCGACGCACCTCGTGGATGCGATTGAAATCCCGCTGCCCACGTTTGAGAACTTCAAGTTCTACGAGCTGGTCAAGTTCTGCTCGATCACGAGCCACAGCCGCTTGATCTATCTGCTGGTCGCGAACAACGATACATGGACTCGGCTTCCGAAAAAGCTGCAAGACATCGTCAACCGCGAGTTCGGCGCCGCGGCCTCGGCGGCGTCGACGGGGATGGCCGACGCCGAGAACTCGCTCGAGGCGACTTTGCGTTCGCAGGGCGTCGCGATCAACCGTCCCGCGAGCGAGCCGTTTCGCCGAGCCATTCGCGATGCGGGATTGTACAAGACCTGGCGCGATCAGTACGATCCCGCGGCGTGGAAACTCTTGGAGAAAACGACCGGGCAGCTCACCTAGCTCTTCGAACTGTGCCTTTTGGATATCGACGTCGTCGTCCTGGGAGGTGGAAACGCCGCACTCTGCGCGGCGCTCGCGGCCTGTGACGAAGGCGCGCGCGTCGTGCTGCTCGAGCGCGCGCCGCGCGCGATGCGCGGTGGAAACACCCGCCACACGCGCGATATCCGCCACGCCCACGGCGAGTCCGATGAGTTCGCGACCGGGGTTTACGGCGAAGACGAGTTCATGGACGACCTGCTACGCGTCACGGGGGGCGCGACGGATCGCAACCTGGCGGCGCTCACGATCCGCGAATCGCGCACCCTTCCGCAATGGATGGCGCGGCACGGCGTCCTCTGGCAAAAGGCTTTGCGCGGAACGCTGCACCTCTCGCGCACCAACCGTTTCTTCTTGGGCGGCGGCAAGGCGCTGGTCAATGCATACTACGATACCGCCGCGCG
Source organism: Candidatus Zemynaea palustris (assembly GCA_003134695.1). Taxonomy (GTDB): domain Bacteria; phylum Vulcanimicrobiota; class Vulcanimicrobiia; order Vulcanimicrobiales; family Vulcanimicrobiaceae; genus Zemelea; species Zemelea palustris. Next base: position 2,021 of record PLCB01000022.1, on the reverse strand, counting down.
CAGCGGGGTCGAGGTCCTTTACGACACGACGGCACGCGACTTGGCCTTCCAGGATGGCCAAGTCAGCGACGTCATCGTCGACGTCGGAGGAGTCTCACAAAAATTGCGCTGCCGTGCGGCGGTCGTTGCGACCGGTGGCTTCGAAGCCAACATTCCATGGCTGAAGCGCTACTGGGGCGACGCGGCCGACCACTTCGTCATCAGAGGGACGCCGTACAATAACGGCGTCGTCCTGGCCGCGCTGTACGAGCGTGACGCCAAGCCGGTCGGCGATCCGCGCGGATTCCATGCGGTCGCAGTCGATGCGCGTGCGCCGCAGTTCGACGGCGGGATCGTGACCAGGCTCGATGCGATCCCCTTCGGCATCGTCGTCAACCGCTTCGCCAAACGTTTTTACGACGAGGGCGAAGACCTTTGGCCCAAGCGCTATGCGATTTGGGGCGGTCTCATCGCGGAGCAACCGGATCAAATCGCCTACGCCGTCTTCGATGGGAAGGTCAAGGGGAAGTTCATCCCCACGCTCTATCCGCCCATCGCCGCCGATTCGCTCGCAGCGCTCGCAGAGGCGGCCGGTCTCGAAGCCGGGGCGCTGATCGCGACGGTGACCGAGTACAATTTGGCGACGCGGCCGGGGACGTTCGCGCCCGGCGACCTCGACGATTGCGCAACCTCCGGAATCACGCCGCCGAAAAGCCACTGGGCGCTTCCGATTGACACGCCGCCCTTCTATTGCTATCCCGCGCGACCGGGCATCACGTTCACCTACCTTGGGGTCGGCGTCGACGAACGCGCTCGCGTGTTGCACAACGACGGTACGCCGTTTGCGAACCTCTATGCGGCCGGCGAATGCATGGCGGGAAACATTCTCGGACGCGGTTACCTCGCAGGTTTCGGTCTCACGATCGGAAGCGTCTTCGGCCGCATCGCCGGGAAAGAGGCGGGTCGCCGTGCACGAGCTTGACCTGACACGTGAGATCGATCGGCAGTTGAGCGTTTGCAACGCGTGTCGCTATTGCGAGGGATACTGTGCCGTCTTTCCGGCCGCCGAACTGCTGACCAGCTTCAACGACGGCGCCGTCACATATCTGGCGAATCTTTGCCACGATTGTCGAAACTGCTACGACGCGTGCATGTTTGCGCCGCCGCACGAGTTCGCCGTCAACATCCCGAAGGTTCTAGCCGAAGCGCGCGTGCGGACGTACGAGCGTTATGGCTGGCCGAACGTCCTCGCGCGGCTGTTGCGTAGTGGCTGGATCGCGCCGGTCGCCATCGGCGTGCTGGTGTTTGGAGCGATCACCGCTCTTGGAGGCCCGGCGAATCTCGTCACGCGACACGTCGGTCCCGGCGCATTTTACGCCGTCGTCCCATATCTCGCGCTCCTCGTCCCTGCTCTGGCCGTCTCGCTCTGGGGGCTGTTCGTGATTCTTGCGGGCGCGCGCGAGTTCGCCCGAGACGTCGCGCTCCCGCGTGGGCCTTCGCTGAATTGGGCGGCGTTTGCAAAGGCGACCGCCGGCGCGCTGAGCTTGCAGTACTTAAAGGGCGGTGGCGCGGGATGTTATTACCCGCGGCGACGCGGCTCGAGCGCGCGGCGGCGACTGCACGGTTGCGTGTTCTGGGGATTTCTGGCGGCGTTCGTCTCGACCACGCTCGCCGCGATCGAGCAGAACGTGCTCCACATCCGACCGCCGTATGAAATAGTAAGCGCTCCCGTGCTCTTTGGGATCGCCGGCGGCGCGCTGATGGTCGTCGGCTGCACTGGGTTGCTCGTCTTGAAACCACAGAGCGATCCGGTCCCGACCTCTGATTCGATGAAGGCGATGGACTATGCGTTCCTCGTCATCCTCGAGCTGGTCGCAATCACCGGCATGCTGACCCTCGTGCTGCGCGGGACGAGCCTCATGGGTCTCGTATTCTCGACGCACCTGGCCGCCCTCGCCGGGCTGTACGTCACCGCACCGTACGGCAAGTTCGTGCACTTCGTGTATCGCTATCTTGCACTGATCAAGAATGCGGCCGAGAAG
>PLCB01000017.1 GCA_003134695.1 Candidatus Zemynaea palustris | reverse complement strand
TCCATCCGGCGCCTCTTCTGCGAACGTCGCCACGCCTCTCCTGTGTCGCCGGACGTTTCCGAACGCCCGGAGCGAGAATATCCGGGTTTCTTGTAACGGCGCAAGGTTTCGCTCGCACGCCCACTTTAAAGGGGCGGCATGGAAAACTGCTTTATCGGGATTGACCTCTCAAAGACAAAGCAACGCCATCCGTGAGTATTACCGTCACAAAGCCATTCTTGCCGCCTTATTCAGAATACCAAGCCTATATACGTGCGATTTGGGAACGCGAGCGTCTTACCAACAATGGCCCGTTGGTAAATGATCTCGAGCTAAAACTCAAGGAGCACCTTGCCGTTGATCACCTACTCTTCGTTTGTAACGGAACAACTGCGATTCAGATGGCAATCCGCGCGTTGGATTTGCGAGGCGAGATCATCACGACGCCATTCAGCCACGTCGCAACCACCGCGTCTATAGTCTGGCAGAACTGTCAGCCTGTGATGGTCGATATTTGTCCGAAAACTCTGAACATCGACCCAAACAAGATTGAGCAAGCCATCACCCGGCAGACGAGCGCGATTCTCGCGACGCACGTTTTCGGAAACCCTTGCGACGTAGAATCGATTGGCGCTATCGCAAAACGGCGTGGTCTTCGCGTGATTTACGATGCGGCACATGCCTTCGGAACCCAGCACCAGGGGCGCTCGCTGCTCGTCCACGGTGACATCGCAACCTGTAGCTTTCACGCCACGAAATTGTTCCATACGATTGAAGGTGGTGCCGTCATCACGTCTGACGTTGAGCTTATGAAACGCATGGCGATCATGCGAAATTTTGGTCACGTTTCCGCGACGGAATTCGGTGACGTCGGCACCAATGGAAAGAACTCGGAGATGCATGCCGCTATGGGACTATGCAATCTCAGATATATTCAGCCCATCCTGGACGTCAGACGCAGGCTTTCCGAGCGTTATGCCGCTCGTCTCGCCGGTCTGCCCGTCGGCTTCCAAGAGATTGCAGCCCACGCGCAATACAACTATGCCTATCTCCCAGTAATCTTCGAGGATGAAGCTGTGCTCCTGAAGACCTTGGATCAGTTGAACTCCAATAGTGTTCATCCGCGAAGGTGCTTTTATCCGTCGCTTTCGAAACTACCCTACGTCACCCGGCAAAGTACACCGATTGCCGACCAAGTTTCTCCGCGCGTTCTCTGTCTGCCCCTCTATCACACGCTTTCACTTGAGGACGTCGACATGATCTGTGAGCTTATCAAGCGTTCAATGCAGAAAAACGGAAGCGACCGAGAATGCGACTCGCCGCACTAACGCGCACGCGGATTGACGGTGACGTCATCGAAGAATTTGTCCGGCATACGCTGCGGTTCATCGACGACCTGTTCGTGGTCGACAATTCGTCGCTGGACTCGAGCCTCGAAACGCTGACACTTCTGCGAGGCGAGGGTTTACCGCTCACAATTTGGTGCGACGACTATTTTGAGATGCGCCCGTGGATCATGACGAATCTCGTGCGACGAGTCTTTGCGGAAACCGCGGCGGACTACGTTCTACTCCTGGACGCCGACGAGTTCATCAAGGTGCCGTCGCGTTCCGATCTGGAACGCGCGCTCGCAACGTTGCCCCCGAACGCCCATGGCCTGATGCCCTGGGTTAACTACGTCCCGACCGCGCAAGACGATCCCACCGAGCGGCTGGTGCTGGGCCGAATTCGTTATCGCCGGCGCGCGGAAGCGTTTCAGTACTTCAAAGCCGTCGTGTCGCGGTCTTTCGCAGGCCGGCCCACGGCTACGGTTGCGCAAGGAAAGCATTCTATTGAGGACCCCGAAGGCGGCGCGGAATGCGTTGAGTTGCCCACCGTGCAATTGGCCCATTTCCCAGTGCGGAGCGTCAAACAGATTCAATGCAAGGCGCTGCTGGGAGCCCCCGTCTTTATCGCCATGGGCAACGAGAGCAATTTTGCCCATCAATGGCAGCGGATTTACGAACGCATGCAGCATTCGACCAACTGGAACAATGAAGAGTTCTTGTCGATCGGATTGAAATACCTCGATCCAAACGACGACGGCGTTCCGGAGGTGGTGTTTGATCCGCTTTCGCCAGTTGCGAAGATCTATCCGGAATCAGGCGCCGAGTTGCTCGATGTAGCGATTCGTTACACGCGCGAATTGGCGGTAGCCTACGCGCGGCTGCGCGAAGAGCTCGAAGCCTCGAGGCTCGAAAGAAGCCGAGCGGGATTACCAGCGACAATGGCGTGAGGCGCGACGTCGGACAGGACGACGGATCCGAGGCCGATCACCGCATAGTCCCCAAGGCTGAGGCCGTCGCGACAGACTGAATTCGCGGCGAGATGCACTCCCGTGCCCACGATCGAGCGACCGAGAATCGTGACGTTCGGTCCGACGAAGGCGAAATCGCCGATCCGGACGTCGTGGCTTACATACGCTCCGGCTCGAAGAATTGTATGCCTGCCGATCTGCGCGCCGTGCTCGACAATGACATTCGGAGCAACGTAGCAACCGAGGTCGAGGCGCGCCGAGCCGGCGATCAGCGCACTCGGATCGATGACTCTCGTCCAACGCTCGTCCGGAATTTCCAACCCGTTCAAGCGAGCATGGCGCTCCGCGGCGGCCTTCGCGGCGGGGAAGGCCGCGATAAACAACAGGTCGGACGGGAGCTTCTGCCAGTCCGCGAACGCGCCAAGAACGCGATACTCGCCGATGTGCTCCCCCCGACCAACGGCGTCATTGAGAAATCCAGCCAATCGAACCGCTTGTCCGCGTTCTGCGAGCCGAACGAGGGTCTCCGCAACGATCAGGCCGCTGCCACTACCTCCGAGCACTACAATGGATTGCAATCCGCTTCACCCGTGAAGAGTGTCGTTTCGTCGACGAAGCAGGGTCCGTTGTCGAACGGATCGACGGACCAGAACGAACCTTCGCTCCTCCGCACCACGATATCGGCGCGCTTGTCGTCGTGCGCGTTTTCTTGACACAGGGCGTTCACCTCCTTCGCGCGAGCGTGGACCGATTCGAGAGCCTTGACGGAAGAAGGGGGTAATCGCCCGGAACGAGAGCCAGCTCCCGGGCGGAGGGCACCGGGCACGTCATCCGCACCACCCCGTCGAAGCGTTAGCCGATGAGCAGCACGGCGCGAATTCTCCTGATCGTGTTCGGGTCTCTGATCGGCCTATTGGTTCTAGCCTTCGTGGTTGTTCAAGTCTCCGTGCTCCGCATGGCGGGTAAGGCACAAGATCCTGCGACCATCAAGAGGGTCGCCGCAGAGTTCGGGACGTTCGCAGTCCCGGCTGGGTATCGCGAGACGTTTGCGATGGACATGCTGATCTCAAGGACCCTCGTCATCAGCCGAAAGCCTCCGGCGAGGAACAGCGATCAGTTCACGATCCTTTTGATGAAGATGCAGTTGCCGAGAGTTCCTAGCGGTTCGAATCAAGTTAAGGATCAATCTTCTTCGATGGACAACGGGCTCCGCAAAACTCTATTCTGCAAGCGCTCGTCGAACCTACGCGCCGAAGCCGTACATGCAAAGATCGGAACGATTCATATTCACCGAATATTGTGCGAAGACAGTGGCCTGGAGACGGCGACGGCGGTTTTCTCCAGTAATGGTGGCCTCATCAGTGTCGGCGCGTCCGGAAGGAAGGAGGCCTTCGATATGAAGGCCCTTCGTGGCTTGCTCGCTTCGTTTCGCTAGAGTTGATTGCCGCTTGTCGCAGAGCTGACTGAAAGCCCAGTTTCTCGGAGAGTAATCGCGACGGCTGCGAGGATCGCGACTCCGCCGGCGATCGTTTGAATAGTGAGCGCCTCGTTGAAGAGAAGCGCCGCGAGGACGGCGGCGATCGGCGGTTCGAGGAGCGTGCTCAAGGCGACGACGCTCGGCTTGAAATTTCGTAGCGCCGCATTCATTCCGGTGTGGCCGAGCGACTGTGAGATGAGAGCCATCGCGACGATCCCGCCCCACGACGGAAGATTCGACAAACTCGGCGGCGACTCGTGGCCGGCAAGAGCCACGATGCACAGCGCGACCGCCGCCCAGGCGTAGGTGCGCACCACGATGGCCGGCGTCGATAACGGATCGCCCTGAGCCGGCACGATTCCGGCAGCTCGCACGATGATGAAATACACGGCGAGGGCGAACGCGCCGGCGAGCGCGAGAAGATCGCCGAGCAGCGCGTGACCGGCGACGGGCGCGGGAGCGGCATGCTGCAGCGCGATCGCCACGAGACCGATTGCAGCCAGTTGGAGCGCGCCGAGGAACGCCCGGGATGGTGGTTTTCGCTCGACCAGAACGTCGTACGCGCTCGTCCACAGCGGCGACGTGCAAACAAGAAGCGTCGAGATCGCGACCGAGGTGTAGAGCAGCGATGCGATCCAGGTCGCGAAATGCACGGCCAGCGCGACGCCGGCGAAGGCAAGCGCGAGTTCGCGTCGCGGCCCGATGGGAACGTTGCGTCGCGCGGCGAGAACGACCAGTGCGGCCAAGATCGCGGCGATCGTAAGGCGGAGGGCCGAGACCGCAAGGGGTCCCGCGCCCAATAGCGCATAGCGCGCGAAGATCGCGGCAGCACCGATCGCCAGCTGCGCGCTAAGCAAACGAGCAGAGGGTCCGAAGAGTCTCGCGCTAATGCGCACCGCTCAGCGCTTCGAGACTCGCTCGTAAGCGACGCCGGAGTTCGCGGCGAGCGTGACAGCGGCGTCGAGCAGCTCCACGAGGCCCCGGCGTTCGAGATCGGCCGGACCGGAGATCCGAACGTGTCGCATGAGGCGTCCAGTCCCCGTCATCACGCGGTGAGGATCGGGGAGCATCGTGCCTTGCGCGAAACCCAAGTTAACGCACTTCTTGTAAACGGCGATGTACGCGAACGACTGCGCGTATTGCGGGCCGGCGTTGTAGATCATCGAAAACGCGTATGGCCCGTCGAAAAAGATTTCGCGAGCCTCGGGCGCGTTGGAACGAACGAAACGCCGAACGAGCAATGCGAGCTCCGCAAGATTCGGTTCGGCACGTGCCTTCAGTCGAGCGATTCCGTCTCGCGAATTCGTAACGTAACCCATGCGTAGACCCTCACAAACGCGGCGACGAGGTGCTATTCGAGCGCGGGGCTCCGGTTGAGAGGTCTTGGACGGGGGCGTAGCGGACCTTCTGAAGACCCCGACACGGGTGCCTGCGAGACAGGCTGAGAGGGCGATGTTCGTCGCCGACCGTCGAACCTGATCCGGCTGATACCGGCGGAGGGAGAGCAAATGATCGCTGAACCCAAAGGCAGAGCGCGTGCGCGGAAGATCTATCTCGAGCACGAGCGCGATCGTTCGATTCGCGTTCCGATGCGCGAGATCGAATTGACCAACGGCGAGTGCCATCGCGTCTACGACACGAGCGGCCCCAACACCGATCCCGACGCCGCGACCGACGTTCGGCTCGGGATCGCGCCGATGCGCGACGCCTGGATCGAAGGGCGCGCCGATACGGTACGGCTGGAAATGGCCACCTCGATCTACCGGCGGGCGCGCGAAGCGATGCCGGAACTCGACGCGCTTCGCTTCGAAACGAAGCGACCTCCGCGCCGCGCGAAACCGGGCGCCAACGTTACGCAGATGCACTACGCTCGTCGCGGCGAGATCACGCCGGAGATGGAATTCATCGCGCTGCGCGAGGGGATGCAAGCGGAATTCGTTCGCGACGAGATCGCGCGCGGGCGAGCGGTGCTGCCTGCGAACATCAACCATCCCGAAAGCGAGCCGATGATCATCGGCCGCAACTTCTTGGTGAAGATCAACGCCAACATCGGGAACTCGGCCGTCGCCTCGTCGATCGACGAAGAGGTCGAGAAGATGACCTGGGCGACGCGCTGGGGTGCCGACACGGTCATGGATCTCTCGACCGGAAAGAACATCCACGAGACGCGCGAGTGGATTCTGCGCAACTCGCCGGTTCCGATCGGCACCGTGCCGATCTATCAGGCTCTCGAAAAGGTCAACGGAAAAGCGGAAGAGCTAACCTGGGA
>PLCB01000048.1 GCA_003134695.1 Candidatus Zemynaea palustris | reverse complement strand
AAAGAGGCGCCGTTCTATACGCTCGGTCCACTCGTCACCGACATCGCTCCGGGTTACGACCATATCACGAGCGCCATCGGCGCGGCGATGATCGGCTGGTACGGGACGGCGATGCTCTGCTACGTCACGCCAAAAGAACATCTTGGTTTGCCCGACAAGCAGGACGTCAAAGACGGCGTGATCGCCTATAAGATCGCGGCGCACGCCGCCGACGTCGCCAAAGGCCACGCACACGCACGGCACTGGGACGACGTCCTGAGCCGCGCGCGTTTCGAGTTCCGCTGGGAGGACCAGTTCGAACTCGCGCTCGATCCCGAGACGGCGCGCGCCTTCCACGACGAAACGCTGCCNNTCGATGAAGATCACGCAAGAGGTGCGCGAGTACGCGGAACGCGGGATGGCCGAGAAATCCGCCGAGTTCTTGGAGCACGGCGCCGAACTGTACGTCCCGCAAGCCTGACCTGCGCTCAATGGGCAAAGACTGGAAGCACGACGGCGTCCGCGTCATCCCGGGCGATCAACTCGACGACAACACGCCGCAGACGCCGGGAATGCATCGGGCCGCCGCGATCGATCGCGCGCGTGCCGGTGCGGAAAAACTCTGGGCCGGAACCGTGACGATCGCGCCGCACGCCAAGACCGGTGCGCACCATCACGGCGAACTGGAAAGCGTCATCTACGTCGTCAAGGGGCGGGCGCGAATGCGTTGGGGCGAGCGCCTCGAGTACACGGCTGAAGCGGGCCCGGGCGATTTTATCTTCGTCCCGCCGTACGTTCCGCACCAGGAGATCAACGCCGGCGCCGACGAGCCGCTTGAGTGCGTGCTGGTACGCAGCGGACAGGAACCGGTCGTGGTGAACCTCGACATTCCATCGGCGGAGGCACCGCAAACGGTACGCTGGATCGACTCGATCCATAAGTGAAGCGCGCCCTGCCGCGCCAAGTCTATCCCTTGTATGCGATTGTCTTCATCGACGTGCTGGGATTCACGTTCTTGATTCCGCTGCTGCCGGCGCTCGCCAAACGATTTGCCGGCTCGCCGTTCGAGATGGGGATGCTGATCTCGACGATGGCACTCTGCGCGACGCTGTCGTCACCGGGCTGGGGATATTTGAGCGATCACGTCGGACGCAAGAAAGTCTTGCTTTCGTCGCAGGGCTTCACCCTAGCGGGCTATCTGCTGATCGCGCTCGCCGGCAACGTCCCGGTGTTGTTTCTTTCGCGCGTCGTCGCGGGCCTCGGCGGCGGAAATCTCGGCGTGGCCCAGTCCTACATCGTCGACGTCGTCGAGGTGCGCGATCGGCAACGAGCGCTGGCCTGGGGGACCGCGGCCTTCGGGCTCGGTTTCGTCGTCGGCCCAATACTCGGCGGACTGCTGCTCAAACTCGGGCTCGCCGCACCGTTCTGGGCTGCGAGCGCGCTCGAGGTCGTCAACATCGTCTTCACGATCTTCGCCTTACGCGACGCGCCGCCGCACGTGCCCGCCGAGCGCGACCGGCGCAGCCTGTTCTCTGCCTTGCTCGACCGTTCCATGCTCAATTTGATGGGACGGCAGTTTCTCTTCATCTTTTCGTTCACGTACTTCTTCACGGTCTTCGGCTTCTATCTCGATCGCGAGCTGCGGATCGATTCCACCGGGACCAGCCTGCTGCTCGGCGCCGCGGGGGTCGTCGGCGCGGCGATGTTGATCTTCGGCGTCGATCGTCTGGCACGGCGATTCGGTGACTTCGGGCTTTCGCAAATCGCTTTCGTCGCGGCGTTCGTCGCCTACGCGCTCGTCGTATTCGTCGCGTCGTTGACGACCTTCGCCATCGTGCTCATCATCTGGGCGGCGAGCGGCTCGGTGTTGCGCCCAATGCTCAACAAACTGATCGCCGATGCCGCGCCGGCGCAGCACCGTGGCGCGATGCTCGGCTTCGCGGACTCGTTGAGCAACGCGTCGATGATCTTCGCGCCTGCCATCGGCAGCGCGATCGTCGGCGTCGATCCGCAGCTCTCCGGCGTATTGCCCAGCATCTGCGTCGCGGCCGCGTTCTGCCTCGGGTTGCTGACGAAGCGGCCTATTGCACGCGCAACGTGAGGTGCGACGTCGCTTTGATTCCCGCCGCGTTGCGCGCATCGATGCCGATCAGGTATGTTCCGCGAAAGAAGGGTGGCATCATGGCCGGGATCTCAAAGGTCGTCCCGAAACGCCCTGGAGCTTGACGCTGAAGTGGTATGGTGAATCCGGTCGCGCTCGCGCTGACCGAAGTCACATCGTTGCTGGTACGAACCTTCCAGACGATCGTGTCGCCGGCCCTTGCGACCTTCGGCGTCGCAGAGACGGAATAAATCGCCGGGACGAGTGAATACGGCCGCGACTGCGCTGTGGCGGCAACGTGCGGAACGCTCGCGAGACGAGGCGTCGTGACGCGCGGTTGCGGCCGTGGCGGAGCGTGATAACGCACGGCCGGCGACAGCGGTTGGCTCGGTTCATTCTGCGGCGCCACGGGTGGGCGCGCGCAACCGCCGGCGGTAAGACAGAGCACGACGACAATCCAGGCAACGACTCGCAGACCCCGACGCTTCATTTCGCGCTGGGTTCGACACCTCGCCGAACATCCTCGTCCGGATTGGGTATACAGGTCAGCGGAGGTCACCGCGACCGGCCACGGGCACTGCCGCTGCGGAGCGCGCCTGGCTGGTGTATTTGGTCCTCTAGACAGGCGGAAGGAACTCGCATATGCTGGCCATCTCAATTCTTTCGGTATTTCTCGCCTCGAGCAACGCGATCGCGCTCGCGCCGACCGGTTGCAACGGTGCCGACCCGGCGATCGTTTCGGTCGCCGTGAAAAATGTCAGCCAGAATGGCCCAATCAACGTGTATCATCTCGCCGGAACGGTGACCAACGTCGGCAATCGAAATCAAACTTCGAACGTGCTGCAATTCGTCAACATCTACGTCAACCGTCAGAAGCTCGACTCGCGCGGTATCCCGCCGCTACGTCGCGGTCAGTCGTATACCTTCGGCT
>PLCB01000012.1 GCA_003134695.1 Candidatus Zemynaea palustris | reverse complement strand
GTGAACGTAGCGTTGCCGTTGTTCGGTGCGATCGAGATTGGATACGGCGTGTTCGAGAAAATCGGGGTGCACGTCTTGGGGGTGACGCCGTTACAGCTCGCCTGCCCACCCACCGTGATCGCAAGGCCCGAAGGATTCGATTGGATACTGTACACGGAGAGCGTTTGGCCCGTGCCCGAGGTGCGCGGCGTGAACGTCGTTTGCGGACCCGATGGGGCGCCGTTCGGCGTCGGCGAATTCGTCGGCGAGTTCGTGGGCACAGGCCCGGGACCACCGCCTCCACCACCACAGCCAGCGATGAAGGCGCCCAATGCAAGTATGCTGATCGCGGCGAACGGAAACAAGGCAGGTCGCTTCAAGCGCTTCATCCTCTTGCCGTGCGGCGTCGGCAGCGTAGGGAGTATTATCTCTCACGTAGGAGGGACGGGCCGCGTTTCCTCTTTCGCCAGGAGGCGCCACAGCAGGTTTAATGCGGCAATAATGCTGCGTCGGCGCACGTCGTCACGCGAGCCTGGGAACGTGATGCGGCGCACCTCGACTTCGTCGTCGTGCGCGATCGCCAAGAATACGAGCCCCAGCGGCTTCTCGGCGCTCGCACCGCTCGGGCCCGCGATGCCGGTCGACGCGATGCTCAAGTTGGTGCCCAAGCGAGCGCGGACGCCGCGCGCCATCGCTTCGGCCACTTCGGCACTCACCGCCCCGTGCGCGCGTAGCAGCGTTTCTTCGACCCCGAGCAGCGAGGTCTTGAGCGAGTCGTCGTAGGCGATGATTCCGCCGCGGAAAACCTTCGACGCGCCCGGGACGCGCACGAGCGTGTCGGAGATGCCGCCGCCGGTCACCGATTCCGCCGTCGCGAGCGTCAGCCCGCGCTGGGTGAGGACGCGAACGAGCGCGTCTTCGAGGCGCTCGTCATCGACACCGAAGATGCCGCGTCCGATGCGTTCGCGTAACTCCGCTTCGACCGGCGCGATCAAGTCGTCGGCCGCCGCGCGATCGGACGCTTTGGCCATGATCTTGACGTCGACGCGAAAATCGTGGGCGAGAACGGCGATCTTCGGATTCTCGAGCCTCCGGAACAACGGCTCGATGCGCGCGTCGAGATCTGATTCCGGGATCCCGACCGTGTGCAGGGTGCGCGTGTAGATCGCGTCCTGCAGACCGAAGCGGCCGGCGAGCCACGGCAGCAAGCGCTCCTTCAGCATCGGGCGCAACTCGCGCGGTACGCCCGGCATGCAGGCGACGAACTTTCCGTCGGCACGCAGCGCGACGAAGCCGGGCGCCGTGCCGTTGGGATTTTCCAGCACGACGCAAGCGCGCGGCAGAATCGCTTGGCGGCGATTGTTCTCGCCGAGCGGCGTCGTCCGGCCGAGCGCGGCGAAACGCGCTTCGATCGCACGCAAGGACGGTTCGTGCAATTCGAGCGTCGTCCCCACGGCGGAGGCCACCGCGTCTTTGGTCAGATCGTCGACGGTCGGCCCGAGTCCGCCGGTCGTGATGACGCCGTCGGCGCGTTCGAGCGCGCCCCGCAGCACCGCTTCGAGGCGTGCGGCGTTGTCACCGACCGAATGCATCTGATAGACGTCGACGCCGTGGTCGGCGAGCGCGCGCGCGACTTCGCTGCTGTTCGTATCGACCAGGTGACCGAGCAGGATCTCGGTCCCGATCGTCACGATCTCGATGCTAGCCAGGCTTCACCTCGGGGCCGAGGCTCGTGTCGTCTTCAAACCAGTCCGGATACGTCAAACGAATGTCCACCTCAAAGCCTTCGGCCGCGCGCCGCATCGCTGCGCGGCGCTCCTCGGATTCGCCGATCTTTCGCCGGTTGCGTTCGCGTTGCGCGTTCAAACAGTCCATGAAACGCACGAAGGTCGCGTCGAGGGCCGCCTGCAGCGCCGCGCGAAAGCTCGCACCGACGCGCGGCGAGATTCCGCCGGTCGAAACCGCGATGCGCACGGGACCGGCCTTAGCGATCGCCTGCATCGCGACGAAGCCGTGACGCGGCTGATCGATCGCGCTGAAGAGAAATCGGTGTCGATCGGCTAGCGCTCGCAATCGCGCCGAAAGCGCTTCGTCCTGCGGCGTGCTGATCACCAAGAAAGCGTCCCGCACCACGTCTTCCGTAGCGGCGCTCGAGTCCTCGATCCGCTCGACGACGGCGCCGACTTGCGCCAAGGCTTCGGCCTTCTCACGCGCCTCGCGATCGTCGCCGATCACGACGCAACGCCGCCCTCGCAGGTTGAGTCCGACCGGAAAAAACACGTACGGGTATTCTGTTACGTCGAAGTCTGGCATCAACCTATCCTGGCGCGCGAAAAGCGACGCGCGCCATATCAATAATCCACGGGGCGTAGGTAGAATTCGTTAATCGCCGTGTTCGAAAGCATCGCCGTCGTCGGCAGGTGTCGCTTCCAATGCGTCCCGTCGACGCGCCGGCGCACGAGCCGAACCTCTTCGGGTGTGAAGCCGCGGGCGGCCGTGCGAACGTCGTCGTAGCCGAGCAGCATCAGCGAGAGGATCGCGTCGGCCTTTGCGTACGTGATGCCCAAGTCGCCTTCGTCGGTCTGATCGGCCTCGAGGTCGGCGCTCGGTGCTTTGTCGACGATCGACGGTGGGACGCCGAGGTAACGCGCCAGCGCCCACACCTGCGTCTTGAAGAGATCGCCGAGCGGATTGACCGGCGGTGAATCGTCGGCGTGCCACGTGAAATATCCCAACAGCCTTTCGGTTTTGTTTCCGGTCCCGATCGGAAGCGCGTCGAGCTTGGAAGACTGATCGAACAGCACGATCATGCGCGTGCGCGCCATGATGTTGCCGCGCCGGCGTGGGTCGGCCTCCGGTTCGTGCTGCAGATAACCGTCGACGGCGCCGCTGATGTCGATCGTACGCGCGCGGCAGCCGAGCGCGTCGATGACGAGCTGCGCGTCGGAGAGACTCCCCGCGCTCGACGTCCGGTACGGCATGCGAATCGTCCAAAGATGTTCGGGTCCGAGCGCGCGCGCACACAGGAATGCCGTCACTGCGGAATCGACGCCCCCCGAAAGGCCGACGACCGCGCTCTTGACGCCACGGCGTTCGATGAGTTCGTCGCGCAAGAACGCCTCTAGCCACTCGGCCGTCAGCGCGCAGTCGATGGCGAGCGATGGAACGCTCGGGGCCGCGTCGATGATCGGCAGCGTTGCGACGCTCACGGGCGACGTTCGTGTGCCAGGGATGGCAGCAGCTCGTCGTCGAGCAATAGGTCGGGTAGCACGGCGCCGAGATCGCCCAGGAGCGGAAGGCTCGCGCGCGCCAGATCGACTTCGCCGAAATCGATTTCGGCGCGAATGATGAACGCCCCGAGCGCGGGCGCTTCGGCGAGCGTCGCGCCGCGCGGATCGACGGCGCGCGACGAGCCCGTCATCCCCTTCCCGCCCTCGAAGCCGGCGAGGCCGGCATAAAAGATAAAGACGCCGTGCTCGACCGCGGTCGCGTGCAGCAATTCGTGCCAATACCGGATGCTTTCCAGCTCGCCGTCGCGGCCTTCGATTCCCCGGCCGGGCGAGGCGCTCGGCACGATCAGCGCGCGCGCACCCTTAATCGCCGCAATCGTCGGCATCAGGGCGTGCCACATGTCTTCGCAGATCAAGAGCGCCATCCGGCCGAAGCGCGTATCGAACGCCTGCAAACGCCGTCCGCGCGAGAGGAAGCGCTCCTCATCGAACACGCCGTACGTCGGCAAGAACATCTTGCGATGCACGTGGATGACCTCGTGACGCTCCGGCGTGACGTGCAGGTACATCGCCGAATTGTGATACGTCCCGCCGTCGTTCTCGTAGAAGCCGATCGCGACGTCGACGGGCTTCAGGCGCTTTACGGGTGCGCGTTCGCGCCAGAGCCGCGCCAGGCGCTCGGCCAGCGTGTTCGTCGAAAAAGCCAATTCGTAGACGGCGCCTTCCAAGAAATAGCCGGTGAGCGCCGCTTCGGGGAAGACGATCAGATCGTACGGTTTCTCTTCGGCGGCGAGTTGCGCGAAGACGTCGCCGAGCGCAGCCAAGTTCGTCTCGACCTCGCCCTTGCGCGGCTTGAACTGAACGATCGCGAGCTTCACATCGCCGCCGCGACTCGCGCCGGCGCGCCGACGTCTCGCTGAGCGATGATATCTTCCGCCGGATAGGTGAGGATCTCGGCCAGCGTCGGGTGTAAATGGGGAATCTTCACGAAATCGTAGACGGTCGCGCCGAAATGCATCGCGACGATCATCTCGTGGATCAAATCAGAAGCTTCGGCGCCCACGATTGCGGCGCCCAAGATCTTGCCGTCGTCGGGCGAGGCGAGCATCTTGACGAAACCCTTGGTCTTGTTGATCGAGATCGCCTTGCCGTGGTCGCTGAACAGATACGCGCCGGCGAGGTACGGAATCCCTTTGCGTTCCAAATTCTTCTCCGTCCAGCCGGCGATCGCGATCTGCGGATCGGTGAAGATCGTGTGGGTCTGCCACAGCCAATAGTCGGCGTTCTCGGAGGTCCCCAAGATCGCGTTGCGTGCGGCGATCTCGCCCTGATGGATCGCGACGTGGACGAGCGGGTACTCTCCGGTCACGTCACCCACCGCAAAGATGTTCGGATTCGAGCTTCGGATGTCGGGGCCGATCTCGATACCGGTGATTGCGTGATGCTTGACGCCGGCAGCGTCGAGATCGAGGTCGGCGACGTTCGGAAGGCGGCCGAGGGCATAGAAGATTTCGTCGGCGGCGACCGTGAGGGCTTCGCCGTTTTGCTTGAAGTGCACGACCTTCTGCCTGCCGCGCACCTCGACGTGCGAGAGCTGCGCGCCGGTTTCGACCGTGATCCCTTCATCGCGGAAGCAGTCCGTCAGCGATTCGCCGACGTCTCGATCCTCGTGCGACAGAAGGTGCTTGGCTCGAATCAGCATCGTCGTGCGGACCCCGAGCCGGGCGAAGAACTGGCCAAGTTCGCAGGCGACGTAACCACCGCCGAGTACGACCAGCGATGTCGGGAGCGTGCCGATTTCGAGCGCCGCGTCGCTGTCGATGTAGCCGGCCTCTTCCAAGCCGAGGAGCGCCGGAGGCGCGACGACGCTCCCGGTCGCCACCACGAAGGACTTCGCCTCGAGCAGCGCCTCGTCTCCCACTTGGATCTGCGTCGGCGAGACGAATCGCGCCGCCCCTTCATATAAAGGAAACGACTGCAGCTCCTCGATGCGGAAGTCGGTGAACCCCTTGATCACCTCGCGTTTGCGTGCCATGACGTAGGGCAGATCGATCTTAGGCGCTGCGGCCTGCACGCCGAGTTCGCCGGCGTCGCGGACCTCCTGCGCGCGGTCGCTCGTCGCGAGCAGCGTCTTGGACGGCATGCAGCCGCGCAAGATGCACAGCCCGCCGAGCGGCCCCGTATCGACCATGGCGACGGTCGCACCCAAGTCACGCGCCGTTCGGGCGGCGGCATAACCGCCCGAGCCCGCACCGACGATCACGAGGTCGTACTGATAGATCTTCACGCGCTATCCAACACCACAGGCCGGTTCCGACGTTTCGTTTGGCCGGGGGGCCCCACCCGTCCGCCGCGAACACCAGGGACCGCCAATGTCCGCCCAAGCCACGTTCGACGAGCGCCGGGAACGGTTCTCGACCGTCATCGCGACGTTCGGCGAGTGCGGGCCGCTTGCGATCGGGTTGGTCGCGCTCGGCGGCCTCGCGCTCGGCCTGCTCTTCTGGTACGGCGCGGTCACGCGTCTCCACGTCGGTGCCGGCGAGTTGGCATTCCTCGCATCGCTCGTCCTCGGGCTCGCCGTGACCGCCGCGGCTTGGTACGGATACGGGCACTACTTCGCGCGACGCGCCGGAACCGACGTCGTCAACGCGCTGCAGTGGGACGCGATCTCCTGGGGACTGCTCGCGACCTATCCGCTCGGTCTCGTGTTGCCGGTTTGGATCGGCAGCCCGTCGCGCATGGCCTTCGTCGCGCTCGCGCTGTGGTCGCTCGCCAAGATGCTGATCGCCGCGCGTTTCGTTCCGACCGTGCGCGACGTGCTCGTCACGTTCGTCGTGACGCGACTCCCGATCATCGTGATCGCCGAGTTGGCCTCGGTCATCATCGCACAACGGCCTGGCCAGCACATCGCCGCCTCGAGCAATCCGCTGCTCGCCGTCTGGGGCCGCTGGGATGCGGTTCATTATCTGGACATCGCTCGGCGCGGCTACTACGGGACGGACATGGCGTTCTTCCCGCTCTATCCCTTGCTCATTCGGATCGTCGGTGGGCTCATCGGGAATTACTTGGTGGGCGGACTCATCATCTCGAACGTCGCGTTCCTCTTCGGACTGCTCTTCTTCTACAAGCTGGTCGAGCACCAATACAATCGTGTGGTCGCGCATCGCGCGATTTTCTACGTCTCGATCTTCCCGACGGCGATTTTCTTCTCGGCCGTCTATACCGAGGCGCTCTTCTTCGCGTTGACCGTCGCATCGTTTTATTACATCCGCGAGCACAAGTGGTTGGCGGCGGGCATCTTCGGCGCCCTGGCGGCGCTCACGCGGGTCGAGGGCATCTTGCTTTTCGTCCCCTACGTGATCGAAGCGCTGACGCCGACGGCCGCCGGTTCGTGGCGGCATCCGTTCGCGGGGCGCGCGCGTTCGATTCGCGTCGTCGCCGGCGGCGGGCTGATCCTTCTCGGCCTCGTCGCGTACATGACGACCCTCTGGGTCCTCAACGGCGACCCGCTCTATTTCTCGCACGTGCAAGCGCATTGGAACCGCCACCTCGCGCCGCCGTGGGTTAGCCTTTGGCACAGCATCGCCTTGATGTTCACGTCGCACATCCCGCAGACGGTCGCCGGTCAGGCGATCGAATTGGCCTTTACCGCGCTGATGATCGCCGTGACGATCGCCGGTTTCCAGCGGCTTCGTCCCTCGTTCTCCGCGTACATGGCGCTTTCGGTCCTGGTTCCGCTGTGCACGTCGAGCCTGATGAGCATGCCGCGTTTCGCGCTCGTCCTCTTCCCGATGTTCGCGATCCTCGCACTGTGGGGCCAGCGCCCGTGGGTGCACACAGCGATCGTCGCGTTCTCGCTCCCGCTGCTCGGGCTCTTCACGGTCTTGTTCGCGAATTGGTATTGGGTCGCGTGAGCCGGTTCGTCAACGCTCCGGAGTTGATGCAGCGGATCACGCAGCGGCAAGGCGTACGGCAGTTCGTTAAATTTGGGATCGTCGGCGCCTCCGGTTTCGTGATCAACCTCGTCATCTTCACCCTGATCTTCGCGCTGACGCCGGTCGCGGAGCACTCGCGGATCTACATGCCGGCGTATTCGATCGCGTTTCTCATCGGCGGCGTGTCGAATTACGTTTTCAATCGGATCTGGACGTTCCGCTCGACGGGCCACGCGCTCGTGCAAGGCTTTCAATTCTTGACGGTGTCGGCGATCGCGCTCGTGGTCGGTTTGATCGTATCGCGCTTGCTCGAGCCGTCTCTCGGGCCGGGGCACCGGCTCTGGCTCAGCGCGACGCTCTCCGGTATGCTCGTCAACTTTTTCGTCAACAAATATTGGACGTTCCGTCCATCGCCGTGACACGCAAGCTCGGCCTCTGGCACGTTGCGCTCGGATTGGTGCTGCTGGTCGGCCTCGTCCTGAGGCTCAAGGGCATCCACGATCCGATCCTCGACCATCCGGGCTGGCGCCAGGGCGACACGGCGGCGATCGCGCGCAATTTCGCGACGCTCGATTTCAACCCGTTTCACCCGCAGGTCGATTACAACGGGCCGCCGCCGAACTACGTCGAGCTGGAGTTGCAAATCGTGCCGTTCTTGGCGGCAACGCTCTATAAGATCTTCGGAATTCACGAGGTCTTCGGGCGCCTGCTCTCGATCGGCTTCAGCCTGGTGACAATCGGGGCCGTCGGCTTCTTCGCGCGCCGCTTATTTCGCTCGGAGACCGCGGGCTTGGCCGCAGCGATGCTCGTTGCGATCTATCCAGGCAGCCTTTACTACGGGCGTGCGTTCATGCCCGACACCGCGATGGTCGCGTTCATGACGGCCGCACTCTACGCAAGCTTCGTCTGGATCGCCGACGGCGCCGGCCTTCGCCACCCGCGGCGGATCTTTTGGTTCACCGCGACCTTGACCGCGCTGGCGATTCTCGCGAAACCCGTCGCCGCAGTAGCGCTCGTCCCGATCGTCGCACTTGCGATCGCGTGCTGGGGCTGGCGAGCGACGCTCGCGCGCCCGGCATTCTGGGGGTTTTTGGCGGTCGCGGTTCTTCCATACCTCGCCTACGACGCGTACGTTCGCTCGATCGCCGAGTGGCACTGGGCGAGCGGGATCACCTCGAAGCACGTGCTCCCCGAATTGATCGCGGCGTTCACGTCGCCGGCGGCATTTGCGCACAAGTTCGGCCAGTTTAACGACGCGCTCGCGATGTTGCATGCGACGATGCTCGGACCGATCGGTTTCGGACTCATGCTCCTTGCCATCGTGGTGCCGGTACGCGTCGAAGCGCGCAGCTTCTTGGCCGCTTACTTCCTCGCGCTCGTGGCGTATACGTTCGTCGTCGTCAGCGTCGAGCGCGTCGACTATTACCTGTACGTCTGGCTTCCGTTTGCGGCTCTTTGGAGCGGTGGCCTGATCGCACGCGTCCGCGAGGTCGTCAACCGGTACGAGATCTGGAACACCGGCGGGATCGCGCTCGGCGGCGTGGTCTTCGCCTTCATGCTGATGCTGGGCCGGGCCGCCGTGCACGACTACTACGACGATAAGCCGGATGTTTATCGCGCGGCCAAAACGCTCGATACGACGTTGCCGGCCGGCATTCTGGTCGTCATGGCGCATTACGACCCGTCGGTACTCTACTACATCAACCGCAAGGGCTGGGAAGAGGATCCGGCGCTCTGGACGCCGTTCGACGAACAAAGCGCGATCAACAAGGGCGCGCGCGCGTTCATCTCGATCGAGGACCGCCGCATGCGGCAGAACCGCGACCTCTGCCATTGGCTCGAACGCTTCCCGGTCACCAATCCCGAGGGGCGCTGGCCCGTCTACGAAACCGATCCTGCGAAGATCCTACCTGGCGCCGAAGCACGCTGGCAGGCTTTCCGCAAACTCGAACTCGCCGGCAAAGCGAAGCCCTGTCCCCTCGCGGCCGGATCGATACGCTGATAGGTCGAACAAGCGAAGAAGCGAGAGTCGAGGAGGATGGATATGGGATTTATCGATCCGAGCGAGCTTCCACAAGCGGAGCCGAAACCAGGTTGGCACGGTCGATTCTTTCACTCCGAGCACATGACGTTCGCCTATTACGAGATCGACGCCGGCGCCGCGCTGAGCGCGCACTCGCATCCTAACGAAGAGGTGTGGCACATCATTGAGGGAGAGGTAGACCTGACGCTCGATGAAGAAACGAGGTGCGTTCGCGGCGGCCACGCAGTAGTCGTCTCTGTAGGCACGACGCACGCGGTAGCGGTGAAAAAGGGGTGTCGCGCAATCGTCGTTGACCATCCCGTCCGCCGCGAAGTAGGCGGTGTCAAGATCTAGCCGGGAGCGTCAAGCGTCGCGATGTTTACGGTAGGGGAAGCAAAGACGCGGCCGACGAGCTTGCCGGCGCGTCCGCGGCCTTTTCGGGCGAGCCGGATTCGACCAGTTGCCGGTAATTGATCAAACGCCCAGACAAGCGGCCGACTTCCTGATTCAACTCGAACGAGGCGCGGATCGCCTTGCTCAGCTGCGCTGAGTCGTAGGTGTAGTCGAAGCGCTGCAAGGCCGCAACGACCGCGGCGCTCTGCGTTTTCAGTTGGGCGTAGGAGCGGCGAATCGTAAGCTCGGTATCGCGATACGCCGGGAAATTCGAGACGACGATCTCGCGCTTGATGCGGGCGTCATCGATCTCGGAACGAAGCGCCGCGAGTCGCACGCTTTGCGGATCGTACCTCGCCGCGATCGCCAGGGCCGCCAGCGCTTCGTCGAACTTCGAGTTCTGATAGAGTTGATCGGCGAGTTTCAGTTGGACTTCGGCGAGTCCGGCGCGGGCATGCTCGTCGTGCGGCGATAATTGCAACGCGAGCCGGTAGGCGACGGCGGCGTCGGAATAGTTCTGGTTGGCGAGCGCCAGGTCAGCCTGATGATTGCGCGTTGTGACGATCGCGTCGCTGATGCTCGTCGCGCAGCCGCCCGCCGCAAAGGCGAGGACGGCGCCGAGGGCGAGCGCACGAAAAATCTGCTTCATGATGCCACCTGTCTAATGCACGACGTTGATGATCTTGGCCGCGTCCCCGATCAGGATCGCCGCCGGGTAGAGGATGAGTTGCGAAAGCAGCGTTCCGACGATCGCCGTCAACGCGAGGTAGAACACCATCGAGCGGACGTGCTCGACGGGACGTTCGCCCTTCGCCGCCTGATCGACGAGAAAAGCCGACGTCGGATCGACGATCAGCGCGAACGAAATCGTGGCGATCCCGTTCACCAAACCCGAAGCCGAGAGCGCGGTCCGCGCGACCTCGGGTTGGATGAGGCTGGCGTAGTACGACGCGACGACGCCGATCGCGTAGACCCCCGTAACGACGACGTTGCCGACGAGCAACTTCGTCGGAAGATGGGCCAGCGAGAATTGGCCGAGCAGCGCCGGCGACGGAAAACGCACTTGGCGGACGACGTCGAGCCAGACGCGCGGGTCGAAGAGCCGCAGCAGCGCGCTCGGAATCGAGCCGCTGCGCTCGAACGACGCGACGCCGCGCACGAAGAGATAGACGAAGGCGGGCAGGAGCAACGCGCCGACGATCGTTCCGAACGATCCGGCGAAGACGATGGTACGCATCTGCCATCCGAATTGTGCGATCTCGAGGTTCGTCAGGCCGGGGTTGTGCTCGAGCATCTTCGCCGCCTGGTCGCCGATCGACCCCAGGATCGGCGCATAAAACATGTTGGCAAACCGGCTGGCGGTCACGAACAGATTGAAGAGCGAGATCGACGTCCCGACCCGTCCCGTCTGGACGCCGGCGATGCGCGCGGCGTACGCACCGATCTGCACGCACTGCAGAAAGGCGTTGAGAGCCATCGCCAGCGCGAGTTGCCACGACCAGAAGGCCGGCAGCGCGCTCACGCGACGGCGGGGCTAGTCTGCCAGCGAATCGAGGAAGCGTCGATGGGGCCGAGGACGCACAATCCTAAGTTCTCCGGAGCGAAGATCTCTTTGGCCAAGGCCAGCACTTCTTCGGCCGTGACCGCTTCGATCTTCGCTTCGATCTCTTCGGTCGTGAGCTCGCGCCCCAGATTGTACTCGCTCCGGCCGAGCCGCATCATCCGGCTGGCCGTGCTCTCGAGCGATAACGTCAGGCCGCCCTTCATGTGCTCTTTCGCGAGCCGCAGTTCGGCTTCGGCAATGCCTTTGTCAGCCATCAGGTGTAACTGCTCGACGATCACGTCGATGCATTCCTGAACCGTCGCGGGCGACGTCCCCGCCGAGACGCCGAAGAGCCCGGCGCCGCGGTAACCTTGTTGAAACGAATAGACGCTGTAGGCAAGGCCGCGCTTCTCGCGGACTTCCTGAAAGAGCCGGCTGGACATGCCGCCGCCGAGAACCGTGTCCAAAACCGAAAGCGGATAGCGCCGCTCGTCGCGGACCGAGAGGCCGCGCGTCCCGAGCACGACGTAGGCNNGGGTCGCTGCGCCCATCATAATCGGCGAACGCTTTCGCACACAGCTCGACGATGCGATCGTGTTCGACGTTGCCGGCAGCTGCGACGATCACGACGTTCGGCCCGTAGTGCTTCTTCAGATGGCCTTGAAGGTCGTCCCGGGTCAGCGCGGTGATGGTCTCGTTGTAGCCGATCGTCGGCTCACCGAGACTCGAGCCGCTCCACATCGCTCGCACGAAGAGATCGTGAATCATCTCGTCCGGCGCGTCGTCGTACATCCGAATCTCTTCGAGCACGACCTTTTGCTCTTTGGCGAGTTCAGTCGGGTCGAATACCGAGTGGAGAAACATGTCGCCGAGAACATCGATCGCGAGCGGGACGTGATGGTCGATGACCTTTGCGTAGTAGCAGGTCGTCTCTTTATCGGTGAACGCGTTGAGATTGCCGCCGACGCCATCCATGGTCTCGGCGATCTCGCGCGCCGACCGAAGTTCCGTCCCCTTGAAGAGCATATGCTCGACGAGGTGTGAGACGCCGCGTTGCTCGCGGCTCTCGGCCGCCGATCCGACGTCGGCCCAAATGCCCAGCGACGCCGAGCGCACCGAGGTCATCGCCTCGGTAAGCACGCGAACTCCGTTCGGGAGGGTCGACCTACGGTACAAGCGCCAGCACTTTCACATGAATCATGAAGACATCGCAAGTTTTGCAGCGCCGCAGGATGGTCCTTCGCCGAGCTCGATCCGCACGGTCGTCAGCCTCGCTCTCCGCCATGCAATCTCGCTTTGAACTCTTCGGCCCAATAGACGCCCTGGCCGATGCTCAGGCGCGCGACGAGACCCGAAAGCTGATCGCGCCGGCACGTCACCGCGAAGACCGTGCGCGAAGTCGGCTCGGCCAAGTCGCCGCTCACGTTCGCGTGCGCCTTCACCGGGATAGGGACGGTCGCCCAGACGTCGACTTCTTCTACTCCGCTGGTGGCGAACGTTCGCCGTACGAGCAACTCGATTTCGTTCAAAAAGCCGGCGCGATCGAGATCCTGGTGAAACTTGACCGCCGATAACATCAGCCCGGCGATCGAATGGCGTCCGACCGAGTCGACGCGGATGCGCATGATTTGCGCGGGCCAGATCGTCGCAAACAGGACGCGGCCGATCTTGACGGCCTCGTCATGGCGGTTTCCGGCGGCGCGGGCGGTCGCGTTGAGATCCGCCGTCGACTCCGGCGCGGCGGAGACCGGCGCCGCCGAAGTCACAGCGACAACCGAGATCAGCGCGAGCGCGCAGATGCAGCGCACTAATAGGCCTGCGCGAAGTAGGCACGGACGCGCGCCGGCTCGCCGCACGCGACGCACGCCGTCGGGCCGCCCTCGAGCGGCCGCAAGTTGCGCGACGTCGCGCTCGTCTCAACCTTGATGAACGCTTCACACTCCGGGCGCTCGCACCAGGCGATGTCGATCATCCCAGCGCGCTCGCGGCACATCCTGAAAAACTCGTTGCGCTCGGCGACCATAAACGTGTGCGATTGCAGATGTTCGCGCGCCCGGGCGAGCAAGTTGTTCTGAATCGCTTCTAGGATGCCGCGCGCGCGGTCGACCATTTCATCGAGGGGGACGACGACCTTGCCGCCCTCTTCGCCCTTCGCTTTGTCGCGCCGCACGAGCGTCGCGACGCCCTGCGTGATGTCGCGCTCGCCGAGTTCGATACGCAACGGGACGCCGCGCATCTCCCAATCCGCGTACTTGTTGCCCGGCCGCAGGTCGCGTTCGTCCAACTTGACCCGCAGACCCGCGTCCTTCAGTCGTTTGAAGAGCGAGCGCGCCGCCAGTGCGACCTCGTCGTTCCCGGCTTTCACGATCGGGACGATCACCGCTTCGATCGGCGCCATCCTCGGCGGGATGCGCAAACCGCGGTCGTCGCCGTGCACCATGATCAGCGCGCCGAGCATTCGCCACGACATCCCCCACGACGTCGTCCAGGCGTGCTGGATCGTCTGATCCTCGGCGGCGAACGTGATGTCGTAGGCCTTCGAAAAATTCTGTCCCAACTCGTGCGACGTCCCGGCTTGCAGCGCGCGCCCGTCGGGCATGAGCCCCTCGATCGAAAAGGTGTGCGCCGCGCCGGCGAAGCGTTCGCTCGCGCTCTTCTCGCCCTTGTAAACCGGCACCGCGCAGATGTTCTCGGCGACGTCGACGTAGACGTCGAGCATCTGTTGGACCTCTGCGGCGGCTTCTTGCTCGGTCGCGTGCGCGGTGTGGCCTTCTTGCCACAAGAACTCAAGCGTGCGCAAGAACGGGCGCGTCCGCTTCTCCCAGCGCACCACGTTCGCCCATTGGTTGATGAGAACCGGAAGATCACGATACGACTGGATCCATTGGGCGTACATCACCCCGATCACGACCTCGGAAGTAGGCCGGATCGCAAGCCGCTCGCTCAATGTTTCGGTGCCGCCTTGCGTCACCCAAGCGACTTCGGGCGCGAAGCCTTCCACGTGCTCCGCTTCGCGCGTCAGGAGCGATTCGGGAATCAAGAGCGGAAAATAAGCATTCTCATGACCGGTGGCCTTGAAACGCTCGTCGAGCGCGCTCTGTAATCGCTCCCACAAACCGTAGCCGTACGGCCGCAAGACGACGCAGCCGCGGACCGGCGAGAGCGAGACCAGCTCCGCCTTGTAGCAGATCGCGTTGTACCAGGTCGAGAGGTCCGGCGTTTTGGGCGGGACTTGCTCGCTTTCAGGTTTGCCGGACGCCATGACCCGCCACAGTTCGCAGGGCCGTTCGACAGTCCTCGCGTAGCCGGTCGTCGCATGCCGAAGTTGACGCGAATCTACACGAAGACAGGCGATTCGGGGACGACCGGGCTCGTCGGTGGTCAGCGCGTCAAAAAACACGCACCGCGCATCGAGGCGTACGGGACGATCGACGAACTCTCGAGCGTCATCGGCTTAGCGCGGGCGGCGCTGCACGACGTCAAAGATCACACGAACGATCTGACGCGCCGGCGCTCCGTCGAACTCGACGAGTGGCTCGCCTGGACGCAAGACGTCCTCTTCAATCTCGGGTCCGATCTCGCGACGCTTCCTAAAGATCGTTGGGAAGGGATGCCGCGCATCACCGCCGAGGACGCGCGCGCGCTCGAACGCTCGATCGACCGCTGCCAGCAAGATCTGCCGGCGCTCGACAACTTCATCCATCCCGGCGGCGCGTATCCCGGAGCGTTTCTCCATCAGGCGCGCACGGTCGCGCGCCGCGCCGAGCGCCTCTTGTTCGCCCTCTCCGAAAGCGAACCGATCGAGCCCGAGGCGCTCGTCTACGTGAACCGCCTCTCGGACGCGCTCTTCGTGTGGTCGCGCTGGATCAATCACGCCCTCGGCCGCCCCGAACATCTGTGGCGCGCCGACACGAAGCCTCCAGGTTGAGCCTCAGACTCGGGTGAACCGCGGCCCGATGGCAAAGTCACCAAGCGCGCCCTCGTTTGTGGCAAGGTTGTTTTCGACGCTCTCGATCGACGCATTGCGGGACGAGTCGCGCCCGCAACATCTGCGTCGCGCGCTCGGCGCACGCGACCTGATCGCGATCGGTCTCGGCACGATGATCGGCGGCGGGATCTTCGCGACGATCGGCGTCGGCGTCCATCTGGCGGGCCCGGCGGTGATTTTGGCGTTTCTGCTCGCAGGGCTGACCTCGTTTTTTGCCGCCTTGTGTTACGCGGAACTGGGCTCAATCGTGCCGATCGCCGGCAGCGCCTACACCTACGCCTATGCGACGTTAGGCCAAGTCGTCGCCTGGATCATCGGCTTTGCGCTGCTGTTCGAGTACGGGATCAGCGCGGCGCCGGTCGCGCAAACGTTCTCGAAGTACCTTCAATTGGTGCTGCAGCAGCGCGCGGGCGTCGTTCTACCCCACTGGGCGCAGACGTCAAACTTCGTCATCGATCCAAATGCCTGGTGGAACGTTACACGTTGGGACTTCGTGCATTCGCAGGGGGACGTGATCGGGGCGGTGTTCGTGCTCCTCCTCTCAGCCTTGCTCGCGATCGGCATTCGCGAGACTGCGACCACCAACAACATTTTCGTCGTCTTGAAGATTACGGCGCTCGTCGTCTTTGTCGCCTTCGGCGTCACGCTCTTTCACCCGGCAAATCTGGTGCCGTTCATTCCCCAGGGCTGGGGCTCTTTGCAGCCGTTCAGCGGCGGTGGCGGAAGCGGCGTCATTCCGGCTGCAGCCCTTGTCTTTTTCATCTACATTGGATTCGACACCGCCACAACGACCGCTGAAGAGACGCGTAATCCGAAGCGTGACGTCCCCGTCGGCGTCATCGGCGCGCTTGCCATCGGGACTGTGATTTATTGCGTCGTGGCAGTCGTCTTGGTGGGCACGGCCCCGTGGCAGCAGATTAGTCAGGATACTCCCTTGGCCAACGCTGTCGCACCCCTGCACAACGGATTTGTCGACGCGATGATTATCATCGGCGTCCTCGCCGGAACGACCAGCGTCGCGCTCGCCTCACTGCTCGGTCAGACGCGCATCTTCTACGTCATGGCACGCGACCGGATGCTGCCGCCGTTCGTCGCCAAGATTCACCCGCGCTTCAAGACGCCGGCGTTGCAGACCATGATCACCGGCGTCGGCGTCGCGATCCTAACGCTGATCGTCCCGCTCACCGATCTGCTGAATCTGGTGAACATCGGGACGCTGGCGGCGTTCATCGTCGTCTGCGCCGGCGTGATCTGGTTGCGCTACAAGCGCCCCGACCTGCCGCGCCCGTTTCGCTCGCCGCTGGTTCCGTGGTTTCCGCTCACCGGGATTCTGCTCTCGCTGATCCTGATCGTCTACGGGCTCAACGTTCGCACGCTATATTGGTTCCTCGGCGCGCTCGTCTGCGGCTTGGTCATCTACTTCTCGTACGGCTATCGCATGTCGCGCCCCGAGCGGGAGGTCTCTTACGAACTCCCCGAATCACTCTTGCCGTGACCTTCGAAGAATTTCTACCCGAGTATCTGGCGGCGCACTCCGACCGCCGCACGCAACTCTGTCACGCCGCGGGGACGATGACCGCCGTCGCGATCCTGGCGGCGGCGATTTTCACCCGCCGGCCGCTCTTGATCCCAGTCGCACTGGTCGCCGGCTACGCGCCCGCCTGGTTCTCACACTGGGTCTTCGAAAAGAACCAGCCCAAGACGTTCGAACATCCGTTCTACTCGCTGCGCGGCGATTTCGTGATGCTCGCGCGCGTCCTCACCGGCAAGACAGTCTAACCAACCCGCGAGAGCCGCAGGTTATTGAGAATCTTGTTGGGCGCCGGCTTCTACCATGTTCGGCGAAGTGACGTTGATCTTCGCACGCGCGCGATCGTAACTGACCTTCGAGCCGAAGGCGCGGTGGATCGTGCTGAGACCGACCATCATGCGGCCGCGCACCGCGAAGGGCGCCTGCTTGAGCGTCATCCTGTTGCCGTTGAACGTCGCGTGCTTCTCGCCGACGCGCAGATTGAGTTTGTCGTTGCCGTGCAAGACTTCGACGGTACCAGTCTTCCGGTCGTAAGACATCTCGGCGCCGAGCGCTTCGGCGACCGGCCGCAACGGCACGAACGCTTCGCCTTTGAGCGAGGTCACGGGCGGCACGTCGGAGGTGATCTTCAGCCCGTCGATGTGCAGCGACGGCGGCTGCGACGCCGCGACCATGACCGATGCGATCGTCGAGATCAGCACGGTCACGAGCACCATGTTGCGGCTAGGCAGGAGCGAGCGTTTCTTTGCCATGCGACGTTTCGTGAGCGAAGTCAGGATATTGATCGAGGATGACCTTTTCGATTTCGGCGCGGAGCGCATCGAGGAGTTCGGCCTCGGGGAACGTTCCGACTAAGGCGCCCTTCCGATAGATCGCGCCCTTCCCCTTGCCTCCGGCGATACCGACGTCGGCCATTTTACTTTCGCCGGGGCCATTGACAACGCAACCCATCACCGCAACCTTCACCGGTGCGGCGTATTCGCGCGCGATCGCTTCGACTTGCCGAGCGAGATCGACGACCTCGATCTCGGCGCGTCCGCACGAGGGACATGCGGTGATGTCGAAACCCTTCTCACGAATCCCGAGCGCCTTGAGAATCCCCCAGCAAACCGGAACCTCTTCGACGGGATCGGCTGCGAGCGAGACGCGCAGCGTGTCGCCGATGCCTTCCCAAAGCAAGATGCCCAGGCCAATCGAACTCTTGATCGTCCCGGCGAGCGGTAGCCCGGCTTCGGTGATCCCGAGGTGCAGGGCGTACGGCGTCCCGCGTTCGGCGAGTTTCTGGTCCATCAGGCGATAGGCGTGTACCGTCGTCGCGACGTCGTGCGCTTTGAGCGAGATGATGATGTCGGTGTGCTCGAGCTCTTCGAGAATTTCGATGTGGCGCAGCGCCGAAAGCGCCATCGCCTCAGGCGTGTGACCGTACTTCTCCTCAAGATCGCGCGCGAGCGAGCCCATATTGACGCCAATCCGAATCGGCGTCCCCATCGACTTCGCGAGCGTGACGACTTCGCGCGTCTTCTTGGGATCGGTGATGTTGCCGGGATTGAGGCGCAGTTTCGCGACGCCGGCCTCGAGCGACGCCAGGGCCATCTTGTGATCGAAATGAACGTCGGCGACGATCGGCACGGGCGAACGCTTGACGATGTGCGGCATCCCCGCAGCGTCGGCCGCGTCCTTGCAGGTTACGCGCACGACCTCGCAGCCCGCCATCTTCAGCCCGTAAACTTGTTCGAGCGTCTTGTCGTAGTCGGCCGTATCGGTGGTCGTCATCGATTGCACCACGACCGGATGGTCGCCGCCGATCCAAACGCCGGGTGCGTCGGATTCGTCGCTCCGATTCTTCAACCAGACGGGCTTCGACTTCCGCCGAACGCGAATCACTAGAAGACTCCCTTGCCGGAGATGATGTTCGTGATGTCGTGGTACGCGACCAGCACGATGAGCACCATCAAGAACGCGAATCCCGTGAAGTGGACCAGCGCTTCGCGTTCGGGGTCGACCGGCCGGCCGCGAATCATCTCAAAGACGATGAACATCGCTCGACCGCCGTCGAGTGCCGGAATCGGCAGCAAATTGAGAATGCCCAGCGCGACCGAGATCTGCGCGGCGAGTTGTAAATAGAGTCCCCATCCTAAATCTTGGAACGCAGACGCGGCCCGTTCCATTCCGATCGGGCCCTGAACGTTGTTCCACGAGGGGTGGACGACCAGCGATGCGAGACCGGTGGCATTCGCCCTTAGGACGAACCAAAGGTTGCTCCAGGCCAATCCCACGGCCTCGACCGGCCCGACTCGGCGGGGTTCGGCGATCGGGATGTAGCCGATCCGGCCGATGGTCTTGCCGTCTGGGCTCTTGTCCGCGCGCGGCGTGATCGTCAGCGTCCGCTCGATGCCCTGATGCAAAATCGTGAATTTCAGCGGGATGCCGGCCGACGCGTGAATCTTCTTTACGATCGCGTCGCCGTCGTGGTAGGCGACCCCATCGATCCCCAGGATGGTGTCGCCGACCTGAAGACCGGCTTGTTTTGCCGGCCATCCGTCGCTGAGCGGTCCCACCCTCGCGCTCATTTTATCCGACGCGATCCCAAAGCCGACCGCAGCGACAAAGAGGATCACAAAGGCCAGGACAAAGTTCGAGATCGGGCCGGCGAGGATGATCGCGAGCCGCTGCCAGGTCGACTTCGCCTGAAAATTGTCGGACTCGGGGACGTGCGCTTCGAGAAAATGCCGCTGCTGCTCGGCCTCGCTCGTCTTGTTGTCCTCGCCTTGCATCGCACAGTAGCCGCCGATCGGCAGCAGGTTGATGCGATAGTTCGTTCCGCTGCGCGGCGAGGTCCACTTGACCAGCGTCGGGCCGAAGCCGAGGGCGAAATCGTTGACGCGAACCCCGGCGCGGCGCGCGACGATAAAGTGGCCGGCCTCGTGCAAGAGGATGACCACCGAAATCATGACGAGGAAGACGACAATTTTCTCGAGGCCCTCGAGCGTCGGGTTCAGGAGGGCCAGTACGGGGACGTAAGACATAGGATGAATCCGGCTATCAGTTCGCCGGAGCCGCTAGGCGCGCCTCGACGGCCGCCCTCGCGAGGTCGCGCCCCCTCGCGTCGGCCCCTCGCACGCTCTCCAGACTGAGCGGCTCGTCCGGCGTCGCATCGACCGCGGCGGCGACGATCTCGGCGATCTGGCCGAACCGAACCCGCCCGTCCACGAAGGCCTCGACGGCGATTTCGTTGGCCGCCGAGAGCGCCGCGGGGACCGTGCCGCCGCGCTCGAGCGCGCGATAGGCCAGCCCGAGGCACGGGAACCGCTCGAGGTCGGGCCGCTGGAACTCGAGGCGAGCCAGGGCCGCCCCGGGCGCCCCGAGCGCCTCGAATGGATCGGCGCGCTCGATGTCGTCGAGCCGGTCAGGGTACGCCAGCGCGTAGCCGATCGGCAACCGCATGTCCGGCGGCGCGAGTTGCGCCTTCACGTTGCCGTCGGTGAAGACCACGAAACCATGCGCGACCGAGGTGCGGTGCACGAGGACTTCGATCTTCTCGGGCCCCACGCCGAACAGCCGGCTCGCTTCGATGACCTCGAGCCCTTTGTTCATGAGGCTGGCGGAATCGACGGTATTCTTGACGCCCATCTGCCACGTCGGGTGCCGCAACGCGTCCTTGACCGACGCATTGCGCATCTCGTCCGCACTCAACTCCCAAAACGGACCGCCTGAAGCGGTCAAGATCATCGTCGCGATCCGTTCGCGTGGTTCGCCGACGAGACACTGGAACAGCGCGCTATGCTCCGAGTCGACCGGGATGATCTCCGCGCCGCTGCGCTGCGCGGCCGCGACCAGCAACTCGCCGGCCGCGACGATCAGTTCCTTGTTGGCGACCGCGATCCGCGCCCCGCGTTCGACCGCCGCGAAGATCGCGTCAAACGCGACGGCGCCGTCGGTGCCGGCGACGACGACGTCGGCGCCGCTCTCGGCCGCCACGACCATCAGGCCGGCCGCACCGCTCGCGACGTGGGTGTGCGAGGGAAGTTGCGCTCGAAGACTCTCGACGTCGTCGACGGCGGCGCACGAAACGAACTGAGGCTCGAAGCGCTTGGCCTGCTCGAGCAACTGCGCCGTGCGTCTCCCGGCCGCGAGCCCGACGACGCGAAAGCGATCGGGATGGCGCGCGATGACGTCGAGGGTTTGCGTCCCGATGGAGCCCGTCGAACCGAGGATCGCAATTCTTTTTGGCATCAGCGCAAAATATGATGCGTGAGATACATCGCGCCGTAGAATGCGATGCCGCCGAAGGTGTAGGAGTCGAAGCGATCGAGAATCCCGCCGTGACTGCCGAGAAAAGTTCCGGCGTCCTTAACCTGTGCGTCGCGCTTGAGGGCCGACTCGACCAAGTCGCCGGCTTGCGCCGCGAAGCTCGTGATCGCTCCGATCAGCATCCCGTCCCACCAGGGTACGCCGAGTTGCGGAACGAGCGCAAAGGCCGCACCGAACGCAACCGTCGCGAGAAAACCACCGGCCGCGCCTTCCCACGTCTTCTTCGGCGAGATGGAACTGAGCGGCGTGCGCCCGAACGCGCTGCCGACCAGCATGGCGAAGGTGTCGGTGCTCGAGATCAGCACGACGCACGCGATCGTGAACGCGGCGCCGACGGCGGGCAACGTACGCAGAGCGATGAAGTACGATCCGAGCCAGCCGATATAGAGGACGCTGAAGAGCGTGAACGCGCTGCGCGCGATGTAGCCGCGGCGCGTGCCGATGAACAGGGAGACGGCGAGCGAGGCGATCAGCGTCCCTGCCAGGAGTACGCGTTCGTACGTGTGCTGCACACCCAGCGCGGCGAGGACGATGTAACTCGCGACCGCGATCGCCGCGACCGGAAAGACCAGCGGCTGCTCTTTGCGCGCGGTGAGACCTGCCAGTTCGTACAGGGAGCCAAGCGTAATGAAGAGCACGACGGCGACGAACGTCCAGAGATTGACGACTGAGCCCAGTACGACGGCAGCCACCGCGAGGCCGTACACCACTCGCCGCGTCAGATCGGGGAAGCGTTGCGTCCTTTGCGTCGCGCTCGACGCCGTCGCCATCACACCGCTCCCGCGGCCGGCAGACGAGACGAGTACGCGGCGAGGGCCCGCATAAAGTGCTCGCGTCCGAAATCCGGCCAATAGACGTCGGTCATGTACAGTTCGGTATTCGCAACTTGGAAGAGCAGGAAGTTCGACAAGCGCGACTCGCCGCCCGGCCGAATGAGCAGCTCGGGGTCGGGGAGATCGGCGGTATACAGGTAGCTCGATAAACGCGCTTCGTCGATGGACTCCGGGTCGACCCGCCCTTCGGCGACCTCGCGCGCGAGCGCTGCGACCGCGTCGCGCAACTCGCTCCGGGCGCTGTAGTTGACCGCCAGATTCAGCAGCACACCGCGGTTGTTCGCGGTCCGCTCGACGAGCCGGTCGAGCGATTCGCGCGAGGCCCTCGGCAGCGCTTGATATTGCCCGATGATGCGAACGCGAACGTCGTTGCGGCAAAGTTCCTCGAGTTCGCTCCGTGCGAAGTAGACGCACAGGTCCAGCAAGAGCGAAATCTCCGTCTTGTCGCGGCGCCAGTTTTCCGTCGAGAAACCGTAGACCGTCAGGATCTCGACGCCGGCGTCGCCCGCGGCGCGCAGCACCTCGCGCAACGCGACGATGCCGCGCCGATGACCCTCGATCACCGGAAGGCGGTGCGCCTTCGCCCAGCGGCGGTTGCCGTCCATAATGATCGCCACGTGACGCGGGACCGCCGCGCGAGCATTCATGCGGGCAGCCGTTCG
Source organism: Candidatus Zemynaea palustris (assembly GCA_003134695.1). GTDB lineage: Bacteria > Vulcanimicrobiota > Vulcanimicrobiia > Vulcanimicrobiales > Vulcanimicrobiaceae > Zemelea > Zemelea palustris. The sequence continues at coordinate 148,306 of PLCB01000012.1, read as the reverse complement.
TAGCGTTCGTAGCCCGCGACGATCTCGGTTCGCGCCCCGTATTCGGCGATGCGCAGCACCCGCAAGACGCCGACGCCGAGCGCAGGAAAGGGCGGCGCCAGTAGGCGGAACGCGAGCGCTCGTCCCGCGAGGGCGCGACGCACATCGACTTCGGGAAGCAGCGTCAACACGCCCGGATCAAACGCGGGGCCTTCCATCGTCCGTCGTTTCCCGCTCGGGCCCGCAAAACCCGGGTCGTAAGGGCTCGGCCGCTTGCCCACTGAAGGTCGACCCGCAACGTCTTGGCTATAGGAGGCTCCATGCGCCACGCCCTCGCAGCGCTCGCGCCGATCGCCGGCGCACTCGCGCTCGCTCTTGCTACGCAGGCACCGATTCACGCGGCCGGCGGGCCCTCCGGCAGCGTAACGCTTGCGATGAAGGCTCAGAACGGTTCGGTTCTCAATGGGACGGCGACGATCACCCAAGACAAGACCGATCCGAAATCCGTGACCGTCTCGATCCTCTATAAAGATGTGATGTTCATCCCGGAAAATTTCTACCCGACAAACATCCACAAAGGGACATGCGCGAAACTCGATCCGAAGGCGGCCTATCCGCTCAAGGCGATGAACACCGGAAAATCGGTGACCGTTCTGAAGGGCGTCAGCCTCGCCGAGCTGCTTTCGCACCCGTACGCGATCAACGTGGGCTCACCGACGGACACCAGCAAGTATCTGTCGTGTGGTCAGATCGTCGCGCCGGCGGTGGGGTCTAAGAGCGGCTACNNCTAGTACTGAGCGCTGAAGATGACGGCGATCCGCATCAGCAGCACGCCGACGATAACCACCAGCGCTGAAACCGCCCCGCCAGCCGCCTGGGCTCGCGCTCCAAGCGCGCGGAGCGGCGGAATCAAGCTCAGCACGACGAGAATCCAGAGAACCCAGTAGATTCCGTGAAGCGTGTGGCCGAGCGCCCCCGCCATCGCGAGCGTGCCGAAGAATAGGACCAGCGCGACCAATTCGAGGAGCGCGAAGTAGCCGTCGGCGCGTTGCAGGCGCGCTTCCGTCGACGCGTCGGCACGCGCTCGCCCGACCCACGCCATCAACGCCGCCGACGCACTGAGCCCCGACGCGACGAAGAGCGCGCCGATCGCCCAACTGTCGCTCCAGACCCATTGGTTCGAAACGCTGAGAACGACGCCGGTATACGATGCGAGGAACAGCCCTGCGATCGAGCCGAGCACGTTGAAGATACGGGCGAAGCCCGGCGGCGCGAGGTCGGTGTCACCGGCGCGAGCGCGGCGCTCCATCGAGTACGCGAAAATGAACGAGATAAACGAGAGGACCGAAAAAACCAGCAGCGCCCACGTCCCGATCGAAATCGGCGACCAGGGCTTCCAGTTGAGCCCGCCGGCTCCCGGCGTCGTGTTGATCATCATGTGCCAGAAGTCGAGCGGCTTGCCGAGATCGATCGTCAAGAAGACACCACACAGAACGACCAGCGGAAAGGCCCACATGAAGCCCATGCGCGCAAGCGATTCGTCGCGCGCGGTTCCGCGGAAGCGGAAGATCGTCGCGAGGACGTAGAGTCCGCCCGCAAGTCCCGCTGTGAAGAAGTAGAGCGTGATCCACCATTCCCAGCCCGGTCGCGTCGCAAAGTGCTCGGTCATGCCGTTCCTCCCGTCGACTCACCAGAACTCGGACTTGGACCGCTCAAGGCTTTGACGCCGGCGAAGACGCCGATCGCAGCCGCGACGAAGGCCGCGAGGTAGCTCTTGAAGTTGTTGCGACTCGGCAAGACCGCGTTTTCCTTATTCGGCAAGCCGTAGACTTCGGGCTTGTCCATCAGCAAGAAGAACGAGTTGAGGCCGCCGTAGATCGAGTCGTCGCGTCCGTAGAGCTGGGCTTTGTCGTTGCCCTGCGCGTGCAGCGTGGCCAGACGCGCGTCGGCTTTGGCGTGCAGGTCGCTGAGCGTCCCGAACTGGATCGACTGCGTCGGGCAAACCTTCGCGCAAGCCGGCTGCATGTTGGCCTGGAGCCGGTCGTAGCAAAGGGTGCATTTCTGCGCGGCACCGGTCTTGGCACTGAACCCGATCACGCCGAACGGGCAGGCCGAGATGCAATCACGGCAACCGTTGCACACGCTCGGCTGAATGTAGACCGTGTCGTACTCCGTGCGAACGATCGCGTCGGTCGGGCAGACCTCCATGCATGCGGCGTTCTTGCAATGCTTGCAGACGTCGGACATCATCAGCCAGGCGGCGCCGTTACCGGTCAACATCTCGCCTTGCGGGACGTTGTCGATGAACTTGACGTGGCGCCAGTTCTCGGCATCGAGTTGTTTGGTGTTGTCGAAGCCGTCGCCCCAGCTGGGCGTGTTGCCCTCGAGCTGGTTCCACTCTTTGCACGCGACCTCGCAGGCTTTGCAACCGATGCAAACGCTGGAATCGGTAAAGAATCCGACTGGTTCAGGCATCTCTTAAAACCCCATCAGGTTCGGCGCGATTTTGGTCAGCCCCAGTTCTTTGGCGTACAGGTCCAGCGGCAGCGCCGCGAGTTCGTCGACAACCGGAACGGCTCGGCCGTCGCGTGAGAGATCGACGTTTAAGATATAGTGTTTGCAGGTTTGGCAGCCGTCGACGCGGAGGTGCGGAAACTGGGCGACAGGCCGAGCGTCTTTTCCGGCTCCCGCAAGATGCTTGACGATGCCGCCGGAGAGTTCGGCCTCGAGCGAGCCCGCCTCGCTGAACACCGACAGATTCTTCGTCTCTTCCTCACCACACGAGGCGCACGCCATCCGCGTGAACGGCCAAGCCGTCGCGCAACGCGAGCATTCGAGGTAACGATGCGCCGTCACGAGGTCCTCTGCCGAGGTTGCGAAGTAACTCAATTGCGGGACGCCGCCGCACGCCGGACAATGCCGATCGTCGCGTGGCCCTTCAGTCGCCGCGGAAACCGCATTTTGATCGAGAGCTTCGAGGATCGGGCCCGTCGCCGCGCGCGCGAGGTAACGCTCGACCGCCGAGAGCGCACCGTCGCCCAGCCAGCGCCGCACGATCTCGTCGACCTCGACTTCGTGAAAACGCTCGAGCAACGCCGCGCCGAGGCGCTCCGGACCGCGATCGATGCTCGTCTCGATGACGCGCGGCACGGCAAACTCCGCCGAGAACGCCGCAACCTGCGACGGCTCCAGCGAACGCTCGCGCGTCTCAGCGAAGATCGCCTCTTGCGTATCGAGCAAGGCTTGGTAGAAACCGAGGACCTCGGCCGCAAAGGCCCAGCGTTCGACGAGTTCCGCAGAACGTCGCCGGCGCTCGGACCATTTCGAGGTCTCGAGAAGCGTCGTCATCAGGCCAGCTTGTCGATGTTAACGAGGAAGGCTTTGGTTTCCGGCGTGCGCGAGTTGGCGTCTCCGACGAACGGCGTGAGCGCGTTGGCAAGCCAGTATTTCGATTTCTCAGGCTGTAACTCGGCGGCGACGCCGACGAAGCCCCAATGAATCGGGATGCCGACCTGCCAGACCTTCTTGTCGCCAAGAGTGAGTTGACCGACGCGATTGGTCACAACCGCGCGAACGTGCATCTCGCCGCGTTTCGAATGGACGCGTACCATGTCGCCGGTCTTGACGCCCTTCTCTTGAGCCAGACCGGTCGGAATCTCGACGAAGGCCTCCGGCTGCAGTTGCACGAGTTGCGGGATTTGCTGGGTCACGAAGTGCTCGTGCTCGGTCAGCCGGTACGTGGTCGCGATGATCGGGTACTCGTCCGACGTGCCGAAACGGTTTTCACGCTTCGCGGCCTTGTCGTACAAGAACACAACCGGCGAGGCTGAAACAGTTGGGTGAAGCGCATTTTGAACCGGCGACTCGACCGGCTCGTAGTGCTCGGGAATCGGACCGTCGACCATCGTGTTCGAGAAGATGCGCCCAACGCCCTCACCGTTCATGATGAAGGGCAACCAGGCGTTGGGATCGGTCGGACTCATCTTCGGTGGGTAGTCCGGGACGTCGCCGACCCACTTGCCGCCGTCCCATTTGATGCCGGGCCGCTTCGGATCCCACGGCTTCCCGACAAGATCCGCCGAGGCGCGATTGTAGAGGACGCGGCGGTTGAGCGGCCAGCTCCATGCCCATTGCGGATAGAATCCCATCCCGGTCGGATCGTTTTTCTTCGGGTCCTGCACGCCGTTACGGCGTTTCGACATGTTGCCCTTGGGCGTGTAACTGCCGGTGTAGATCCAATCGCCGGCGGTCGTCGTTCCGTCGTCCTGTAACTTGGCGAACGTTACCATCTGTTTGCCGGTCTTGAGGTCCTTGCCGTTGACCTCGCGTGCCAGTTCGTCGAGCGTCGGCTTGCGCGGATCCTTGTAGTCCATCGTCAGGTGCATGATCGGGTCGGGGAACTTGCCGCCTTCCTTGGCATAGAGCGCCTTGACGCGATAGAGGAGTTCGGCCAAGACCCAATGATCGTGGCGCGACTCGCCTTGAGGCGGAAGGACGGCGTCCTTCCATTGCATCCAGCGGCCGCTGTTGACGAAAGAGCCGTCTTTTTCGATCCAGTGGGTGCAGGGAACTTGGAAGACTTCGGTCTGCACGTTGGCCGGCGTCATGCCGGGTCCGTGCCAGAATTCGGAACTCGTCGTCGGGAACGGATCCATGACCACGAGCCACTTGAGATTCGAAAGCGCTTGCATCACCAAATTGGAGTCCGGACCGATGCTGGTCGCGCTCATCCCCGAGAGGATGACGCCGTCCATCTTCTTCTTCAACGCTTGGTCGTAGATCGTGAGCCAGGACGAGTTGCCGGCGGGTTTGGGTATCCAGTTGAACGCAAAGTCATTCGCCGCCGTCGCCGAATCGCCGTACCACGTCTTGAGCAGGCTCACCATGAACTTCTTGTAGTTGGTCCCGAAGAAGTTCCACGAGTTCGGATCGAGTTTCTTGGACGCGCTGGCCTTGATGTAATCGTCGAGCGACTTCTGGCCGGGCTGCGGTATCTTGAGGTAGCCCGGCAGGATCTCCCATGAGATCGCGTTGTCGGTGTTGCCTTGGATGTTGGCGTGTCCGCGTTCGGCGTTCATCCCGCCCCCGGGACGCCCCATGTTACCGAGCAGCAATTGTAATAGCGCCGCGCTGCGAATGAGCTGCGAGCCCGTCGTATGCTGGGTCAGTCCGACCGCGTAGACGATCGTCATGACCTTGTCGGGCCGGCCCATCTCGCCGACCATCTGCGCGATCTTGAGAAAGTCTTCTTTGGGAATCCCGGTGATCGTCTGGACCATCTCCGGTGTGTAACGCGAATAGTGCTTCTTCAAAAGCTGGAAGACGCACCGCGGATCCTGAAGCGAGTTGTCGCGCCTGGCGAAACCGTCGCCGTCCAACTCGTACTTCCACGAGTCGACCGCCGCTCCGGGTGGGGGCTTTGGGTTTTTATACGTGCGCGTCTTGGGATCGTAGCTCGAGAACAACCCGTCGTTAAACGAGTAGTCCTTGCTGACGATGAAAGACGCGTTTGTGTAATGCGTCACGTAGTCGGCATGGTGCAGATTGTTCTGCAGCACGTAGTTCATCAGACCGCCGAAATAGGCGACGTCGGTCCCGGTGCGTATACGGACGTACATGTCGGAGACCGCCGAAGTCCGCGAGAAGCGCGGATCGGCGTGGATCATCTTGGCCCCGCCGCCCTTGCCCGGACCCCTCTGAGGATCGAGTTTGGCGCGCATGAACCACTGAAAACCTACCGGGTGTGCTTCAGCCGGATTTGCCCCGTTGATCAGGATGAGATCGGCGTTCTTGATGTCGCGCCAGTGGTTCGTCATCGCGCCGCGTCCGAAGGTGGCCGCCAAACTGACGACCGTGGGACCGTGTCAAACCCTGGCCTGCTGCTCCAGATAGACCAGGCCGAGGCCGCGCATCACTTTCGCGGCGAAGTACCCCTCCTCGCTGCTGAAGGTCGCGCCGCCCGTGAAGGCGATGCCGTCGACCCGGTTGACGAGATTCCCCTTCTTGTCGACGGCAACGAACGTGCGATCGCGCGAATCCTTGATGCGGCGCGCGAGCTTGTCGAGCATGTCGTCCCAGGTGAGCTGTTGCCAGGCGGTCGCACCGGGAGCCCGGTACATTGGATGCTCGACCCGACGGTTGGAGCTCGCCAACTGCAGCGCGGTCGCCCCCTTGGGACAGAGCCGGCCTTCATTAACGGGGCTATCCGGATCGCCTTCGATCTGCAGCAACTGGGGCTGACCGTTCGTGTCCGGACGCGTGTATGCGATCATGGAACAGCCGACGGCGCAGTACGGACAAATCGAACGTGATTCGGTTGCGTTTGCGATCCGCAACTCGCGTTTGATCGCCGTGGCCTTCGCGAGATCGAAGCCCAGTTCCGAAAACGCGAGCGCTCCTATGCCGATACCCGTCAGTTTGAGAAAGTCCTGACGAGAAACCGTACTAGCCATCTCGATCACCCCATAAGCAAGAGACGTTGCGGAGCCGTTGGGGCGCGCTTTCGCGGCAACCCAAGTGCCCCCTCTCCCGGTGAGCGTAGCAGTTTTCATCTAGCGCAATGCTGCGGGGCGAAGGCGCAATGCCTAGCGGGCCGAGAAAGACGTGGGATGCTCGAACCCCGCGGCGAGTCGCGCTCAGGCTCTTCCACCGAGACACGTTTGCTAGCGTTCGACAAAGGCGCGGCTCGCCCGCGCTTCGATCGGCTCGCCACCGAAGAGCCGCTGGAGATTCGCTTGCGCGCCGGAAGCGAGACTCGCACCGTCGCGATCACGATGAGGACGCCCGGGGCGGACTTCGAATTGGCCGCCGGCTTCCTTTATAGTGAGGGCGTGATCGACCGAACCGAAGACGTAAGCCGGATTTCATACTGCGTCGACGTCCCCGCCGAGCAACAGTACAACACCGTGAACGTCGACTTGGTCGGCTCTTCGCTCCCCGCACTCGATGCACTCGAGCGCCACTTCACGGTGACCAGCGCATGCGGCGTGTGCGGGAAGGCGAGTCTCGAGGCGCTGCGCACGCGGGGAGTCGACCCAATCGTTTCCGAGGCGCGGGTCGACTCCGCGACTATTCTCTCGCTGCCGACGCGCCTGCGCAGCGCGCAAGGGATCTTCGAGAAAACCGGCGGTCTGCACGCTGCGGCGCTGTTCGACCTTTCCGGAAACCTGTTGACGTTGCGCGAGGACGTCGGCCGGCACAACGCGATGGATAAACTGGTTGGCTGGGCGTTCTTGCAGCGACGACTCCCGTTCGACGACCGGATCGTCATGGTCAGCGGCCGCTCGAGCTACGAACTGGTGCAGAAAGCCGCCTCGGCAGGCATCCCGGTCATGTGCTCAGTCTCGGCCCCCTCGAGCCTCGCGGTCGACGTCGCTCGCGCGTTCGGCATAACGCTCGTGGGTTTTTTGCACGACTCACGTTTCAACGTCTACGCGAACGAGCGACGCGTCCGGCTCGAAGTCCCGGCGACGTGACGCAGCGAGGTTCCGGCCGTTCGACCATCTCCTTCGAGGATGCCCAACGCCGGATCGTTGAGAGTTGCGCGCCGCTTGGTACGGAGCGGGTCGCGCTGCGCGACGCCGCCGGGCGAATCGCGGCGGCGACGCTCAACGCACGCGAAGATCTCGTCCCGTTCGCGCGCTCGGCGATGGACGGGTTCGCGATGTGTGCCGCCGACTTGATCGACCTGCCGCGAGAGTTCCCGGTTCGCGCGCGGGTGTACGCCGAATTGGGGAGTGCCGAGCATTCGCCGCAAACGGCGACCGCGATTGCGACTGGCGCACCGATCCCGCGGGGCGCCGATACGGTGCTGCCGATTGAAGACGTCGAGACCAGCGACGGCGTCGTAAGGATCTTGCGTTCCGTCGAGGCCGGGAGTTGCATCTTCCCGCCGGGTGAGGATGCGCGTGCCGGCGATGAGCTGATCGAATCGGGGGCGGTGTTGCGGCCTTCAGCACTCGGACTTTTGGCTTCGGACGGTTATTCCGAAGTCGAGGTCTTCCGAAAACCACGGGTCGTCGTCGTCTGCACCGGCGATGAGTTGGTCCCGATCGACGCGGCGCCGGCGTACGGACAAATTCGTAACAGCAACGCCTTCATGACGACTGCCGCGGTCGAAGCGTTGGGCGCCAAGGTCGTTGCGGCATCGATGATCGGCGACGAGCGAGCCAAATTGCGCCACGCGCTGGAAGAGGCGATCGGGTCGGCCGATCTCGTCGTGACGACCGGAGGCGCGTCGGTCGGCGAGCGCGATTTCGTGAAGCCGCTCCTGAAAAAACTCGGCGTCGAGTTCCTGTTCGATACCGTCGCGCTACGCCCGGCGAAGCCGAGCGCTTTCGGCAGACGTGCCGCCGCGGCAGGCGCTGCACCGGTGCACGTCGCCGTCCTGCCGGGAAATCCGTCGTCGGCGTTCATCGCGTTGCAAGAATTCGTCCGCCCCGCGCTGTTCGCACTCGGCGGCCGGCGCGACCCATTGCCGTCGACGCACCCCGCCCGACTCGACGGCCGGATCCGTGCGAAACCGAACTCGACGTACGCCTGCTACGCGCAGATCCGCTTGCGTGACGGCTCCCTCGTCGCGCGTCCGCTCGACAACCAATGTTCCGCGCTGACGCGTTCCGCGAGCGAAGCCGACGGCTTCATCCTGGCGCCGCCGGGAACCGAAACGTTCACGACCGGTGCCATCGTCAGCGTCGACATCTTCGACTGGACCTACGTCGGCCGGTAGTTACGGCTTTCCTGAGATACTTGCTGGCGCCGTATCTCACAAGATGTTAATATTGCGATGGTGATGGTATTTGCCACCGCAATCTTGCTGTTGCTCTTCGGCGGGTTTCTGGCCGTCGTCTTGTGCGCGCGATCCGGCGTGTCTCAGGTGGCCGGCCAGGTCGGGGCGATCTCCGGGTCCGCCTTAGGCCTCGTTAGCGCAATCCGCGTCCTCCTCACCGGAAAGGCCGAAGGAATGTCGAGCGTTTGGCATATGCCCGGCGGCAGCTTGCATTTTCAAATTGATGTCTTGTCGGCGTTCTTTCTGCTGCCGGTCTTCGGGCTTTCGATTCTGGCCGCACTCTACGGTCGCAGCTATCTTGCGGATCGAAAAGGCGGTTACGCGCTCGCGGGAAGTTGGTTCCATCTGAACATGCTGACGGTGGGCATGGCGTTAGTGATTGCCGCCCATGACGGTCTCCTTTTTCTCTTGGCGTGGGAAATTATGGCGCTGAGTCCGTTCTTTCTCGTCGCTTTCGACGATCAAAAGGCGGAGGTGCGCAAGGCGGCTTGGATCTATCTCTCGGCAACGCACCTGGGGACCGCATTCTTGTTGATTTTTTTCGTGCTGCTCGGCCGACTGGCCGGGACCTCGGATTTCGATGGTTACGCTGCCGCTTTGAGAGACAACCCCGCGCTATCGTCGACGATGTTCCTGCTGGCCCTCATCGGCTTCGGTTCGAAAGCCGGGATCGTTCCGACGCACGTCTGGCTGCCTGAAGCACATCCGGCCGCGCCAAGTCATGCCTCGGCGCTCATGTCCGGAGCAATGATTAAGGTCGGCATATACGGCGTCGTCCGCACCCTCACGTTTCTCGGAGCGCCCGAGCCGTGGTGGGGCTGGCTGCTGATTGCGATCGGCGCCTCGAGTGGCGTCCTCGGCGTTCTGTTCGCGTTGGCGCAGCACGATCTCAAGCGTCTTCTTGCCTATCATAGCGTCGAGAATATCGGGATCATTCTGCTCGGCATCGGAATCGGCGTGCTCGGGCTCGCCGAAGGGATACGGCCCCTCGCAGTCATCGGGTTTGCCGCAGGCCTCCTCCACGTTCTCAACCACAGCATCTTCAAGGGACTGTTGTTTCTCGGAGCCGGCGCAGTCCAACGCGCCGCGCACGGCGTCGAACTCGAGGAGCTGGGCGGGTTGCTGAAGCGAATGCCGTGGACGGGGGCGACCTTCCTGATCGGCGCAACCGCGATCGTCGGATTACCGCCGCTCAACGGGTTCGTCAGCGAGTTTCTCCTCTTTTACGCAAGTTTTTTCGCGGTCGTGCAACCGGCCGTGAACATCGCTGTGGCCGGGCTGATCGTGTTAGTCGTCATGGGGCTGATCGGCGGGCTCGCCGCCGCCTGTTTTGCAAAGGCGTTCGGCGTCGTGTTTCTCGGCTCTCCGCGCAGCCCGGAAGCCGGCGAGGCTCGAGAAGTAGCACGACCGATGTGCGCGGCGATGGCGATCCTGGCGCTGCTCTGTGTCGTTTTTGGCTTGGCGGCGCCGACCGTCGTCTCGGCTCTGGATCGCGTGGTCGCGGCGGCGACCGGCCTGACGATCGGCGCTGCCCGCGATCAACTCACGGCGGTAACCGGACCCCTGACGATCGCGATCTCGGTCTTTGCGGTTTGTATCGTCATAGCGGCGTCGGTTTGGGCGGTGCGCTCCCGACGTTTGGCGCTCGCCGCCGTCCGGACGGCGCAAGTTTGGGGATGCGGATACCCAAAGCCGACACCGAAGATGCAATACACAGCGTCGTCATTTGTCCAACCACTGACGACGCAGTTTCATTTATTTGTGAGAAACCGCGAGGTGCTCGTTCCGCCGGAAGGTTACTTTCCCGCGTCGGCATCCTATTCAAGCGAGAGTAGCGATCCATTCCTCAGGGGGCTCTTCGCACCGGTGTTCCGGTGGTTCGATTACTTGAGCCACTTAGAGATATTCCAGCACGGCCTGGTCCACGGGTACGTCCTTTATCTCGTGATAACGCTCGTCGCGCTGCTGATCTGGGGCAGCGTCTGGTGACACTAGGGATGTCCGGATTCGTTTCACCCGTTTGCGCCCTCATATTCGCACCGCTGCTTGTGGGCATCATCAACCGGACCAAAGCCGTGGTCGCGGGTCGGCGCGGCCCACCGCTCGTGCAGCCCTACTGGGACGTCGCGAAATATTTGCAGCGTGGCGTGGTCTACGGCGAAGTAACCAGCTGGTTGTTTCGCCTCGGACCGGTAGTAAATCTCGCTTCGCTGGCGGCCGCACTCCTGATCGTACCGTTTGGCGGCCTCGGGGCGCCGCTAAACTTCTCCGGAGACCTGATCGTTCTCGCCGGCCTTCTCGCGCTCGGCCGGTTTGCGACCGTGCTCGCGGCGCTCGATACGGGCTCCAGCTTCGAAGGGATGGGAGCAAGTCGTGAGGTGCATTTCGCGGCACTCGCCGAACCGACTCTCTTTCTTGCGCTGGCGACGCTCGCACGCGTTACGGGTTCGTTCTCCCTGACGCCGATCTACCAAGGATTCACCGCAACCGTCTGGGTCCACGCGCTTCCGGCCGTCGTTCTCGTCGCAATGACGCTCTTGATCCTCGAACTCGTGGAAAACAACCGTATTCCCGTGGACGACCCGACGACTCATCTCGAGCTTACGATGATCCACGAGGTTATGGTCCTCGACCATAGTGGACCAGAGCTCGCCTTTATCCATTACGCGGCCGCACTCAGATTATGGATTCTCGGCAGCCTGCTCGTCGGTTTGGTCGTGCCTTTCCGCAGCGGCAGTTTTTGGCTGGAGGGCACGGCGATGCTCCTGGGTATGGCTGTCTTGGCCGTTGCGATCGGCGCGATCGAGTCGACGATGGCGCGATATCAACTCATTCGGGTGCCGCAATTCATCCTGGGCGCCGCCACACTCTCTGCCGTCGCCTTCATCATTATTCTGGTATAAACGTAAGTGCTTCCGTTTCTCGGCATCATCCAGGCGCTCGGTTTGTTAACGAGCTTTGCTCTCCTCGGGACAAGAAGCAAAGGCGCCGGTCCCCAATGGCTTGCCTTTCAAGGGCTGCTGTGCGGTCTGGTGCCGATCATCATGCACGCCGATGGCCTGACGACCCAAGTGGTCTTGCTGGCCATCGGAAACATCGTACTGAAAGGGATCGTCTTCCCATGGGTGCTCCTCCGGCTGAGAGCCCGCGCACCCTATCACCGCGAGGTGGTACCGTTCATCGGCATCGTCGGATCGACGCTCTTCGGAATCCCGGTCTTGGCACTGTCGGTCTGGCTGGCCCTGCGGATGACGCCCGCGCTCAAGCATGCGCCGTTCGTCATGCTCGTTCTGTCCATTTTCCTCATCTTCGTCGGCTTATTCCTGATCGTGACCCGGCGTAAAGCGCTGATGCAAGTGATCGGCTATCTCGTCCTCGAGAATGGAATCTTCGTCTTCAGCGCCATCGCGATCAGCGGAACGCTGCTTCTGGTGGAATTAGGAGTACTCCTCGACGCGTTCGTCGCGGTCTTCGTGATGGGAATCGCGATACTCCACATCAACAGCGAATTCGGCTTTATGGATGTCGATCAACTCACCGCACTGAGGGGCTAGGGGTTCCGTAGAGCGTGTTTCTGGACCAATCGATAGCCGCGATGCTCATCTTGCCGGCTTTGGGAGCGGCGCTCTGTCTCATTCTATCGCGACCGCGTCACGTGCTGACCGCGATCGTCGGCATCTCGGCGCTACAGCTGGTGCTCGCCGCCAACCTGTGGACCGCAGTCCTCGGCGGCCATGGCTTTGTGACCGCGGCGGCCTCATGGCTCTACGTCGACGCCTTTTCAGCTTTTCACATCATCGTCTTGGCTCTCGTGTTCGTTCTCAGTTCTGTCTTTGCCGGTGTGTATTTCACGAATGCCTCGAGCGATCAGACATTCACCCTCACCATCGCGCGACGCTATGGCGCCCTTTGGCTTGGTTCTCTGGCGGCGATGACGCTGGTGCTCGTATCGAACAGCCTCGGGATCATGTGGGTCGGCATGGAAGCGACGACGCTTCTGACTGCCTTCCTCATCTCGCTCTATCCCAACCGGCTTTCGCTCGAGGCGATGTGGAAATACTTGCTCATCTGCTCGATCGGCATCGCGTTCGCGTTCATGGGGACGCTGCTCGCAGCGGCGTCACTTCAAGTCGGTAGCGCGGGCGAGACGGCCTTCTTTTGGACGAATCTCGCGTCCGCCGAGACGCACGTCGATCCGACGCTCATGAAATTTGCATTCATATTCGTCCTGGTCGGATACGGAACGAAGGCCGGTCTCGCGCCGATCCATTCGTGGCTACCCGATGCCCATAGCCAAGCACCCACACCCGTTTCGGCGATGTTCTCCGGGTTTCTTCTGAACACCGCGCTCTACTGCATCATGCGCTTTGTCCCGCCTGCTCGGCACGCGCTCGGCGAGCACTTCGCAAGCGGTCTTTTGATCTTTTTCGGGACACTGTCGATCCTCGTGGCCGCCGGCTTCATCGTCTTTCAGCGAGACGCGAAGCGTTTGCTCGCGTATCACAGCGTCGAGCATCTAGGTATTATTGCCCTCGGCTACGGCCTCGGTCCCCTGGGCGCATTCGCGGCGCTGTTCCATACATTCAATCATTCGGTATGCAAAGCACTGGCGTTTTTCGCGGTCGGACGGCTGGGACAAGAATTTGGAAGCCACGAGATGCACGCGATCTCGGGAGCGCTTCGGGCCGACAGATTGTGGGGCACGGCGCTGTTGGTCAGCTTCTTGGCGCTGATCGGCGTGGCGCCATTCTCGATTTTCATGAGCGAGTATCAACTGTTGCGGGCTGCCGTGAGTGCCGGCGCCTGGCTGCCGCTGGCGTTGTTCCTCCTCGCCAGCGGCGTCGTTTTCGTTGCGGCCTTGCGACATGTCATCGCCATGGCTTTTGGGATTCCCACGGCAACCGTGCGCGTGGCCCGCAATGGTAGCGCGGCTTTCCTGATCGTCGGAGTAGCCATGGGACTTCTCTTGTTGTTGGGACTCTGGATGCCGCTCTCTCTCTCCAAAGCGATCGGCAGCGCGGCCGCAATCGTTGCGGGTCAACCGTGAAACACTTCGCAACGACCCGTAATGCGGTTCCGATGCCGGCCGAAGCGATTCCGCTCATATCGATCGAGTCGTTTCGTCGTGAGGTGCTCTCAACGATCGGAGACGGCCGGCGCCTCCTGCTGCTCGCCGGAATCTCGCAGGACGGTGGAGGAACGCGTCTCTTGGCGGCCCTCGCCGACGATTCGAACGGTGAGATCGGTCTTTGCTCGACGGTCGTGGGGACCAGCTACCCTGCGCTAACCCCCGATTGCCCCGCCGCGCATTACTTCGAGCGGGAGATTTACGAACAATGGCGCCTGCGACCGGAGGGACACCCGTGGCTCAAGCCGGTTCGCTTCCCGCCGGGTGGCGCTCCAATTGGGGAGATCGACTTCTTCAAGGTCTCGGGATCCGAAATCCATGAAGTCGCGGTCGGCCCAGTCCACGCCGGCGTCATCGAGCCCGGACATTTTCGCTTCAACTGCCACGGCGAGCGGGTCATCCATCTCGAAATCTCACTCGGATACCAACACCGCGGCATCGAACGATCCTTGCGCGGCGGTCCGCATAAACGCAGCATGTACGTCGCGGAGACGATCGCCGGAGACACCACTGCAGGTCACGCGACGGCGTACTGCCAGGTTCTCGAGGCGCTTTCGGCGACCGAATGTTCGCCGCGGTCGCATGCCCTCCGCGCCGTGGCGCTGGAGCTGGAGCGGATCGCAAACCACATCGGCGACTTGGGTGCTCTGGCGGGTGACGTCGGCTTTCTTCCGTCGGGCGCCTACTGCGCCCGGCTCCGCGGCGACGCGTTGAACATGACGGCCGAGTTGTGCGGAAGCCGGCTCGGACGCGGTTGGCTTCGGCCCGGGGGTGTTGCATGCGACGCCGGCAACGAGATGCTCGGTCAGATGAAGCGGAACATCGTCCAGACCGAGCATGACATGCGAAACGCGGTCGATCTGCTGTGGGAGTCGTCTTCGGTCAGAGCACGGTTCGAGAACGTCGGTGTCCTCACAAAGGGAATGGCCGCGGACCTCGGTGTCGTTGGCCCCGCCGCGCGGGCGAGTGGCATCGATCGCGATTCTCGCCGCGATCTTCCGGCAGGCCTTTATGTGGATCGGCGTCCGGCCATCGCCGTTGGTGACGAAGGAGACGTTTTCGCGCGCGCCCTGCAGCGTTGGCGGGAGATCGAGAATTCAGTCGCCTTCTTGACACAAGTGCTCGACGACGCCGGAAGCGGCGACGTCATCTCGCCCCTCGGACCGCTCGCTCCGAATACCATCGCGCTCGCGGTCGTCGAAGGCTGGCGAGGCGAGATCGTGCACTTGGCGATAACCGATGCGTCAGGAAGATTCTTGCAATACAAGATCGTCGACCCTTCGTTCCGCAATTGGTACGCGCTGGCCATCGCGATGCGCGACCAGGCGATATCGGATTTTCCCTTGTGCAACAAGAGTTTTAACCTGTCCTATAGCGGCCATGACCTGTAGAAACGGAGGAGCCTGGTGCTCAGCAAACTCGTAGCTCGGGTGCGGCAAGGCTACCGCACGGCTCCTTATCCGGCGCAGAATCCGAATTTGCCGTCGTTGTTCCGCGGCCGCCCCGTTCTCGATCCCCAAAGATGTGTCTCCGGTTGTTCGCAGTGCGTTGACATCTGTCCAACTGACGCCTTGCGCGTTACGACCTCGGGGCCGGAGCTTGATCTCGGACGGTGCATCTTCTGTGGAGACTGCGTCGCGGCGTGCCCCAAAGGCGCGATCACGTTCACCCGGGACTGGCGGCTCGCGGCTTCGAGCCGGGAAGGGTTGCTCGTCACCGGCGACTCTCCGCTACGCGTCGAGGCGCTCGCTCGCAACCTGCGGCGACTGCTGGGACGATCGTTGCGTCTGCGCGAGGTCAGCGCCGGAGGTTGCAGTGGGTGCGACGCCGAGGTCAACGCCCTCGGCAACGTGGTCTTCGATTCCGGCCGGTTCGGGATCGATTTCGTGGCCTCGCCACGACATGCTGACGGCATTCTGGTCACCGGTCCGATAACGGCGAATATGAAAACTGCCCTGCTCAAAACCTACGAAGCAGTAGCTGAGCCCAAGCTCGTGATTGCGGCTGGAGCTTGTGCAATTTCCGGCGGCATCTATCGGGACAACGAAGAGATCTGCAACGGGCTCGAGGGCCTCGTTCCGATCGATCTTTACGTCCCGGGCTGCCCTCCCCACCCCCTTACGATTCTTGACGGCCTCCTGCGATTGTTGGGTCGGCTCTAAACGTGCGGGGGCCCCGAAGGCTCGCTCCCGTCCCCGCCGTACATAGCCGGGTCGTGATTTCGATTTGCACGCCGGCCGCCCCGAACTGGTCCGGCGACCTATGAATTCGGCCCTCGCTCGGTTGGAAGGTGTCTCGCCGTCGCATGCGACCGGCTGGCGAGGCGTTCTGGCCGATTATTTCGACCTCACAAAACCCCGTATCATCGCGCTGCTGCTCGTCACGACGCTTGCGGCGATGATCATGGCAGCCCGAG
Organism: Candidatus Zemynaea palustris; assembly: GCA_003134695.1. Classification (GTDB taxonomy): domain Bacteria; phylum Vulcanimicrobiota; class Vulcanimicrobiia; order Vulcanimicrobiales; family Vulcanimicrobiaceae; genus Zemelea; species Zemelea palustris. The sequence continues at coordinate 131,995 of PLCB01000012.1, read as the reverse complement.
GTTTGCCTCCGCTCGGGCTGACGCTGCTGACCCTGCTCGCCGGGGCGTTCGCCGCCGGCTCCGCGGGCGCGTTCAACTGCGTGATCGATCGCGACATCGACCGTGTCATGCGTCGCACGATGATGCGGCCNNCTCGGGGGGGCGTCGTTCGCGATCTTCTATTTGCTGGTGAATCCGCTCGCAGCCTGGCTTTCGCTCACCGGCAACCTGTTCTATGTCGTCGTCTACACGCTGTGGCTGAAGCGCCGCACCACGCTCAACATCGTGATCGGCGGCGCGGCCGGTGCAGTCCCGCCCCTCGTCGGCTGGGCCGCGGTGACGCACACGATCGGCGCCCCGGCGCTCGCCCTGTTCGCGCTCGTGTTCCTGTGGACGCCGCCGCACTTCTGGGCGCTCGCCTTGATGACCGAAACCGACTACGCGCGCGCGAAGGTGCCCATGCTACCGAACGTACACGGCGTCCCACGAACCAAACTCGAGATCGCGGTATACACGATCGTCATGGTCGCGATGTCGCTAGCCCTGGTGCCGCTACACGTGATGAGCGTTTGGTACTTCGTGCCCGCGGCGCTCCTCGGAGCGATCTTCCTCGCCGATGCGCTGCGCCTGTTCGCCGGTCCGACGAAGACGCACGCGCGCGCGCTGTTCAAGTTCTCGATCCTGTACCTCGCATTGATGTGCCTCGTCATGGTTTTCGACCGCATCGTGGCGTAGCGATGGTCGCAGGCGCAAACCCGACACAGCCCGCGGCCATGGGGCATACGTTCGATCGAACGAACCTGCCATTGCTCGTCACCCTTGCGCTCGGCGTGTTCGCCGGCGCGCTCGATCTCGGCGTACTGTCGCCGGCGCTCCCCGCGCTTGCGCATGCTTTCGGGATTACCGGGCGCGACGTCGCGTGGGTCTTCACGCTCTATCTCTTTGCGACCGTCGTCTCCATCCCGGTGATGACCAAGCTCTCAGACGTGTACGGGCGCCGTCCGATCTACATCGCGTGCGTCGCGACGTTCGTGGCGGGCAGCGTTCTCGCCATCACCGCGCCGACGTTTGCGGTCTTTCTGGCGGCGCGAGCGATTCAGGCGGCAGGCGCGGGGGGCATCTTCCCGGTCGCCGCCGCCGCGATTGCCGACCGGGTTCCGCTGGAGCGGCGCGGATCTGCGCTCGGGCTGCTCGGCGCTGTGTGGGGGCTGGCGGCGATCATCGGTCCGATCTTCGGCGGGGTCGTGACGCACTTCATCTCGTGGCGTTGGATCTTCGCAGCGAACGTGCCGCTCGGTCTGATCGTGATCGTTCGTTCGCGCTCGCACGTGCCGGCGGCCGCGGCGCGCGTACGGGGGCCGCTCGACGTCGCGGGCCTCGCGCTGCTGGCATGTGGACTGCTTGCCGTCATGATCGGCCTGACCCGCCTCGACGCCGCCGCGGCGACGCGCGGCGGCGCCGCACTGACGATCGGTGCGGTCGCGGCAGCGCTGATCGCTTTCGCGGTGTTGGTCCCCGTCGAGCGCCGAGCGCGCGACCCCGTGATCTCCCCCGCGATGTTCGGCACTAGGCAACTCGCGGTAACGTACGGACTCGAGGTGTTGATCGGCGTGCTCGAAGGCGCGCTCTTCTTCGTCCCGGCGGCCCTCGTGGCCGCGGAGCACCTCTCCTATGCGGTGGCGGGACTCGTAGCGGCCGTCGGCGCGGTCGTCTTCGTCGCCGTCATCCCGCTTGCGGGACGGGCGCTCGACCTCTACGGCAGCCGGACCGTTCTCATGGCGGGCGCCGCGTGCACCGCCGCCGGCCTCGCCCTGCTCGGTACGACCCTGGCGTCGCTACCGCTCGCGCTCCTCTCGATGGTGGTGGCGGGGGCCGGCTTTGGCGCGCTGCTGGGCGCGCCTACGCGCTACATCATCACCAGCGAAGCTCCCGGCGCAATGCGGGCGACGGCGGTGGGCCTCCTCAGCATCTTCCTTATCATCGGGCAGATCGTCGGCGGATCGCTCGCCGGTGGGATCATCGGAACCAGCATCGCCGACCCACAGGCGTACCGGGTGGTCTACGAGATGTTCGCGGGCGTCGCGGTGCTTGCGACGTTTGCCACGAGCCTGCTCGCGTCGCGCGCGCGCGAGCGCTCGCTCTCGACCGGCGCTTCGTGAAAGCCTTCCGCGCGTTGACCGTTATCGGAGCGGTGCTGGCATACGCACTCGCGACACTCGGAAGTTGGACGCGCATCAACGCCGCCGGAATGACGTGTCCCGATTGGCCGCTATGTCGCGGAGCGGTTGTGCCCGTCCTGCAGGGCGCCGTCGTGCTCGAGTGGCTGCACCGCGCGCTCGCGCTGGTCGTCTCGCTCGTCGTGATCGCCGTTATCGTCGCCGGCCTGCGGGTGCAAAAGCGCATCCCGGGCCTGGGACCGATGCTGATCGCGCTCGGTGCCGCGATCGTCGTTCAGGTGCTGCTCGGCGGCGTGACGATCTTTGCTGCGAACAGCCCGCCGTCGGTCACGCTGCACTGGGGAGCCGCCATGCTACTGCTGGCGACACTCACCTCGCTCGCGGTCATCTCTTTCGCGAACGCAGACGGCGCCGCGCCGTTTGGCGTGCGCCGGGGAACGTGGTCCCTCCTGATCGCGAGCGCGTGGGCCTTCGCTGCGATGTGCGCCGGTGCATACGTCAGTTCGAGCGGCGCCGGTCTCGCTTGCGCCGGCTTCCCCGGTTGCGGGGAAACGTTCTTCGGGCAGAACGGACCACAGGCGTTGCAGATGACGCATCGCCTGCTCGCCGCCGGATTCATCGTGTTCGCGTTCGTCGCGGCCGCGACTCTGCCGTCGTCAGCGCGCCGTGCGACGGTCGCGTTGCGCGTCGGCCTCGTGCTGCTGGTGCTTCAGATCGTGCTCGGGATCCTCAACGTGCTCTTCGCGTTGCCGCCGCTGCTGCGCGAAGCGCACGCGGCGAACGCGAGCGCAACGTTCCTCGCCTTCATCGTCGCCACGGTGCTGGCGGCGCTCGAGAGCTCGCAAGCGCGGGCCGCGTGGCCCCGCGCCGACCATCGGGGCGGGGCGACACCGACCGCCCGTTAAAACGTCTACCAGGACCGCCGCGCGCGAACGTGAACGAGCGCGTGACCATGCGTCGGCGCTCACCATGCTAGACACGTCACGAAGTTTGGATGCGGTACAACCAAGCGTCCAGATGGCGTTCGCATGCGAAAACGTCTCGAGCGATTCCGGAGGTCCGGTTTCGTTCCAGAATGTCATGGATGGCATCGCAGCGGCCGACTTTCCGGCACCGACCGGTCGCTGGTTTGCCATATTTTGCTTTTTCAGCCAGGTCGAGAAGACCATCAAGAATTGTCGCGTCGTCATTGCAGACGAAAGGGGAGAAGTAATCGCACAAACGGGGCTGAAAGACCTGACATTCACTCCGAAGAGTCAGATCGCACGCAACGCGGTGGCTTTCCAGGGCTTTGCTTGGCCATACCCGGGTCGGTACCTGATCAAGTTCATCGCGAATCGAGATGACGTGCTGGCATCCTTTCCGATGTGGGTGCAACATGCGCCTTCTCCGGCTGAAGAATCGGCTGATGAATCGGCTCAGCAACCGCCGACATAAGCCAATCACAACGCGCCGCAAGTACACCAGGAATCTTGGTTCACTACCGCCTATACGCAGCGCAATCGAAGCAGACCAGGACTTTGGAGGCAAATTCAAGCATGCCGCTCACCGAATTCGAATCTAAAGAAGCTCTGCGTGCGGCCAATGACTGGCTGGTGGTATCGGATCCCCCGGGTAGCGCTGCCGCGCGCGAGGGCATTGCGAGCGTGATCCCGCTTGTCATGATGGGAGAAGTCACGCCTCGAGACCTTGACGACTTGGCGTCGATTATCGAGGATTACGGGCAGCCGATGCGTGACCCGGAGGTGCCCGACGAGACGCACCGAGCGCAACTAAGAGAAGCAGTCAAGGCCGCCTTCGCACACGTGAAGTCGAATTCGGGAGATGCTGCGCGGTGAGACACCGCCGATGCACGTTCGGCTAAACGGCGCCCAGGACGAATATCGTACTGCCGCAAACCGTGCATTTGCCCTCGATGGCCGGTTGCCCGCACCTTTCGATCTGTTTGGTATCCCTCATCTCACGCTTCGCTTTGCACATAACGCAATAGCCTTGGGGTGGTTGCATCGGCTCTCTCTCCGGATGACCGCAGTGTTCGCGTAGTGTTCGCGCGGCTTCGCGGGAGGCCCGTAACGACCTCCGTTGGTGCATTCTGACGGGGACACGTCGAGCGTTACTTGAGCACCTAACTGCGCGGAAAGAAATACGTTTAGCGAGCAACTCGCTCCGCAGGTTGCGGAAATCGGCCTCACCGAAAGCGACGTCGCCTGCGCTGCGAAATGCGACGCAATCTATTCCGCCGTTTTGACGATCTGAGCGGGATGACGTAACCGGGAGAGAGTAGTTGCACGTTTTGCAACACGGTTAGCGCACGATGATCGCACAGGTGCCAGGCGGTTCCGATTTGGTTCCCACTCGGTTCCCACTCGGTTACCTAAGGAACCCGCACGTCTGAGCGGACGCAATCTCAGGAGGTCACCATGCAGAACTCACGTCAAGCCTACACCAATCTAATGCTGGCAACGGCGGCGTTTGCGGTGGCGTTCGCAGCATGGAGCTTGATCTCACCGCTTTCCAAGCAGATCCAGACAGACTTCAAACTGGACAACACCGCGATCGGCCTGCTGATCGCCGTGCCGACGCTGCTCGGCGCCTTGATGCGTATCCCGATGGGAATCCTCACCGACCGCTTCGGGGGGCGAGCGATCTTCACTGGCCTCCTGCTCTTCACCCTGCTGCCGGTCGTATTCTTGGGCTTCGCCAATTCGTTCTCGACCTACGTGCTGGGCGGGCTTTTTCTCGGCACGGCGGGAGCCAGTTTTGCGGTGGGCGTGCCGTTTGTCTCCCGCTGGTTTACGGCCGAGCGGCAGGGTACGGCGCTGGGCGTTTACGGCGTCGGCAACATCGGCACCGCGGTGGCGGTCTTTTCGATGCCCTCGCTGGTTCATGCATTCGGCGGGCGGCAGGGCGCGTTCTGGTTTTACCTTATCCCGGTGACGGTTATGGCAATCGTCTTCTGGCTATTCGCTCGCGACGCGCCCGGACGCGTCGAGCCGCAGCCGCTTGGTGCCAGCGTCGCTGTATTAGCTCGCGAGCCCATTGCCTGGCACCTCAGTCTGTTCTACTTCGTGACCTTCGGCGGCTTCGTCTTTTTCGCCAACTACCTGCCCCAAATGCTCGGAGACTGGTTCCCGCTGGACAGGCGCGACGTCGGATTGCAGGCGACGATCTTCACCGTGGCGGCGACCCTGGCTCGACCCGCTGGAGGCTGGCTGGCCGACCAGATTGGTGGCGTGAAGGTGCTGACGTGGGTGTTCGCTTTCGTCGTCATCACGAGGCTGGTGCTCGCCTGGCAGGCGGGCAACGCCAACATCGTGATCGTCACCGACCTGCTCCTCGCCGTTGGTGTCGGTTTTGGATTCGGCAACGGCGCGGTCTTCAAGCTCGTAGCCCAATACTTCCCGAAAGACACTGGGCTGATTAGCGGCATCGTGGGCTGCGCGGGCGGCCTCGGCGGCTTCTTCCCACCCCTCGTCATGGGTGCGGTGCTCGACCGCACCGGGAGCTATGCGCTCGGCTTCGTCATTCTCGCAACCTTGGCGGCCTTCTGCCTAGCGCTCTTGCTCGCACGCACTCCTCAGGAGTCCGCAGCCGGGCCTTGACGGTTAAGCCGGAGGATGACCGTTGTTATCGGTGCTCTGGCGCTCCGCTTCGAGCTTCTCATAGATTTCGACGATCATGCGCCGGCGGAGTTCTTCGATCTCTCCGCCCGACAAAGTACGACGGCCGGGGTTCCCGTGTGCGGCTTCAGGCCGGTCGCACACGTCGCACAGTGACCACGTTTCGCTTTCGCGCGATTCGAGCACCGTAAAAAGCTCGCACGGGGGCAACCTGCTTTCGCTTATCGGCAAACTGTTTTCGCCCGTCATTAAAGTGCTTTTAAGACCTCGTCGGCATGGCCCATCACCGTGACTTTCGGCCAAACGCGGATGAGTTTTCCTCTCGGATCGAAGAGAAACGTCGAGCGTTGTATGGCGTTCTTGCCGTAGACATTCTCGGCGACGATAACTCCAAATGCGTCGCAGAGTTGCGATTCCATGTCTGCCAGGAGCCGGAACGGAATCAGATATTTTTCTTTAAATAGACGATGCGACTCGACGGAATCACGGCTGACGCCGACGAGCTCGGTGCCCTTGCGGCGGAAGTGTTCGTACACTTCGCGAAACTGTGTCGCTTCTTTGGTACAACCCCAAGTGTCGTCCTTCGGGTAGAAGTAGAGCACGAGCTGCGTGCCGAGCAGATCTTCAGTGGAAATCTCAGCTCCGGTATCGTCGCGAACGGTCAACAACGGCATGGTCGCGCCTGGTTCAAGCATGCGGTTCGTATTCTTCCTCATGGTCATAAGCCGGAAAAGTGAGGATACTGCTCGTTACTGCTACACCTCAAGAAGTTTTCCCCTCGATCAGGTTGGCAACGGCGAGTGCCGTCGCCGGTGCAAGCAAGATTGCATTGCGATAGTGGCCTGCCGCGACAAAGTAGCCCTCAAGCGCGGTTGCTCCGATGAACGGTCGGCCGTTGGGCGAGCGAGGTCTTAACCCGGCCCATGTCTCGCTGATCGCAAGGTCGCCGAGCGCGGGCATCGCGCGCACCGCAGCGTCGCGCAGGCGCTGCGTTGCAGCCGGATCGACCTGGACATCGAATCCCGCCTCCTCGACGGTCTCGCCGATCAATAAGGTTCCGTCAGTGCGCGGAATCACGTAAGCCCCTGGAACCGAGACGAGACGCGTAACCAGGCGGTGAGGCATCGCCAAAGTGAGCAACTGACCCTTTACCGGAACGATCGAAATGCGAACGTGCGGCGGTACCCCCCGCAGCTCACCGGCCCATGCGCCGGCTGCATTGACCACGCTCTCTGCAGCCACGAAATTCTCGCCGGCCCGTACGCCGAGAACGCGCCGTGCGTCCGCCTCGAGCGCGACGGGGCCGGTTTGCTCTTCGAGCTGTACGCCGACATCGACGCAGGCCGCGCGGAGAGCGCGTCCGAGCTCCCGGCTGTCGATTTGTCCCTCGTCTTCGATGAGCGAAGCACCGAGGGTCGCCGGTCCAAGCGAGGGTTCGAGCCGGCGCACTTCGTCCGGTTCAAGCCAATGCGCGTGGATCCCGCGCGCCACGAGCGAGGCGGCCCGATCGCGTAAGCGGACTACTGCAAACTCATCCTGCGCGACCTCGATGATGCCGTCGATGCGCAGGCACGGGTCGATCCCGGTGCGCTTGTGCAACTCCTTGACGAAGACTTGGTACAAGCCGAGCGCGGATGCCAAGAAATCCTCTTGCTCGTCCCCGCCCTCCGAATCGGTGAACGGGGCAAGCCTGCCGGCGCCCGCCCATGAGGCGGATGCCGCGGAATCGTACGCTTCAACGACACGGACCTCGGCGCCGCGTTTGGCAAGTTCGTAAGCGACGGAAAGTCCGACCAAACCGGAGCCGATGACGACGATCATGCTCGCTCGTTCGCGAATCGAACTCGGCCCTCTTCCATATATTAAAGATAAAAGGCGGGAAACGCACGTCAAGACAAGCTAAAACTCGAGAAGCGGAGGTGGCGTTCGCCGTGAAAGTTGGACGGTGTTCCATGCAGCCCAAAGATGCGCCGCCTGGCTTTTGGCAGGGGCCCGGCGATCAACCGGTCCTCGTCGATGGGGTCGAACTCGAGAGCGGCGTGCCGACGCGCTTTTTTCAAACTGTCGACGGGTATCCGCCCGAATGGGGACGCTTGAGCTGGCGCATTCAGCTCAATAAGATCGTGGCGGCCCGAGCGGCAACCCCGGTGTTTCGTACGTTCTATCCGGGCGTAGAGTGGAATTTGAATCGTGCCGACCATCGCTGGTTTCTGACGGCATGGTTTAGATGGGAAGGTGCCGGCCCTCAATATCGTAACCCCGGTCTCGCGGGACCGGCTCACATCGAAGGCGATACAGTACTATTTCGTATGAACTCGCCCCCGGAGCCGGATCACGAAAGACCCCTCTTTTTGCGATCCCGAGTAGATGCGCGCGATCGCAGTCGCATTTCCAAAGCTCTCCAATCGCGGCAAGAACTCCCGGCGTCTGACCCCGGCGTGATCGCGCTCGACGATATCATCGAAAGATCGGAATGAACGCCTTGTCGTCCGTACGGGCGAAGCGGTAGCGTGCAACTCCAGTGGAGGAAGTGCGCCCGTGATACATGGTGCGCGTTCGAAACCGTCGTGTTACCGGACGCCAATGCGTCCGGAATCCTCCTCATCTGGTCAGGATCTGTAGAACACGTCGTGTACATCGGGCAAGGCGGCATCGCAAAGAACCTGAAATGGGCGCGCCAATTCGAGCCGATCCTAAGGCAACCAAACCTGTTCGTCACATGGGCGACCGTACCGGAAGATAGTCAGAACGGGATTCGGAACTACCTTTCTGGGAGGCTGCACCCGGTTCATAGCGAGCGTCCCACCCCCGATCCTCAGATCCCGGTAAATCTCCTCTGGGAAGGAACTTAGCCGCCGCTCCGACGAGAATCGCTTTGCACCTCCCGGTGTCGTCTCGCCCGCCTGCAGGAGAGTTGTTTGCCCTCGAACGCCGCACAGAGCATCAGAGGCAGTTTCGCCGCGATCCTCTTTGTCGCGGCCTTTCACTTGAGGCTCGGCTCGTGATCCTTTTGACAAGAAGAGAGCTAGCCGGCGTCGACGGCGAGTTCCGAGCGAAAGCGGGAGACGACGAAACCCGCGCCTGGGCCATCGATGACGTTCTCGATGCGGCGCTGACCACGACCGGCGCCGAGGTCGCCGAGATCTTTCTACGCGAGGACGGCGCTTCCGGCGTTTCGCTGGCGGGCTTTCGCGGTCCGCACGCCGAGGCATTCAAGCAGATTACGCGCTTTGAGGAGGGACAAGGTTATCCGGGTCTTGTGGTGCAGCAGGGGCGGCCGCTAAGAACTACCGACGCGTCGAGTGACGAGCGCTTCCTCCGCGAGCACGTGAAGGACCTGGGCTTTCGTTGCTTTCTCTGCGTTCCGGTACCGGGACCGGAACGTCCGGTAGGTAGCCTCGACGTTGCGTGGCGACGTGGCTCGGAAGCTCTCCTCTCTCATTCCTTGACGCTTTCTCGGGACGCGGAGCGACTGGCTCTGATTCTCGAGCGGCAGGGCGGCGGTGATAGCGCCGGGCGTGCAGTGCACGTCGCCGATGAGGTTCCCTCTACTGATGAGCGGCGGCTTGACCTAAGCGTTCTCGGTCGCTTTGAGGCTCGGAGGGGCAGGACCCGCCTGAGCATCGACTCTTTCGCCCGAAGGCGTGCGGTAACGCTGCTCAAGATTCTCCTGACGAACTATGGCAGGGTCGTCCTACGAGACGAACTGATCGAGCTGCTTTGGCCTTCCGATGCGCCTAAAGACGCCGTCAAGCTCTTGCAGGTCGCTGCACACTACCTCCGCCGTGGGTTGGGCGAAGCGGAGAACGGAAAGACCGAGGGGTCATTCATCTCGACGCAGCCGAACGGATACGCCTTCAATCCGGCTTCCTTTCATAGGCTCGACGCATTGGAGTTCGAGGCTATGGCCCAAGAAGGTCTTGATTTCGAACGCCGGGGCCGCTGGAGAGAGGCCTTAGTTGCCTTGCGAGTCGCGGCAGAGATGTACCGTGGAGACTACCTCGAGGACGAGCCATACAGCGACTGGTGCGTGAGGCGGCGCAGACAGCTGAGAGAGAGGCTGTTCGACGTGCTGCTTGCGAGTGCTCGTCTGCTGCGCAGCGACGGCGATTACGACGCGACGATCCGCTGCTATCGCCGCATGCTGGAGCTCGATCCCTGCTTGGAAGACGTGCACCGCGATCTCATGGACGTGCTCTGCCGCTGCGGGAGACGCACCCAGGCACTACGCCAGTACGAGGCGTGCCGCCAAGCACTGAGGGAAGAGTTCGACGTGGCTCCCCTCATAGAAACCGAAGCTCTGTACCGCAGCATCCTGGGTCGCCTCACGGTCTGACGAAGAGTCCGCGAACGCGGTTTCGCGGAACCAAAACGGAACCGGGCGGGGCTAGCTTTAGGGCCATGGGATCGTGCTTCGTTTTGGTCCCGGCAGTTCGGGCGCGTTAGGCATCTATATGGAAATCGTGGTCGTGGGTGGCAGCGCATCGAACGTCGGCAAGACGACGCTGGCGGCGCGCCTCATTAGACAGCACGCCGCCCACGCCCCAACGGTCGCGCTGAAAGTGAGCGTTCGCGAAAAGCCGTGTGAAACTCGCGTTCTCACGTTCCGGCCCGGCGAAGAAGCAGAGCACCGGCGGGATACCGGAAAATTGCTGGACGCCGGCGCCCGTTGCGTCGTCTGGGTGACGGTACATCGCGCCGCCGTTCGCAGCGGATTGGCGCTTGGGATGGCAGCCGCACGAAGGCTCCGGCCTTCGACGGTCGTCGTCGAATCGACGTCTGCCGGAATTGAGTTGCGCCGCATCGACGACTCGTGGTTCGTCGCAGGAGAAGGCGAGTGGAAGCCCTGGGCGGATCGTCACCGCCGGCGGGCCGATCACGTCGTGCGTTCTGAAGAGATTTTCGATGCGGCGGTTGCACAACAAATCGTGCAATATCGCGGCTGACCTAGTCCACACTTTATTGTCGGGGAGAGGAGGCACGATGACAGGTGATCAGTCCTCAGGCTATTGCAGCAGACCATGGTCTGCGCGAATTCCCTTCGGGCGTGTCTCGCTCGCATATTTTCTGGCGGCAGCAGCATTTGCGCTGATCCAGGTGTCCGCGACGGCAGCCGCGCGAGCTGACGACGGCAGTACGATTTTTGCTACGAAATGCGCCGCTTGCCACACGATCGGAAAAGGCAAGAGTGTCGGCCCAGACCTCAAAGGCATCACGACCATCCAAGATCCCGCGTGGCTCGCAAAATGGGTTGCCGCGCCGAGCGCCCTGATCAATTCAGGCGATCCGACGGCGACGAAGCTTGTCAAACAATATCCTCTGCAGATGCCCGATCTTGGGCTCTCTTCAGCCGACGTCAATGCGGTGCTGGCCTATGTCGCCCAGCAATCCGGGAGCGTAGCCAAGACCGCAAAGGGCGCAGTCGTCCCGGTCGCGGCGCTGCCGCCGGGCGATGCGGCCGTAGGCCGGGAAATCTTCGTCGGCGGCGTCCGCCTCCACAACGGCGGCCCAGCCTGCATGGCCTGCCACAGTATTTCCGGGATCGGTGCCTTGGGCGGCGGTACGCTCGGGCCCGACCTAACCGACGCCTACCGCAAATATGGTGGTACCGCCGGACTTGAGTCCTTTCTGGCGAGCGTACCGACTCCGACGATGAGTGCGGTGTGGACGAAGAACCCTCTGACGCCGCAAGAGATCGCGAATCTGGCCGCATTCATCAAAGAAGGCGCGGTTGCCGAGCGTCCCCTGGATGCCATCGGGAAGCTCACTCTGATGGGCGGGCTTGCCTTAATCATTCTGATCTTGATCGCAGCGGTCTACTGGCGGCGGCGTCTGCTCGGCGTTCGCAAGCCCCTGGTCGAACGCGCCAACATGCTCTTCTATCGTAAATACGCTCGGAGGTCGTAACGGATGGGATGGATTCAAGACCTGGTCGACCCGAAATCCCGCCGCTGGGAAGAGTTTTACCGCAATCGCTGGCAGCACGATACGGTCGTGCGCAGCACGCACGGCGTCAATTGCACCGGCGGCTGCTCGTGGGCAGTTTACGTCAAGGACGGCATCGTCACGTGGGAGATGCAGCAGACGGACTATCCGCTGCTGGAGAAAGGGCTGCCGCCGTACGAGCCGCGTGGCTGCCAGCGGGGCATCTCGGCTTCGTGGTATGTCTACAGTCCGATCCGCGTCAAATACCCGTACATCCGCGGCCCGCTTCTCGATTTTTGGCGTAAGGCCAAAGCTCAACATTCCAACCCGGTTGAGGCCTGGGGCTCGCTCGTGCAAGACGAGCAAAAGCGGAAGCGCTGGCAGCGCGCCCGCGGCAAGGGCGGTTTCCGCCGCACGACGTGGAACGAAGTGCTGGAGCTCGTCGCGGCATCGACGCTGTACACCGCGAAAAAGTGGGGCCCGGACCGCATCTTCGGCTTCGCGCCGATTCCAGCGATGTCGTTCGTGTCGTACGCCGGGGGCTCGCGCTTCTTGCAGTTGATCGGCGCCGTCAACATGAGTTTTTACGATTGGTACGCCGACCTGCCGAACGCGTTTCCCGAAGTGTGGGGCGATCAGACCGACGTCTGCGAGAGCGCCGACTGGTACAATTCGAACTACATCGTCTCGATCGCGGCGAACCTCAACATGACGCGTACGCCCGACGTGCATTTCATATCCGAAGCGCGGACCAACGGCTCCAAGTTCGTGGTGATCTCGCCGGATTTCTCGCAGGTCGCCAAATTCTCCGATATGTGGATACCGGTCAAGGCCGGCCAGGACACGGCGCTCTGGATGGCGGTCAATCATGTCATCCTCAAAGAGTTCCACCACGATCGGAAGGTCCCGTACTTCGACAAATATGTGAAGCAATACACCGACGCCCCGATGCTCGTAGAACTATCGGGCGACGCCACTAACGGGTATACGGCGGGTCAACTCTTGCGGGCCAATCGGCTGGCCCATTACGCCGGCGTGGAGAACGGCGAGTGGAAAATGCTGATGATGGATCAGCAATCCGGTGCGCCGAAGATGCCCAAAGGCACGGTTGGCTTCCGCTGGGGCGAAAAGGGCAAGTGGAACCTGAAATTGGAGGACGGACTCGACGATAGCAAGATCGATCCGGTGTTGAGTTTCCTCGATAAGCACGACGAAGTGCTCAAGGTTGGGTTCTACGAGTTCGCTTCCAAGCAACAAATGTTGCGGGGCGTTCCGGTCCGTTACGTGGAAACCGCCAAGGGGCGCGTCCCGGTGGCAACCGTCTTCGATTTGTATATGGCTCACTACGGCGTCGACCGCGGCTTGCCGGGGGACTACGCGAAGAGCTTCGACGACCTGGGACCGTTCACGCCGGCTTGGCAGGAGCAATACACCGGGATCGGCCGCGAGACGGTGACGCGCTTTGCGCGTGAGTTCGCGAGGAACGCAGAGCTGACCGGGGGCCGGTCGATGTGCATCACCGGCGCGAGCCTCAATCACTGGTACAGCAACGGCCTCGCGTACCGAGGCCCGATCAACGCCATGCTTTTCACGGGCTGTTGCGGGGTCAACGGCGGCGGCATGAATCACTACGTCGGCCAGGAGAAGCTCGCGCCGCAGGCTCCTTGGGCCACCATCGCGTTTGCACTGGACTGGACGAAGCCGCCCCGCAGGCAGCAGTCGCCGACCTGGCACTACGTCAATAGCAGCCAGTGGCGTTACGAGGGAGATTTCACCGAGTACGCGGCGGTACCGCCCAACGCGAAGTTCGCCAAAGGCCATGCCATGGACATCGAGCGCGACGCCGTTACTCGCGGCTGGATGCCGCACTATCCGCAGTTCGATCGCAACCCGCTGGATTTCGTACGTGAGGCGCAGGCCGCCGGCGCGAAGGACGATCAAGCGATCATCAAGAGCGCCGTCGACCAGCTAAAATCGGGCAAACTGAAGTTTTCCGTGGACGACCCGGACGCCGAGGAGAATTGGCCGCGTCTGTGGATCATCTGGCGCGGCAACGCAATCATGTCGAGCGCGAAGGGTCACGAGTTCTTCCTCCGTCACTATTTGGGGACGCACGACAACGCGATCGCCGAAGAGCGCGCCCAAGGCAAGACGAAGAAGGTGATTTTCCGAGAGCCGGCGCCGCGCGGCAAGATGGACTTGGTCATCGACATCAACTTCCGCATGGACACCTCGGCCCTGTACTCGGACATCGTCCTGCCAACGGCGATGTGGTACGAGAAGAACGATCTCAATTCGACCGATCTTCATTCGTTTATCCACGTGCTCGGCGCGGCGGTGCCGCCGGTCTGGGAATCGAGAAGCGATTGGGACGTCTTCAAGGCGTTCGCCAAGGCAGTCAGCGACATGGCGCCGCTGGCCTTCCCCGAACCGGTGAAGGATCTGGTCGCGTTCCCGCTCATGCACGACACGCCCGACGAGATCGCTCAGCCCCAGGTGCTCGACTGGACGGCAAACGAGTGCGAAGCGATCCCCGGCAAGACGATGCCCCACCTGCGCGTGGTAACGCGAGACTACGCCAACGTCTACAATAGGTACATTACGCTCGGGCCGGGCGCTCGGACCGACGGCATGAGTGCCAACGGCGTCCAGATCCACACCGAAAAGTTCTACGATGAGCTCCTCCAGAATCCGGTGGCCGTCTCGCCCGACCCGCGCCACATGCGCTGCGTGGAGTGGAACGGACAGAAATATCCGAGCCTCGAGGACGCGCTCGACGCCTGCAACACGATCCTCCACTTTTCACCCGAAACGAACGGGGAGGTGAGCCACACCGCGTTCGAGCATGAGTCGGAGGTCACCGGTCTACCGCTTACCAAGCTGGCGGAAGATACCCGCGGCGTGCGCATGACCTTTTTCGACCTCACCAGGCAAACGAGGCGCTTGCTCACCAGCCCGTGCTGGTCCGGGGAAACTAACAATGGTCGAGCCTACTCGGCTTGGACCATGAATATCGACAACTTGATTCCTTTCCGCACGGTGACCGGACGCGAGCAGCTATACATCGATCATCCGTGGTACATCGATTTCGGCGAGCACTTCGCGTCCTACAAGCCCAAACTCGATCCGCACAAGACGGGCGACATCCGGCTGAGCCCGGTGGACGACAAGAGCCTCATCCTCAACTACATCACGCCGCACGGCAAGTGGCACATCCACTCGACCTACTACGACAACCTGCGCATGCTGACGCTGTCGCGCGGGATCGAGCCGTGCTGGATCAACGACAAGGACGCGGCCCGAATCGGCATTGTCGACAACCAATGGGTCGAAGTCTATAACGACAACGGGGTGATGGTGACGCGCGCGGCCGTCAGTGCGCGCGTGCAGCCCGGAACCTGCATGATCTATCACGCGCCGGAGCGCACGATCTCGATGCCGAAATCACAGGTCCGCGGCGGACGGCGCGCCGGCGGACACAACAGTCTGACCCGCACGCGCATAAATCCGCTTCAACTCGCCGGCGGCTATGGGCAGTTCACGTACGGTTTCAACTACTGGGGCCCCATCGGCATCATGACCCGCGACTCGCACGCCGTCGTGCGTGCGCTCGAAAAGCTAGAGTGGTAACGCGATCGTGTCGATCGTAAGGAGTTTATGACATGGACATACGCGCACAAGTATCAATGGTGTTCCATCTCGACAAGTGCATCGGGTGCCACACTTGCAGTATCGCCTGTAAGAACATCTGGACCGACCGTAAGGGCACCGAGTACATGTGGTGGAACAACGTGGAGACGAAGCCCGGGACGGGCTATCCGACTACGTGGGAAGACCAAGAGAAGTATAAAGGCGGCTGGGTAAAGGACGGCGACAAGCTGCGCCTGCGCTTGCAAGGCCGGACCGAAGGACTCGGCAACATCTTCTTCAATCCGAACTTGCCGACGATCGACGACTATTACGAGCCCTGGACGTATCAGTACGACGAGCTTTTCAACGCGCCGGAAGGCGACGATCAGCCGACCGCACGTCCCATCTCCCTGATTACCGGCAAGCCGATGGACATCGAGGCGGGACCGAACTGGGACGACGATCTTGGCGGCTCGCCGATATACGCCAGCAACGACGTAAATCTGGAGAAGCTGACCGACCACGAGCGCGAACAGCTCAACGAAGTCGAGCGGCTCGTCTTTTTCTACCTGCCGCGCATCTGCAACCATTGCCTCAATCCGAGCTGCGTCGGTGCGTGCCCCTCCGGTGCGATCTACAAGCGCGGCGAGGACGGCATCGTCCTGATCAGTCAGGAAAAGTGCCGCGCCTGGCGGATGTGCGTCTCGGGTTGCCCCTACAAGAAGACCTATTACAACTGGTCGACCGGCAAATCGGAAAAGTGCATCTTGTGCTATCCGCGCTTGGAAACGGGACAGGCACCAGCCTGCTTCCACTCGTGCGTGGGCCGCATTCGGTATTTGGGTCTGCTTCTGTACGACGCCGATCGCATCCAGGAAACGGCATTGGCGGACGAGGCCAACCTGGTACAAGCCCAGCGGGACATCATCCAGGACCCGTTCGATCCGCTGATCATTGCCGCTGCCCAAGCGAACGGCATCACGACCCAGCAGATCAGCGCAGCGCAGAATTCGCCAACGTACAAGTTCGTCAAGAAGTGGGGAACCGCGCTGCCGCTGCATCCGGAGTTCCGGACCCTGCCGCAGCTGTTCTACGTGCCGCCGATGCTGCCCGTGCTCGGAAAGATGAAGGACGGCATTTACGACAGCTCCGCCGTCGAAGGCATGGGACAGATGCTCAATTCGCTCGAGAAAGCCCGCATACCAGTCCGCTACATGGCGAGCTTGTTCTCGGCAGGAAACGAGGAAATCATCAAAGAGGTCTATCGCAAGAACATCGCGGTGCGCTTGTACAAGCGGGCGCAGCGTGTGAAAGACATTACCGCGGAGGAAGTGCAGCAGGCTCTCGCCATCGGAAAGACCACGCCCGAGGAATGCGAGGCGATCTTCAACCTGACGTCGCTGCCTACGATGGAAGAACGGTTCGTCATCCCGGCGATGGCGCGCGAAGAAGCGATCGAACAGAGCCTCGATCCGTACACGCACAAACCGGCCGCCGGGTTCGGTTACCGCGAGGCGCCGGCGCGGAGATTTTAGCTGTGAAAAGCACTACCAACGAGTCGCGGGTTCTCGGGTTGTTCGCAGAACTGCTCGAGTATCCGCGTCCCGGGGTGGCGCAGACGGCGCGCGACTGCCGAACGCTGATCGCGCCGGAGAGTGCGGAGGCGGCGGCGCTCCTTGGGGAGTTTGCAGCCTTCGCCGAGCGAACGCCTCACAATACGGTGGAGGAGATCTTCACCTCCACCTTCGACTTGAATGCGTCGTGCCACCCGTACGTCGGCTACCACATGTTCGGCGAAGCCTATAAGCGCAGCGCTTTTATGCTCGAGCTCCAGGACCGATTCCGGGAACATGGTTTCGATCCGGGAGTCGAATTACCGGATCATATAGCGGTGCTTCTGCGCTTCATGTCGCTGTGTGCCGACGCCGAGCTGACGCGGGAAATCGTTCAGGAAGCCTTGCTTCCGACGCTCGAGCCAATGACCGTCGCACCGGGATCGGAGCCGGTGGTCGAAACCATCCCGGGGATCGGGCAGCGGCTGGTCGACGAGGGCGAGGTCGCGCCGGAGGTTTTCGACACGGGCAACGATTATCGTCACGTGCTGCATGCGCTGCGGTTGGTCTTGCAAGCACGCTACGGTATGCCCAGCGAAGTTCAACCTATACCCCTACCCGATCCGGCGCTCTTGATTTCGTAACATACTCTCGAGCTCGCAAAACGAGCGGAGGAATACCATGTCAAACGTGTTCCTGTGGGCAGTTTTCCCCTACATCGCTATCGCGGTATGCGTCATCGTCGGACTGTACCGCTACTTCAACGATCGGTTCTCTTTCTCGAGCCAATCGTCACAGTTCTTGGAGAACCGGATGGCGTTCTGGGGATCGACGATGTGGCATTACGGGATCATTCTGATATTGAGCGCTCATATACTGGGGTTTCTCTTTCCCACGGGTTGGGCGGCGCTCATCGCCGACCAAACACGCCTTTACGTGCTGGAAGTCACCGGGCTGGCGTTGGCGGTCATGGCCACGCTCGGGCTGCTGATACTTATCGTCCGGCGGCTCAGCAATGCGCGCGCGCAGAGCGTGACCTCGGCCATGGATTGGGTGTTGCTCGCCGCGCTAGCGTTCCAGGTGGTGATGGGGTTCTGGATTGCGTTCTTCTACCGTTGGGGCTCCGAATGGTATCTGCACACCTCGGTTCCCTGGCTGCAGTCGCTCGTCGTCTTCAACCCGCAGATCCAGTACGTCACGGCCATGCCGCTACCGGTCAAGCTCCACATGTTGAACGCGTTCGTGATCCTCGCCCTCTTCCCGTTCACGCGCTTGGTGCATGTCGTGACGCTCCCGCTTCCGTACCTGTTCAGACCGTACCAGGTCGTCATCTGGAATCGGAAGCGAGACGTGCAGTACGACGCGCCGGTCGGCGTTGCGAGTATCGGACCCGACGTGCCTTACTTGCGGCGCGGGTAAACGCGCGGCTACCGGAATTCTTGTATCACCACTTCCTTCTGAAGGTGCGCTATGCAAACGCTCGCTCCGCCGACTCCAATTTGGCCCGAACTGAGTACGCCGTCGTGCGAACAGGTAACGACCGGCAACGTCACCTCTGAGGAAAAAGACGGTAAGCTCCGATCAGGGGACGGCGAAAAACCGAAGCCGCTGCAGGGCGGAGGCGACACCTCCGACGACCCTGAGCGCGACAAGGAAACGGGCGCCGAAGGCGGCGGCAATTGATGCAGCAAGTTGCGCCCGCGGCGTGATCGCTCCCTCGAATGCTCGCTTGGAGCGATGGTGCCAGATAAGCTCGTTCGTGGCAGTCCCCGCGTTGCTCGCAGTTTTGACCGCGACGCAGAGCCGCCTTCAGAACCGCGTAACGGAATTTCTCGTGCTGCCGCCGTTCGCGGTCGTCATCTACCTCATTTTCCGAGACCCGTTGGGCAAGTCGGCAAATCTGCGGTCAATCGTCATCTTGCCGTGCCTGGGCGCGGCGGTCGGCGAGCTATGCTTTCGCTATCTCAGCTTCACTCCGGCAGGCGTCGCAGTCGACACGCTGTGCGTGCTGTCGCTTCAATCGCTCCTGAGAGCACGAATGCCGCCGGCCTTGGCGCTTTCCGTTCTCGCAATGCTTCTGCGCGCGAAATCGCTTGCATACATCGAGGGCGTCGCGGAAGCATCGACGACGATCGCGATCCTTTTTTTCCTGTGGCGGGGTTTCGTCATCTCGCGGCTTCTTGCCGAGGAACCCTTGAAGGCAGCAGGCAGTGAGACGGTTTCGGTGGGGGAGCCTGCCCCCGCGAGCGTTGTGCCAAAGATACCGTAGTATAAAGAATACTCACCTCGCTATCTAGCCGGAGGTTCTTTTCATGAGCCAATCCCTTGTAGCCGACACGCCGGTCGTGGATTACATCGAGCCTGCCGTGATGGTCCAGACGATGATCTCCACCGGAGCCTCGAAGGCAGACCTCGGGGTGGGAGATATCTTCGTACGGGGCATGCTCGGCGGCGCCTTGCTCGCCTTTGCCACGAGCATCTGCTTCTTGGCATTCGCGCAGGGGGTTCCGACGGCCATCGCCGGGCTGCTCTTTCCGGTCGGATTCATCATCATCAACCTTACCAAAGTCGACTTGATTACGGGCTACTTCGCGCTCGTGCCGCTGGCATTTCTTCACCGGCGCATGTCGTTCGGGCAGCTGCTGCGCGCTTGGATCGTGGTTTGGGCTGGGAACTTGGTCGGCTCCGTAGCGTACGTATACATTATGTGGGCCGGGGTCACGATGATGGGCCAGGTCCACGTTCCGGTTCCCCCGCCCCCGGTGGCGGCGGCCCCGGCTGCGGCGGCCCTAGCGGCGCCGGCCCCAGCGCCGGCCCCGGTTGTGGCGGCGCCGGATCCCACCGGCATCGGCGCCATCACAATCAAGATTGGATTGCTCAAGACCATCCACTACGAACAGTTCGGCATGGCCGGAGCCATCGCGGCCTTCATGAAGGCGATGCTCTGCAATTGGATGGTGACCTTGGGCGTCGTCCTGCCCTACACGTCCCGGTCGGCGATCGGTAAGGTCATCGCAACGTTCGTCCCGATCTACATGTTCTTTGCGATGGGCTACGAGCACATGGTCGTCAACATGTTCATCATTCCGGCTGCCATGATGTTCGGCGCGCCGATCACCCAGAGCGACTTTTGGATCGGAAACGAACTCCCGGTGACCCTCGGAAACTTCGCCGGCGGCTTCCTCTTCACGGCTGCGGCGCTCGGGTGGACCTACCGCGCGCGCACTGCATGACGTTATGCAGGCTCCGGTGACGGACGGCAGGGCATCGCCGGCGAAGGGTAGTTCATGGCGCTAGACACGATCGATCTCATCGCGGCCGTACCGGGGACGCTCCCTCCCCTGATGGATCAATTCCGGCGGCCGATCACCTATTTGCGGATCTCGGTTACCGACCGGTGCAACCTGCGCTGCGTCTATTGCATGCCCGAAGAAGGTCTGCCCTGGATTCAAAAGGCCGAGATTCTGACCTTTGAAGAGATCGAACGAATCGTGGAAGCCGGCGCCGCGATCGGCGTACGCAGTATCCGGCTGACGGGGGGCGAGCCGCTCATCCGGCGCGACCTGCCGAAGTTGGTGCGGATGCTCGCCGCGATCCCCGGTATCGACGACATCGCGTTGTCCACGAACGGGATGATGCTCGCAGACCAGGTCGACGCGCTGGTTGACGCGGGCTTACGTCGCGTCAACATCTCGCTCGACACTTTACGCGAAGACCGGTTCTTCGCAATCGCGCGACGACCCGGTCTCGACCGCGTTCTGGCCGGAATCGACGCGGCGCTCCGGGCCGGTCTCGAGCCGTTGAAGATCAACTGCGTGGTGATGCGTGGCCGCAACGATGACGAACTGGCCAAGTTGGCGGCCCTGACGCGCGAACGCGCAATCTTCGTTCGCTTCATCGAACTGATGCCGGTCGAAGACAACCTCGACCTGCAGCGCGACGCCTACGTTTCCGCCGACGAGATGCTCGCGCGCATCGGTGAGATCGGCGAACTCGTCCCGGTGGACGGCCCGCAAGGGAATGGCCCCGCCCGATACTTCGCGTTTCGCGGCGCCCGCGGGGCCGTTGGGGTCATCAGCCCGCTCTCGCACGACTACTGCGAGCGCTGCAACCGTGTGCGCCTTTCCGCTGACGGTCGCCTGCGCCTCTGTCTCTTCGGCGACCAACACATCGACTTGCGCACGCCGGTGCGAGCAGGCGCATCGCGCGATGACCTCATGGAGATCTTTCGCGGCAGTATGCTCATCAAACCCGAGCGCCATCACCTGCGCCTCGGCGAGCAATCAAGCCGCATGCGCGCCTTCTCCGAAATCGGCGGCTAGGAGCCTGCCGGGCTCCTAATCGGCGGCACTCTACATGAACGACGGCGTGCTTAATCATGAGGATCCGGCCGCACACCGCGAAGACGTTTATTCCCTGGCCGAGGCACTGGTCGCGCTCGGCGAAGGTCGTGCAGCCGTCGACTTGATCCGTCGCGAGGTGAACGCCGCGCGCTCACTGTCTGCGGCCCCGTTGACCCTTCTTCGGCTGCTTTCCCAGTATGCTGGAATACTTGAGAGTACGGACGCATTGGCGGAAGCGGAGTTCATCCGGGCCGAGGCACTCGAGATCGTCGCATCTGCGCAAATGACGACTCAAGATGCGGTTGAAGCGTTTCTCAAGTACGGGATGCTTCTCTGCAGGATGCACAACTACGATGGAGCAATAGCGAGATTGAAAGAGGCGGTGCGGCGAACAGAAGAACTCGACGAAATTGGAGCGCTTCAGCGGCAGATTATCCTCGCGCAAGCGTGGAGGAGCCAAGCCCAAGCCTTCGAAGCACTCGGCGAATTTTCGCAAGCCTCGAACGCCTTGGATGTGTTGCTGAACGTCAAGCGCCTCATTCGTTTTATCGTCTTTGCCCCTACGCGCGGGGGCTGATGGCGCTCCCGGCGCGCCGTATTTCACATTTCGCACGCACATTTTGGGAGGAACGCAATGCCGAACGAGGCCATCCGTCAGGAAATCGAGCGCGAAGTCGCCGCTAATACGATCCTCGTATATGGTAAGGGGACGAAGGACATGCCGCTTTGTGGCTTCACGCTAGAGACGATCGAGTTCTTCAACCGTTTTGGTTATCCGTTCGAAGTAATCGACGTCCTCGACAACGTCCCCAAGCGCGAAGAACTGTCGCAGGTTACCAAATGGGCGACCTTGCCGAAGGTTTTTATCGCCGGCAAATTTTATGGCGACACTGATATCCTCGAACCAATGGCTGAAAACGGTGAACTGAAGACGGTCTTAGCAGAAGCCTTCGCGGGCAAGGTGGAACCGGCACCCATCGTTCACTTGCACTAGCTAAGGAGAAATTCCGGACGTGCACATGATCGACGGCAAGCCGGCTTGCCTTCTTATCACGGAGAACTTGACGAGACCTCATGCGGATGGAGAACGTCATTTTTATCCAGCTTTCGTCAAAGCGTATGAGCCTGGATTCTCCGCTACCGATTGGGACTACGGTACCGATTACGGCGCGGCCCAAAAGGCCGTTGAAGCATTCAATACCGAACATGGCGTGAACAGCGACGCCGTGATGCTGATCGTTACGACGTCGATGTTTCCCAAGGCACCGGTCTTGATTGCGGACATCTTCCGTGCCAACGGCGAAGAATATTCGGGCTAAAAAAGTCCCGGAAAGGTCGGACGCAGAGCCTGTTTGAGGGTCGCGCTGGCGAGTCGTTCGACGGCGTCGAGGATCGTCGCGGTCGCATCTTCGCCGCCGCGCAGAGCAAGCCACTCGAGGGCGGCCGCAACACCCGATGCGGTCGCACGGTCGGCGGCGATATCGTCCACTAACTCGTCCGCGCGGGCTTTGATCGCATCGCTCCAATTTTCGGTTTCCCCTTGCTCCGCGAGAGTCCGCTTCGCTCGCGCAATTTCAGCCGCTTTCCAAGGATAGGCTCGTCCGCAGGACATGCAATTTCCATAAAACGGCACCCACTGGAGCATCCCTTCATCGGCGGGAAGTGTGGCGTCACAAGTCGGACATGCGATGAGGATGGGATCGCCGCACTTCGCACAATATTTCTCCACGACGGCTGGGTCGACGAGCCACGAGAAAACGTGACCACTCGCGCAGACGGCGGCGCTCGGCCCTCTTCGTTGCGCGGACAACGACGGCAGCTCGATCGGTTCTTTTCCGAACACGAATGCATCTTTTCGGCGAACGTAGGTAGTCCCCATGCCGCCGATACATACTCTTGATTCCGAGCCACGAAAGGACGACGAGGTCATGAACTCGGGACAATCGTTGATCGGTTATGTCACCGATGATTTTGCCCGGCAAATGGGGCAGATTCCGGCTGTCGGAATCGAACTGTCGCTCGAGCCGGGCAACGATGTCATCCTACGTATTCGTCACTCCCAGATCGAAGAGGCGCGCGTCGGCCCCTCCAGCGGCGGGTACACCGCCTTGCAACTGATCCTAAAACCAAACGCGACCTACGAACTTTATGCGATGGTGTCGACGGCGGACGAGTCGCGAGCACCGATCTTCGACCCCGCTTTTTGGTACAGGTTGCTTTGGATGCGCCGTCTGGCCTTTACCGGGCCGCCCATTTTCCGGCCGGACGCATCGGGAAGATTTCAAACGGTTAAACAGTAATGGACGGCGAGGACCCACGACCGGAGGCAGGTCGCCTTATTTCAGCGAAACGGTGGCTCGCGCTCGGCACCGTCGATCAGAGCGGGATTCCGTCCGTAAGCTACGTGCCGTTCGCGTCCGTGGACGGCGCTTTCGGCGTAGTGGTGAGCCGGCTTGCCGCGCACACAGCCAACCTCTTGGCGCGTCGGCCTGCGTCGTTACTCTTGGTCGACGACGACGCCGAGCAGCCCGACGCATACGCGCGAGCTCGCTTCACCATCGGCGTAACAGCGCAGACAAACGCGCCCGGATCCGCGCGAGCCAGCGCCATCTGGTCGGCGCTCGAGTCTCGTCATGGCGCGACCGTGCGCACGTTACGGGCGTTGCCCGATTTTCAAGCGATCTCGCTCGAGCCCGTAAGCGGCCGTCTCGTTTTGGGTTTCGCCTCCGCACACGACCTCGGTGCCGACGCGATCGTAGAATTGTTGCGGGTTCGCTAGAACCAGATCCCGAGATCGAATTTCGCGTCTTCGCTGGCCATGATTCGAGGGTCCCACGGCGGAATGAAGGTGATCTCCACCTTCACCGACTTGACGCCTTCGACCGACATGACCTTATCCTCGACCGACTTCTTGAACTGAGGGCCGACCGGACACATCGGCGACGTGAAGGTCATCGTGACGGTCACGTCCTCGTCGTGTTCGCCGGCGACGTCGATCCGGTAGATGAGCCCGAGATCGACCATGCTCATCATGAGTTCCGGGTCCTGAACCTCTCGGAGCGCTTCACGCACCTCGTCTTGGCTAGCCATTGCGCCACTATTCGGCGCGCGTTTGCCGCGAACCCCGCTACAGCGAACGCTTGTTCGAAGAAGGTCGAAACTCAAGGCGGACGAGGTAGGGTAGCCACACCGCATGTATAATGATGGCATCATCGAGCCGCTGTACTCCAGCACCCCACCAGCGCCCTCACGACAGGAGTCACATCGTGCCTTCCGACAAACCCAGCCCCGATCAGGACGTCTTCACCAAGCCCGCCAACGGGAAGACTGCGGGCAGCTATTTTACCGACGGTCGTTGGAACCGTGGCGGATGGTCCACCTATCCGTCGGCCGATGAGCTTGCTATCAACAAGGCCGCACGAGAGGCGCCGGCCAGCCCAAAAGACACTCGCAAATAGCGCCCCGGCCCGGCGGAGCCTGGCCTCGCCTGTCGGCGAACCCCGTTCGTTCCGGGACCGAGGAGCCGGTGGTACTCCAGGGAGTGGTTTTGATGTCCCGGAACCGGTTCCGGGGCCGCCTAAGCGTTGCGAAGGGCCGATGGAGCGTATCCCACAACGCCCTCCCCTGAACGACCCTGCTCCACGTCCCCGCTAGGGGAGCGGCAGGGTTTCCTCAGTGCGCCTTGGCCGAAAAGAACTTGCAGTAGCCGTTGGGCTGGATCGATCCCTTCACGAGCTTGCAAGTCCCGGGAGACTTCATCGGGTTGGTCTTGGCCGGAATGAAGAGCGAGCAACCCGAGCACTTCTTGCTGCCGCTGGGGTGGGTCTGGTAGGCGGCGGTCTTTTGATCGACCGAGGCGGCTGCGTCAGCCTCCGCCCGGAGCGCCACAAGAGCGCCGATCGCGATCGGCGCGAGGGCCAATTTTTGGATCATTCCGCCGCGAGAAATGGTCTTGTCGTCGTCGTTCATGTATGTCTCCCGAGCACCCGGTGAAATCGCTGAGCCGGCACCGCCTGAGCTAGTTAAGCCTTCGGCGACGGATTGCCGCTCTCCGGCACACCCGCGCCGACGATGGCGGCCATGGCCGCTCAAATCTGTTCGGCGAAGATCTTGCGCGCCACGCGCTGCAAGAACCAACCGCCGGCGCCGAAGATGACTAGGACGATCGCGAGATCTTCCAAGCCGGAGAAACCCGCGACCCTGTCACCGCAAACGGCGACGGCGACTTTCGAGAGTTCGAAATCCAGGCGCGCGAGCACGTTGGAGGAGTGCGATTCGGCCGCTTGCAGTCGCGCGATGACGTCGGCGGCATTCCAACCGGCTTGATCCATGAAATCGACGATCTTCCCGTTGGGATCGACGAGCACCGTGCGTTCGGTGTGGATCAGCCCGACGCGCGGATCGGCAAACGGATCCAGACCAAACCGCAAGGCGAAGTCGAGCACGCTGCCGGGGTCGCCGGTGCCAAGCGTCCAGTGCGCGCCGTCGGCACCGAAAAGTGCACCGTAGCGAGCGAGGACGGCTGGCCGGTCGAAGTTCGGATCGAGCGTCATCTCGACCAAATGGTAGGGGCCGTTCGCAAAGCGGGTCTGCAGCACGTGGAAGTTGCTCGAGATCAGCGGACACTCTTTGGGGTCGCGGCAACGGGTGTAGATGAAGGCGAGGACGACCGACTTGCCGCGGAAGTCGGCGAAGTCGAACCCGCGCCCGAATTGGTCGACGAATCGGGTCGCCGGCATTTGGTCGCCGACCTGTAGCTGGTGGACGCTCCGCAAGACGCTCCGCGGCGGCGTCGCGGGGACGACGCGAACGTTGTCGAGCAGCAAGCCGTCGGGAACCTGTTCGACGCCCGCGACGATGCGCTCGCCTTCGTGTAACGAAGCGGCGTCGATCTTCGGCGAGAGCCGGAACAGCGTCGTCAACGCGGGCTTTGAACCGGAGGCATCGAGGCGCACGACGGCTTCGCGGCGCTCGGCCAGGACGGTGAGGACCACGCCCTTGACGCGCTCCGGATGAGCCGAGGCGGCTCCGAACCGAAGCACGGCCGCCAAGAGTAGGCTGCACAGCGTAAGTTGAATAAGGCGCCGGTTCATCGTTCGTCAGGAGGTTTCGCGGCCGCGCTTCGAACTACCGCCGGGGACTGCCCAGGAGAGGAGCGCCCCCGCACGACTTGGAAGCGACGGCGGACATATATGGGCCGCCATCAGCGGGAGTGGCACCCCTCGGACGTCGCCTGGCGAGCCTGGACTCGCGCCGAGCGCCGCGTCGTGCTGCGTGGATTCTTAGGACGCTTGACCATCGCGATCGAGCCGTTGATCGTCGCGGTGTTCTTCGCGCTTTTGCCGATCGGCCTGCTGTTGCGACAACAGGAGATCGCGCTCATGCTCGCGCCGATCTTCGCTTTCGCCGCGATCGCTTTCTTGGCGTACTCGATCGCGTTGATCGTGCCGTCCGCGCACGCGGTGCTCGAGACGTTCGCGCCGATCTACACCGTCGATGGCTACATCCGGTACCGCGCTTCGCCGACGGCGCAGCCGGAATATTACGTCGCCGTTCTCGGCGCCGACCGGAAGACGCTCGGCGAATGGCCGCTGCGCGAGTGGCCGAGGTCGATCGGAAAACGCGAACTGTGGCCCGTGCTGGTCGAGTTCAGCCGGCACGGTGGCATCCACAAGATCGACGGCCGTCCCACCGGCGTCCTCCCCGCCGAAATCGCTCCCTTCGGAGTCGGGATCGCGCAGGACTCGGAGCGCCGCGCCTCGCGCTTTCGTTAACTACTTGAGCGTGGCGGGGGGCAGCTGGACCTTCGCCGAGTCGGCCGCGGGCCAAACGCGCCCGAAGGCCGAGGCCGAAACCACGAACGAGCCCTGCATGATCGAGGCCAGGACCCCCAAGAGCACCAAGAACTTAACGCCCGCCGAGATTTCGGTCGTCGCCGGGAGGAGCGGTGGGTGACCGTTGGCCGTGGTATGCGCATCGTGACTCATGTACGTACTCCCAAGACATTGACCGCGGCCAGCAACGCCAGCACGCAGCCGAGCGCCATCAGCCCGAGTAAGACCTTGGTGAGGCCGGCGTCGAGCCCGTGCGCCGCCCAATCGTTCCTCAGTTGAACGATCGCCGTGACCCCGACGAGGATCGCGCCCACGAGCGCGATGCCTCTTTCAATGACTGCTTCGTTCATCACTCACCATATATAGAATAGGAAAAATAGAAAGACCCAGATCACGTCGACGAAGTGCCAGTAAAGCGTCCCCGCCGTCAACCCGAAATACTTGGAGCCGGTGTACGTGCCGCGATTCGCCTGTAGGCCCAATATGGTCAGGTAGCAGACGCCGGCGAAGACGTGAAACCCGTGCATCCCGGTCAAGGTGAAGAACGACGCACCCATCGTGGTACCTGTCCAGGAGATGCCCACGACCGAGTATTCGTGCGCTTGACCGAGCAGGAAGCCGATGCCCAGCACGATCGTCGCGATCAGCCATCCGTTGAACTTCGCTTTGTTGAGGTGCTTCCAGTTCTCGAGGGCGAAGTGCATCGTCACCCCTGAGCCGAACAGCACGATCGAGTTCATCGCCGCGAAGCTCGTGTCGAACCATGGGAGCTGATGGCCGCCCAGGAAGGGCGGCCAGGCCGGCGCGGAGATGCGCAGATACACGTACGCAAAGATGAACGACGAGAACAGGATGCAGTCGCTGAGCAGGAAGAAGACGAACCCCAGCAGCCTGATGTCGCGCGTTTCGCCATAGACGGGGTCGACGTCGCGATAGCGGGCAGCAATCGCATCGTGCCCGCTGAGGTGCTGGGCCGCCGCAGCCGCCATCCGCTACGCTCCGGCGCCGACGGGCTGTGGGATCGGCATGAGGACCCTACCGAACTCAGGGAACTCGTCGAGTTCGTTGTCGGTATTGCGATACGGCAAGGGTTGGTCGAAGTTGTACGGGCGGTCGAACACCTGCGGGATCTTCTTGAAGTTGTAGTACGGCGGGGGCGAGCTGATCGTCCACTCGAGCGTGCGCGCGCCCCAGGGGTTGATTCCGGCGAGCGTCCCGTGGCGCAGGCTCCAAATGACGTTGAACGCCAGCAGCCCGATCGCAGCAGCCATCAGGAATGAGAACGCCGTCTCGAATTGATTCCAGAACACCGCATCCGGAAAGGCCTTAGCGAAGCCCGCATAGGTCGCGGTCCGACGCGGCATACCTTCGAGTCCGAGCCAGTGCATCGGCAAGAACGTCCCGTTGAGGCCGATGAAGAACAACCAGAAGCCGAGCTGCGCGAGCCGTTCGTTCAGCATCCGGCCGGTGGCCTTCGGGTACCAGTAGGGGACGGCGGCGAGGAAGCCCATCACCGCGCCGCCGGCGACCACGTAGTGGAAGTGTCCGACGACGAAAACGGTGCCGTGCATGTGAAGATCGACTGGGACCGAGGCCAAGAAGATGCCGCTGAGCCCGCCGAAGGTGAACGTGATCAGGAAGCCGAGCGCGTAGAGCATGGAACTCGTGAAGTGGATCCGGCCGCCCCAGATCGTCGCCATCCACGAGAAAATCTTGATTCCCGTCGGGATGCCGATCGCGTACGTCAAAATCATGAACGGCAGCTGCAGCCAGGGAGCGATGCCGCTCGGGAACATGTGGTGCATCCAGACCGTAAACGCCAAGATCGAGATCGCCATCGACGAAAACGCGATCATCTTGTAGCCGAAGATCGGTTTGCGGGCGAAAGTCGGGAGCACTTCCGAGACGACGCCGAACGCCGGTATGATGAAGATGTAGACCGCCGGATGCGAGTAAAACCAGAACATGTGCTGGTACAGGACCACGCTGCCCCCGCGGGCCGGGTCAAAGAAGGGCACGCTGAACACGTGCTCGAGGAAGAGCGCGCCCACGGCCACTGAAAGCGCGACGGTCGCAACCATGTTCATCAGCGCGGTCGCAAACGTGGCCCAGATGAACAGCGGCATGCGGGTCCAGGTCATCCCGGGGGCGCGCATCTTCATGATCGTGACCATGAAGTTGAGCCCGGTCATCGTCGAGCTGATCCCAATCGTGAAGATCGCGAGGCACCAGAGCGCGCCAGCCGTTCCATCCGCCAACGAGATCGGCGGATATTCGGTCCAGCCGGCATGCGGGCCGCCCCACAGCATTGAACTGAAGAGTATCAAGGCCGCGACGGGCAAGATCCAAAAGCTCGCCATGTTGAGCCAGGGAAAGGCGACGTCGCGCGCGCCGATCTGGAGCGGCATCACGAAGTTGCCGAGCGCTCCGGTCACGAGCGGAATCAGCACCAGCCAAACCATCGCCGTGCCGTGCATCGAGAACATCTCGTTGTAGGCGGTATGGCTCATGATCGCGCCGTTGGGATCGGTCAACTGCAGGCGGACGAGTTCCGCAAACGACCCGGCGATGAACATGATCAGCAAACCGGTGAAGAAGTATTGGAACCCGATCACCTTGTGGTCGAGCGAAAAGACGTACTTTCGAACGAACCCTTCCGGTGGCGGATGGATGTGATCGTGAGCGTCGTGGGCTTCGTGCGTCGTACTCGTTCCGGCTTGCATACTGCGATCTCCCTTACGTGGGGGCTGAGGCTACTTGAGGCTGGTGAGGTAAGCGACGGCGTTGGCGATGTCTTTGTCCGAGAGTCCGTTGGCTTGACGGTTGGGCATCGTGCCGATCGGTCCGGTGAAACCGTTCTGCAGGATCTCGGCGATGTGCTCGGGGGTCGGGGTCTTGCCGGTAACCAGGGTTGGGTGCGCCGGGTCGTCGGTGATATGAAGCAGTCCGGGGCCGACGAGCTTCTGGTCGAATGGCGTCGGCGGGTTGTTGTGGCACGCGGCGCACTTTTGCGCAAACAGCGTTTTGCCCGTGCCGGCGCTCCCGCCTGCTAGGTTGATCGCGCCGCCGCCGGCCGCCGCGGTTTTATTCTCGCTGTCGAGCCACTTGTTGAAGGTGGCGACGGGCTCGATCACGAGCTTGCCGCGCATCAGGCTGTGGTCGGCGCCGCAAAACTCGGCGCAGGCGATGTCGTACGTTCCGGTCCGCAGCGGGGTGAAGTTGAGGCTCTGCACGAGCCCCGGCACGCCGGCCGACTTGAGCCGAATCTCCGGTACCCAGAACTGGTGGATCACGTCGGTCGAGGTGATCAGGAGCCGCACCGGCACACCGACCGGCAGATGCATCGGCTCGGTCTTCGAAAATACCGACGTCTTCAGGCCGGGGTAGCGGAATTCGAAATAGAACTGATGGCCGATGACTTCCATCGTCAGGGCGGGTGCTTTGGTGCCGAAATAGATCTTGTACCAGACATTGATGCTGAGCGCCGTAAGGAGAATCAGCAGCAGCGCCGGGAGCACCGTCCACCACAGCTCGAGCTTCGGCGAGTCGTGAATTTGGACGCCGATCGTGTCCGGCGAATCGGTCGGGCGAGCGCGGAAGGCGATGGCGAAATAGA
Organism: Candidatus Zemynaea palustris; assembly: GCA_003134695.1. Lineage (GTDB taxonomy): Bacteria > Vulcanimicrobiota > Vulcanimicrobiia > Vulcanimicrobiales > Vulcanimicrobiaceae > Zemelea > Zemelea palustris. The sequence continues at coordinate 101,318 of PLCB01000012.1, read as the reverse complement.
TCACGTACCCCGCGACGAAAATCATGATCGCGCCGCTGGACACCGCCATGAACTTGAAGAGTCCGTCGATGTCGGAAGCGCGGTCGGCCACGGGCTGCGACGCGCCCGGCATGATCCAGTCGATATTCCCGTAGAGGAAGTACCACGCGTTGGCGATGCTGAGCAGCGCCAGCACGATGGTCACCGGCCAGAAGCCGGGTCCGAGCCCCTTGAAACGAACTACGCTCGGGCTCTGAAACAAAGTCTATCTCCCCGCTCGTACGCCATGACTATCGCGACCAAAATGATGCCCGGGCCCACCCGACAAACCTAGTCCCGCCCGGTTCCGTCTTGGTTCCGCGGGATCGAGATGTCCCTCAGCCGACGGGCGGTCTCCGCCGAATTCGTCGATCGAGCACCGCTCCGACCGCGAGGCCGACCAGCACGCCGTAGATCAGGCCGACTACAACGTTTCCGAGGCCGTAACCGACACCTGCGCCGAGCGCAGCACCAAGCACCGCCGTAAGCCCTATCATCTGCCCCCGGCTACCCATACGCCTCCTCAAAGTAAGAACTCGCCACAAGCATCCTTTTCGAACCTACCGTGAAGATACGCCCTGGAAGGGTGAGCATCCCCTCCTCGTTGGGTCCAAATCGCTAACGTTAGCAAGCCGTTCCTGCCGGTTCAGGGCGGGCACCGTGCGGCTTGTTCCCCTGCCCTGAAAGCGCCCGTTCGGCCATTCTTCTTGAGCGCGGGCAGACGTGCACGTTTCAATCGGTCGCTAAGCGAGAACATTAGGTGTACGGCACGCCGCTCAACTGATCGGAGGAGGCACAATGACTGCAACGAGTAATCGCGATTCCGCGGCTGAGCTTGCACAACGGATCAAGACCAGTCGGATCGATCCTTCCAAAGTAGATGAGGCCGGCAGACCGCCGGCCGATAAATCTCCCGCCTACGCAGATGCGCTGATGTCCGAGGCGCCTGCTTCAATCGAGCGAGCTGTGGACTTGAATGCGGCCGAATGGGAGCTCATAGGCAAGGCGCTGGAGCACTACGCCGCGTGCGGGAAGGGATAACGGGCAAGACGCCAACGGGAGACTAGCCTTGCGAGACGACGATCGCTGCCTTCGAGCTTTCGAGAAGCGCGATCAACTCTTGCTGCTCCGGCTTACGCACGTTGCACTTATCCAGCGTTTGCTGAAAGTCATCCATGAATGATCGCCATTCACCTTCGGTAATCATGAGGTGCTTGTGCGAGTCGCCCATCGACCGACCGGTATATGTCTGCGGTCCACCGGTCGCCCAGCATGTCATCTCGGTTACAAGGTACTTGAAACCAGCCTTCGAAATGCGCTGACTCGCTTCTTTGACGCGCGGATTGGCTTCCAATCTCGGATCGACCAGGATCCGGTCGATAAAGTCATCTATGAAGATCGCAATCTTCCAGGCGCCGCCTAATCGCTCATACAATGACGGTTTTTCTTCAGCTTGCATCGCAACAATCTTTAGGACCTTTGAACCTGCGACGGCTCAGTCTCGCTTTGGTTACAGCCGAAGAGACCAAGTCGTAAAGAAAGTCTACCCTAAACCAGCCTTGTTGCCAAGCCCGTCCACGGTTCTGCGGCGAGGTCGACGGACTCAATTCGCAAATGTGGTCGCCGTGCGGGAGTAATCATATGCCTTCGTTTTTCATCGCTACGACCTTCCTCGGTCAACCGTGTGGATCCGGTTCCACGCATGGCGTAAATCCTGAGATGCAAGCGCGGCTGCGAGCAGCCGACGACGCCGTCCAAACTATTTTCAATGCGTTTGCGCCAGATCAGCGACTCGACCCGTCAACCGGGCGCGGGAACGCATCATTTTCGCAGTGGAGCGCGATCACGGAACCTCATGAGTGTTGGCGGCCGAACGCCGGTCACCACTCCGCGGGCGCCGCCATAGACATCAACGTGGCTGCTAACCCATATATCGTAACGCGCAGCGGACTCGTGGCGGGCGGCCAACCCGGCGACGCCGGCCTCGTCGGTATGCGCAATCGCGCCCTTGCCGTCTACGACCGAGCGATGCAATTTATGACGCCGCCAGCTGCGGCGGCTGACGTGAGCGGTCGTCAACCGAACGAGCCGACGCAGTCCGTATGGAACCGGTTCAACGCAGTCTCGAATGCTCTCGTGAACTATTTGAGCTGCGCTGTCAATTCTCAGCTAACAGAAATATCGCGTGTCGCGATCGAAAATTCGGATGAAGTCTCAGATGATGAGCTGCTAGCGATAATCCCGGAAGGGGAACGCCTTAGCATCGATCATGCTCTCGCGCAACTTGAGGGGTTGCTCAGTTCTCAAGATTTCCGAACAAGTCACCCAGATTGGTTAAATGCTTCCCGCGCGCAGTATCTGCGGATGTTGCGCGACTACGAGCAGGTCCGGATTCCCATGGTCATCGGTAGCCCAAGCCCCAGTCCCGCGCAAACGCGCAATCCGGCGCGCGGGTTCTTAAACCTGCGCAGGGAGATTGTGACGGCCTTATGCGATGAGGGTCTGCGCTGGGGCGCTTGTGATTTTGGAATAAGCGCCGACGGTTCCTCGGAGAACGGCGCTATGATGCATTTCGATCTCGCTGACGACGGCGGGTACCTTGAAATCAACTCGCTGCTGCGCTTCGGCTAGGTACCCAACGGCCGGCAGTCGCAGCAGTCTTCGCAGAGCCGGCAGCCTCGGTGCAACGGAACGGCCTCTTTGCCGCACTTGGTACAAGTGACTTTGTCGTTGACGTCCACGTCTTGCTCTTGCTGCTTTAGCGTCTGTTGTTCCACCGAACCGCTCAGTCGCGACCGGGTCCGAACCCGAGCTTAGGGAGAACGTCTTCCACGAACGCACGCGGCCCCGCTGCTGCGATGTGCCGCTTCAATGCCATGAGAGCCTGTTTGTCGTCGTACGAGACCGGCTCTGAGTTCAGAATGTCGGCCCCGAGCATAATGATCGAGTTCGAGTCACGCCACACGTGGCCGCACGCTTGCCGCAGTCCTTCCGGCGTGAGAATACCCTTCGCACCCGCAGGGTAGCGAGCGGAGCCGACGGCGCTCGGTTCGGTGGTCGCATTGGGGCCGTCGACATGACTCTGTTCCGCTACAATCGGGTCTGTAATGGCTCGAGCCTTAGTATGTTCCATGCGCTTTACTGCTGTACCACATGCCTTCCCGATAAGCCTGGCCCAGGGTAAACTCTCCTTGCGGTGTAGTTCTACCAGAGGTAAGCTGCCCGCGTTCCCGACCTCCATGCAACGGGAGTACGTCGTATGATCACAACGCTTTTTACGTTTGTTTTTGCCTTTGCATGCCTCGCTACTTTCCTCTGCGGTATACGAAAGGAGTGGAGCGGCGCACGTCTTCCATTGGCGCTCATAGCCATTTTGTCGTTCCTCATCGCGCTTCTCTCGGCCAAAACGACCGCCGCACACTGACGTTTATGTCGGCCACGAGCGCGGCGATCGTGTCTCTTAGCCGCCCGAAATGATCGTCGCAAGCTCACGATGACAGCGTGGGCAAAGTTCGATGGCTGTACGTTGCGCCTGCCGCGGCGCCCACCTGTAAGCACGCGCTCCCGGCGTACGATCGACGCGCACGCAACGCAAGCGAGCGCAGTGAATCTGCTCGCCCTCGGCAATGGGAAGGCTTAGTCCGCGCGGGACATAAAGCCCGATGATCTCCTCATCGCTAAGGCGTCTCACAAAAGTTCCCTACTGGCGCAGTCGTCCGCCGCTGCAAAGACCTACGCTTTCCGGTCGGGGGCGTCCTCGCACGAAGGGCCGCCGGCTCCAGAAAGTGCATATTTCCTGGCAGGGTTCCGCACCAGACGGCAACGTCGGCCGGTTACTAATTGGAGGCTAAGGATGAGTGACACACGTCTTGGCGAGATCGCGCGCAAGCTGTCGCCGTTGCTTGATGAGTTTCAAAAGGAAGCGAGCGGCGTCATGGAAGAGAATGGGCGGCGCGACGCAACCATCTTGAAGGATTATATGATGCGCAAGTACCCGCGCATCGTAATCTTTCTTGCATGTGCCGATACGCTTGCTGAGTTAGCCGCAAACGCCCCAAGTTAAGAAGCCGGCGACCCGGATCTCGTCAGGGCGGAAACACGACCGAGTGTGGCGGGACGCGGCGTCGAACGATCTCAATGGCCTTGCCGGGCTCCGACATCAGATCATTGAGCTCGACAAGGGCCGCTTCGACGAGGGCCGCTGTTTTGACGCGATAGCCAACGCCTCTCAAAATAAGGTTGATTGAATCGAGAGCATCAGCTGCGCCCGGGGTCAGCGTTGCCGTCGTTGGACGAGCCGCTTTTTGTGCATCCTCCATGCGCTCCGCTTACCGATCGATACCTAAAACCCTGCGCTCGTCCGCTCGCGTGCATTTTGCCGTCCAGTGTTCGGCGCTCACACGCACCGCGAGCGAAGCCGTGTCGGCGCGACTCCGTGAACTTTTTCGGCCACCGAAACGACCTTCGAAGGAATCGCCGCAGGCACCGTCACTAGACCAGACCATCGAACCCAAGAACCTGGAGGATGTATCGTCGTGACTTCACGCGGAGCGTTTATTGCATCGTCGTCTGCCGCACTCGCCTCGATCGCGGTGATCAAGGCTCCGGCGAAGGCGGCTGACTTTACCGGAAAGGCCGGAACGAATCAGCCCGTCGACCACCCCCTCAGCGTTGCGATGAAAGACCTCTGGGACGCGGTTCGTAAGGACTCCAACGGACGTCTCGACATTACCACGTTCCCGAACAACCAACTGGGCGGCGACACGGCGATGCTCACCCAGCTTCGCACCGGCGCACTGCAGTGCATGACGCTCGACGGGGCAATCCTGGCCTCGGTCGTCCCCGTTGCCGCCATCGCCAGCATCGGTTTCGCGTTCAAGGACTCGAACAACGCTTTCCAGGCTTTCGACGGGAAGCTCGGCGCGTACGTCCGGAACGAGATCGCGGCGAAGGGGATGTACGCCTTCGAGATTATCTGGGAGAACGGGATGCGGATGGTCACCTCGAGCACGCATCCCATCAGCAACGCCGGCGACTTCGCCGGCTTCCGCATCCGGACGCCGCCCGGCAATCTCTACATCGACTTGTTCAAAGCCCTGGGAGCCGCGCCGACGCCGATCAACTTCAGCGAACTCTATCCGGCGCTGCAGACTCATATCGTCGACGGTCAGGAGAATCCGCTGCTCAACATCGAGTTCGCGCGGATGTATGAGGTGCAGAAGTATCTGAGCCTGACGGCACACATGTGGGGCGCCTACTGGCTGCTCACCAACGGCGATTTCTGGAGCTCACTGCCGAGCGACCTCAAGGCGATCGTCAGCCGGAACGCCCGAGTCTACGGCTTGCGAATGCGCGCGCAGGTCGTAGCCTACAACGACAGCCTGCTCGGAAAGTTGAAGTCGCAAGGGATGACCGTTAACGTTCCGGATCGCAACAGCATGCGCGCGAAGCTGGGCGACTTCTACAAGAGTTGGAAGAGCCAGTTCGGCGACCAAGCTTGGTCGATTCTCGAGTCTTATTCCGGCAAGCTCGGCTGACGTAGCGGCAACGCTCGCACAAGACACGAATCCCGGCGTCGCCGCCGGGATTCGGTCTGCTATTGGTCGTCAGGGTCGGACGCGCGCCGCTTGTCATTCAGAAAGTAGTCGGCATTCTTCGGAGAGCCGATGTTTTGGAACTTGCGTGGCTTCGCGTCCATTTTGAAGAATCCGACGAGGTCCGTCTTCGCACGCGCGTCCGCGAAATTCAGCGTGCCTTCCCCGATGCCGAAATTGTGCTCGACGAATCTCAGGACGCTGCCGAAGTCGTGGCGACCGTTGTTGACGTAATTCTTCGGCGTGTAGGCCGAGACGACGATCAGCGGAACCCGAAAACCGAGCTGGTAGCCGCCCTGCGGCGCCGGCAAGATCGGCGGAGCGACGTGATCGTACCAGCCGCCCCAATCGTCCCACGTGATGATGATCGCCGTATTCTTCCAGTAGCCGTTTCCGTTGTCGCACTTCGTGCTGGTGCCGGCCGCGTTCACGATCGAGGCGACCCACGAGGGTCCGCCTCCGTCGTTCACGTTCGCGTGATCGGAGTTCGCACCGGTCGGGATCACCCAGCTGACCGACCTGAGATTACACGCGCCGATATCGTTCAGCACGTCGCTCGGTCCGAAATCGAGGTGCTGCGTCCACGCCGCTCCGACGCACTTCCCACCCGGGCCGGTGGACTGACAGATGTGCTTGATCGCGTTGGGAGCCGTCCAGATCGAGCCGGGCTTGGGGCTGTAATACCTCCACGTTACGGCACTCGGGAAGACATCGCCCATCGTCTGGTGCTCGAAACACGGATAGATGCTGCGGGTCTCTTGCCCGCTCGGATCGATCAGCTTGACGCGGGTCTTTTTCCGCGCGGTACAACCCGCGATCTTGCCGAGGCCGCCGATCCCCTTCCCCACCATGTTCGACGACGCAAAGATGCCTTTCGCATCGTCGGCCGCGCTCGGCGCCGACGTTCCGCCGAAGAGGAATTGATGGGCGGGAAAACTCGGCCCCTGGTTGGTTTGAAACATCTCGTTTGCCCAGCCGTATTGCGTCGCAAGTTGGAGGTACGGATTCACCAAGCCGCCCGAATTGTCGACGATTCTGAATTGAGGATGCGGCGCGCAATTTGCGGGCGGCCCGCACATCACGCCCGCGGCGCCGTCCATCCGGCAAGCCCCGCTGCTGTCAGCGTCGCACTCGGCGGACCAGCCCGAATGCGCATGGCTCAGATCGTATTTGTTGTTCAACGGGATGAGCGTCGGCTGTATGGTTCCGCCCGGCGAGGTCTTGTCCAGCCAATTGCTCTGCTGGATGTCGTACTGCGCGGGGCCCGGTTTCGCACTGCAGCGACTCGCGGAGCCGAACGGCGGCGCGCACAGGCCCTGGAAGAGGTTGTCGGGAGTCCGGTTCTCCTGAACGATCACGATAACGTGTTGAAAGTTCGCCATCTTCGCGTCGGCGCTGCTCGGCACAGAGCGAACGACGAATAGTGCGCCGACTACGAGCAGTAGCGCCACCACGGCACCGGCAGTAAGTCTCTTGATCGTCATGGCCTAGACCTCCATGATCTCTTTTTCTTTGTGGGCAGTCAGGGTGTCGACTTCTTTGATGTACTTGTCGGTGGTTTTCTGCACGTGCTCGCCGGCGCGTTTGTTCTCATCGTCGGTCACCCTGTGGTCTTTGTGCAGCGTCTTGATCTCATCGATGCTCTTGTGGCGGATGTTGCGGATCGCGATCTTGCCCTCTTCCGCTTTCTTGTGAACGACCTTGACGAGGTCTTTGCGGCGTTCCTCGGTGAGCGGCGGGATCGAAAGCCGGACGTGCTGGCCGTCGACGTTGGGCGTCAAGCCCAGATCGCTCGTCTCGATCGCTTTCTTGATGGCGCCGACCGTGGTGCGGTCGAAGGCCGAGATCTGCAGCGTGCGCGGGTCGGGGGTGCTCACCGAGGCGACCTGCTTGAGCGGGACCGACGTCCCGTAAGCCTCCACGTGCAAGCGGTCGACCAAGCCGATCGAGGCGCGACCGGTGCGGATGCCGACGAACTCGCCACGCGTCGCCTCGAGGGCCTTCTGCATCTTCTCTTCGGTGTGCTTGTAGATCTCGTCGAGCGTCGCCATGTGCCTTCCTTAAAATACGATAGGCGCTAACAGATTGCTTGCTAGGGCGTCACCAGTCTGGCCTCGCCGCGTGCCGCGTTGGCCACCATCGTCCCGATCGGCTCGCCCATCACGACCCTCCGGATGTTGCCGGCGACGTTCATGTCGAAAACCACGATCGGGAGACCGTTATCCATGCAGAGTGCGAGCGCCGTCGAATCCATCACCTGCAAGCCGCGTTGCAGCACTTCAAGGTAGTCGAGGCGATCGAAACGCGTCGCCGTCTTGTCGAGCTTCGGATCGGCGGTGTAGATGCCGTCGACCTTCGTCGCCTTCAGAATCGCCTCGGCGCCGATCTCGACCGCGCGCAGCGCCGCCGTCGTGTCGGTCGTGAAGTACGGGTTGCCGGTGCCGGCCGCGAAGATGACGACGCGGCCCTTCTCCAAATGCCGGATCGCGCGGCGCCGGATGTACGGCTCGGCGATCTGCTGCATCTGGATCGCGGTCTGGACGCGTGACGGGAAGCCGAGCCGCTCGAGCGCGTCTTGCAGCGCGAGGGCGTTGATCACCGTCGCCAACATCCCCATGTAGTCGGCGGTCGCACGGTCCATCCCGGCGGCCTCGTGCGCTTTTCCGCGCCAGATGTTGCCGCCGCCGACGACGACCGCCACCGAGACCTCACAGCGCACCGCTTGCGCGATCTCTTCGGCCATCGTATTGGTGGTATCTAAATCGACCGAGCTCTCACGGCCCAAGAACGCTTCGCCGGAGAGTTTGAGCAGAATCCGCCGGTACGCCGGCGTCACGACGCCTTAACCCTCGCCGAGCGCGAATTTCGCAAAGCGGCGGACCTGAATCTTTTCACCGAGCACTCCGACGACGGAGCCGATCAACTCCCCCACGGTCTGTTCGTCGTTCTTGATAAACGGCATGTCCAGCAGCACGTTCTCCTCGAACCATTTGTTGAGCTTGCCTTCGACGATCTTCTCGACGACGTTCGGCGGCTTGCCTTCCGGAACCGTCTTGCCCAGCTCGGCGCGAACCGCCTCGAGTTCGCCGGCCGGGACCGCTTCGCGCGAGACGTAGTGCACCGGCATCGCCGCAATGTGCATCGCGAGGTCGCGCACCATCGACTTGAAGCGATCGCTGCGAGCGACGAAGTCGGTTTCACAGTTGACCTCGACCAACACCCCGATCTTCCCGCCGACGTGAATGTATGAGTCGATCAGCCCTTCGTTCGCCGCTCGTTCGGCCTTTTTGGCGGCGCGCGACATCCCCTGATCGACCAGGTTCTTCTTCGCCGCGTCGTAGGAGCCGCCGGCGTGCTGAAGCGCGGCGCGGCAGTCCAACATGCCCGCACCGGTGTCGTCTCGCAGCCGCTTGATCTCCTCAGCGCTCGGCTTATAGCTCACGCCGTAACCTCGTCTGCCGTCTCTTCGGCAGCCGGCGGCTCTTCGGGGAGTTCTGTCGGCATCGGCTCCGCGGCGTAGGCGCTGGCGTCGTATTCGCCCTCTTCGAATTGGCCGCTCTCGGCTTCGGTGCGACCCTCGATGATCGCGTCGGAGATCTTCGAGACCATTAACTTGACGGCGCGAATCGCGTCGTCGTTGCCGGGAATCGGATAGTCGATCTCGTCGGGATCGCAATTCGTGTCGATCACGGCGATAATCGGAATCTTCAACTTGCGCGCCTCGAGCACCGCGATCCGTTCCTTCTTCGGATCGACGATGAAGACGGCGTCGGGCAGCCGATGCATGTCTTTGATGCCGCCCAGAAAGCGCTCGAGCTTCTCGAGCTCGTCGCTGAGTCTTGCGACCTCTTTCTTGGGGAGCATGTCGAAGTTGCCTTGCTGCTTCATCCCCTCGAGTTCGCGCAGGCGAGTGATACGCTTCTGGATGGTCGAGAAGTTGGTGAGCGTCCCGCCCAGCCAGCGCTCGTTGACGTAATACGTCCCGGCGCGCTCCGCCTCTTCCTTAACGACCTCTTGCGCCTGCTTCTTGGTGCCGACGTACAGAATCACTTTGCCGTCGCGCGACATCTGTTTGACGGCGGCGTAGACCTCGCGCAGCATCAGCACGGTCTTCTGCAGATCGATGATGTAGATGCCGTTGCGCTCCTGGAAGATGTAGGGCTTCATCTTCGGGTTCCAGCGGCGGGTCTGATGACCGAAGTGCACGCCGGCCTCGAGGAGCGCTTTCATGGAGATAACCGATGCCACGAACTGAACCTTTCTGGTCCCACGCTCGCCGCCGCCTTGCCGCTCGCGCCTGTCGGGACCATCGCACCCCACCTCCGTGCGGGGTGAAATAGACAACCGTCGCAGAGTATACCATGGGCCGCAAGGCCCGGCCAAAGACGCGAGGCGAACGTTTCCGGACGCTCGCCCGTCCCCCGAAACAGCGGAGGTTTTCAAATGAACCGACTCGCCTTTGCGCTTGGCGCCTGCCTCTTGACGAGTTCGGCCGGCTTCGCCGGAGCACCGGCCGCGAAACCGGCTGCATGCCCCTACCACGCGGGACAAGCCTTGACGGCGACGATTCAGATCACCGTCCACGATCGCGACATCCAAGCCGACTCGGCGAGTGTCAAACTCGACCTGCACATCCCGGCAGGCGGGCGGGTCACCTCGGACGGATCGTACGTCGCGCCGCCATCTCCGGCAGTCCCCGTGAAGCTGGCGAACGATACGCTCAAGCATTTTGCGGTGACTCCGCACGTCGTCATCGACCACTACAACGCACCGGATTGCACGCTTCGGCTCGACTCGATCGTTTCGGGGCGCAACTGGGCTCTGCAAGAATCGACGAATTTTAGCATCGACGGAGCGCTCACCAGCACCGTCGTGAACCGGCACGCCGAAACCAACGTCGAGTCGAACACGATGCCTCTCGTGACCCTCACACCGATCACCAAGACCACGACCTTTCATCAAGATCGTTTCGTGTCGTGCCTCGATCAAGACGTCCCGGTGCGGCTCTCCTCCGGTGAACTCGTCCCGATCAAGAACGTGGTCGTGGGTGACGTGGTCGCCGATCCGCTAACCGGGGCGCGCTTAAGAGTCGCCGCAGTCATTTGGGGCACACAGGCGGACGAACAGATGTACCGTCTCGGCTTCGGGGACTCCGCGGCGCTCTTCACGGCGCAGCATCCGGTTCTGACGCGGCGAGGTTTAGTCGCCGCCGCGAATGTGACGGCGCGCGACGAGCTGCTGGGCGAAGACGGCGTCTACCACGAAGTGACGGTGTGGGAACGCCGGACCGGCGACGCGACGCGCGCCGTCTACAATCTTCGCTTCGAAAACGCGAAGCGGCCGCTCGACCAACATCTGCTCGCGGCGAACGGCATCGTTACCGCAGACTTCGATGTGCAAAACCGGCTCGCAGCGGCGAGGGCCAAAACGCACGGGTCTGTCGCATTGATCGACGCGAGCCTCGCCGCCAGGCTGCGGCATCGGCCTGCGATCGCGCTCAGGCGCCGTTGACGGTCGCTTTCTTGGGACGGCGTTCGCCGCGCTTGATCTCTTCGTAGACCTCGGCGCGATGGACGCTGATCTCGCGTGGTGCCTCGATACCGAGCCGCACTTGGTCGCGGTCGACCGAGACCACAACGACGCGAACGTCGTCTCCGATGACGATCGCTTGGTTAGGTTTCCGGGTCAGTACCAGCATGGCGCTCCGTCGCTTCTAATGAAGGATGCCTTCGCGTGACGCTGTTCGCACCCCGTGCGGGATCGCTAGGAAGTTCAGCCTGTCAACCGAGCGCCACCTAGCCCACGCCGTCCCTCTGTTATTAGGGCCTGCGATGGGCTCCTGCGGGCCGTTTGGCGCCCACTCCCGGGCCGGCCGAACGCTTACCGGGCGAACTGGGCGGCGTGCAGCGCGGCGTAGCGTCCGCCGCGCGCGAGCAGATCTTGGTGCGTTCCGACTTCGACGATGCGCCCACCGTCGATGTAAAAAATCTTGTGGGCGCGCCGGATCGTGCTCAGTCGATGCGCGATGATCAAGGTCGTGCGACCGGTCAAGAGTTGATCGAGCGCTTCTTCGATCAGACGCTCCGAGTGGCTGTCGAGCGAGCTCGTCGCCTCGTCGAGGATCAGGATGCGCGGGTCGCGTAAAATGGCCCGCGCGATCGAGATGCGCTGGCGCTGTCCGCCGGAGAGGCGGATGCCGCGTTCGCCGACGGTCGTATCGTAGCCGCGCGGAAGCTGCACGATGAACTCGTCGGCGTGGGCCTCGCGAGCGGCCATTTCGATCTCGGCCTGAGTGGCGTCCAGTTTGCCGTAGCGGATGTTGTCCCCGATCGTCCCGCTGAACAACAGAGGCTCTTGCGGGACGATCCCGATCGCCGCGCGCAGGCTCTGCAGCCGGATGCGGCCGAGATCGACGCCGTCGAGCGTAATCCGGCCCGACTGCGGTTCGAAAAAGCGCGGCACGAGGTTGACGATCGTCGTCTTCCCCGCGCCGGACGGCCCAACGAGTGCGACGACTTCTCCCGCCTCGATGTCCGCCGAAAGGTCGCGCAACACCGGCGGCGTGTCGGATTCGTACCTGAAGGTGACGTGCTCGAAGCGCAATGCGCCGGCGATGGACGACGGCGCGATCGCATCCGGTTCGTCGGCCCGCTCAATCGGCAAATCGAGAATATGAAAGACGCGCTCGGCACCGACGAGCGCGCGCGTGAGATCGCCGATCAGGCTGGCAAACCGGTTGATGGGATTCATCGCCAGCGCGACCGCCGTCCCGAACGCCAAGAACTCGCCGATCCCGATACGGTGAACGATCACTTCCCGCCCCAGGAAAACGAAGATCGTCACGAAGGCGATGAGGATGATCGTCGCGACGACCGGGGTCTGCGTCTGCGCGAACTGCGTCAGCTTCATGTAAGCGCCGAAGTAGCGGTCGTTGCCCTCCCGGAAGCGGCCGACCTCATAGCCTTCTCGCCCGAATGCTTTGACGACCCGTTCGCCCTGCAGGACCTCCGAGAGATTCGCGGTCAGATCGGCGATTCGCTCCTGCGCGCGCTTCGCGCCGCCTGTGATCAGGCGCGTGAAGAACGAGACGGCGTAATTCACGAACGGTGCGAACGCAATCAGGAACAGCGTCAGCAGCCAGTCGCGGTAGAACATGATCGCAAGCGCGCCCACGAACGTGACCGAAAATTGCACGAGCATCGGAAGCGAGTTGCTGATCGCCTCGGTCATCAACTGTAGATCGTTGGTGAAGCGCGCCAGCAATTCGCCCGGTCGCCACCTATCGAAGTCGCCCAGCGGCAGATGCATGATGCGTGCGAACATCCGAACGCGCAGATTGGCCACGAGCTGCTGCCCGCTCCAAGCGGTCAAGTAGTTTTGTCCGTACGAGGCGAGATTCGCGGCGACGTTGAGCAGAAAAACGGCGACGACGATCCATCCCAGGGCCGCAAGATGCGCTTGGGCCGGATCCTTCAAGAAGTCTCCGAAGACTTTGAACGCCTGGGTCAGCGAGAGCGGGCCGAGGCCCGCGATCACCCCGAGCGCCATTGCAACCGCGAGCTGCGGAATATACGGCCGAGCCTCGCGCAACAGCCGGCGCAGCGTCTCGCGCCGGCCCGCGTCCAGCTTGCTATCTAGGATCCGAAACCTTCCTTCCGGCCCCACGGTACATCGCCACGTAACCGTCGTTCGCCGGAATCGGGGGATTCACCGTGGACTGTTATTTTCACACCGCCGTCCCGTCGGTCGCCGCCTGTCGAGAGTGCTCGAAGACGATCTGCGCGACATGCCGCGACTCCCAGGGACTTTGCCCGAGCTGTCGCCTCGACGAGCGAATGAAAGCCCGCGTGGCCGCAAGCCGCAAGCTGACGGGCGCCGTCGGCCCGTCCCATCCGGGCCCTCTGCCTCCGCCGCCGCGGCGCACCGTCCCGGCCGGGGCCCTCGCCACCGTCTCGCCGGAGATGCGCGCGATGCTCGCCCTCGGCTATCCGCTCTGGCCGCTCGCCGCGCTCTCGCTGCTCGGGTCGCGCAAGTCGCCGGCCGTTTACCGTCAGGCGGTGCAGGCGCTCGCCTTCAATTTTGGTTCGGCGGGCCTGTACTTCGCCCTCGCAGCGGTCGCGCATATCCCGCTCATCGGACTCTCGGCATTGCCGCTGATCGCGATGATTCTCCCGGTGTGGCTGGTCGCATCGGTCGTGTACGGCTTCAAGCTCTGGAGCGGCGACGACGTCCGCGTCCCGATCGTCAGCGATTGGCTCGACGAACGCGAAGCGCACGGCCAAACGTCCCGCGCCGCCTGAGGGCCGTCTCTAACCGCGCCAAGTCGGGGTACTGACGAACTCGACGTAACGCCGCAAGAATTCGCGAGCGGCACCTTCGTGATCGACGACGGGCGCGGGATACGCGGTTCCATCGAAGAGCGGCAACGCGATTTGCGCTTGCCGCCCGGCGGAACTGGGGTCGGCGAGATCCGCATCGGGGACCGTCGCCAGTTCCGGAATCCAACGGCGCACGTACGTTCCGCGCGAATCGAAAGCCCGCGCCTGCTTGCGCGGATTGTAGATGCGCGGAAATTGCGCGAGGTCGGCGCCGACGCCCGCGACCCACTGCCAATTGCCATTGGCCAGCGCCGGATCGTCTTCCACCAAGTCACGTTCCCAGGCGTCGCGTCCGACGCGCCAATCGACGCCGAGGTCGAAGCACAAGAACGACGCGGCGACGAGCCGCACGCGCGGGTGCATCCAACCCGTCGCGCGGAGCTGGCGGATACCGGCGTCGACGAGCGGATAGCCGGTGCATCCCTCGCGCCAGGCCTCGAGCGCCGGGTGTCGTTCGGCAACCGGAAAATGGCGCATCTTCGGCTGCAACGGCTCGTCGGGACGCGATTCGAAAAACCAGGCAAGCTGCAGGAAAAAGTCGCGTTGCGCGAGCGCGCGCCGGAACGTTTCGAGCGATAACCGCTCCTCCGATAGCAAGAACGCGTCGCGCAGGCGCGCGTCGATGCGCGCGACCACCGTGCGCGCGCCGATCGTGCCGAACGAGAGATCGGCGGAGAGGTGTGACGTCGACTCGTCGGCCGGGATGTTGCGCGCCGTGCGATATTGCAGCGCCGGTCCAGCCAAGAACGCGTCGAGCGCCGCCAGCGCACGCGTCTCCGACGGCTCCTCGGCGAGCGGCGCCGCGCCGAATTCGACGGGCGTCGGCGGCGCATCCGACGGAAACGTGTCGCGCTCGAAGCGAATCGTTCCCTTAACGGGCGCCCGGCGCGTCTCTTCCCACGCAGCGATGTAGGGCGCAAGCGCGCGATAGCCGGCGCCGCCTTCGTCGCTGCGCACGGCGGCGGTCTCCTCCGGTGGAACGGTCGGCGCATCGTGAACGGCGATCGCGCGCAAGCCCGCTTCTTCGAAGGCCGACTGAAGCTGACGTTCGCGTGCGACGCTCGCGGCGTCGTAAGCCGTCGACCAGATCACGGTTTCGGCGCCGACTTCGCGTGCCAGTGCACGCGCCGTCGAAATCAACGGTCCGCGCCGGACGACGAGGCGCGTTCCGTGATGCTTGAGCGCGCTCTCGAGCGAAGCGACGGCGCCGCAATAGAAGGCGGCTCGGCGCGTCGACTGCGCGATCCGCTCGCGCATCGCCGGATCGAAGACGAGGGCCGGCACGATCTGACCGTGCCGAGCCGCCTCGGCTAGGCCGGCGTGATCGCCGACGCGGAGGTCACGCGAAAAGAGGAAGAGCGACCGCGCGATGTCGAGGGATCCTCGGAAGAACCCGCCGCGCTGCTAAAGCGACTGAACGAAAGCCGCGACGTCGGCAACGTCCTTGTCGCTGAGCGTTACGGGATAGAGTTTGGGCATCGGCGGCTGCGGATCTTTGATCCACGCCATCGTCTGGCTGTTGTTCTTGCGCGACCTCTCATTCTTAAGGCTCGGTCCGACACCGCCTTCCCGCCCCGTGGGGCCGTGGCAACTCGCACAGTTTTGGGTGAAGAGCTTCTTGCCGTGCGCGGCGTCGCCCATCGCCATCATCATCGAGTTTCCGGCGGAGGTCGCCATCATGTTGGCACCCTGATTGGAATTCGAAGATCCCTTGCTGCACGCGGCGACCAGCACGCCCGCGATCGCAAGCGACAGGACAAACGAAAGAACACGATTGGGACGCAACATCTCAGGAGAACCCTCCGCGTTTCGCCCCTTCTGCTACCCGGAAACGTGGTCCCCCGAAGCGCCGTTAGCGAGGTTCGGGCGGCGGACAGGGCTCCTCGTGGGTGAAGACGGCGTCCACCGCGCTTTCGCAGCGTCGCTCGATCTGCGCCACGTCGCGCGCGGCCGACTGCTCATCATTCCAAATCGCGAGCCCCGCGATCACGTCGCTCGCCGGGCGGCTGCCGGCGGTTCCCCCAGTCTTCATTTTCTGTCGGGGCCGTTCGTCGCGAACGTGAGCGGTCCGACGCGCGACACGCTCGATCGTCACCATCGCGGGTGCGGGTTCGGCGGCGGCCGGCGGGCGATGCTCGAGCGTGATCGGCTGTGTCGTCGCGTAGCGGAAATCAGGCGCCACGCGCAACGCATCGATCGCGCGTCCGGCGAAGCCGGTCACGAAGGCGACGTTGACGACAAGCGAGGCCGCGACGGCATAACCGAGCGTGCCGAGTGCGAAACGCGCTCGCTTCTGGCGCGATTCGGCAATGCGCGCACGGACGTCGCCGGCGAGCGAGGGCCGCCACGTTTCATGCTCGCTCGCGGCTTCGACGAATTCGCGAAGCGGAACGCCGAACGAAACGGCGTCGGCGTGGCAGGTCGCGCACTCTTCGGCGTGCGCCGCAAATTCGGCCCGCTCGCCGGCGGTCGCCTCATCCAAGAGGAGCGCGCCGGCCAGTGCTTCGTAGCGATCGTGGGCGCGCATTAGGCCGTTACCCCGAGCGCGGTCCGCATCGAGCGCATCGCGCGGCAGACGCGTTGCCGAACGGCGTCGGCGCTAAGCCCGAGAATGAGGCCGGCTTCGGCCGACGAGTAGCCGGCGTACGTCGTCAGCATCACGCAGGCGAGTTGCTCGTGCGGAAGCGCGCCGAGCGCTTTCTGCAGATCGAGAGATTCTGCGCAGCGCTCGTCGAGGCGGAACGCGCTGCCGGCGTCTTCGAGTGGGACCGTCGGGCCGCGCCGCTTCTGCCGGCGCAGCAACGAAATCGCGTGGTTGGTCGCCGTCTTGTAGAGCCAGCCGGCGGTGAGCGGCCGGTTCGGGTCGGTGCGCAGCATCCGGAAGGCGGCGAAAAAGACATCCTGGGTCAGGTCGAGCGCAACCTCGCGATCGTTGATGAAGCGGCGCAGGTAGCGCGCCAGCTTCGCCTCGTGCTCGTGGACCAGCCGCTCGACTCGCGCCTCCGCGTCGAGGGTCCGATCGATTCCGAGTACGTAGACGTTTTCCACGAACCGCTCCTGGGACGATTGCAGCCGTTTGCTCCCTTAACGTCTAGCATACCCGTCTTGTGACAGCCTGAGATTTTCTTTTGCTTTGGGGGAGGGGCTCGACATCGGACCCTCCCCCTACTAAGTTGTTGCAGGCCGGGTACATGGGTATGCTGCGCCGATCGAAGCTTGCAAACGGCTGCATCGGCCTCGTCGCTCAGCAGGCCGGTGCTGCGCCGTTACTTCTCTTCGAAGACCGAGTCGGCGATCGCGACGTTCAACTTGTAGTTCGAGAGAGCCGATGTGATGTTCGCCTTGTACGACGGCAATTCGACGCGGCCGCTCAATTTTTCGGGGAGATAGTTGCCCTCGATCGTCTTGAAGGTCTGCTCGAACGTAACGAAGCCGCCGTCCTTGTACGTCCAGGTGTAGCCGTCGACGGTCGCGTTCGCGTCATCGATCTTGACGTCGAGATGCTCGACGCGCCCGTTCTTCTTCGGAATGAGGCGAAACGTGGTGAGGCCGGATTCGTCGGAGAGCGGCGTGATCGTGTACACTTTCGGCCAATCGACGGGCTCTTCGACCCTCGGGTAGACCTTCTTCGCCTGTTCGGCGAGGACCGGGACGGTGTCGAACACGACCGCTCGCTTGTCCGGATGCTTGTAGTACGCGGTTCCCGTGAGCTCGGGGCTCAAATACGGAAAGCTCGTCATCTTGATGTCAAGCGTCACGTTGGCGGTATAGGTCCTGAGCTTCGCGTTGATCGCGAGCATTCTGCGATACAGATCGCCGGCATTCGGCACCGCCGGATTCGTGACCACAGCACCCGTCGGGGCGGCCGTCTCAGCGAGCGATGCGCCGGCGGCGAGGCTGAAGCCGAGCGCCGTCGTTGCCAGGATTGCGATCAAGGACTTCATGTCGAAGCGGGAACCTCCGGTGCTAGAACGCTTCGGGTTAGGCCGGGGTTGCCAAAAAACCCAGCGCCGACGAGATTTCCTCACGCACGGCTAACGAAGTCTCACGTTCGCTTTGCGCTTTGAGGCTCGCATACGCCCGCGGCGAGCCGATGCGTCCGAGCGCCCAGGCGACGTGCTCGCGAACCAGCTCGCTCGCGTCGCCGACGAGCGATTGCTCGAGTGCTGGAACCGTAGCGCGGTCGAGCGCGTTCCCGAGTGCGACCGCAGCGTTGCGGCGTAGCAGCGCGGCGCCGCGCCAACCCATCGCCGTCGGCCGGAAACGGCGCTTGTATTCGCCGCCGCGCAAGCGCAAGAGCGCGAGCAGATCCGGGAACGCGTTGTTGGCGTGCGGCGCCGCAAACGCAGCGTCGACGCGTGGGCTCGCGCGCCGCGTCGGCGGGCAAATTTCCTGGCAGAGATCGCAACCCAAGACCCAATCGCCGACCAGCGGCCGAAGTGCGCGCGGAATCGCATCGGTACGTTGGGTGAGGTCCGAGATGCAGCGCGTCGCGTCGATCGTGTAATCGCCGCGCAGCGCGCGGGTCGGACAGACGTCGATGCAGCGCGTGCACGCGCCGCACGTCTTCTTCGACGGCGAGTCCGGCGGAAGTTCGAGCGTCGTGACGATCTCACCGAGGAAGACGTACGACCCAAGACCAGGCGCGATGAGATTCGTGTGCTTGCCGACCCAGCCGAGGCCGGCGCGCTCGGCGAACGCGCGCTCGGCCAGTGGTGCGGTGTCGCAAACGAGGCGTGTCGCGGGTTCGCCGGCCGCGTCGTCGAGGACGCTCGCGATCCGTTGTAAGATCGGCCGCGCGTAACGGTGATAGTCGGTCGCCCACGCATAGTTGGAGACCCGTCCGCTCAGCGGCACGCGCTCTTTCGGAGCGTCGATCGCATACGGAATCGCGACGCAGACGACGCTCTTGGCGCCCGGCAGCAACGCGGCCGGTGACGCAGCCCGTTCGGCATACGCGTCGTCGTACGGCCACGTCGCCAGATCGTCGCGCGCGATGGAGGCGGCGAAACGCTGGTGCGCTCGCACGTCGTCTTCGGCCGAAGCGATCGCGACCGCGCCCGCACCCGCTTCGCGCGCCGCAACGACGACACGTTCCTTGAGCGCCGCCGGCGTTACCAGTTCGCCGCGGCCACAGGCTACGGCGTAAGCACTGTGCACCGACACTAAAAGACCTCAAACTCTTCGTGCGTGACGGCGTAGGCCAGCAGGCCGCCACGCAGGTGATAGAGCCGGCGGAAGCCGGCGTCGTGCAAGCGCTGCGCCGCCCAGCGCGATTTTGCGCCGACACGGCACGCCACCACGTAGGTTTTCGCGCTGTCCAACTCGTGCATGCGCGCTTCGAGTTGCGTCGCGGGGACGGCGATTGCGCTCGGCGGTGCGCCCAGCACGGCTTCGTGTGGCTCGCGGACGTCGAGGAGTTGTGCGTCCGGCGTCGCTTCCAAGAACTCATCGAGTTCGCGCGGTTCGATCTCCGGCACGACGAGCGGTGCCTGCGGGCGCGGAACGACTTCCGTCACGTCGACGATGCTCGGATGCGTCCCGTGCAGCGGACAATCCGGATCTTCCGCGAGCGCGAACTCGCGGACCCGCGCGTCGAACGCGTCGACGATGAGCAAGCGTCCCGCGAGCGTACGACCGATACCGAGAATCAACTTGAGCGCTTCGTTCGCCTGCCATGTGCCGACCAAACCGGCGAGCACGCCGAGAACTCCGCCCTCGGCGCAGGTCGGCACCGTACCCTCCGGCGGCGGCTCCGGGAAGACGCACCGATAGCACGGGCCGCCCGGCACGAACACCGAGACTTGTCCGTCGAATCGAAAGATCGAACCGTAGACGTCGGGTTTGCTTTCGAGACGACAGGCGTCGTTGACGAGATAACGCGCTCCGAACGAATCGGTCGCGTCGACGACGACGTCGTAGAGCCGAACGAGTTCGCGCGCGTTCGAAACATCGAGCCGGTGCGAGATGGGATCGACCGCGACGTGCGGATTCAGGGCGACGACGCGCTCCGCTGCGGCGACGGCCTTTTTTCGTCCGACGTCGGCGTCGGCGTAGATCACCTGACGCTGCAGGTTCGTTTCGTCGACGACGTCGTCGTCGCAGATGCCGATACGCCCGACGCCGGCCGCGGCGAGGTATTGCAGCACCGGCGTCCCGAGACCGCCCGCGCCGACTACCAAAACGCGAGCTCGCGCCAGCTTTTCCTGACCTGCGAGCCCGACCTCGGGAATCAAGAGGTGACGGCTGTACCGCCGCAGTTCGCGCCGTCCGGCCAGCGAGCGCTTTTCGGCGTTCATCGTGGGTGCCGTTCGCCGAGCCACGCGACGATCGCGGCGCGCGCGTTCTCGCCGGCATAGGTGTGGTCGCTGTCGATCTTCACGAACTGCTTTGGCTCCGGCGCACGTTCGAACAACTCTTCGACACTGCGCAACGAGACCATCATGTCGCGCGTCGCCGCGACATAGAGTGCGGGACGACCCGCCAAGAGCGGCAGTGCCGCTTCCAGCAACGGTTCCGTCTGCTCGACCAACTCGGGCAGCGAAAGACCGTCGACGTACGCCGAACGCAGATCGGCTCCGATACCGGTGAGCGCGCTGAGCGCCGAAGGCCTGCCCCATCCGGTCGCGATCGAGACGACGCCCGCGACGGCGGGATCGGCGGCGCAGGCCCGCAGCGCCGTCGCCGCCCCCATGCTGTGGCCGATCGCGTAAACGTGGGGGACGTAGCGTTCGCGCACGAAACGCATCGCCGCATCGAACGCGTCGGTAAGATCTTCAGGCGAATCGAGCCGTCCGCCGCTCGCGCCGAGTTTGTGTCCCGGGAAGTCGACGCTCACGACGTGGAAGCCATGGCTCGCCAAGAAACTGCACATCGCGTCGAGATTGTGTTTCGAACTCGAGTAGCCGTGACCGACGACCAGTCCGATTCCGCGTGGACGGCGCGGCTCGTAATCGAGTGCCGCGATGCTCCCTCCCTCCGGCGTCTCGAGTCGCAGAAGATCGAGTTTCACGGGCGCGGCGCGTTCGGCCGCCAGCGCGCCTCACCACTGCGAAAATGCTCCTTCTTCCAAATTGGGACGCGCTCTTTGAGTTGGTCGATCGCGTACTCGCACGCGTCGAAGGCGACGCCGCGATGCGGCGCGGCAACCGCGACGGCGACGCTCGCCTCGCCAAGCCGAAGGTCGCCGATGCGATGGGCGATCGCGAGGCGTGCCTCGCCGAACTTGTGCGACGCCTCTTCACCGATGGCTCGCATCTCGGGCAGCGCCATCGCGGGATAGGCCTCGTACGAGAGCCCGTCGACCGGCTGATCGCCGTCGCCGAGCTCGCGTACCACGCCGAGAAAGGCCACGACGGCGCCGCAGGCGTCGGTGCGAACGGCCTCGATCAGGGACTCGAGTGCGAGCGGTTCGCGCGTGATCTCGTATTTCACGCCTCCCTCTTCAGGGCGCGCCCGCTAGCCTCCGCCGAAGGGCGGCATGACCGCGAGTTCGTCGCCGTCCTGTAAGGCGGCGTCGCGTTCGACGAGCGCGCCGTTCCGGGCAAGACGTGTCGAACGCGCGATCTCACTCAGCCTTGGGAACTCGCGCGCCAAATCGTCCCACACGCGACCGGCCGTCGCGCCGGCGGGGACCTCGACGGTCCGCTGGGCGGCACCGACGATCTCGCGAACACCGGCGAAGGCCAAGATGCGAACGCGCACGGACGAGGTTACGCCGGACGCTTCGCCGCTTGCGATCCGATGACGAAACGCTCGATCGCGAGCGCGACGCCGTCATCGTCGTTTGAAGCGGTGACGTAGCGAACGTTTTCTTTGACTTCCGCGAGCGCGTTGCCCATCGCCACGCCGACGCCGGCCCAGCGTAGCATCGGGACGTCGTTGCGCGAATCGCCGACGGCCAGGACGCGTTCGGGGGTAATCTGGAAGTCGGCGCAGAGGCGCGCGAGCGCGTGCTTCTTGCTTGCATCGCGATTGAGAACCGCGCACTCGACGAACTCGCCCCACGTCTCGTAGTGAAAATTGAGCGGCCAGTCGCCGAATTCGCGCCGCATCGTTTCGACCGACTCTTCGCCGAGAAAGCGCACGAAGGTCGGTGCCGAGTGCAGCACGTCCTCAAAGGTTTTCGCTTCTTTCCAGCCCGGCCCGATCATGTCGTCCATGTAAACGCGCGACCCTTCGAGCCGCCAGAAAAACTCTTCGAGGTAGATCGCCAGCGACAAGCCGTGCCGCTCGGCGTATTCGACCATCGGCTTGGCGTACTGTAGCTGGAGCGGCAAATGCGTCAGGGTCCGATTGGCGCCGAAATCTTTGGTTAGCGCGCCGTGGCAGCAGATGACCGGAAGATTCAGATTGAGATCTTTCGAGATCTTGATCGGCAAGTCGGCGCCACGTCCCGTGACCAGCACCACGCGAACGCCGGCATCGAGCGCTCGCCGAATCGCCGTCCGATTGCGTGGCGAGATCTGCTCCTCGGGATCAAGTAGCGTACCGTCGAGGTCGAGGGCGATCAGATCGATGCGCATCGGCGACGGGCCACGTTATCGTTTCTCAGGGGCCGCTCCTTTTCAAAGCGCGGCACGCTGCGCCGTTCGGCTCTGCCAAAACGGAACGTCCGGGGGATTTGTCGAGTTATAGAGGACGAGATGATTGCCCCGATCGCTGTTTTGGCGCTGGCCACCACCCTGGTATCGGCGGCGCCGAGCCCGCCCCCCAGCATCTGTTCCAACGACGTCTTCAGCATCGACGACCGGCCGGTTACCGTTGCGTTGTGCATCCCGGAAGCCGAACCGAAGCGGGCAGCCGACGGCCGTCGATTCCTCGTAACGATTACCGAGTCGCTTTCGTCGCGCGGCGCATCCTTCAACCGCGACGTGACCCTCGACTTCTTGGCAGGCACCGAACTCTCGCGAACGCTCGACGACGTTCCGCTCGATAAGCTCGGCATCGGCGGCACACTTCACCTGACGATCGGCTACCGGCCCGGAACGATCCGCCTCGAGCACGCCCTGCTGATCCCCGGAGCCAAAGCGCTCAAGTAGCTCGCCTCCCCGCGCGTCGCGCAACCCAAGGGGGCGCCCGAGAGTTTGGGGGGTAGGAATGCTGAGCATGCGGCGTCGCTACATTGCGTTCTCGAACGCGAAGATACCCGAGGGCTGTTGATGCGCACCACCGCGCCCAACCGCTCCGCGCGCGACGCCGCGCGCTTCCTCAACGAACGCATGCCCGCCGGCCTTTTCGGCGGCGTCGGGGTTGCAGAGAACCGGGTCGCCTGGCGTCTCTCCCCCGAACCATTCTGGCTCTCGCCGGCGACCCTGACGGCGATCGAGCGTCTCGGATCCGATCTTCTGGCCTTCTATCGCACGCTCGCTTCGCTCTATCAGCGGAGCGCGCGCGGCACCGCGCCGGCCTTCATCGCCGACTATCTCGATCGCGGCAAACCGGATTGGGTCGTGCGACTCGGCCGGCAGAACCGCTTCAAGGCCGACATCCCCGGCGTGATGCGGCCCGACCTCATTCTCACCGAGGCCGGGTTCTCGGCGTCGGAACTCGACAGCGTCCCCGGCGGCATGGGCTTCGTCGGCGCGATGGCGGAAGCGTACGACGCGCTCGGCTACGAAACCATCGGCGGCGTCGACGGGATGCCGTCGGGACTCGCGTCGATGCTGGCTGCGACGTCGGGCGCCGAACGTCCGACCGCGGCGATCGTCGTCTCGCAAGAATCGAACAATTATCGCGCGGAACTGACGTGGCTCTCGGATGCGATGCGCGCGCGCGGCTTCGGCGAAGCACTCGTTTGCCGGCCCGAGGACGTCGTCTTCACCGAGGAAGCGCTGTTCCTGCGACTGCCCGGCGGCGAAGAACGGAAGCTCGACATCCTCTATCGCAACTTCGAACTGTTCGATCTGCTCAACGTTGCGAAATCCGATCTGATCGTCTACGCGGCGAGCCACCGGCGCGTCAAGATCACGCCGCCGCTCAAGGCGCACCTCGAAGAGAAGATGTGCTACGCATTGTTCCAGCATCCGCTGCTGGCAAAGTTGTGGAAAACCGAACTGGGCGACGAGGTGTACGGACGGCTGATGACGCTCTTCCCGCGCACCTGGGTGCTCGATCCGCGGACCCTCCCGCCGCAAGCAGCGATCCACGACCTCACGGCCGCCGGCGAGCCGGTCAACGATTGGATGCAACTCGTCCCACTCGGCAAGAGCGAGCGTGATTACGTGGTCAAACCGTCGGGGTTCTCTGAACTCGCGTGGGGATCGCGCGGCGTGAAGGTCGCCAACGACTTGCCGCGCGAGGAGTGGGAAAAAGTCCTGCGCGACGGCCTCGCCTCGTTTAACCGAACGCCCTACATTCTGCAACGCTTTCACAAAGGGAAGCGCGTCAAGGTTCCCTACTACGATACCAAGAGTGACGACATCGCGATTCTCGACGGTCGCGTACGCCTGTGCCCGTACTACTTCGTCGCCGGCGACACCGTCAAGTTAGGCGGCATCTTGGCGACGGTCGCCCCGGCCGACAAGCGCCTGATCCACGGCATGGCCGACGCGATCATGGGTCCCTGCGCAGTCCGCGAGGGTGGCTACTAGCAGTCCGATCCGACGGCGACGAGCCCGGCGAGCAGCGCATCCATGTCGGCGACCGTGTTGTGGCCGTGGGGCGAGACCCGAATCCCGTTCTGCCGGTAGGTCGTCACGATGTTCGCGCGACCGAGGCGGCGGCCGAGTTCGATCGGATCGGCGCCGGGGATTCGAAACGTCACGATCCCCGACGAGACGCTCGGACGGCGCTCGCTGTCGATCTCGGCGCCGATGCGCCGCAGGCCCTCGACGAGATGGTCGGTCAACGCGAGGACGTGCGCCGAAATCCGGTCGACGCCGGCTTCGTCGAGGACGTCGATCGACGTCTCGAGCGCTGCCATCCCGAGAAAGTTTTGGGTCCCGCCCTCGAAGCGTGCCGCGCCGGGCGCGAAGGCCTGATCGTAGTCGAGAAAGTTCCACATGTCCTCGACGTCCTTCCAACCGCGCCACCGAACCGCCAATCGGTCGGTCAGCGCCGCGTCAATATAGAGGAAGCTGACGCCGGGGATCGCCAGCAACCATTTTGCCGCCCCCGCGTACAGCGCATCGATCCCGGCCGACTTCACGTCGATGGAAAACGCGCCGAGCGCTTGCATCGCATCGACGCAAAAGAGTGCGCCGCCGGCGTGCGCCGTCTCTGCCAGAGCGGGAAGATCGTGGCGATAGCCGTCGAGGAAGCTCACCCAGGAGACCGCGACGACGCGCGTGCGCGCGGTCAGCGTCGCTCGTAACCGCTCCGGTGTCATCCTCTCGTGCGGCGTACGAATGAACCGCAGCACCACGCCGTATTCGCGCAGAGCGACCCACGGCATCACGTTCGAGCCGAACTCATTGTCGCAGAGTAGGATTTCGTCGCCCGGCCGCCACTCCAGACCGCGTGCGATCACGTTCGCACCGTCCCCGGTGTTGCGCAGGAACGCGATCTCCTCGGGGCGCGCACCGACGAAACGCCCCACGCGTTCGCGAATCTCCGGGATGCGCCGCTCGACCTCGTAGACGCCGTTGACGCCGCGTTCGGCCTGCGCCCTTACCAGTGCGGTAAGACGGTCGGACGTGCGGCGCGGCAAGAGCCCTGCCGCGGCGTGATTGAGATAGACGAGGTCACGCGCGTGAGCGAACGCCTCACGCGGAAGCGGCGGATTACCGCCCAGAGCTTCGGACCTTCGGCGTCGCGAAGGTCGAAGTCGCCGAGGAGCCGGGCGTGATCAGGTTCGCCGTGAGTGGCGGCTGGTCGATCGTGACCTTCGAACGAGTCAATCTCGCGAACGCCGTGATCGGCACGTAAAAGTCGCCTTCAGAGATGAAGGGCGGGCCGGAAAGTTTGACGGCCCCACCGTTGACCACCGCGAACGGGCGTCCTTTGGTGAAGGTCGCCGTTCGTTTCCCGATCGAGATCGTCATCGTGCGGCCGGCGTCGGCGAACGTCACGAGTCCGTTGTAGGCTCGGGTGAGCTCGACGACGTCGACGAACACGACGCCGTCGTGAAAAAGCCCGCCCGTGTCTTTCGGATTCTCGGTCATGGGCCGTCCGTCGATAAGGATCGTGTAGGCCCTGTCGGCGGCACTGACGCCACTCGGCGCTAGCCCAGTCCAGCAGACAAGCGTGAGGCAGACGACGACGATTTTACGCAGCATGATAAGCTCTTATACCCTTCCGAGCATTTCTTTCGTGTGCCAAGCGATATTTTGCGCCCGGTCACCTAGGCGTTCCAATTCGGCCAGGACGAACAGCATCAGCGTCCCGGCCAGCACGACGCCGGAATCCTGTTGCATCTCGTCTTGCAGCGCCTCGATCCCACGATGATAGAGTTTGTCGAGTTCGTCATCGCGCGCGATGACGGCTTCCGCCGACGCGGCGTCGCCTTCAGTGTAGGCGCGCATCACGTCACGCAGCATCTCGTTTGCGATCGCGGCCATCCGCCCGATCTCGACGCGCGCCGGACGCAGCGACACGTCGGCGAGTTTGATCGAGTGCTTCGCGATGTCGACCGCGTAGTCGCCGATGCGCTCGAGATCGACGACGATCTGCAGCATCGCCGCGATCTGCCGCAACTCCCCGGCGACCGGCTGCTGCTTCCAGATCAGTTGAATGCACGCGGCCTCGATCTTCCGCCGCAAGTCGTCGATCTCGTCGTCGCCCGCGATCACGCGCGCAGCGAGATCGGTGTCGCGCTTTTCGAGCGCCGTCACCGCATGCTGAACGGCTTCAGCGGCAAGTGCGCCGAGACGTACGACATCGATCCGGGCTGCCTCGAGCTGTTCGTGATAAGCGGCGCGCATGACACTTAGACTTTGCCTTTCCGCGTGCGCGACCTGCGACGCACTCCGACCGGAGCGAGGGACGGCCTTCTTGTCCCCGGAAGCGACGGGCCGTGGACTATGAAACCTTAACGAGCGAACGCGACGGCCCGGTCGCCGTTGTCACGCTGAATCGTCCCAAAGTTCTCAACGCGCTCAACGGGCGAATGGTTGCCGAACTACGCGGCTTGCTGGCGCAACTCGACGCCGACACTGCAGTTCGAGCCATCGTCCTCACCGGTGCCGGCGAGCGCGCATTCGCCGCCGGCGCCGACATCGGCGAATTGAATCAATTGCCGAACGCGACACGGGGCGTCGAGCTCGCGCGCCACGGTCAAGCATTGACGCTCGAAATCGAGCGAATGCGCACGCCGGTGATCGCGGCGGTGAACGGCTTCGCGCTCGGTGGCGGCTGCGAGCTCGCGCTGGCCTGCGACATCCGCATCGCGAGCGAGAACGCGAAGTTCGGCCAGCCCGAAGTGAATCTCGGCTTGATGCCGGGATACGGCGGGACGCAGCGCACCGCACGGCTCGTCGGCCGCGGAATGGCGATGTATCTCTGCCTCTCGGGCGAGCCGATCGACGCGCGCGAAGCGCATCGCTGCGGGCTCGTCGAAAAAGTCGTCGCTCCCGCCGAACTACTGACCGAGGCGAAACGAATCGCGGGCGTCATCGCTTCGAAGGGACCGCTCGCGGTTAGTGCGGCAAAGCGCGCGATCGACGAAGGTCTTGACCTAACGACGCGCTCGGCGCTCGACGTCGAATCGCTGCATTTCGGCACGCTGATCGACACCGAGGATTTCAAAGAAGGCACCCGGGCGTTCCTCGAAAAACGCCCGGCCAACTTTACCGGAACTTAGAGCGCCCGCTACGGCGTTTGCGGGCGCGTGGGAGGCGCGGGCCGCCTCGCGCGCCAAAAAGGCGTCCGATGGCGACGAATCGCGTGCCGGCAATCGTGCTCGATAGCCGCGCGCTGCCCAGCACCAATCGCAGCATGATCATCCTCGAAGCGTTCGACAAGCTGCAGTTGGGCGGTATCCTCGAACTCCCCGATGAGAGCGACCCGCGTGCGCTGCGCAACGAATTCTTGCAACATCGCTCCGGCCGGTTTTCGTGGGATGCACGCAACCTAGGAACCGGACACTGGACGATTCGCATCGAGCGCATCGACGAACAGGCCGACGTCGCAACGTTTCTCTCGCACAGCACGGCGTTCGCCAACGCACGCGCGCAAACCGTGCGCGACCTGGCGGAGACGGCGAGCGAGCGTCGCTACAAGCAGAACGACACGATCTTCGATGAAGGCGAGATGTGGCCGTACCTGGCCTTCGTACGGACGGGCAAGGTCGTGCTCACACTGCTTTCAGCCGATGGCAAGGCGCACTCGCTCGGCGAGCGCGTCGCGCACGACTCGCTTAACGAAACCGGGACCTTTGA
Source organism: Candidatus Zemynaea palustris (assembly GCA_003134695.1). Lineage (GTDB taxonomy): Bacteria > Vulcanimicrobiota > Vulcanimicrobiia > Vulcanimicrobiales > Vulcanimicrobiaceae > Zemelea > Zemelea palustris. The sequence goes on along the minus strand of PLCB01000012.1, from coordinate 73,010 downwards.
CGGCGGTGGGGCGACGACGCGCGCGGAGGCGCTGACCGACTGCACGCTCGTGCTCTTGCCCCAAGAAGCCGTGCTGAAGGCCCTGCACAACGACGGCGAGCTCGCCATCGGTTTCTTGAGCGACTCGTCGCAGGCGCGCCGCCGCTCGGTCGATACGATCGCCGACCTCGCCTTCGCCCACGTCTTGCAGCGGATCGCAAAGTTTCTTCTTTCCTACGCGCCGGCAACGACCGGGATGGCGCGCGGTCTGCCCGGCGTCGAAAACCTCTCCCAGGCGCAAATCGCCGCGGCCGCCGGAACCGTCCGAGACATGGCCGCGCGCGCGCTCTTGCGACTCAAGAATTCCGGCGCCGTCGAACTCGAACGCGGCCGCGTACGCGCCCTCGACCGCGAACGCCTAGAGGCGCAGGCTCACAACGTGCAGGCCCCTCCGGTCTAAACTCTTGAGCGCCGCCAGGGCTTCGCGGAACGAGCCGACCGGGACGATGCGAATCTCCCGCTCGTTGGCCACGTCGGCGTAATTCTCGCGCGGAACCAGGAAGACGCGCGCCCCGGCGCGCTTGGCGGAGATCAACTTTTGCAGCGTACCTTCGATCGGCCGGACCGTGCCGTCCGGTGAGAGGACGCCGGTTCCGGCGACGACGACGCCGCGACCGTGGTGGCTGGTATCCAACGCGCCGTAGATTTGCAGCGCGAACATGAGCCCGCCCGAACTGCCGGCGATGTTGCCGAGCGAGTAGCGCACCGGCACCGGAAGGTCCGGTTTCTGCATCAGACGCGAGACTCGAATCCCGAAGCGCGTCCCAGCCTGCGTCGCGATCGTCGGGACAGTCATCCTGACCAGGCGGTTGCCACGCCGCACGACGACCTCCACGCGCGCCCCGGCGCGCAGTCTTCCGACGATGCGCGCGACATCGCCCGAATCCAAGACGCGGCGACCGGCGACGCTGAGGAGCGCGTCGCCGACGTCGAGACGCCCGCGAACCTTCGAACCTTTCACGATCTCGCGAACGACGACGCTCTGCGCGGGATCGCGGACTCGAAAACCCGCGGCGCGCTCGGCGACGAGCGCCGCGACGCCTTGACTTTGCGACATCGAGTCGACCAGGAGACGATCGTATTGGCGCGAGCTCTGGCCTTCGGGCACGAGCGCCTCTTGAGGAACGATGCGGACGCCGGGAAGAACGCGCGCGGCGAGCATCAATGCCGATGCGCGCGTGACCGTCACGTCCGTGAGATAGAACCGATCGCTGGACGGCGCGTATCCTTCGACCGCGATCGTCCGACTCAAATCGACAGCCGCGCCGGGCGCGATAATCCAATAGGGCGTCGGAACCGTCGCCAACGCGACGACGCCCAACCCGCTCGCGACCGCGAGCGCAAGCGCCCAACGCCCGACCATCTTCGTCAGTTGGCCTCTAACCGCCTAACTACTTGGCGACTTCGACCGACTCGAGTTGCGCCGTCTCCGTCTGCGCGTCGAAAGCGGCCCGTTTGCTCTTCGCCGCCGCTTCGGCCAGCGGCTCCGCCGCGGGTGCCGCGGATCGCGGCGTCAACGCATCTTGCCCCTTGCGCACCGAACCGAGCGCGCCGGCGAGGCGCGCTTCAAGCTCGCCGAGCAGTTGTTTGGCATACGCGTCGGCGCCCTCGCGTATCTTGCGCGCGCGCTCCTCGGCTTCTTTGAGCACGACCTCGGCGGTCGTCCGCGCCTGCCGCGCGATATCGGTCTGATCGACGAGTACCGCTTGCGCGCTCGCCGCTTCGGTGACGATTTGCTGTGCCTTCTCCTGAGCGTCGCGAATCACACGGTCTTTGTTGTTCGAGATGACTTTCGCGCGACCGACCTCGTCGGGAAGTGTCGCGCGCAGCTTTTCGATGTACTCGACCAGCCGCTCTTGGCTCAGAATGCGCATCCCGAACGGCAACCACGTTCCTTCACGGACGTAGGTCTCGAGTTTATCGATGACACGATAGATCGACAAGGTCATTTCCTCCCGGTGACGTGGCGTTTGGCTTCCATGAATTCGAGGACGGTCGGCGGGACGTACTTGCTTACGTCGCCGCCTTGCAGATAGACTTCTTTGATCAAGCTCGAGCTGACGAACGAGTAGGCCGAGTCGGACATCAGGAACATCGTGTCGACGTTGGACAGCGCGCGGTTCATATGCGCAAAGGCCATTTCACTCTCGAAATCGGAGACGACTCGCAGGCCCTTGACGATCACGTCCGCGTCGGCGCTCTTGACGAACTCGGCCAGCAGCCCGCGAAAGTGGGCGACGCGAACGTTGCCGTACTCGGTGGTACAACGGCGTAGCATCTCCTCCCGCTCATCGAGGTTGAAGAACGGATCGCGCTTTTGCGGGTTGACCACCACGGCCACCGTCACCAGCGGAAAGATCGTCGCGGCGCGCGCGATGACGTCGAGGTGGCCGTTAGTCGGCGGATCGAACGAGCCGGGGTAGATCGCATGCACGCGGCCGATGGGACCGTTCACGGTTGCGCCAGCAAAAACTGCAACACGGTTTCCCCGTAGCGCGCCTCGCGCAGCGTCGCAAAACCCAGGCTCGTGAACGCCGGGCCGCCGTCGCGATGCTCGTAGACGACGACGCTCTTGGCGTCGATCGCGCCACGCGTCCGCAGGACGCCGAAGGTCAGGTGGGGCGGCGGGACGGCGTACGGCGGATCGGCATATACGAAATCAAAACGGCCGGCGACACGTTTCGCGGCCGCCTCAGCCGGGGCGCACATGACGCTGACCGACTTGCCGACGCCGAGTCGTTCGGCGGTTTGCTTGATCGCGGCAGCCGTAGGTGCGTGGATCTCCACGAAAGTAACGTGCGCCGCGCCGCGTGAAAGTGCCTCGAAACCGACGGCGCCGCTGCCGGCGTAGAGGTCGAGGACGCGTGCGCCGTCGATGCGCTCGCCGACGATCGAGAACAGCGCCTCCTTGACCTTCCCGGGCGTCGGCCGCGTCGCCATCCCGCGCGGGGCGGGGACGGGGCGGTTGCGCAGCGCGCCGCCGCTGATTCTCATTGCGCCGACGGCTTCGCCGCCCCCGTGAGCTGCCCTTGAACCAACGGCGGAAACTCGTCGAGCGCGTGGATCACGTGATTCGGCGGCTCGACGCCGGCCGGATAGGTCCGGTTCTCCCAGTCGAACCATACGGCCACCAAACCCGCGGCGCGCGCGCCGGCGCAATCGACCAGCGCGTCGTTGCCCAGATACCAAATCGCATCGAGCGACAGCTCGAATTGGCGGCCCAGCAGTGCGAACGCGTCGCGGTCGGGTTTCCGCATCCCGATGCGCTCGCTTACGTAGACCGGCGCGCGAAATCCAATCAGGCGTGCCTTCTCCTCTTGAAAGGGACTCCAGCCGTTGGTGAGGATCGCATAACGCACGCCGAGCGCGTCGAGTGCGGACAACATCTCTTTGGCGCCGGGCAGCGGCCGGACGAATTCCGGCGCGCGTTCGATGACCTGGTCGCGAAAGCGCCCGACTTCGTCCTCGTTTTCCGGGCCGGGGCCCGCAGCGCGCAAGAGTGCTCCCTCGATCGCGGTTTCGATCGGCATCCCGGCGAGCCGCGTCGCCGCGAGCGCTTCATCGAAGATCTTCCCGGCGGCGTCGCGATCGAACGGCACGCCGCGCGTTTGCGCCAAGTGCTCGGCGATATCGACGCCGACGACACGTTCCAACTTGTTGTCGACACCGAGCGTGCGATCGAAGTCCAGTCCCACCGCGATCTTCATCAGGAGCTGACCAGCATCGCACGCGCCGTCGCTTCCTCGTCCAGGATCTCGCGCAGCGCTCGATGCTCCGGCCGAGCAAGGTTCGGATCGGCCCCGACCAGCGCGTCGGCGTCCGCCTTGGCGCGCATGTAGAGCGCGAAGTCGCCGACGACGCTGCCGAGCAAGCCGCCGCTGCCGCCGGCTTGAAGCGTTCCGGCAAACTCGCCCTCGCCGCGCAAACGCAGATCTTCTTCGGCGATCTTGAAGCCGTCGTTCGTCTCGGCGAGAACTTGAAGCCGCTCGACGTCGCCTTGCTCATCGGGCGAGATCACGAGGCAGTACGATCGCGCGGCGCCGCGCCCGACGCGGCCGCGCAACTGATGGAGTTGCGCGAGGCCGTAGCGATGCGCGTCGAGGATGACCATCACCGAGGCGTTCGGGATGTCGACCCCGACTTCGACGACCGTCGTCGCGGTCAGAACGTCGACCTCACCCCGGACGAAGCGTTCCATCACGGCCTCCTTTTCACGCCACGGCATCCGTCCGTGCACCAAGGCGACGCGCAAATCGGGGAAGACGTCGCGGCGCAACACGTCGAGCTCGGCGATCGCGCTGGTCAGCGCCGCCTCGGATTCATCGATGGCCGGCGCGACGACGAAGGCTTGGCGCCCGCGCGCGACGTGCTTGCGGACGAAATCGTACGCCAGCGACTTGCGGCTCTCGCGCAGCACGTACGTCTCGACCGGCGTTCGGCCCGGCGGCATCTCGTCGATCACCGAGAGGTCGAGATCGGCATATTTCGTTTGCGCGAGCGTCCGCGGAATCGGCGTCGCCGTCATGTGCAGCGTGTGCGGCGCGCGGCTCTTCGAGCGCAGCGCAGCGCGTTGCGCGACGCCGAAACGGTGTTGCTCGTCGATGACCGCGAGTCCCAAGTTTGCGAATTCGACGCCTTCGACGATCAGGGCGTGCGTGCCGATGGCGAGATCGCATTCGCCGCTTGCCAGGCGCGCTCGAGTCCGTTCGCGATCGCGTGCGCCGAGGCTGCCGAACAGCGCGTCGACCCGGATGCCGAACGGCAGCAAGAGCGGTGCCAACTTGTGCGCGTGCTGCGCGGCAAGGATCTCGGTCGGGGCCATCAGCGCGCTTTGCACGCCGTTGCGCGCGGCGAGCACGATCGCGGCTGCGGCGACGAGCGTCTTGCCGCTACCGACGTCGCCTTGCAAAAGCCGATTCATCGCCGCGGGCCGCGCCATGTCGTTCCAAAGCTGCTCGATCACGCGCCGTTGCGCGCCGGTCAGGCGCAACCCGACCTCGCGTTCGAATTCGTCGAGCAATCCGGGCGGCGCTTCGAGGCGCAGCGCACCGCCTTCGGCTATCCGTCGCGCCCGCTTGAGTGCCGCGGCTAGCGCGATGCCGAAAAACTCTTCGTAGACGACGCGTTCGCGGGCGGCCGCCGCGCCTTCCGGCGTCGTGGGACGGTGCAGTTCCCGCCAGGCTTGGCGCAAGGGACCGAAGCGATGCTTCTTGAGAAGCGCCGGCGGTAGAACGTCCCGCACGAACGTCTCGAGCGCGCCGAGATTGCGCTCGACGATCGTCGCGATCGTGCGCGACGAAAGGTCCTTGGTAGCACGGTAGACGGGGACGATCGCGCCTTCGTACTCTTCATCTTCGGCGAGGGAACGGTGTTGCAGAACGTTCAGCTCGACGCCGACCGCGCCGCGCGTGCGCTTCGCCTGCGCCCGTCCATAGATGAAGATGCGGTCGCCGGGGTGGAGCCTCCCGGCGAAGCGATGCCGGCCGAACCAGGTCGCCTTGAGTTTGCCCGTGGCATCTTCGACATCGGCGCTGACGATCGGGATGCGGGCGCGGAACTCGTTGACGCGAACGATCCGAGCGACCGTGATCTCTTCGCTCGACTCGGGTTCTTGCGGGCGGCCGTAGCGAGCCAGCGCACCGCGCACGATCTCCGCGATCGGCGCCGGACGGCGCCAATCCTTATAATCGCGCGGATAGGTCGCCGCCAGATCGCGCGGCGTGCGAATGTCCAGCGCCCCGAGGCGGCGCGCAAGTTCCGGACCGACGCCGCGCAGATCGAGCAACGAGCGCGGCGTGCCCCCGGCTATTTCGCCCGCCGTAAGAGTTCCTCGCCGACCTCATCGAGGTCGATGTCGCGTTCGGCCAGCAAGACGAAGAGGTGGTAGAGTAGATCGGCGGCTTCCCAACGTAATTCGTCGCGCGAGCCGTTCTTAGCGGCGATGACGACCTCGGTCGCCTCTTCGCCGATCTTCTTGCCGATTCGATCGACGCCGCCGGCGAGAAGTTTCGCCGTGTAACTCGTTTCGGGCGACGCCGAGCGGCGCGCCTCGATCGTCTCGCGCAAGTGTGCGACCGCGCGCGCGAACGCACCCGGCGCGGCTTGCGGCTCTCCGCCGAGCAAACGATCCGAGAAGCACGACGGCGTTCCGGTATGGCACGCGGGTCCGCTCGGGACGACGCGGTACAAAAGCGCGTCGGCGTCGCAGTCGTAGTCGACGCCGACCACCGACTGCACGTTGCCCGACGTCTCGCCCTTGCGCCACAGCACGTCGCGCGAGCGGCTGAAGAGATGCGTCGTTCGTTCCGCCAGCGTTCGCTCGAGCGCCTCGCGATTTGCGTAGGCGAGCGTCAGCACCGCCCCCGTGCGTGCGTCTTGCACGACCACCGGGAGCAACCCGTCGGCACCCCACCCTAATTCATCGACTCGCATTCAGTGCACTGCCTCGCGAGCCATTGGTTCGGCTGGGCGGATTGGTATTCCGCGTGCAGCCAAAGCCGCTTTGAGGACGCCGAGGTCGAGTTCGCCGTAGTGAAACAGCGACGCGGCCAGCGCGGCGTCGGCCTCGACGCGTTGGAAAACCTCGGCGAAGTGGTCGATCGAGCCGGCGCCACCCGATGCAATCACGGGAACGTCAACGGCGCAGCGGACCGCACCGGTCAATTCGAGATCGAATCCGCTCTTCGTTCCGTCGCGATCGATGCTCGTCAGCAGAATCTCGCCGGCGCCGAGGCGCGCGCCTTCGACCGCCCATGCAACGGCGTCGCGGCCGGTTGGTGTCCGTCCGCCGTCGATGACGACTTCCCATCGGTCGCCTGCGACGTCCCGGCGCGCATCGATCGCCAAGACGATGCACTGACTACCGAAATCGTCGGCGGCCGCGCGTAAGATCTCCGGCGCTCGAATCGCGGCACTGTTGAGCGATACCTTGTCGCAACCGGCACGCAATAGATCGCGCACGTCTTCGACACCGTTGACGCCGCCGCCGACGGCGAACGGAATCGTCAGTTCGGCGGCGACCGCGCTCACCACGTCGCGCATCGCTTTGCGGCCTTCGACCGTCGCGGTGATGTCGAGGAACACCAGTTCGTCGGCGCCTCGCGCTTCATAGACGCGTGCGAGTTCGACCGGATCGCCGGCGTCGCTCAACTCGACGAAACGCACGCCCTTCACGACGCGCCCCGCCCTCACGTCGAGGCACGGAATGATCCGTCGCGCCAGCATCTAGACGCCGTCGACGGCGATCGCGAGCACCGCGAGGTCGTCGCGCAGTCGCCGGCTCGTGCGCCGGCGAACCGCCTCGGCAAGCGCGTCGGCGCAGCGCTGCGGTTCGGTGGGCGTGGCGCGCAAGAATTCGATCGCGCCTTCGGTGCCGAGGATCTCGCCCCGCCGGTTGCGCGCCTCGCTCAGCCCGTCCGTTGCGAAGACCAGCAAGTCTCCGGTTCTTAGATCGACCGTGCGAGTCTCAAACGTCATCGAGCGGTCGAGCCCGATCACGGGACCCGTCAGCTCGAACTGCTTCACCTCGTCGAAACGCCGCAGAAACGCGCCGGCGATTCCGGCGCTCCCGTAAGCGACGCGCATCGCAGCCGCGTCGACGACGCCCACGAAGACCGCGACGAACAGGCTCGGGTCCTTGATCGTCCTCATGAAGATCTCGTTGAAGGCCCCGAGGATCGTGGCGGGGTCTTCGTCGTCGAAGGCCAGCGTTCGGATCGAGTACTTGACGAGTGCCGTATTGACCGCGGCTTCGACGCCCTTCCCACTGACGTCAGCCAGGATGACCAGCGCCCGCGCTCGGTCGAGCCGGAGTACGTCGAAGAGATCACCACCGACGCCGGCGTAGCGCGTCGCCGACTTATAGGCCGCTCCGACGCGCGCGCCTTCAAAGGTATCGATGCCGCTCAAGTACGCACGCTGTAGTGCACCGACGATCGCACGTCCACGCGCGATTCGAGCCCGAAGCCGAGCGCGAGAGAATACGAAGATGAATCCGAGCGAACCGAAAACGACGATCAGACCGATCGCACTGCCCAGCGTCGTGTCGATGCTGTGCTGCACGTCGACCTGAACGACCGCCGAACGCTGCTGCAAGAAGTCGTTCATGCGGCTGGCGTCGGCGCGCACCCGGTCGATGAGCTCCTTGCCGAGCCGCAGGCGCCGAGCGGCGTCGGCCCGACGCGGGTTTGCTATCAGCGGATGGGCGACTTCGAGTTCCCAGCGGCGATGAAGAGCGCGCACGTCGGCACTCGCCACGTCGATGTCTTGGTCCCGGAGTTGCCGCGTCAAGCCGTCGAACGTTCGGAGTAGCCCGTCGAAGCGACGAGCCGCCTCATCATAGGGTTCGAGAAAGAAGTGGTCTCGCGTCGCGACAAAGCCGTGCAGGCCCGTCTCCTCGTCGATCTGAGCCTGCAGAACTCCGCTCAGCTGTCGCTCGGCAGCGACCAAGGCGCGCCCGACCTGGCGAGTGCGATCGAGCTGCGAGTAGATGTGCAACGAGATCAGCGCGAACGAGACGAGGGTCAAGAGCAACAGAACGCCGAGCAATAACGCCCCGCGCACGTTCGAGAACTCTTGAGGCGTGTCGTACCGATCGAGCATTGAATTGAGAGGGAACAAATGAGGCGACGCCCAGATTCGAACTGGGGAATAGAGCTTTTGCAGAGCTCCGCCTTACCACTTGGCTACGTCGCCTTGGCGAGCGGGTGGCGGGAATCGAACCCGCGCGTCGACCTTGGGAAGGTCACAGGCTACCATTACATCACACCCGCATCGGTGAGCTGCCTTCGGTTCTCCCCCGAGCGCGGAGCGTCCCGCCCCTGAAACCACGGGCGGAGTCTAAGAGTTACGCTGCCGACCGGAGGTAGCATCATGACCCGCCATTTCGCACTCTTGCTAGGCACGATGATCTTCTCCGCCGCACCCTCGCTGGGTGCGACGGGAGCGACCTGGAGGGTCGATCCCGGACATTCGAACGCTGAATTCACGGTTCGCCATCTGATCGTCACCAACGTCAAGGGAACGATTCCGATCCAGCAGGCCACGATTCAGACGGCAGAGGGCTCGACCTTACCGGAGTCGATCGATGCGACGCTCGACGCGGCCAAGCTGAATACCGGCAACGACAAACGTGATGCCGATCTGCGCGGGAAGGATTGGTTCGACGTCGCGAATTTTCCGGCGATCACGTTCGTCAGCACGCAGATCAGCGGGACGCCGGACGCTTTCACGGTCGTCGGCAACCTCACGCTTCACGGCGTCACCAAGAGCGTGACGCTCGCGGCGAAAACACTCGGGACGACCACCGACGGGCGCGGCCACCGGCACGTCGGCTACGAGGTGACGACGAAGATCGACCGCCGCGACTTCGGCCTGACGCTCATGTCGCAAAGCGGCGCATCGCTGATCGCTGGAACCGAGGTTGCGATCACCATCGAAGTCGAGGCCGTCGCGGCAGCCGGCTAATCGGCGATCGGCGCAAACCCGCGCGCGACCCGCGCCAGCAATGCGATGAACGTCTTCTTTTCCGCTTGATTCAGCCCGCGGAGCGCCTCCCGGCTCAAGGCGAAATACCCCGGCAGTGTGGTCCGCAAGATGCGCTTCCCCGCGCGCGAGACGCTCACATAGGAGACGCGCTGATCGTCGGCGCTCGCGCGGCGATCGATCAGGCCGTCGCGTTCGAGTCCCGCGATGAGCCCCGTTACATTTGCCTGCGTCGTGTTGAGGAAGCGGCGCAAGTTCGAAAGCGCGATCGGCTTGTCTTCGGCGAAGAGGAGCATCAGGACACCGAATTTTTGCGGCGTCAACCCGCTTTCAGCAAACCAGGCGCCGAGCGCGTTCTCGACCTGCTGGGCGGCAGCCCGCAGCGTGAGCAGCGCTCGCAGCGCTGCGCCGTCGAACTCCGCGAAGCGCTTCTTGTATCCGTTGAAGTGGCTCTCCGGCCAGCCGACGAGCCCGTCGCCGCTTGCGTCTCCGCGTCTCATGCGCACGGCAGGTTGGAGCGCCGCTTTGCAAAAGCCTGCAAGCGTCGAAGGAGAACAACGAGCATGGCGTTACAAGTCACCTGCCCGCTTTGCGGGAAAGTCATCACCGGCGACGACGAAGACTCGTTGGTCGCCGCCGCCGACGTTCACGGCGACGAGAATCATGGGATGCGCGCGCCGCGCGAAATGATCGTCGCCAACGCAACGCAAGCGTAGGGAGGGCGCGGCCGAGGCGGCGGGCAACGGAGTCCCTTCGCCTTGCGATGGAGGGAATAGCGTGAAAGCACTTGGCCGGACCGGCTAGAGGCCGGCCGCGTGCTCGGCAGCCTCGCCCGTCAGAGTAACGACCTTGCCGTGTGCAGATGCGTCGGCGCAGCCGAATGAAGCAGCAGGAAGCCCAAGAGCGGCAAGACTTTGGGGCGCGCGGAGAAAGGAATCGGCTCGCCGCCCCACTCCAGTCGCGGCCGGCCGAGCAAATGGATCCGCAACACGAACGATAGCATTCGGCCGCCTCTCGCGCCTTCCCGTGGCTTCACGCTCAATCAAGTAACGAGTTTGGTTACGTTAACTCGGTGTAGCCTTCGGTGCGATGGCGTCAACCCGCTTGCACACGCTGTCGCTTAGGCCGGGGCCGACCGTCGTAATTCGACGCTGAAATTCATTGGGCCCAATATAGGTATACGTCTTACGTTCGGGGGTGCCCGCGCCGGGGCTCCTGCTCGTGTGAACTCGCCCCGTAATCTGCCATTGATCGCTCGTCCACGGGTTCGCCGTGCCGACGAAGCCAAACTCGTAAAGACCGTTCCACGCGTCGGTATTGCTCCAGAGTTGCCGTTGAGAATCAAAGACATAGTGTTCGGTGAACGTTCGCGCTGAACCGCCGGCCGTTATCACCGCGGCGTAGTCGCCTGAATAGAGCTCGTTGGTTGCAGTCAACGAACCGTCGCCGTTCTGGACGAACGTTAGCTTCGAGTCGGTTCCGGCGGCACTGTGACAGTGCCATGTGCCGATCAGCATGTAAGCCCGGTCTGCCACCGGTGACGGCTGGGCACGCACGCCGGCGACCGTCATGGTGATGAAGAGGATCGACGCTGTCAGAGCCCGCACGGCCGGATTTTTCTTCACTCGTGCAGCCCGGTCCCCGCTTGGGCGCCATCAAAAAAATGCCGAGAGCCAGAATCGAACTGGCGACACCGCGCTTTTCAGGCGCGTGCTCTACCGACTGAGCTATCTCGGCACCGGGGCGTGATTTGGCGCGCGAGCGGCCCCGGCCCCTCCTTTTGTCGTGCGAGTTAGAGCGTCAGTCCGACCGTTCCAACCAGTCCCGTGTTCGATCCGCCGATCGTCTGCGTCGGCGCCGCGTTTCCGGTCGCGCCGGCTGCGAACACCAAGATGAAACCCGGGAACCCCGGCGTGTTGAAATTCGCGACGTATATCTTGCCCGTCGAATCGACGAACAGTTCTTGCGGTACCGACAGAAGGGTGTTGGTGCCGGAGATCGTCGTCGCCGGCGCGGCGTTGCCGATCGCCGCGGTCGGGAAGATCGTGATGCTGTTGCCGCCGGCGTTGCTGAGGTAGACGTTCCCGCCCGAAACGAACACGTCGGCCGGCGCGTTGAGACCAGTGGCCGGTCCCGAGATCGTGCGCAGCGGTGCGACGTTACCCGTCAGGCTCGCCGCCGCATAGACCGTCACCGAGTTCGCGACGAAATTTGAAACGTAGAGATTGCCGCCGCCGTCGAAGCTGAGGCCGTCGGGGACGCTCAGTCCGGTGTTGCTGCCGGAGATTACGGCTGCAGGCGCGACGTTGCCGTTCGCGTTTGCGGCGTAAATCGTGATGCTGTTCGTCCCGGCGTTGGCGACGAAGAGCCGGCCACCGGAATCGAACGCGAGGGCGGTCGGGGTGCTGAGTTGCGTGTTGGCGCCGGAGATATTGACCAGGGGCGAGGCGTTACCGGTGACGTTTTGCGAGAAAACGAGGATTTGGCTCTCGTTCTGCTGCGCCACGAAGATGCGGCCGGTAGAATCTCGCGTGATCGCGGTCGCCGAGTCGAGTAGCGTGCTGCTGCCCGTGATCTGGGCCGCTGGGGAGATGTTGCCGCTGAGGCCCGAGTTGAATTCGATGATCGCGTTTCCGCTGTCGGTTACGTAGATGAGCGGATTGGGTCCGGGCGGTGGAACGAACGTGCTGCTCCCGCCGCCCCCGCCGCCGCCGCAGGCAGCCAGGCCGAGCAGAAGGACGAGCGTCGCGTAGAGGGCAGGAAGGCGCATAGTATAGCTAGCGTACCCAAGAGGCCTTATAGGAACATCAGAGGGGCGTTAAATCAGTCGAGCCAGCGCACCGCCGCCTCGACGTCTCGGGCTTTGGGAGGTGGCGCCTCGGCGCTCGGGCGGCCCAAATACACGAAGGCGACGATCCGGTCGGTCGGGTCGAGCCCCAAGAATGCCTTGACCTCTTCAGAATAGGCCATCTCCCCTGTGCGCCACATCGCGCCGAGCCCCAGCCCGGCCGCGCCCAGCAGAATGTTCTCGACCGCGGCCGCCGTCGCGGCCAGATCTTCGGTTGCCGTCACGTCGTCGGGATCGGTGCGAACGCTGACCGCGATAAGCACGGGCGCTCGTAACAGCTTCGCCGCCTCGCGCTGCAGCGCGGCCTCGCGCGCCTCGCCGGTGAGCGGCAAGTCGCGCCCCGCAATCTCGGCCCAAAGTCTCCCGAGCCGTTCGCGCGCGGCACCACGGATAATCGTGAAACGCCACGGTTCCGTCAGTCGGTGGTTGGGCGCCCACGTCGCTAGCTCGACGAGTTCGCGAATTTGGTTCTCGTCGACGTCGCCTTCGAGCCGGCCGATGCTGCGCCGCGAACGCAACGCCCCGATCACATCCATCGTAGAAGCCTTCCAAAGACGATGCGCCGGACCTTGAGATCCGGCGCATCGGTGAGTGGCGACGCTGAAGGGGCTCGAACCCTCGACCTCCGCCGTGACAGGGCGGCGCTCTAAACCAACTGAGCTACAGCGCCAGGTCGCATTTTTCGGCATGGGCACGGTTGGGATTGAACCAACGACCCCCCGCGTGTGAAGCGGATGCTCTCCCACTGAGCTACGCGCCCGGCCGTCGAAGGATTCCGCGTGCGACCTTGCCTCGCCCTCTTCCTCTTCTTCTTCGTCGTGCGCACGGCGAGCGCGCAGACGCCGACCGTCGCGCCGTCATTCGCCCTCGCACACTTCGCGGTCACGACCAAGAGCGCCGAAGCGCAACATGCTTTCGACGAAGGCTTGACGCTGCTGTACGCGTTCAACCCCGACGAAGCACGGCGCCGCTTTCAACACGCCGCCGCGCTCGATCCGTCCTGCGCGATGGCGCACTGGGGCATCGCGATGTCCTGGGGCGTCAACGTCAACAGCGATTTCGATCCGGTCGACCAACGTCACGGTCGCGCTGCGATCGTGCAGGCGGTCACGCTCATGAAGCAAGCCACGTCGCTCGAACGCGCTCTGATCGGCGCGGCTTCCGAGCGCTTCGCCTTCGATCGGCAAGCCGACGCCGCTCGCTCGGCAACCGCCTATCGCGATACGATGAGCGCCGTCGCGCGCGCATTTCCGGACGGCGACGACGTCCAAGCGCTGGCCGCCGAAGCCGCGATGGACGTTACGCCCTGGGCCTTTTGGACGAACGACGGAAAGCCCACGGCCGCGACGCCCGGAATCGTCGCCCATCTCGAAGACGTTCTGGCGCGCGATCCCGGCAACATCGGCGCGAATCATTTTCTGATCCACACGCTCGAGCAGTCGCCCCATCCCGAGGGCGCGCAGGCCGCCGCGGATCGGTTGACGGCGATGCATTTCGAACCGGCGGCCGAGCATCTAACACACATGCCGGCTCACATCTACATGCACGTTGGCGAGTATCATGCGGCGGGCGAAGTCAACGTGCGCGCGCTCGACATGTTCGACGCCTATCTCGATTCCGATCATGCAACCGGCCACGAAGGATATCGCTCGCACGATTGCACGTTCGCGGTCGAGGCTTTCATGATGTCCGGCGAACACGATGCCGCGGAGCGTTCCGCGGCGCGCTGCGCCCGTGCCGCGACGCTCAAGGCTTACGTCGCGGTGCGTTTCCGTCGCTGGGCGGATCTGTCGGCGATCGGAAGCGAGCAACATTTCGCGCACGGAATGGCGGCTGCGGTTGCGGGTCGCGCGGCCGACGCCGAAGGCGACGCCCACGCGCTCGAAGCATCCAAAGGTGCCGTCGCCCAAATCTCCGCGCTGCTGATCCGGGCGAAACTGGCTGCCTCCCGTGGCGAGCGCGACGCCGAAATCGCGGCGCTGCGGCGAGCCGTCGAGATCCAAGATCGCGAAGGCTACAGCGAGCCACCCGCGTTTTTCTTTCCGGTGCGCGAGTCGCTCGGCGGCGCGTTCCTTCGCGCGGGCCGCTTCGACGAAGCCGCCCGCGCCTTCTCCGCAGATCTTGCGCGCAACCCAAAGAATCCGCGTTCGCTCTTCGGATCCGCGGCGTGTCTCCGGTCTCAAGGACTCGACGCCGAAGCCGCCGCAGCACAGCAAGCCTTTACGACCGCGTGGAGGTACGCCGACTCCCCCCTCGACATCAAGGAGCTATAGATGCTCGAAGGCTACCGGTTCATCCAGCGGTTTCGCGTCCCGTTCGCCGATATCGACATGCTCCGCCACGTCAACAACACCGCCTACGTGCGCTGGGCGGAGCAGATTCGCAGCGAGTATTTCTGCGACGTGCTGGGCGAAGATATCACGAGCGAGCGCGGAATGATCATGGGCCGCATGACCGTCGATTATGAAGCGCCGGTCTATTATCGCGAACAAGTCGCCATCGGCTGCCGCGTCAGCCGCTTCGGACGGAAATCGTTCGATTACTCTTACGAGGTCTGGAGCGAAGATCGCAAGATTCGCTGCGCCAAGATCCTCACCACGACCGTCGCGATGAACTATAAGACGAACGAATCGATCGTCGTTCCGGACGAGTGGCGCAAGAGGGTGGAGGCGTTCGAAGAACGCGTCTAAATGGTCACGTGATCGCGCGCCGCAAGCCGAGAATCCGGAATCGCTGGGTTAAACGCTCGATTCGCGTGTTGCGTACCCTGTTCGGGCCGTACTATGCGCGCCGTTTCGCGATTCGGTTTTGGGACGGCACCGTCATTCCCGCTCAGGCAGACGAGCGATTCATTCTGAACGTTCAGGCGCCGTACGCATTGCGCGCCGCCTTCACGCCGCCGTTCGATCTCAATCCTGGACGCGCGTTCGTAGAGGGCGCGCTCGACATCGAGGGCGATCTGGAAGCCGCGGTGGACCTGTTGACGCGCTCGGCCGATCGACTCGGTGGATTCGCCAAGGTGTCACTCGGTTTTTGGCTCCATCGACTTCCGCGACCGCCGAAATCGACCGACGAAAATACCGCTCAACTCGAAGGCGTGCTGCATTCTCGCGCGCGCGACGAAGCGGCGATCCGCTTCCATTACGACCAGCCGGTCGAATTCTATCGCGCGTTTCTCGACTCGCGACTGGTTTACTCATGTGCCTACTTCGAGGGCGAGACTCGCTCGCTCGAGGAAGCTCAATTGGCGAAACTCGACTACGTCTTGCGCAAAGTGAACCTGGCGCCGAACGATTCGCTGCTCGACATCGGGTGTGGTTGGGGCTCTCTCATCATCCGTGCCGCCGAGTATGGCGCGCGCGTGCTGGGCATCACGTTGAGCCGCGTCCAGTATGAAGAGACGCAGCGGCGCATCGCGGCTGCGGGGGTCGGCGACCGTGCGCACGTCGAACTGCGCGATTATCGTGACCTCGGCGACGCGAGATTCGACAAAGTGGTCAGCATCGGTATGGTCGAACACGTCGGACGCGAACGATTGGCGGATTATTTCCGGTCGGCATTTCGGGCGCTGCGGCCGGGCGGACTTTTCTTGAATCACGGCATCGCCGAACAATCGCGGCAGCGGCGCGGCTATCGCGCCACAGGTTTCTTGGGTCGCTATGTTTTCCCGGACGGCGATTTGCTTCCAATCTCCGAGCTGCTCGCTGCTGCCGAACGCATCGGCTTCGAAGTCCGTGACGTTGAGAACCTGCGCGAGCATTACACGCGCACGCTGCGCGCGTGGGCGGCGAATCTCGAGCGCAACGCGGCGGCGGCGATCTCGGCGAGCGGTCTGCGCACCTATCGCGTGTGGCGTCTCTACATCGCGGGCAGCGCGCAGGGCTTCGCGAGCGGGCGCACGGGAATCTTTCAGTCCCTGCTCGCGCGACCGAGAGCGGACGGCGTCACCGAACTTCCCGAGACGCGCCGCTGGCTTTACGCCTGAACGAGGTCACAGGGACCGAAGCCGGGTTTCTTCGAAAGGTAGAGCATGGAAGCGATCTATCCGTTGATCAGCTCAAGCGTGAAGGGCCCGCTCGGCATCTGCCACCTACCGCGGCTCTGGTTGAAGATCTTGTTGTTCGCGTGTGGCCGGTTGCCGGAAGGCTATCGGCACGGCGAAGGTGGCTTCGACGAGTTCACCTGCGACAACATCGGCGTCGATCGTGGCGCTTTCGTCGCGTACATCGAGAACGAGAAACCCGACTATCAGCAGCTCGAAGCCTGGGTGCGCGAGCATGCGACGAAACTCGATCCCGTCTCGATCGCCGCGCACAACGAAGCGGTCCTCACGCGCCGGATGCGCGACGAGCTCGCGATCCCGCGCCGTGCGGCACTCAACCTTACCGACTCGGACCTTTGGAACGGCGTCGCGCTCAACGATCTCGACGATTGGTCTTGCCTGCACGCGCAAGTTGCGCAGAAGCCGGCGGTCGCCCGATGAGACGGCTTGGTTTTGCCTCGATCACAGCAGCCTTCGTACTGTCTTCGCTCCCGGCATCCGCGCAAGTACAGGATCCGTACAAAGGAGGGCCGTGGCACTATCGTTCGATTCCGTGCGTCGAAACGACGGTCGTCTCGGTCACGCCGAGACTCGGCTCCGTCGGGCAAAAGACGTTCTCGGCCCAAGACTTCCAAATGAGCGGCGTGAGCGTAACGTACAAGACGACGCTCGGCTCGGATCCCGCGCTTCCGCCGTCGCAGGTCACAGTGACACACTACCAAGGCAGCGCGGATAACAAGACCATGCAAGCCGAACGCGCCGGTGACAAGGTCCAAGTGTGCCTCGTCAGCGTACCGCCGCCCACCGACTATTGCGATCCCGACAAGGATCCGCGCGGCCGCATCTATCGCGTCTACGACGAGCGTCAGAAAAAGCAGTACTCCGGCGGTAGCCAGCACGGCTGCGGCGGCGCGTAGCCAGGTTGCGGCGTGGGCTGGCACGATTCAATTTGACTCCCAGGTCGGCTACGTACAAAGCCGGTGACAAAAGCGCAACAGGAAGCAAATAGCAGGAGCCTAAATCTCCACGCTTACGAACGAAAGGGGCGCGTAGCTCAGGGGGAGAGCGCTACATTGACACTGTAGAGGTCGTTGGTTCGATACCAACCGTGCCCACCATTGAGAAGCCTTACGATGTAAGGCTTCTTCATTATTATTCAGCATTATTCAGCGTTCGAGCGCCCGAGCGCACGTTCGAAGCAGCGCGAACGAAGGCCTCAGCAGCGCTGCCGGTGCTTCGCGTCACACCGTGCGGTCGCTCGTTCGCTCACTGGGGAACGATCGAGTCACCTGGGTACGTTCCCATAGGACTCCATGGAGGTATTGCAATGAGAGGAGCAGCCGGCCACCCGGCGATCGCCGCAGCTATCGCATCCGCACTCTTAATTAGTATCGTATCATATCCCCCGCCCGCGGTCGGCGCGCGACTGCCTGCCGGACCGGGCGTCGCTCGCATTACCTCGATGAGCGGTGACGTTGCCATTCGGCGCGCCGACACGCAGACGAGCGTCGCTGCTTCCAACAACGCGCCCGTCCTCGCGGGCGATCGTATCTCAACTGGGAATCGCGGCAGAGCCGTCGTACAGATGGACGGCCGTTCGTCAATCCGCGTTGGCTCGAACACCGAGCTGCGAGTCGTCAATCTCAATCGCGGTCACCGCGAAGCGCAGCTCGCGCAGGGTACGGTCGGGCTTCGTCTCATCGGCGGATCCGATGGGCGACCGCAAATCGATACGCCGTCGGTCGCCGTTCGTCCCGATCGCAGCGGAAGTTATCGCATCCGCGTAACCGGCCGTGGCCAGACGCAGATCACCGTCCGGTCGGGACAAGCCGACGTGCTGATGCCCGGGCGAACGATTAGCCTGCGTCCTGGAAGCACGCTCACCGCAACGGGCGATCCTATCATTGGATACGTCGCTACTGTCGGATACGACTCGTTCGACGGATGGAACGCGGCACTCGACGTTCAAGCGGAAGCCGCGCTGAGCGATCCGTACGTCAATGCGACGATCGCGTTCGACGATTTCGCTGGCTATGGACAGTGGGTCGTCGTTGCCAATTACGGCAACGTTTGGGTCCCCGACGTGGCTCCGGGCTGGGCGCCGTACCGGGACGGCCGGTGGGTCTGGGAAGACGGTTACGGCTGGACCTGGGTCGATTACGATCGGTGGGGCTGGACGCCGTTTCACTACGGCAGCTGGTACCGCAGCGACATGTACGGCTGGGCTTGGGTTCCGCCGGCCGTCGCGATCGAACCCGTCTACGTGCCTGCTCGCGTCGCATTCTTCACCTACGGCACGCCGAATTTTTCGGTCGGCATCGCATTTGGCGACATCGGCTGGGTTCCGCTCACGCCGTATGAGGAGTATCACCCGTGGTACGGCTGGCGCGGCAGAGATTTCGTAGCGAGCGCCACCGTCGTCAACGCGCAGGTCAACGGCGTCGCCTTTACGCGCATGTATGCGAACGCGCGGCGAGGAGCCGCGACGGGGATCGCCTATCAGAACTTCCGAGGCGGCCGATTCGGACGATTGCAGGCGGTAGATGCGCCGCGGATCCGCGACGCTCGAGTCGTTCGCGGCGCGGTTCCGGTGGTCCCGACGCAATCGAATCTCCGCTTCGGCGGTCGGTCGATTCCGCACCAGCTCGCGATGCGTTCGATCCCTCAGCGGAGCTTCGCGGGCAATGCGGCCATCGCGCGGCGATCGTCATTCCAACAGCAGAGTAGGAATCTTGCGTCACGCATCGGCCCCGCGATCGGCGCCCCGCGCCATCAGACGACAGCGGCGTCGAATCGCTTCACCGCGGCGCACGGGACGACCGCGCACCAAGCCAACGCAATGGTGCATCACCAAGCTAACGCAATGGTGCATCACCAGGCTAACGTGAACGTCCAGCGGCAGCCGGCGGTACACAGTTATCGCGCGGCAACGGCCGTTCACAGTTACCACCAGGCAGCGGCGCCGCGTCAAGCGGCCGCACGGTCCTACCGGGCGCCAGTGTACCATACGCCCCATCAGCCCGCTCCGCAGATGTACCGGCAGATGCGAGTGCAACATGCACACGTCTCGGCCGGCGGAGGCCCCCGAGGTGGTAATGCGCCGCGAGGTGCGCCCGCAGGGCAGTCACCGCATGGCGGAGGCGGCGGGCCGGACCATAAGCACGCCGGCGGTTAGCCGGCGCAGCGTCGCGTGAACGGAGTACTAGTGGAAAAGTCGGGTCGCGTACAGGCTGCGGCGCTCGATCTCGCGTTCGAACGAGTCGGTGAACTTGATATCGCCCGGCAGATCCCGCTGCCCGAAACGCGTTAGCGGCTGCAGGGCCATCGATATCAGGCGAGCCAGGTTGTCTTGAAATGATACTTTTCTCATGTTGCTCTTTCTCGCAACACGAGACGGCCGTCAAAGTTTGCGCAATTCGACTTTAGTCGCAGCGCCGTCGGGCGTCAGGCGAGTTCGGCGAGGTCTTCTTTCGTCAAAGCAATCTCCGCGGCGGCGACGTTCTCCTCGAGATGACGCAACGATGAAGTACCGGGGATCGGCACGATGGCCGGAGATCGGTGGAGCAGCCAGGCGAGCGCGATCTGTGCCGGCGTGACGTGATGCCGCTGCGCAACGCGCGCGAGTCCGCCGCGGGCGCGCGAAAGGCTGCCCGCGTCGATCGGAAAATACGCGAGAAACGCGATACCGGCGTGCTCGCAGGCGTCGACGACGTCGTCGGACTCGCGCTGCGCGACGTTGTATTCGTTCTGCACGGACGCGATCGGCGCGATCTTGCGGATGTCGCGCAGTTCGGCGCTGTTCACGTTGGAGAGCCCGATGTGGCGGATCTTCCCTTCACGGCGCAGCTCGTCGAGCGCGCCGACCGATTCTTCGAGCGGGACGTCGGGATCGGGCGCGTGCAACTGGTAGAGATCGATCCGCTCCAGGCGCAAGCGTCGCAGGCTGGCCTCGCAGGCGGCGCGCAGATGTTCCGGCCGGCCGTTGGGCACCCAACCGCGCCGCGGTCGCGTGTAACCGCCCTTCGTCGCGATCACGAGATTCGGCGGATAGGGAAAGAGCGTCTCGGCGATCTGCCGTTCGTTGATCTCCGGACCGTACGAATCGGCGGTGTCGATCAAGTCGACGTCGAGCTCGGCGGCCCGGCGCAGGACCGCGCGCGCCGCCTCTGGGTCGCCGGGTTCGCCATAAAAGTTTGGTCCCAAGATGCGGCCCGCTCCGAACCCCATCCGATGCACCGTCAGGTCGCCGCCGATCGTTATCGTCTGCTTCGTCATGCGAGACCCAAAACGAGCGCGCCCGACAAAGGGTTACGCGAAGGCGCGGCTCTGCCAAGCGGCCAACCTGAGGCACTCATGGCTGCCGCCCGCCGACCGCACGACGCTCTGCCGCTCGACGCACTGCGCCACACCGCCGCGCACGTGCTGGCGTATGCGGTTCAAGATCTCTTTCCGGAAGCGAAGCCGACGATCGGCCCGGCGATCGAAACCGGCTTCTACTACGACTTCGATCGCGCCGAACCGTTCACGCCCGAAGACCTCGGTCGGCTCGAGGGTCGCATGAAAGAGATCGTCTCCGCCGACTATCCGATGACCGGGCGGCAAGCCACGCGCGAAGAAGCGGTCGCGCACTTCAAAGGTAACCCGTACAAAGTCGAAATCGCGCGCGAGATCCCCGAAGGCGAGCCGATTACCCTTTACACGATCGGCGATTTCACCGATCTCTGCCGCGGAGGTCACGCCCATTCGACGGGCGAGATCGGCGCCCTCAAATTGATGTCGGTCGCCGGTGCCTATTGGCGCGGCGACGAGCACAACCCGATGCTGCAGCGCATCTACGGCACCGCGTTTTCCACGCAAAAGGAACTCGACGCGTACCTCGTGTTCCTCGAAGAGGCGGCCAAACGCGACCATCGCCGCCTGGGGCAAGAACTCGGTCTTTTCTCACTAGAGGAAGACGCGGGCGGCGGCCTGGTTTTTTGGCATCCGAAGGGCGCCGTCGTCCGCGGCATCATCGAAACCTTCATTCGCGAAGGCCTGCGCGAGCGCGGTTACGACCAAGTCGTCACCCCGCATATCATGCACGAGAAACTCTTCGAGATCTCCGGTCATCTCGAAAACTACGCGCACTCGATGTACGGACCGCTCGAGGTCGAAGGGCAGCGCTTCAGACTCAAGCCGATGAATTGCCCCGGGCACATTCTGATTTACCGTAGCGAGGGTCGTTCGTATCGCGACCTGCCGCTGCGTTACGCCGAATTCGGCACGGTCTATCGATTCGAGCGCAGCGGAACGCTGCACGGCCTGACGCGCGTGCGCGGCTTCACGCAGGACGACGCGCACCTCTTCTGCACGCCCGAGCAGTTGCAAAAGGAATTCGAGCAGACCGCCGACGAGGCGTTGCGGCTCAACGAGGCCTTCGGCTTCACCGGCCTCGAGTATTTTCTGTCGACGCGCGAAGAACACATGCGCATCGAAACGGACACGATCGCCGAACAAGCGATTCGCAACGCCCTCGAATCGCGTGGGCTGCCCTATCAGGTGGACGAGGGAGGCGGGGCCTTCTACGGTCCGAAACTCGACATCAACGTCCACGACGCGATCGGCCGCAAGTGGCAACTCGGCACCGTGCAGGTCGATTTCCTCCTGCCGAAGCGTTTCGATCTGAAGTACCGCGGAAGCGACGGACTCGATCACACGCCCGTCATGATCCATCGCGCGCTGGCCGGCTCGCTCGAACGTTTCTTCGCCGTCCTGATCGAACACTACGGCGGCGCGTTTCCGCTCTGGCTCGCGCCGATTCAGGCGGTCATCGCGCCCATCTCGGAGCATCAACTCGACTACGCGCGGCAGGTCGCCGCGCGTCTGCGCGCCGAGGGGTTTCGCATACAGGTCGACGAGTCGAACGAAAAGATCGGCTACAAGATCCGGCACTGGAAGCTGCAAAAAGTGCCGTACATCGTCGTCGTCGGCAACCAGGAAAAGAACGACGGAACCGTCGCTCCTAACGAGCGCGGCCGCGACGAGAAGCGCCCGGCGCTGCCGCTCGACGCCTTCATCGCCGAGTTACGAGACCGGGTCAGGCAAAAGAATTAGAACGGGTTGCGGGCGCAAAGCTCGAGCTTCGTGCCGGCGGGATCCTCGAAGAAGAGCGCAGGGTACGCATTCATGTCGGCACACCACTCGACGTTCTTGGCGCCCCACTCACGCAGGCGCGGTTCCCACGAGTCCAGCTCGTCGCGTGTGCCGACTCGAAAAGCGATGCGCGTCCGCGTCGGCTGCATCGTGCGATCCTCGATGATGCCGATGAACGACGCCAGTTGGCCCGGAAGCGCCGGTTCGTAGTACTCTTTCGTATTTGCCGGGTGGTCGGCGTCAACGTCGTGCCAATCGCCGCGCTCGTCGACGTGCGAGTATTTCCTACGCGACAGCCCGAGGGCGGGCAACAGCCGGTCGTAAAACGCCTCGACAACGGCAAGCGACGGAACGCGCGCGTCGACATGATCGAACCCCAAGAATTTCGGCATGACTGCTGCATTTGCGAGTCGAAGCGGCGGATCATGCGACGTATGCGTAACATCCCCATCGCGATCGCCGCCGTCCTTTCGTTGGCGCAATCCGCGTCGGCGTGGGGCCTGACCGGGCATTACTTCATCTCGACCGCCGCCGCAAAAGCGCTGCCCGACACTCTTCCCGCCTTTGTCCGTTCCGACGCGGCGGTCGCCGAGATCGGTGCGTTGGGGCCAGAGCTCGACCGTTCGAAAGGCGCTGGCCAACCGCACGACGCCGATTTGGATCCAGGACACTACCTCGATCTCACCGACGACGGAAAGGTCGAGCACGCAATCGACCTCGATGCGCTGCCGAACTCGCGGCGCGACTACGACACCGCGCTTCGTAAGGCGGGCACCAACGAATACGCCGAAGGGTACCTTCCGTATTCGCTGGACGACGGATGGGAACAAGTGCGGATCGATTTTGCGATCTGGCGCATCGATCGTGTGGGGGAAACCAAAGCGACCAGCGCCGACGACCGCGCCTGGTTTGCCAAAGACCGTGCGCTGCGCGAAACGCTGACCTTGCGCGACATCGGCGTCTGGAGCCACTACGTCGGCGACGCGAGCCAGCCACTGCACGTCACGGTCCACTTCAACGGCTGGGGCAACTACCCGAACCCGAACGGGTATTCCGATTCCCATGACGTCCACTCCAAGTTCGAGAGCGATTTCGTCCGGGCCCACGCGACGCTCGTCGGCGTCGTCGCTCATATGCACGCATATAAATCTTGCAGTTGCACGATCCAGCAACACGTCGCGCAGTATCTGCATGCCACGCTCGCGCAGGTCGTGCCGCTCTACGAGATCGACAAGCGCGGCGGTTTCGCGAACGGAACGCCGGAAGCCGTCGATTTCGTCCAAGCGCGCTTGGGCGACGGCGCGACGATGCTGCGCGACATGATCGTCGACGCCTGGGACGACAGCGGAAACATGAAGGTCGGCTATCCCCGCGGCATCACGCCGAAGGACGCCGAAGCCGGCACGGCGTTGCCGACGCGCGGGCTCTCCGGCGACTGAGGCGCGAACCGACGGCGTGCTACTCCTCGGAATCGAGACCTCGTGCGACGACACGGCGACCGCCGTCGTGCGCGACGGCAAGCGTGCGCTTTCGAACGTCTCGACCAATCAGGACCGTTTCCACGCGAAGTTCGGCGGGATCGTCCCGGAGATCGCGAGCCGTCAGCACGTCGCGCTGCTGAGCGCCGCCGTCGACGATGCCCTCGAACGCGCCGAAGTCCGGCTCTCCGACGTCGACGGCATCGCGGTCACCGTCGGACCGGGTCTCATCGGCAGCCTCGTCGTCGGCGTCGCTTCCGCCAAAGCGCTCGCGTTTGCGAGCGGTAAGCCGCTCTACGGCGTCAACCACCTGCATGGCCACATCTTCGCGGCGTTCTTGGAACAGGAACTCGAACCCGAATATCCGTTTCTCGCGCTGCTCGTCTCGGGCGGCCACTCACAACTCGTCGACGTCGCGGGCCCGCTCGAGATGCACGTCCTCGCGCGGACGCGCGACGACGCGGCCGGCGAAGCCTTCGATAAAACGGCGCGACTCTTAGGCTTGCCGTTTCCGGGTGGCCCCGAGATCGACGCGCTCGCGCGTAGCGGCGATCCGGCGGCGATCCCCTTTCCGCGTCATCGCGCCGAGCGCGGTTCGCTCGACATGTCGTTCTCGGGTCTCAAGACGGCGGTGCGCTACTTTCTCGAAACCGAACCCGGTCGCGCGGCGGACAAAGCTGACGTCGCCGCATCCTTTCAGGCCGCCGTGGTCGACATCTTGATCGATCGCGTCGAACGCGCTACCCGAGACGCTTCGTATCGGCTCGCCGTCCTCTCCGGCGGCGTCGCAGCGAATTCAGCGCTGCAAGCCGCCTTCAGCGCGTGGGGCCGGCGCGCCGGCGTCCGCACCGCGATCCCGCACCTCCATTTCTGCACCGACAACGCGGCGATGATCGCCGCCGCCGCCGACCGGCAAGGTGAACGTCTTCGCGTCGATCCGCTGCATGCGAGCGCGGACCCGAATCTGCCGTTCGAACCGGCTTCTAGCTCGCGCTAGGTCATTTCCCACGCCCAGCGGCGCAGCGCATTCGCGACAACCTCGTGTTCGAGGGTATGCAGCCGCGCGTCAAGAGCTTGACGGGGTTCGCCCTCGAGCGCGCGCAGGGGCACCCGCGCGAGCACGTCCCCGCGATCGACGGCGACGCCGACGCGATGCACCGTCGCGCCGATCCAACCGGAGCCCGCGGCAAGTGCGTCGTCGACCGACTGCGCACCGCGAAAGGCCCGAATCACACTTCCGTCCGGCATCGTGACCGCATCGAGCGCCGGGTCGAGCGGCAAGAACGCGGGATGCAGATTGAGCAACTGCGGAAAGCGCGCGACGAATCCGGCCGAGAGCACGTGCATCCATCCGAGCAGGACGACCAGATCCGGCTCGGTCGCCACGACCGTTTCCAGCAAACGCGCATCGTACGACTCGCGCGACTCCTCGCCGCGGCGCCACGCGACGAGACACGCTGCGACGCCAAGCCGTTTCGCCCGTTCGAGCGCGAGCGCGTCGCCGCGATTGACGACGAGGGCCTGCACGTCGAACGGAATCTCGCCCGCATTCGCGCGCTCGACGGCGGCTTCGAAATTACTGCCGTTGCCGGAGGCGAGGATCGTCACGCGCCACTTCTTCTCACCTCGCCGCAGGTCGACCGATTCGACGACGCGTGCGCCCGTCTCACGCTCGTAATACGCGACCAGTCGCCCTTCGGAGACGAGCGGGATCAGCGCTTGCCGGTAACCGCGCTCGCGCAACGAAAAGAGCGCGGCGCGTAAGAGCGTCGCGCCCAAGCCGGTCCTGCGCGCGCGTTCGACGAGCCCGAACGGCCCGAAGATACCGACGCCCGGTTTCTGACGCCAATGGCGCAGCCAAAAAAAAGCGAGCCCACGGGGATCGAACGCGGCGAAGCCGAGCCGCCCGCTCGCATCCTCGGCCACCCATATGCCGCCGGCCGCCGCTTCCGACGACCACGTTCCGCCGAATTCCGCATCGATCCACGAGAGCAACGGTTCGGGCGTGCGGTGATCGCGAATCGGGCGGACTCCGCGTGCACCAAGAGCTTCGAGCGCATGATGAACTTCCGCCTGTCCCAAGCGAGCGTCGTCGAGGTTCACCAGAAGATTGTCTACGCGGTGCGTGACGGATGCACCACGACCGCAGGCTCGCCGGGCGCGCGCATCTCGAGCCAGCCGACGACCTTCGCTTCGGGGACGGCTCGCGACGCCTTTACCGCATCGGCGGTCGTCATGACGAGCGTAAAGCCGATCCCCATGTTGAAGGTGCGATAACGTTCCTCGTGCGCCAAGTCTCCGCGCCGAACCAATTCGGCCAAGAGCGGCGGTACCGACCAGCGCGACTGCTCGAAGATCGCCTTGACGTCTTCTGGGAGCGTGCGCGGCACGTTTTCGAGCAGCCCCCCGCCGGTGATGTGCGCCATCACCTTGACGTCGGCGACGTCTTCGATCGCACGCACGGTTCGGTAATACGACGGATGCTCGGCCAAAAGCGCGTCGCCGTACGCCGCCCATTCGTCGCGCGCGATGAGCGCGCGCGCCAACGTGTAGCCGTTGGTGTGCAAGCCCGTCGCAGGCAGGCCGACGATCGCGTCGCCGGCGCGGACGCGCGTGCGATCGGGGATGCGTGCAGTCTCGACGAGACCGACGATCGTACCGGCGAGATCGAAATGGTCGGTCTCGTACATCCCAGGCATCTCGGCGGTCTCTCCGCCCAGGAGCGCCATCTCGTGCGCGCGGCAGGCGAGTTGTACGCCCGAAACGATCGCGCCCGCGACCTCTGGGTCGAGACGTCCCATCGCGAGATAATCGAGGAAGAACAACGGCGTCGCATTCATTACGAGGATGTCGTTGACGCAGTGATTCACCAAGTCCGCGCCGACGGATTCATAGCGCCTGAGCGCCGCGGCGATGAGGGTTTTCGTACCGACGCCGTCGGCGGAAGCGACGAGCGAGCGCGACAAGTCGCCGGGCAGCGCGAAGAGCCCGCCGAAACCGCCGATGGCGTCGAGCTGTGACGGATGTCGCCACGCGGCAGCTAGTTCACGATAGCGCGCTACGGCGAGGTTGCCGGCGGCGATGTCGACGCCGGCACGCGCGTACGCGTCTCGCAGGGGGGCCTTCGCTTCCGGCCAATTGGCGTCTGGGTTGCCCATCGAACAGCGCGTTCCACTAGCTGAAAGGTTCGTCATGCAAATTCGCGTCTCGCCCGGCACCTCGTCATCGCTTCAGGCCGGTGCCTTGGTCGTCCCCGCCTTCAGCGACGCTCGACTCGACGGAGCCGCCCAAGGAGCCGATCAAGAGTTGGGCGGCGCGATCACCGACGTCTTGGCGTCGGGCGAGATAAAAGGAAAGACCAACGAAGTCGCGCTGATCCACGTTAAAGATCTGGCGGTCAAGCGCGTCTTGGTCGTCGGACTCGGCGACCGCGCGAAGTTCGAGCCCCAAGCGCTCGCGAAGTATGCCGGTACCGCGGTGCGGTACCTCGGCAAGCGCAACGTCCGCTCGATCGCGATCGCGCTCCCACTCGAGGCGCAGCATCACGTCCGCGCCGCCGCGTCGTTCGTCGTCGAAGGCGCGCTTGCCGGAACGATCGATACGACCACCTATCGGAGCGAGCCCGAAAAACCGATCGTGCTCGAAGAACTCACCGTAGTATCAACCGCGGGAAGCCACCAATTCGAAGCACGCGCGCTCGACGAGGGCATCGAGCGCGGACGCGTCCTCGGCGAGGCCGTCAACGCCGCGCGCTTGATGGCGCTCACGCCGGCAAACGACATGACGCCGACGCACATGGCCAAGCGCGCTGAAGAGTTGGCCAAAGAATTCGGTCTCCGTTTCGAAGCGCTCGATGAAGAGCGCATGAAGAAACTCGGGATGGGTTCGCTGCTCAGCGTCTCGCAAGGGAGCGATCAACCCGCGAAACTGATCGTACTGACCTACGAGGGTGACCCGGGCAACCCCGAAAAACTGGCCTTTGTCGGCAAGGGCCTCACCTTCGACTCCGGCGGCATCTCAATCAAGCCCGCCGAGAACATGCACGAGATGAAGTACGACATGTCGGGCGGCGCCGGCGTCATCGCCGCGCTCTCGGCGGTCGCGCGCCTGAAACCGAAACTCAACGTGATCGGCCTCGTGCCTGCGAGCGAGAACCTGCCCGGACCGCGCGCGACCAAACCCGGCGACATCGTCCGCGCGATGAACGGCAAGACGATCGAGGTCATCAACACCGACGCCGAAGGCCGTCTGATCCTCGCCGACGCGCTCTGCTACGCGCGCGAACTCGGCGCGACCAAGATCGTCGACTGTGCGACCTTGACCGGCTCGATGGTGATGGCGCTCGGCCACGCCGCGACCGGGACCATGTCCAACGACGATCCCTTCGTCAAACATTTCTTGAGCGTGGCCAACCAGACCGGCGAACGCTACTGGCAGCTGCCGATCTACGAGGATTACTCGAACGCCGTCAAGAGCGAGATCGCCGATTTGCGTAACTCGACGGGCCGGCCCGCCGGGAGCCTCACGGCTTCCGCGTTCTTGCAAAACTTCGTCGGCACTACGCCCTGGATCCACCTCGACATCGCCGGAACCGCTTACGTCGACGAGACCCCGTACATGGCGAAAGGTCCGACCGGAACGCCGGTGCGCGCACTCGTCGCGTTCGCGGAGGACCTGGCGAAGACGCGCGTCGCCGCAAAGAACGGCGCGCCCAGCACCGCCGCCAAGTCGTGACGCGCTAGCCGTCGTCTTCGGGGCGGCGGCGGGGGAGCGCATACCACGCGCCGTCACAAGCGGCGCGGTCGGTGTCGTCGAGTTCGATCGTAAGCGCGCGCAGCGAATCCGCGAGTTGCTCCGGTTTGCTCGCGCCGACGATCGCGCTCGAGATCCCCGGCTGCTCGAGCACCCAGCGGAGCGCGACGTGGGTCAGCGATTTCCCGCGCGAGGCCACGTCGGCCGCAAGTCGCTCGACGAGCGCGATCGTTTCGTCGCGCCAATATCGCCTGCCGTAAAGTGGCCCTGAGTTGCCGCCGAGCGTGAAGCGCGTCCCCTCGCGCGGCTGCTCGCCCGGACGATACTTGCCGGTCAGCATCCCGGCAGCGAGCGGATTGTACACGATGATTCCGACGCCGTTCGCGATGCAGGCGGGCACCATCTCGCGTTCGATCTCGCGATAGAGCAAATTGTAGCGCGGTTGAACGGAGTCGAAGCGCACGAGATCGTGCGCGTCGCTCGTCCGGAGAGACTGCATCAGTTGCCAAGCGGCCAGATTGCTCGCGCCCGCATACCGGATTTTTCCGGCGCGGCGCATGTCGTCGAAGGTCGAGAGCGTCTCTTCGATCGGCACCGTCTCGTCCCAGCGGTGGATCTGGTAGAGATCGACGTAGTCGGTCTGCAGGCGTTTCAACGATGCGTCGAGCGCGCGCATGAGGTGGACGCGCGAGTTGCCGCGATCGTTGGGGCCTGGGCCCATCGGGTTGTAGCCCTTCGTTGCCAAGACGAAGCGGTCGCGCTTGCCGCGCAGCCAGCGGCCGACGAACTCTTCGGTGCGGCCGTAGGTCTCAGACTTGCTCGGAATCGGATACATGTCGGCGGTGTCGATGAAATCGACGCCGTGCTCGCTTGCTACGTCGAGGATGGCATGCGAGGCACGCTCGTCCGCCTGGGCTCCGAAAGTCATCGTTCCGAGGCAGACGCGGGAGACGCGCAGGCCCGTCCGGCCAAGCCGGGTGACGGGCATCGCGGCGGTGACGGTCTTCATGTCGCGTGGTCGGCCTCGCGGCTCGCGGGAACCTGCTGGTGCCCCCCTGCGTTTCCCAGGTACCTGCCGGGACGGCAGGCAAACTGAATCTGCCTCCTCTACGGAGGCCTGGAGTCGGAGGTAACCTATGTCCGGTCTTCTCGTGTTGTTTGCATGTCTCGCGGTCGCCGTCGCGATCGCCATCCCGACCGTCGCGCGCGCAGCCGGCCCAACGAACAACCCGGCGAACACGATGATGCGCAAGGCCGGCGGCGAGCAAGAAGAGTTCCTCACGCTCAGCGGCCCGATCTCCATCAAGGGCGCGTTCGAGAAGTTCAAACCTTCGAGCACTGAGTGTAAGGATCTCATCGTCGTCGCCCACAAGGGCACCGATATGTCTGGACCGATCGTCGGCAAGACAAATGCCACACTGAATGGTGACGGCAGCTGCGTCTATTCGCTCAAGGTGCCGGCCGATCAAAACGTGGCCGTCGGAATTCAATCCTTTAGTTGGGGCGCATCGAGGCTCTCGGCGATCGAATATAAGAAACTCAGTCAGCAAGACAAAGGCTCGATAGAGTGGCAGTACGCAAAAGTGAACGACGTTTGGGTAAAAAACGGAATGAAGGCTGACGGCTTCAATTTCCTCAAGCTCGACTACAAAGAACTCAACGGCGGCTCCAAAGATCAAGCGAAAGTTAAGGGTGGCCTCAGTATGCCGCTGTATATTAAACTGAGCTCGGCAGGCCTTTAGCGGCTGCTAACGACTGCCTCGGGGACCGATAACGGAGGGAAGGCCCTCGCTTCGAGCGAGGGCCTCTCTTCTGGCGGGCGAATGATCTCGGCATGATCGCGCCGGTCGAATCGCGACTCGATCGTTGGCTCCGTTGCCCTGACAAGACGTGTTGTTCGTACTACACCGTCTTCGTCACCGGCGACGACTTGGCACGGATCGCGCGCACGCTTGCCGTCCCGCCGTGGACGTTCACGGCCGCGCTACCCTGCCGGCCAGACGACCTCGGTGCATTCGCCCTCGATAAGAGCGACAAACGTTTTCGAGCAGCACTGGTGCGCGTCCGACTCGAGGAAGGGGACAAACCTTTCTGCACGTTTCTCGTTGGCGCGTCCCACGGCGCGGCGCGCTGCGGCCTCGGCGCCGGGCGACCGGCGACGTGTCGCTCGTTTCCGTCCCAACTGGTCGACAATCAGATCCAATTCGAGACCTCCGGTTGCACCTGCGATTGGTCGCACGTGGCGCCGGCCGCGGCCGACGAACAACTGCTGCGTGCCGAGGAGCGCGATCGCGAGCGCTATTCAGGCGTCGTCGCAACGTGGAACGACTACGTCGCCGGCCTCAGCCTGTCCGCGGAGCTCACCTACCAAGACTTCTGCCGCTACTTGCTGGACACGTACTCGCCGTGAGCGATGCCTGCGCTACCTGCAATGGACTCTGCTGCTACGACGTCATCGTGCGCATCACCGGATACGACGCGTGGCGGATCAAGCGCGCGCAGGCACTCGAATTCAGTCAGTTCGTCACAATCGGTGCCGACACACCGACCGGACCCGGGGCGTTTCTCATCGACGGCGAGCGGCATGCGCTCTACCTCGGAAAAAACGCCGAAAACGCGCGAGCCTGCACGTTCCTGATGCATCTTCCCGGTGAAATCCGCCGCTGCGGCATCTATGCGGAGCGCCCGCGCGTCTGCGCCGTCTATCCCATGACCTTCACCAACGGCTCGGTCGCGCTGCGCAGCGACATCCGCTGCGAAGCATCGAACTGGAACATGGCGACCATTACGTATCCGTACTGGCGGCGTAATTTGCTCGAACACCTCTTCGAATCGCATCTGTACGGACTGGTCGCCGAGCGTTGGAACGAGAGCTCGGCGCCGAGCGGCGGAACCCTGCCGCAGTATTACGCGTACGTCGAACGCTGCTTCGACGCGATCGACGCGCGACGCTCGGAGATCGGCAAAGAGTCCTTTGACAACCTCGTCCTGCATTGGCAACAAGCCGTGGATGAGAGCGCGACCGCACGCGTCAAGAGTTTCTTGGCTGACGTCGAGGGTATCTGTACGCTTGAGCTGACGGTGTGCAGCAGTAAGACTTAACCGCGCGCGCCGCTCGCGACCACCGCCGGCCCGTTATAGGTCTCCGGATATTCGCCGGTAAGACAGCCGAGACACATCTCGCCGCGCTTCCGAGCGACGGCGGCAAGCAGCCCCTCTTTGCTCAAATAGCCGAGCGAGTCGGCGCCGATTGCTTCGCATATCTCAGGGATGGTCATGTTTGCCGCGATCAACTCCTCGTACGTCGCCATGTCGACGCCGAGATAGCATGGATGCACGATCGGCGGCGAGGTGATTCGCACGTGGACCTCCGTCGCCCCCGAGTCGCGCAGTAACTTTACGATGCGGGGTGTCGTCGTGCCGCGCACGATCGAGTCGTCGACGACGACGACGCGCTGCCCGCGCAGATTTTCCATGACCGGATTGAACTTCAACTCGACGCTGCGGTTGCGCATCCGCTGGTCGGGGCTGATGAACGTGCGGCCGATATAGCGGTTCTTGATGAGCCCCTCGATATATGGTAGTCCGCTCTCCTGGGCGAAACCGATTCCGCCCGGGATCGCCGAATCGGGAACCGCCATCACCACATCGGCGGCGACCGGATGCTCGCGCGCCAAGCGCCGACCCATCTCGAGCCGCGCCATGTAAATCGAGCGATCGTTGAGGACTGAGTCGGGACGCGCGAAGTAGATGTATTCGAACATGCAAAGCGCTTGGGGCTTGGGCTGAGCGATCTTGTCGTAATGCAGGCCGTCGCCGTCGACCCACATGATCTCGCCCGGCTCGATCTCGCGGATGTATTTCGCACCGACGGTCGCCAGGGCGCACGATTCAGAGGCGAAGACGTAGCCGCCGCCGGGGTTGCGCCCGTAACATAGCGGTCGCACGCCCCACGGGTCGCGGAACGCGTAGAGCGCATCGGTCGTCGACATGACGATTGAATACGCGCCGGCGGCGCGCGTCATGACGTCCCGAATCCGCGCCACTATGTCGGCGCCCGGCGCTTGAACGATCGCCTTGGCCAGCACTTCTGAGTCCGACGTCGCCTGCAGCGTCGTCTCGGGCAGCAGCGAATCGCGCAGCTCGTCGGTGTTGGTCAGGTTTCCGTTGTGCGCCAGCGCGACGTCACCGAACGCCGCGCGCTCGAGCAGCGGCTGGGCGTTGACGACGACCGACGAACCCGTCGTCGAGTAACGCGTGTGGCCCACGGCGATGTAGCCCTGCAGCCGAGCGAGGATCTCCTCGTCGAAGATGCTCGAGAGCAAGCCCATCTCGCGGTGGCAGACGATCGAAGCACCGTCGGAGACGGCGATGCCGGCCGACTCCTGGCCACGATGCTGCAGCGCGTAGAGCCCGAAATACGCGAGCCGCGCCACATCGAATCCGGGCGCGTAGATCCCAACCACGCCGCACGCTTCGTGCAGCGTGTCGCCGCCCGGGAGCGGAGCCCGCTCATCGAAGGCTCGTGCCATCTAGCGTGCTTCGCGCTCGGGCCGCGAATCCCTCAACTGCGGCGGCGTCCGCCGAGTATTTGTAGGAGCGCCAAGAAGATGTTGATGGCGTCGAGATAGATCGAGGTCGCCATTTGCACCGCCGTCAAGCCGTCGCCTCCGGCTTTGACACGGGCGAAATCGACGAGGACGAGGACGGTGAAGATAACGAGCGTCAGCCACGCGTAGGTTTGCGGCTGGATGAAGTGGACGAAGAG
This sequence comes from Candidatus Zemynaea palustris, assembly GCA_003134695.1. Taxonomy (GTDB): domain Bacteria; phylum Vulcanimicrobiota; class Vulcanimicrobiia; order Vulcanimicrobiales; family Vulcanimicrobiaceae; genus Zemelea; species Zemelea palustris. The sequence goes on along the minus strand of PLCB01000012.1, from coordinate 39,468 downwards.
CGAGATGATTCCCGCAATCACGAGCAAGACCAGCGCGCCGAAGGCGATCCCCGAAAGGCGCCGGTAGTCGAAGGTGGTGAGGTAGACGATGGCGGCGAGCGTCAGCATCCCGAGACCGGTCGTCACCGCCGCATCGACGACGATGCCGGAGCCGTTCGGGTCTTGCAGATACGAGCCGATCAGCGGCCCGATGCCGACGCCTTCGCAGAGCGTGAAGAGGTAGAACATCAAGAGCGAGAGCGCTTCGTTGTTGCGCGTCGCTTGAATGGCGATCAGGAAACCGAACCCGATCAGCATCGCAATAAGCGCGACGTTGAACGGCAGCGCCAGCGCAGCGGTCAGATACGCCGCCACGGCGGTAATGACGAATCCGGTGCCCGTAATCATCAGAACGTGACCGAGAAGCGTCCCGGTCGAGGCGACCGCCACCCCCGAACGCTGTGGGAACTGATACATAGCCCTCACCACTACCCGGGCCGAAGAACCGGGGTTTCGGTCACGCCGTCGGCGGCAGCGCCGCGATGTCTCGCCGATACGTAAGCGACGCCGCGGCGCCGCCTAGCCGGCGACCGACCTCGTCGACGGCGTCGTACGCGTTGGCACGTGCCTCGGCGAGGGTCGCGCCGAGTGCGGTGAGGGTGAGGACGCGGCCGCCTTTCGAATCGACGACGCCATCGCGCAGCGTCGAGCCGCCCCAGAACGCCAGCTTGCCTTCCGACAATCCGAGAACTGCCGGAAGACCGGCGAGAGGTGTGCTCGTGCGCGGGTAGTCCGCCGTCGCGAGGACGACGCCGACGCACGCGTCATCGGCGAAGGAGATGCTGTCGGGCTCGAGCGCACCGTGAGCCGCGCTCACGAGCGCGCGCGCGAAGTCGCCACGGACGCGCGGCATAAGTACCTGCGTCTCGGGATCGCCGAAACGTGCGTTGAACTCGATCACCGCCGGTCCGTCGGCCGTCCACATCAAGCCGCAGTACAAGGCGCCGACGTACCGCTCGTTTTCGGCGGCCAGGCCGCGCGCGACGGGTTCGAGGATTCGCTCGCGCACGATGTCGTGCAGGTCTCCCGGGAATCCGAAAGGCGGCGAGTATGCGCCCATCCCGCCGGTGTTCGGGCCCGTATCTGCGTCGCCGGCGCGCTTATAGTCGCACGCCGACGCAAAGGGCACAAACCGTTTCCCGTCGCCGAGCGCGAAGACGCTGACCTCACGTCCGTCGAGTTTCTCTTCCAAGAGAACGTCGCTGCCGCCGCCCGGGATACGCCCCGAACCGTACCACTCACGCACGACCGCGCGCGCCGTCGCGACGTCGGGCGTCACGACGACGCCCTTTCCGGCGGCGAGCCCATCGGCTTTGACGACGCAGGCACCGCTCCAATCATCGAGGACGCGTTCCGCATTTGCCAGCGAGTGGACGATGCGCGCCTTTGCGGTCGAGACGCCGTGCCGTTCCATGAAGCGCTTCGCGAAAATCTTGCTCGACTCGAGCCGGCCCGCGCTGCGGTTGGGGCCAAACGTCGCAATATTCGCCTCGCGAAAACGATCGGCGACGCCGGCCGCGATCGCGGTTTCCGGACCGATCACCGCCAGATCGATCTGCGCGTCTTTGGCGCGCGCGACGAGCGCGCGCCCTTCGGTTGCAACGATCGGCCAATTCTCGTGACGCAACGCGGTCCCGGCATTGCCTGGCGCGACGAACACCGCTTCACACGACGGCGACTGCGCCAACCGCCACGCCAGCGCGTCTTCCCGCGCCCCATTGCCGATGACAAGAATTCGCACCGCCTAGCTCGACGCTATTCCCACTCGACGGTGGCCGGAGGCTTCGACGTGACGTCGTAGGCGATGCGGTTGATGCCGGGGACCTCATTGACGATGCGCGTGCTGATGCGTTCGAGTAAGTCATGCGGAAGGCGGGCCCAGTCGGCGGTCATCCCGTCCTCACTTGTGATCGCACGAACCGCGACCAGGTTTGCATACGTGCGACCGTCGCCCATCACTCCGACGCTCTGCAGCGGCGTCAGCACCGCGAAATACTGCCACGGATGCGGCGCGAGGTGCGCGCCTTCGATCTCGCCGGTAACGATGGCGTCGGCGAGCCGCAGCGTCCGTAAACGATCCGACGTCACCTCGCCCAGGACGCGAACCGCCAAGCCGGGTCCGGGGAAAGGTTGGCGTTCGACGATCTCCGACGGCAGGCCCAGGACGCGCCCGACCGCGCGAACCTCATCCTTGAACAAGAGACGTAGCGGCTCGATCAGCTTGAGATTCATCGTCGCGGGCAAGCCGCCGACGTTGTGGTGCGACTTGATCTTGTGCCCCGCCTTCGAGCCCGGCGTCTTCGATTCTATGACGTCGGGATAGAGCGTCCCCTGCACCAGCCATTCAACATCGAGAAGTTTGCGCGCTTCTTCTTCGAAAATCGCAATGAATTCGTGTCCGATCCGAATGCGCTTTTCTTCCGGGTCGACGACGCCGGCGAGGCGTGCGAGAAAACGTTCTTGCGCGTCGACCTTCACGACGCGCAGATGCAGCACGTCGCGGAAGGCCGCGACGACGCTCTCCGCCTCGCCCAAGCGCAGTAAACCGGTGTCGACGAAGATGCAGGTCAGGCGCTCGCCGATGGCGCGGGCGACCAGCGTCGCTGCGACGGCGGAGTCGACGCCGCCGGAGAGCGCGCAGATCACGCGGCCCTCGCCGACCGTGCGTCGGATTTCGGCGACGCTCTGCTCGACGAAGGACTCCATGCGCCAGGTCGATTTGATATCCGCGATGCCGTGCAAGAAATTCGAGAGAATGCGATGTCCGGCTTCGGTGTGCACGACTTCGGGATGGAATTGCACACCGTAGATACGCCGGCGCGGATCGCCCATCGCGGCGATCGCGCAACGCGGCGTGTGGCCAATCACCGAGAAACCGGGCGGCGGCTTCTCGACCGTGTCGCCGTGCGACATCCACACGCGGCTGCGCTCCGCCGCGCCTGCCGTCAACGGCGAGCGTTCCAGCAACTCAAACGTCGTCGGACCGTACTCTCGATGGGTCGCCGGTACCAGCGTGCCGCCGAGGTCGCGCGCGATCAACTGGATTCCGTAACAGATGCCGAGCACCGGAACGCCGGCGTCCCAGAGCCGCCGATCGACGCCGGGCGCGTCCGGCGCGAGCGTGCTCTCGGGACCGCCGCTCAGGATCACGGCCGCCGGTGCGCGCGCCGCGATCTCTTCCCACGGCGTGTCCCACGGAAGCAACTCCGAGTAGACGTTCGCCTCGCGAACGCGGCGCGCGATCAACTGGCCGTACTGCGCCCCGAAATCCAGAATCACGACCGTCGCCGGCGCCGCCTCGCCCATCCGCCGCGCACTTCCGCGCGCACTTCGGCGAACCCGGCGCCGTCGCCGAAAGGGGAGGCCGCGGTCGACACGGTAACCTACTATTAGGCATGCCTAACTTCCCTGTGAGGCGCTTCTAAGAATGTGGCGGACCCCGAACGTCCGGCTCCGCGCCCTGTTGCTGCTCGCGGGCCTCTGCTTCGCGGCCCCGGCTGCGGCCCTCGCCGACGGCGACGAGGCGCCGCCGGGGGTCGACGTCACCTCGCTCGGCTTGCAACCGCTGGCGGGCCCGATCGCGCGGGCAACCCCGGCACCGGGTGAATCGAAAATCGTCCGCGGCCCGGACGGCGTCTATCGTGCGCTCCCCGACGTGCGCGGGACGACCAAGGTCTTTCATATCGTCGGCCGCGAGGCGCCCTGGACGCTCAAGCCCGGCCTCACCGTGATGGCCAAGACGTACAACGGCGTCGTGCCGGGACCGGCGCTCGTCGTGCACCAGGGCGACCACGTCGTCATCGATTACACCAACGACCTGCCCGTCGCCGACACGATGCATCTGCACGGAATCCACGGCGCACGGGTCGCGATGGACGGCGTCGGCGGCGTGACGCAAGCGATGATTCCGCCCAAGGGCAGCTTCCGCTACGCCTTCGACGCGACGCAGAGTGGGACGTTCATCTATCATACGCACGGGCCCGAAGCGATGCTCAACGCCGGACTCTACGGCGCGATCGTCGTCCTGCCGGCCCATCCTCGACCCGAAGAACGGGTCGCGCGCGACTACCTCGGCATCCTTTCCTCTTGGAAGATCCAGAGCACGGCCGAGAATCACTTCACGCTCAACGGAAGATCGTATCCGGCCATCCCGGCCTTCGAGGTCGCGCGAGGCGAACGAATTCGCATTCGCTGGATCAACATCTCCGGCGAAAATCTGCACACGATGCACACTCACGGTCACGATATGATCGTGATCGCGCGCGACGCGCTCCCGCTCGATTACGTCGATCGCCAAGACACCGTGCTGCTCGGCCCCGGTCAGCGTGCCGACGTCGTCATCGATGCGAACGCACAACCGGGGACGTGGATCGTCCACTGTCACATCCTCGATCACACCGAAGATGGCGCGGCACATCCGGACGGGCTCATCACCGCGCTCCATTATCGCGGCACGCCGAATACGCTCGCCGCGATGGGCCCGGCGATGGCCGGCATGGACATGTCCACACTGATGGCCGCGCCGCGCCGCGCCCTCGGGCTTGGTGCCACCGTCTTGCTCGGCGCGATCGCCGGCCTGACGATATTCTTCGGGTTGCCGATTGCTCGAATGCAGCGCCTCCCGGCGAAGACCGTCGGCGCGCTCAACGCGGTGGCGATCGGCATTCTCGTGTTCTTGGTCGTCGAGATCGCACACGATGCGACTTCGCCGGTCGAAACGGCGGTCGCGCTCTGGCATGGCGGCGGCCCCGTTCCGTTCGCGCTCGGGGCTGCACTCGTCGCCGGTCTGCTCGTCGGCCTCGTCGGACTCGGCTCGATCTCGACGCAGTTCGCAAAACGCGGCGCCGTGATCGCCGACCATCCCTACGCGCTCGCGATGATGATCGCGATCGGGATCGGCGCGCACAACTTCGCCGAAGGACTCGCGATCGGCGCATCGGCGGCGCTCGGCCAGACCGCGCTCGCGATCGGGTTGATCATCGGCTTCGCGCTGCACAACGCAACCGAGGGTTTCGGAATCGCCGCGCCGCTCAGCGGTCGCGCGACCGTACCGAGTTGGGGGCAATTGGCGGCGGCCGGAATCGTCGGCGGCGGGCCAACGTTCTTAGGGACTGTCGTCGGCTACGTTTTCGTCTCGCCGCTACTCTCGACGTTTTTCCTCGCGATTGCGGCGGGCGCGCTCATCTTCGTGATCGGCGAACTCTGGGCGTTGCTCAAACGGCTCGGCGGAACGACGCCGCTCGCGACCGCGATGGTTTCAGTCGGCTTCATCCTGGCACTCGCAACCGAAATCATCGTCGGCCTCAACCAACGATCGGCGCCCGCGCGTCAGGTTACGATCTCGGCGAGCCGATCCGTGTCGCGCGCGAACACCACTTCCATCGCGATGCGTTCGCCGACCGAGACGTCGCGACCCCAGCGGTAGGCACTGTACGGCGTGTAGCGGGTCCCCGGCGAGCCGGGGATGCGGAGCGAGACGTCGTAGACCACGAACGCCTTCGGCGGTCCGGCCACGATCACGCACTGCAGCGCGAACGGTCCGACGACGCCGGGCGGATTCGCCGAGCGCGCCGCTGCCACGAAACGCTCGCCGAGCTCGAAGGCCTGCTCCAACATCGACTCGGTCAGCGTCGCCGCGATGTGGCCTGCCTCTTCCATCTTGACCGGAATCTCCGCGCCGATCTGCAGCTGAGCAGGCGGCAACGCACGCAGACCGTCGAGATTGGTCTGGCGCCGGGTGTCGGTTCCACACAGTTCGAGTTCACCGAGGATCGGTGAATAGAAGAAATTCAGATTGAGGGTCGGACCGAGGGCGAATTCTTCGATCCGCGCGAGACGCAGGCTCTCTGCGGTCAGCATGCCGGCCGCGATCAACCTCGCCGCCTGTTTTTCGTAGTCCGCGGGTGAAGTGCACAGGAAGAACGCGCGCTCGAATCCGACCTTGGCGTGAGCGGCCTTGACCATCACGAGCCCGTCGATCTCGTGAGGCGAGGCATAGGCACGCGGATGCCTGATGCCGGCGCGTGCAAGCAACGCATACTGGTTCTCGGCCTCGTCGCGCTCCTCGGCTCGCAGCAACCTTCGGTTACCGAAAATTGGCACCAGCATCCCTCGTTCGATCTCGTCATACGAATAGCGCTCGCGCAGGTAGACCTCGAACGAACGGTTCGGAACGAAGATGACCTGCTCGTCCAGCAGCGTCTGCTGAATTTCAGGTTTCAAGACATCGGCGAACGCCGCAAGCTCGACGACGCGATCGACGCAGCCGCGCTCCGGTGTTTCGCGCCTCGCGAAGTGTCGTGCATACGTTTGGTCGCGCCCGCGCGCCGTCACGATAACATTGCGGAGTCCCTGTGCGCGAGCGCCCGAGGCCACGTCGAGCGCCGAGTGGCTCCCGATCGACCCCAACGCGAGCCGGCGTTTATCGTAGCCGGCTAGGCCGCGCTGCATCAGATCGCCGCGAGCTCGCGCGCTTGCGCCGAGCCGGCATATTGAACCAGCACGAGATTGCGAATCTTCTTCGCCTCAGGCTGCGTCGTCACGTCGTCGATTCGGACGAGCAATCGATAGAATGCTAGAAGGCGAGGCGGTAGCGTCGGGTCGTGCGGGTATTGATGCTGCCAATCCTCGAGGGACGATTCGAGGTAGAGCGCATCTTGCGCCATCCGTTTGCCCCAGCCGGCGTCCAGATACTTGTTGATGCGAATGATCTCGTTGCCGGCGCCGAGCGGTGAAAGCCGCGTGCGACCGAAATATTCATCGGCCGGCGCCGTGCGGGAGAGACGGACCTCGTTCGGCACGCTTCTGGTACGGCCGGTCGTCTGCAACGCCGGCGTGGTGCGACGGCGCTCGTCGAGCATCTTCGCCTCGAAACGATCGGTCTCAGTGAATCCCCCGCCACCATGCAGCGCCTCGTCCGCGATCGCGAAGAGTTGTGCGCCTTCGGGATCGGGGAGGCGCGTCAGCGGCATCGTCGGTTCCGAGGCGTGCAGAAACATGAGGCGGCGGTAGCGCCGATCGAGCGTCAAGTTGTACGCCCGGACGTCGGCGACGACGATCTGGATCAGCGAATCCGGATCACGCCGAAACGCCGTGGCATTCGCGATCGCGTCGTCTTCCGCTTGGCGAGCGAGCGCCGCCGGGTCGGCATCTCCCGCCACGATCTTGTCGAGCAGCGCGCTAGCCTTCTTCGCCTGATCGGCGTCGCCGTGCTCTTGCACCCACTTCGCGGCATCGCGCACGTACCACAGCGAGGCGTCGTCGTTGAGCAGCGGGTCGTAATGCGCATCGGTCGCAACCTGGATGGCGATGGCGGCGACCTCAGCGTAGTGCGGATCGGCCGGCTTGAAGAGAGCGAACGAGCGTCCGGCATCGAAGACCGTCGTTTGGTAGTACAGGGTCGCGCTGAACGGCCAGCCCTTCTTCGCCCCCTCTTCATACGCGCGCTGCATCGTCTGCGAGAGGACGCCCGGATCGGTCTCGATCACCGCGCTCGCCGACGCGAAAGACAACGCCACGAGCACGAGGCCGGCGAGGAAATACCTAACCGGCAGATCCTCCGTCGTCGAGAACCGCGTGCAACGAGTTCGAGAGCAGCGCGTTCTTGATCTCGCGCGCGATCCGGCGGCCGGTCGACATCGGCTCGCTGTAGTTCAAATACGAATACGGAGATCCGTCGATGAAGAGATTGGTCCCGGCGACGATGCGCGCCGAGATCTCCATGATGTAGAACTGTGCGTCGGGTGTGATGATCGTTTCGATACAGAAGGCACCGAACAGGCCTTTCGGCGGGCAGATTTCCTGGCTCACGCGCACGACGTCTTCGCCCATCCGATACGCCTCGGCCAGCATCGACTCGCGCAGCGAGAGCGGCGAATTGCCAACGACGACGTAACTCGGGCTGACGTCCATCCCCTCTTGCGCCGCCGCCGGAATGCGCCCGAGCGAATCGACGTTGGTTTCATATCGCCGGTCCATGCTCATGATCTCGAGCTTGCCGGTAAGCGGTGAATAAAAATAGTGGATGTAGAACGGGACGCCGATGATGTACTCTTGCAGGACGTAGTTTTGGCGAGTGAGTTCGCCGGCACGGCGTTCGAAGTCGGCAGCGTCGCGCACGAACATGTAGCCCTTGCCGCCCTGTGCCCCGTATAACTTGACGATGACCGGCCGGTCGATCTCGGAGCCGGATCGGAACTGCCGTGGAACCTTCAACCCGGCCTTCGTCAGCCAAACCCGCTGCATTTCTCGGCTCGCTTCCCAATCGAGCACCGCTTTGTTTCCAAAGTACGGCACGTTCATTCGCTTGTGCTCTTCCAGCGAGAGATAGGCGACGAACGAACCGTGCGGAACGATGATCACCTTTCGTTCTTCGAGCTCGGGCACGAGCGACATGAAATCCTGGTACCGCGAGATCGTGATGACTTCGTCGACGAAGTTGAACGAGCGATAGAGCCGCTCGGTCTCGTAGCTGGCGATCGCGAGCGTCTTGAAGCCTTCGTCGCGCGCACCCTTGAGAATCTGCAGCGCCGAATGCGAGCCGAGGGTCGCGATCGTATAGAAATCGCCCACTTGCTGCTGAGCCGGCGTCGGAAGAAGTTCTGGTGCGATCATTTCGGCCTTATGTGAGAGTTGGTCGTTGCACGCTGGAAGGCAGGATTGCACAGCAGAGTTTCGGCTGCACGCGCGACAACCTCCGCGCTTGCAGGCTTGCCAAGCGAATCTGAGAGCTGCCAGGCGACGAGACGCTCGAGCCCCCAAACGCCGGGCAGGACCCGCCCCGCGATGTGAACCGGGCCACGCGCGGAATCCACCGTCTTCGGCTCGTCGATCCATGCCTCGCCGGGTTGCGGTGCGACGTCGGAACGGAGTCGCAGCGCGTGCTTGTTCGGGTTGTAGATCGTCTCGATCTCGCGCAGCGTTTCGAGCAACGTCCCCTCTCGCTCGGGCTCGACTTCGATGCGATAGAGATCCGAGCGCCGCAACTCGTCGACGTGAACGCCGAGGCGACGCAGCGTCGTCAGGGCCGTCTCCGCCTCGTTGTCGGGGATCGTTAAGACGACTTCGACGTAGCGCGTGACGGTCATACGTGTCTCTACTTGCCGGAGGTTCCCGGCTCCCGCGTATGCGAACGCCTCCCTGAGGGCGAGGGATAAGCGACGAAGCCGCGAAGCCTCGGGAAGCACTCTTTATTGAAAGGGAGAAAGCATGTCGCACTTGCGACTTATCAGTTTCGCTTTGATTGCAATTTTCTCAACCGTAACGTTGGCCGCCGCGCAAACGGCGACGCCGGTTCCCGACGTGAAGACGGACTGGTCCTCGATGAAGTTTCTAATCGGAACGTGGACCTGCAAGACCGTGCAGAACACGATGGGTCGCGGCACCGGCCGCACCGAGACCGATGTCAACACCATGGCGCTGGACGGCCATTACATGTTGACGAACAGCACCTCGAAACCGTTTGACAAAGCCCGCACGGCGACGCTCGTTGGCCAAAGCTGGACCGGATACGACGGGGTGAAAAAACAGTGGTACACCTTCGGGATCAGCAACTTCGGCGGCTTCGGCATGAGCATATCGCCCGGTTGGAACGGCAACAAGATGGTTTGGACCGACATGTACAACAGCGACGCTCAGCCGCTTGGCGTAACGACCGTAACCAAGGTCAGCAATACCAAGACGACCAGCGCGAACGTAACGAAAACGGCCAAGGGCACCGAGACGTCCTCGGACGAGTGCACCAAGTCCTAACGTAGCGCTTTCGCCAGGCTTTCAAAGAGCGCGATGCCGCCCGACGGGGCGAGCATCGCGTTCGCGTTTCCGCGCGCCCGCTCGCGCGAATCGTCGTGATGATTGAACGTCCACGCATCGCGCTCGGGATGCGGCATGATGGCGAGCACGTTCCCGGCGGCGTTGACCAGCCCCGCCGCACCGAGCGCGGAGCCATTGGGGATCGCCTCGGTCGTCGTCTCGCCGCTCGCATCGCAGTAGACGAAGGCGAGGTGACCTTCGCGCTCGATGCGAGCGAGGACGTCGTCGTGCGCGGCGAGCCGGCCTTCGCCATGCGAGGCCCATCCCGGGATCACCGCGTTCGGCGCAAGATGCGCGGTGATCGCGCAGCGCTCCGGTGGGATCGCGAGTTTGACGTGGACGTGCGTCGAGCGAAACTTCCCGAGGGGCGCGTTTTTCGCAAAGCCCGCTTGAATGGAGCTGTCGCCGCCCAGCGCGGGCGCGAGCCCCGCTTCGAGCAAGACCTGCGCGCCGTTGCAGATGCCCAGGACCAGTTTGCCCTCGGCGGCGCCCTCGCGGACGGCCGTCATCAATCGATCGTGCGCGGCGATCGCGCCCGCGCGCACGCGATCTTCGTATGCGAACCCGCCCGGCAGCACGTACGCGTCGAAGCGTCGCACCTCGTCGAGATCGGCGTTCCAGTGAACAGCATCGGCTTCGAGCCCGACCGCGCGACACGCGCGAACGGTCTCTTCTTCGCTATTGGTCCCCGGAAAAACGAGAACAGCGACCCGCGCACTCACGCCGGCACGCCCTCGTAGAAGGTCCGCAACGGATCCGACCATGCTTCGTAGAGTTCATCGACGGTCCAGCGGAGAGACGGACGCTCACCCCTGCGGACCGTTAGCTCGTACGCCTGCGTCGTCGTACCGAGCTCCCACGCACCTCGGTAGTGCTCAAGCTGCGCGGACCATTCGTCGAAGACGTCGCTCGCCTCAATAACGAATCCGCCGCCCTCGTTGAAGTACTCGGTGATAAGAACCTTATCACTCACTCCCTCCAGGTCAAACGACGAAAGCTCGGCTCCGATGCGGAGCCCGTTGCGCGTCGCGAACGCCATCTCGGCGACCGTCGCGAAAACGCCGCCATCGGAGACGTCATGACACGAAAGGATCGCGCCGGCGGTTATACCGGAGCGTACGAAGTTCGGCTCACGCCGTACGTCGCCGTACGCAATCGGCTGGAGCGGCCCGTTCTCAAGTCCGAAGACGTCGGCGAAGACTGATCCGCCGAGGGCATTGCTCGAAAGGCCGGCGATGTAATACAGCTTGTTCCCCGAGCGGTGAAATGCGGGCGTGACGGTATGGGAGACGTCGTCGATGACCCCCACACATGCAACGATCGGTGACCCGGGAATCGATTCCCCCGATGCGGACTGATTGTAAAAACTCACGTTGCCCGAGACGAATGGCAAGCCAAACTGAGATGCGGCGAACCGCAGACCGTCGACGGCCGCAACGAAGTCACCCATTTGCCTCGCATCCTCCGGATTCCCGAAGTTCAAGCAATCCGTCAAAGCCGCGGGGCGAGCGCCGACGGCAACGACGTTGCGTAACGCCTCGCACACCGCTTGCTCGGCCGCATAGCATGCATCGAGTCTCGAGTACCTAGGGTTTCCTCCAAGGCCGATCGCCACGGCGAAGGGGCTGCCAGGTATCGGAACGACGACCCCGGCATCGGCGTATCCGCTAGGAATCGACGTCGCTCCGCGCACGACCGAATCGAAGCGCTCGTAAATCGTGCGGCGCGATGCGACGTCCGGATGGCTCAAGACCTTGAGGGCGAGGTCCCGGTCAAAGGTCAGGCGCGTGAGGACCTCGGCCTGACGCCGCCAAGAGAATTTATCGGCGGCGCGCTCGGGCTCGTCATCCGCGATCAGAACCTCGTCGATTATCAGGTCCTCGTCGATTCGGTATCTCGGTCGACGCCGCTTGTAATCTCGGTCGTACCGCACGCCGGCGGTCAGGAAGTCGATCGGGACGTGCATCACCTCCGCGCCGTGGTGCGTGAGCACGTACTCCTTCTCCGCGGTGATCGTTCCGATAACGGCCGCTTGCGCATGACGCGCGATCTGGGGCAACGAGAACTCCTCATTATAGATCTGCAACAAGCGCGGCGTGAACGAGGGCGGGACGACCCACGCCAGCCGTTCCTGCGTCTCGCCGACGGCGATCACCGCCGCCGGCAAATCGGGCTGCGACGTCAGGCAGCGATCGAGTGCGATGCGCGCACCGAAGCCACCGCTCGCGGCTAACTCGGCCGTGCAGCCCATGATCCCGCCCGCGCCGAGGTCCTTGAAGCCGACCGTCAGTCCGAGTTCGCGAATCACATCGAACGCCCGATACGAGGCGCGCATGATCACGTTCTTCAGGAACGGGTCGGGAACTTGAACGGCGCTCTTATTCGCCTCCGCATCCTTCTCATCGAGCACGAGCGACGAGAACGCGGCGCCGCCGAAGCCGCTGCGATCGGTCGCTTTCCCGATCAGCACGATATCCCAGCCGTCCGAGCCGGCCGGCGCGCACGAATGGATGATCTCCGACTCCTTGACGATCCCGAGCGCGACGACGTTGACCAGACAATTGTCGCGGAAGCCGTCGTGAAAGTAGACGTCGCCGGCGATCGTCGGGACGCCGATTGCGTTGCCGTAGGCCGCGATCCCGTCGACGACGCCTTGCGCGACGTAGCGCGAATGCGGATCGTCGAGCGGGCCGAAACGCAGCGGGTCGGCCAGCGCGATCACGCGCGCTCCCATGCAGAGCACGTCGCGCACGATGCCGCCGATCCCCGTCGCCGCGCCCTCGAACGGCACGACCTGCGACGGATGGTTGTGCGACTCGTGCGCGATCACGATGCCGTAGGTCTCGCCCTTCCACTCCCCGAGCCGTACGATCCCGGCATCCTGACCCGGACCGAGAATCACGTCGGGTCCGTCGGTCGGAAGCCGTGCGAGGTGAGCGCGCGAGCTCTTGTACGAGCAATGCTCGCTCCATTGCGCGTCGAACGCGTGCGCCTCCACAAGCGTCGGCTCGCGCCCGAGGCGCTCGGTAATCAGGCGAATCTCGTCGTCCGAAAGGCCGATCCCGGGGAAAGAAGCCTTAGGCAACGGTCCCGTTCGGCGCCGGCCCAGGCGCGTTGAGTTGCGCATCGGCATGCAGAACCGCCGAGCGTGCGTTGGCTTGCACGAGTAGAACCCGTCCGAAGAGGATCGTGTCGTCCAGCGCCAGCGGCTTTGCGATCGCGAGCGCCAGCTCGTCGGCCTCGAATTCGGTCGCGTCGAACACCGGCGCCGCGGTCGCCGCACCGAGCATCGCCGCGAGTTGCGGCCCCGATGCCACATAGACGAGGCGCGAGAAGCTCGCGTCGAGCTGCTGCGTGACCTGAACGACGAAGTGCGGCGTGAGGTCGGTCGAGACGACCCGCCGCAGACTCTGCATCCCAAACTGCGCCAGCGCACGCATCACCGGATCCAGCAGCGCGACGGCATTTTCCCCGTCGGCGATCAGCGCCGCCATCGCCGGGCGCATCGTCGGAAACGTTCCGACGATCTCGGAGACCTGCTCGTAATTCTCGCGAACGCGGTCGAGATCGGCCGGCGTCACCTCGCTCAGATTCCGGTAGACTTGTTTGTCGAGCATCAGGTCTTCGCGGCCTTGCGGCCAGACGCGCCACGCGTCGTTGTCGATGACGTCGGCCAGGACGAGCGTGCCGCGGCTTTCGCCGCCGACCAGCCGACCGAATTCGACTTTTAAGTCGACCAAGAGCGTCTCGCGCCGCCGCCAAGCGTGCGCCAAGATCTCGAACGTCAGGCGCGCCACCTCGCCCATCAGCGCGATCTCGGCCGGCGACGCGATGCCCCGGGCCACGATGTCTTCGGGATCGATGAGCGGGTCGTGGTTGGCGTCATCCTTGAAGAAGAACTCAACCATGCGCGGGATGATGATCGAGCCGCGCGCGATCCCCGGCTTCCGGCGCACGAGCGAACCAGCGGCGACGCCGCGAACGACGACTTCGAGCGGAATCATGCTGCAACGGCGCACCAGCATCTCGTTATCGTCGTCGTCTTCACCGCCGGAGAGGTAGTGCGTCGGCAAACCGCACAGGTTGAGCAAACGGAAGATGCGCGCGGTCGTCTTGGCGGCGATGCGGCCCTTCCCCGCGATCTCGTGCCGACGCGCTCCGTCGCCGGCGGTGATCGAATCGAGCGCCTGAACGACCAGTACGTCGGGCTGGCCGGGCTGCTCGAAGAGAACCTTCGTCTTACCGCGCGCGACCTCGAGACCTTTGTTCACGAAGATGCTCCCAACAAAGCGCGCGGCTTCGGAAACGGCGGCAACTCTTCGATCTGCGACGCCAAACGGCGGGCGCGCTCCGGCGCGTCGCCGACCTGATCGCTCGGATCGAGCAACGCGCGAATCTCGGCCGGGTCGAGCAGCGCCGTCAAATGCGTGTCGTCGACCAGATACTGCGCGAGCGGATTGTCGCGGCCGCTCCCCACCACTTCGTGCGCGCGCATGGCGGCTTCTCGAATGACCTCGTGCAGCACTTGGCGATCGCCACCGGCTTTGACCGCTTCCATGAGTACGGCTTCGCTGCCGGCGAAGGGTCCGAAGGCGCGCAGATTCTGCGCGATCCGTCGCTCGTCGACCCGCAGCCCTTCCACGATCTTCAAGCCCAAGCCGAGCAGTTCGTCGCTACACAAGAACGACTCGGGAAGGACCACGCGCCGATTGGCGCTGTCGTCGAGGGTCCGCTCGAGATAATTGGTCGCGGCATTTTGCCACAGGACGTTCGCATACGCCGGCAGGAGCCGCGCCAGCGAGCCGAGGCGCTCGCACATTACCGGATTACGCTTGAAGGGCATCGCCGAACTGCCGACCTGCTTGGCGCCGAACGGCTCGAAGAGTTCGCCGAATCCCGGCGAGGACAAGATGCGAACGTCGGCGGCGAATTTCGAGAGAGACGCGCCGAGCCCGGCGAGCGCGGAGACGACCAAGTAATCGAGCTTGCGCGGATAAGTTTGACCGCTGACCTCGCGAGCGCTCAAGTCAAAATGTGAAAGAACGTCTTCTTCCTGATCGCGCGCGCTACGGCCGGTGCCCCGCAGCAGGCGCTCGAACGAAGCCGAGGTTCCGACGGCCCCGCGAATGCCTTTGGCCGTTATCTGATGGTATGCGTCGCGTAGTTGCGCTTCGTCGACCAACAGATCCTGAGCGTACACCGCGAGCCGGTACCCGAGCGTCGTCGGCTCGGCCGGCTGGAGATGCGTGTATCCCAAAGCGACCAAGTCGGCGTATTGGACGATCCGAACGCCCAACGCATGCAGGACGGCATGCAACCGTTCGCCGACAAGCGACAGCGCGCGCCGCATCCGGTAGGCCTCGACCGTGTCCTCGACATCCATCGAGGTCGCGCCGAGGTGCAGTTTTCCGCCACCACTGCGCGCTTGCGAAGCGAAGACGCGCAATTCCGCCATCAGGTCGTGACCGATTTCACGCTCGATCTTCAGCGCGGCGTCGATGTCGACGTCGTTCGCATGCGCTTCGAGGTCCGTCACTTCGCTTGCGGAGACGAGACCGCTGCGCTCTTGCGAGCGGGCCAGCGCCACCCAGACGGCACGCCACAGTCGTCTGCGCTCCCGCTCCGAGAAGAGTTCGCGCAACTCGGCGCGCCCATATCTCCACGAGAACGGCGAGGCGTACGACCCGTAATCCATCACGAAACGCGGTTCGCCGAGCCTGAAAACCGCGCCTTGGTTGCGGAACTGCCGGCCGCTAGTTGCTGCCTAGAGGCCCGGGGATCCGCCACTCCGGCGGAACCCCGAGCCCGAAGCATTGCTACTGAATGGCGTACGCGTACGCGAAATTAAAAGTCGCGCTCTGCGTCGGATTGGTCACGGCCGCATAGATCGGCTCTAGGTAGAGGTTGTAACTGTACGGCGTGTACGCACCGGCAGCGCCCGGAACGATCGGTGACGGGCCGACGGTATTTGCGACCGCGCCGTAAGCCGGCAGCGCGCCGCACTTGAAAGCGAAGACCGCGATGGCGGGCGCGGCGGTGCACGCAACCCGAACGTCATAGGTACTCGTGGCACTACCGGCGCCCGCGGTCGTTCCGTTGCCGACGAGTTCGAGGCTGACCGACGTCGGCGCGGGTAATGTACCCGTAATGGCGCCGATGTGGATGACGATCTGACTGTACGTGAAGAACGCCGAGTTCCCCGGCAAACCGAAGGTGTACACCAGGCTCGGATTGACCCGCCCAACGGGATTGTACTTCAGTTGAATAACTTGGTTGTTGTTGCCGGACCAGGCGAGTATGTCGTAGCCACCCATCGCGGTGACAAAGGCATCCGTCGGCGCCGGAGCAGGATCCGCTCCGGGGCCGCTGCCTAGACCCTGCGTGTCGGTCGCAACATCGTTGAAGCCGGTGAAGGTGCCGGGCGCCGTTGCCCCCGGAAGTGCCGTGAGCGCCCCGTCATCGAGTAATCCCGAGGGCGCGATCGAGCCCGCGGGCGGATTGCCGACGCCCACGGTCGTGTTGATCGGTCCGCCGCCGGAATTGTTCGGTACCGCTCCGGCCTGGAGTGTCGTTCCGTTTGACGTCCCACATCCAACGAGTGCGATGCCGACCAATCCCACGAGGGCCAGTCGAGCTAAGAAACTGCGCATGAAATAGAACTCCTTGAAAAAGTTCCGCGGGAAGATAAGCGAACGTCAGCACGTACGCACGCCGCGCTTGGGGCGACGTTGCCCGTCCCGCTGCTCCAATCCTGTTGCTCAGGGAAGCTAGCGCGTCCCTGCATCCGCCCCCGCCGCGGTCGCCATTTCCACGACCGTCCGTGGGTCGTCGGCGCGCCCGGTTACCACCGCCTCGAATCCCCGGACCGCTCGCTCGAAGCCGAGGCGTGCCTGCCGTTCTCCGAGCCGTCGCGCCACCGCTCGGAGGTCGCGCTCTCGCCAACGCGCGCGCGGCGGAAGCGCCCCACCCGGTCTTGTCAACTCCCAGACGAAGCCGTACTCCTGGGCCAATGCCGCCAGCATCGGCACGGCCGCGCTCCGCGGATCGGATGCGAAGAGTTCCTGAGCCATCGCCAGCGCTTCGGCGACTCGACCCGCGGCGACGGCGCTCGCGTACTGGTAGGCCCGGACATCTTCGGTGATGAGGCTTTCCCGCATGACGTCGGCCAGCGTGACCTTCTTCCCGCCGAGCACGAGCTTCTCGACGTCGGTCCGGACCGAGCCGAGATCCGCCTCGCTACCTACCAACGCCGCCAGCGCGGCCGGTTCCATCGTGGCGCCCAGCTCTCCGAGGAGCTCGCGGATGAATCGCTCCCGCGCATCGGCGGAGGGCGTCGTGTCGATTCGGAGAGCCGCGCGAGCCCCGACGAGCTTCCCGATCGGCTCGGGCCGCTTGCTGGCCGGGGAGACGAGGTCTTCGATGACCAGCGTGTTCCCTTCGGGGACGGTCTGCGCAACGGCGACGAGGGCCCGTCGCGGATCGGCCCTGAGCTCGTGCGCGCCCCGGACGACGACGACCCGAGTCGATCCCAAGAAAGGGAGGGCCGCGACGGCGGCTTCGACGCGCGAAAAATCTTCGAGCTCGGTTGCGATGATGCGCTCGAGATTGAGATCCCGTTCGGCCGGCGCAAGTTGGCGCTCGACGATCGCCGCTACGGCTCGCTCCGCGAAGACACGTTCGACGCCTTCGATGACGACGAGCCGTCCGATCGCCGGCGCCTTGTCGAGAAAATCGTAGAACCTCACGCTCGCAGGTCGCTAGCGTGCGAATTCGAGCAACAAGCGCGGACGCAGCGCAAGATCGGGGATCGCTTCTTGATACGGTGGGCGAAGGACGCCATATTCGGTGACGATCGCCGTGATCAAATGTCCTGGAGTCACGTCGAACGCCGGATTGTAGACGTCGACGTCGCGCGGTGCCGTCGCTTGCTCGCCGAACGCGCGCACCTCTTCGGCGGCGCGCTGCTCGATAACGATCCCGTCGCCGCCGGTAAGCGCGAAGTCGATCGTCGAGCGCGGCGCCGCGACGTAAAACGGAATGCGGTGGTGCGCGGCGGCAATCGCAAGCTGGTAGGTTCCGATTTTATTCGCGGTGTCACCGTTGGTTGCAATTCGATCGGCCCCGACGATGATCGCCGCGATCTTCTTCTCGCGCATCGTCGCGGCCGCCGCAGCGTCGGCGATGAGCGTCGCCGGGACGCCGGCGGCAGCCAGCTCGAACGTCGTCAGACGCGCCCCCTGCAAAAGGGGACGCGTCTCGTCGACGTAAGCGTGAACGCGTTTGCCGAGCCGATGCGCGGCGATGATGACGCCGAGCGCCGTTCCGTCTCCGCCGGTTGCGAGCGGACCGGTATTGCAGTGCGTCAATACGTCGCAGCGATCGGGCAACAGCGCCGCTCCGAACTCGGCGATCGCCCGATCGACCGCGCGCTGCTCCGCGTGGATCGCGCGCGCCTCGGAGAGATGTTCGGACTGCGCAGCGGCGAGCACGCGGTCGACGGCCCACGCCAGATTCACCGCGGTCGGTCGCGCCGCACGAATGCGGGCGGCCGCGGACGCGAAGGCTGAGTCGTCGTCCGTCGACGCGCGCGCGAGCGCGACGCCGTACGCCCCGAAGATCCCGATGCACGGCGCGCCGCGCACGGCGAGGGTCGCGATCGCCTCGACGATCTCGTCGACGCCGTGCGCCCGTTTGCGAATGATGTCGTGGGGCAACCCGCGCTGATCGATGTAGCCGACGGCGTCGCCGTCCCACCACACCGCTTCGAACGCCGCCGCCGGCAAATGACTCATCTTACCGCGACGGTTCGACCGTGCGGGAGCGTTTCCGCTACCTGGCTGGAAAGTTAGACGCGCGCCGCTTGCGGTGCGAGCGTCGCGTAACAGGCCCGGCAGTACACCGGACGATCGCCGCGCGGTTTGAACGGCACGGTCGTCGGCACGCCGCACTGAGCGCAAATCGCTTCGAACATTTCGCGCGCACCTCCGCCCGAATTCGAGCGTTGCGATTTGCGAGCGCTCCGGCAATCGCGGCAGCGTTGCGGCTCGTTTTCGAAGCCTTTCTCGGCATAGAACTGCTGGTCGCGAACCGAGAACGCAAACTCAGAACCGCAGTCTTTACAAATGAGGGTCTTGTCTTGCACTGGGGCCTCCGGGGGTCTGCGAAGTGCAAACGGACGTGCGCTAAAGCACCCCCGTTACCCAGCGAGTATAGGGAAGGTTTAGGGAAAACGCAAGCGACCCTCAGCCGACGCTGAGCGCGGCCAGCGCCGCGAGCGCCGCCTCGTAGCCCTTGTCGCCGCGCCGGGGGTCGGCCCGTTCCTCCGCCTGTTCGAGCGTCTCGGTCGTCAGGACCCCAAAACCGATCGGAGTTCCGGTCGACAGTTGGACGTCCATGATGCCGCGCGCGCATTCGCCGGCGACATATTGAAAGTGCGGCGTATCACCGCGAACCACCACGCCGAGCGCGACGACCGCGTCGAACTTGCCGGTTTGGATCAGACGCTGCGCGGCGAGCGGCAATTCGAAACAGCCGGGTACGCGCACGAAGGTCCGATGCTCCTCCGAGACGCCGCAATCCGCCAGCGCCCGGCGAGTACCATCTTCGAGCCACTCCGCCAGTTGAACGTAGAACTCTGCGCACACGACGGCGACCCGGCGTCCTCTTCCGTCGGGAAGCGTACCATGCCGCGCGATTGCGGCCGGCTTCACGACGCGGCTCCGAAGATGTGTCCGAGACGATCGCGCTTGGTTTCGATATAGCGCGCGTTGTGTGCCGTCGGTTCGATCTGCAACGGAACGCGATCGACAATCTTTAGACCGTAGCCTTCGAGGCCGACGATCTTCTTTGGGTTGTTCGTGATCAAGCGCATCTCGCGCGCCCCGAGATCGACCAGGATTTGCGAGCCGATTCCGTAGTCGCGCTTGTCGACCGGCAAGCCGAGCGCGATGTTCGCTTCGACGGTGTCGGCGCCGCGGTCTTGCAATTCGTACGCGCGCAATTTGTTGGCAAGCCCGATCCCGCGGCCTTCCTGATGGAGATAGAGAAACACGCCGCGTCCTTCGCGCGCGATGAGTTCGAGCGCGGCGTCGCGCTGGGCCGCGCAATCGCAGCGCAACGAGTGCAGCGCGTCGCCGGTGAGGCATTCCGAATGGACGCGCACCAGCAGACCGTTGCCATCGCCGATCTCGCCCATGACCATCGCGACGTGGGCGATGTCGTCGATCTTCGTTTCGTACGCGACGCCGTGGAAGTTGCCGTGCGCTGTCGGAAAATCGAATTCGGCGATGCGTTGCACGAGTTTCTCGGTGCGCATGCGGTAGGCGATCAGGTCCTTCACCGTGATCAAGCGCAGCCCATGACGCTTCGCGAACTCTCTGAGACGCGGAAGCCGCATCATGCTCCCGTCATCGTCCATGATCTCGACGACGACGCCTGCCGGATAGAAACCGGCGAGCCGCGCGAGGTCGACTGCCGCCTCGGTTTGGCCGGCGCGAACGAGCACGCCGCCGTCGCGCGCGCGTAACGGAAAGGTGTGCCCCGGACGCAAGAAGTCGGCCGGCTTCGCATTCGGGTCGAGCAGCGCCGCAATCGTCGCCGCGCGGTCGTGCGCCGAGATTCCGGTCGTGGTACGGCCGCGCGCTTCGATCGAAATCGTGAAGGCGGTTTCGTGTACCGCCGTATTCTCAGAGACCATCTGCGGAATTTGTAGTTCGTCAAGCCGCTTGCCGATGATCGGGACGCAAATCAATCCGCCGGCCTCGCGGCGCATGAAGTTGATCGCGTCGGGCGTGACCATCTGCGCGGCCATGACCAGGTCGCCTTCGTTCTCACGATCCTCGTCGTCGAGGACCACGACCATCTTCCCGGCGCGAATGTCCGCGATCGCATCTTCGATCGGCTCGAAGATCTGTTCTTCGGTTCCGGGTTCGGTGTCGGCGGCGAGATCCGGCAGTGCCTTGCGCAAGGCTTGGACCGTGCGGTACGAAGGACTGCGCCGCCCCGAGCGGAGGTAGGAGATCGCCCCCTCGGTCAGGCCGGAGCGAACGGCCACCTCGGCGGCGGTCAGGCCGGCTCGCTCCATCGCGGCGCGAAGTTCCTCGGCAAAGTCGGGCATGCCGGCTGGTTCGAGGTTAACAGACGTTAACCCGTCCACTTGCGCTGCAACAACCCCGCCCGGGTGCCGCACTCCAGGACGCGGCTGCGTTGCGCGAAAGGAGCGTGCGCGTCTATGAACGCGCTGCTGCACGACCTCACTGCCAAGGAGGCCCCGTGACGACGAGTGCCGGCCCGGCCCCCGCTCCGATTGAATTCGGAGTGCTCTTCGCCCAATCGTGGGAACTCTTCAAGCGCAATTGGATCGTGTCGCTGCCGCCGATCGTGGCCGGGTTCCTCGCCATGATCATCCTGGCGGCGTTCGCCGTCGCCGTCATCGTCGGCGCGATCGCGACGCACGGCGCGGAGCACGCCTCGGCCGGCTTCGCCGGGTTCGCGATCGTCGGCTCTTTGCTGCTCTTCGTCCTCGTAATGTTGCTTGCATTATGGTCGCAAATTGCGATGTATGCCATGGCGGACGCAGCGTGGACGCGCGGGTCGACGACCTTCGCCGACGGGTTCGCTGCCTTCTCGTCGCGCGCTAGTGCGGTGTTCGTGGCGTGGATCGGGCTCATCGGAGTCGCCTTGCTGGCGTTCATCCTCCTGTTGCCGACCCTCGGTCTTTCGATCATCGCCTTGACGTTCGTTACGATGTACGTGCTTCCGGCGGCGATCGCCGGACGGCGTGGTGGATTCGAAGCGGTCGGCGAGTCGTTCACGCTCATCCGACGGTTCTTAGTTCCCTCGCTGGTCACGTGGCTCGTGCTGTACGCGATCCAATACGGTCTGAGCTTTCTTCTGAGCTTTTTAATGTACGGCGCGATGCTGCCGCTGCAGTTCTCGACCGTGCCGACGGGATCGAGTGCGACGCTCCAGATGCCCCCGGTCCCTTTGCTCATGTTCAGCGGCGTAGGCTGCGTGGTGCCCGTCCTCGCCTTGCTGGCGTACGCTGGGTTCTCCGCGATCGTGCAGGTCGGTTTGTATCGAGATCTGATCGCGCAGCCGAAGCCCGCTCAGATCTCGTAGGCCCAGGCGAGTTCTTCGCGCGAGCCCGCAGTCCCGACGCCATAGCGCCCGGCGGCGGCGACCGCGTAGCGCGCGACGGGATCGATCTCCAGATTCACGCGATCGCCGCGACCCTTTCGGCCGAGCGTCGTGCGCGCCGCGGTTTCCGGGATAAGTGCGACCTCGAACCGCCCCGCCGTCGTTGCGGCGACCGTAAGACTGACGCCGTCCAGCGCGATGAACCCTTTGGTTACGACGTAGTCTCGAAGCTCGTCCGAGAGACCGATCACGAGCCGGTGCCCTTGACCTTCTTCCGTCTTGCGTAAGATCGGCGCCGTTGCATCGACGTGTCCGTACACCAAATGGCCACCGAGACGATCGCCGGCACGCACCGACAACTCCAGGTTGACCGTGTCGCCGGCGCGCAAGGTGCCGAGCGTCGAGCACGCGAGCGTCTCGGGGACGACGTCGAATGCAAGCCTCCGCGCATCGTTGACGACGACCGTCAAGCAGACGCCGTCAATCGCGACGGAGTCTTTGGGCGTGACTCCTTCGGCGATTGCAGCCGCGACTTCGATCAGAAGACGGGCGCCGCCGAGTGCGTCGCGCTCTTGGGAGACGACGCGCCCGATGTGCGCGATGAGGCCCGTAAACATGCTTACTCCCGAGCGAAGGGTGCGGAGAGGAGGAGGTCGTCACCAAGCCGTTCGACGCGGTCGAACCGAAATTCCGGCAGCGCACCGGCGACGCTTGCGCGCGCCAGCGCCGGCACCGCGTCTTTGTTCGCCAGCAGCTGCGGCGCGACGATCCAGTGCAGGCGGTCGACGAGCCGTCGCTCGAGCAGCGCCCCCGCCAGAATCGGCCCGCCCTCGCACAGGACGCTGAAGATCTCGCGCGCTTTCAATGCCTCAAGGGCCGCTTCGATATCGAGCCGCGTCGCCTCGATGTCGCCGACGTAGATCACGTCGGCGACCGATTCGAGCGGTGCGAAGCGTTCGCGGTACAGCTGCGGTGCGAGAACGAGGGTGCGTGCGTAGCCCTCGACCGGCTCGAAGACTCGCGCCTCGGCCGGGACAGGCTTCGAGGCGCATGCGACGATGCGCCGGTACGGTCGCCGGCGTGCGCGTGGCGGGCGAACCGTCAACTGCGGATTGTCGATGCGCACGGTTCGCGCGCCGACGAGAACGGCGTCGTGGGCGATGCGCAGATCCCGCACAAAATCACGCGCGCGCTCGCCGCTCAACCACGTTGAAGAGGGCTGCGCGGCGACGAAGCCGTCGAGTGAAACCGCCATCTTCAACGTAAGGTACGGCCTCGGTGAAGCGAAGGCGCTCGCGAAATCCTCGACGATCGCCTCCGCCGCCGGGTCGTCGGCGACCTCAACCGTGACGCCGCCGTCGCGCAGTCGCTCGGCTCCCCCAGCGGCGACTGGATTGCGATCACGCGCGCCGATGACGACGCGCGCGATGCCGGCGTCACGAATCGCGCGCGTGCACGCCGGCGTGAGACCATCGTGCGAACAGGGTTCGAGCGAAACGTAAAGGGTTGCACCGTGCGCGTCGCGGCCCGCGTTTCGCGTGGCCTCGAGCGCCTCGACCTCGGCGTGCGGCGAGCCACGCGCGTGATGAAAGCCCTCGCCCAGCGTGAAGTCGGCTCGCGCGACCACGGCTCCGACGCACGGATTGGGAACGGTGTTGCCGCGTCCGCGCTCCGCCAATTCGTAGGTTCGGCGCAGAAAGACGCGGTCGACGGCGTCGATGCTTACGGCTTCACCTCGACATCGTGCCAGACCGCGATCACGGCACCGTTCCACGTAGCTTTCATCGACTCGATCTTCTCCCGACTCTTCCGCCGCATCCAAATTCAGGGCGTGCGGGCGACGACGAGCGCGCCCGCGACGCGCGCACCGGCGGCGGTCAAGACGGCGCTGCAGTCGCGCAAGGTTGCACCGGTCGTCGCAACGTCGTCGATCAAGACGACTCGCACCTCGGCGACAAGCTTTCCGGCGCTGCAGCGAAAGCGCCCCCGCGCGCCGAGCCGCGCCAGGCGAGACCGGCCGCGTTGCGCGTCGCCGGCAGTCTGCCGCAAGATGTCGAGGACGCCGAGTCCCGACAGCCTGCCGGCTTCCCGCGCGAGCAAGACTGCCTGATCGAAGCCGCGCTCCGCCCGACGCGCAGCCGTCGTCGGAACGGGGACGAGCACCGAATGAGCGGGCAACGCCGACGTTAGGTACCGGGCGAGCATATCCGCCAAGACGGCACCGACGTCGCGTCGCCCGCGCTTGAAGGCGAGAATCGCTCGCCGCAGCGACCCGTCGTAAGGCCCGAGCGCTGCGACATGGAGTGCGTCCAGCTGGAAACGCTGTATCGCCCGCCCGCTCGGCAGGCAGGCCGGGCAAAGCACGCCGTCGGCGCCGCCGCACCCGGCGCAAGCCGCCGGGAAGAGAATGTCGAGAATCGTTGAGAGTCGCATGCCTCTCAATCGCACACTCGACAGGTCGCGACAAGGGAACGGCGGGACCTTCCGAGACCCGGCTCCAACCGGTCTGCATGCGATTGGTTTGCGTTTCGGATACGCATGGTTATCACGACGCGATGCACGTCCCGGACGGCGACGTGCTCATCCACGCCGGCGATTTGACCAAACGTGGAACCCTCGAGGAAGTTCGGGCCGCCGGAGAGTGGCTGACGAAATTGCCGCACAAGCATAAGCTCGTCGTCGCCGGCAATCACGATTTTTTGTTCGAGCGCGATCCCGCGGCGGCGCGTGCGCTTTTCACGCACGCCACGTACCTCGAAGATGAAGCCGTCGAGATCGACGGCGTGCGCTTTTACGGTAGCCCCTACACGCCGGAGTTTTTCAACTGGGCCTTCATGTTGCCGCGCGGCGAGGCGCTGCGGGCCAAGTGGGCGCGCATCCCGAACGACGTCGACGTGCTCGTTACGCACGGCCCGCCGAATAAAGTCCTCGACCGAACCGTTCACGGCGACCATGCCGGTTGCGAGGAGCTGGCCGAACGCGTCGCCGAGTTAAAGCCGAAGCTTCACGTTTTCGGCCACATTCATGAGGGCTACGGGATTCGCGACGACGGGCCGACCCGCTACATGAACGCTTCGATCTGCACCTTCGACTATCGGCCGAAGAACGCGCCGATGATCTTCGAGTTGTCATGAACGTGACGCTCGTCGTCGTGGCAGCGTTCGCGCTCGTCGGGGCGACCGCGCCGCCAGGCGCGTGGACCGAAAAGGCCCCGATGCCGAGCAATCGCAGCGAAGTCGGCGTCGCCGCGGTCGGAACATCGATCTACGTACTCGGCGGCTTCACCGCCGGAACGGCCCAACAGACGCG
Source organism: Candidatus Zemynaea palustris (assembly GCA_003134695.1). Lineage (GTDB taxonomy): Bacteria > Vulcanimicrobiota > Vulcanimicrobiia > Vulcanimicrobiales > Vulcanimicrobiaceae > Zemelea > Zemelea palustris. The sequence goes on along the minus strand of PLCB01000012.1, from coordinate 14,172 downwards.
CGTCGACGTTTACGATGCCGCCAAGGATTCTTGGCGGACCGTCGCGTCGCTGCCGCGCGGCCTCAACCATCCCGGCACCGCCGCGCTCGACGGAAAGGTCTACGTCGTCGGCGGTTATAGCGAAGACGGCAATCCAACGAGCGGCGGCATGGTGTACGATCCCGCGCGCGATCGCTGGCAAGACATTGCGCCGCTGCCCTTTCCGCGCGGCGCGCTCGGCCTGGCCGCGCTGAATGGAAAGTTGTACGCGGTCGGCGGCAATCGGGGCGGAAGCGTCCCCGACCACGACATCTACGATCCGCGTGAGAACGTTTGGGCGGGCGCCGCGCGGTTGCCTCAGCCGCGCGACCACCTCGCCGTCGTCGCCTTCAACGGTAAGATCTACGCAATCGGCGGGCGCATCAACAGTTTCACGAACAACGTCGATCGCACCGATATCTACGATCCGGCGAAGGATAAGTGGTCGGTCGGCGCACCCCTCCCGACGGCGCGCAGCGGCGTGGCGGGAGTCGTCTATCACGGACGCATCCACGTCATCGGCGGCGAAGCGCCGCGCGGGACCTTCGTTCAAAACGAAGCGTACGATCCGGCGACGAACACCTGGACGACGTACGCCCCGCTCCCAAGCGGCCGGCACGGCACGGGCGCCGCGACCGTCGGCGATACGCTCTTCCTTCCGGCCGGCGGACCGACACCGGGCGGCAGCCAGTCGAACACGCTCTTTGCGTTCGGATCGTCATGACCAAGAAAAGGGGAGACTCCATGCTGGTTCGCCGATTCCAAGCCGGCGTCGTCGCCGCGTGCATCGTGCTGCTCGCGCTCGCGACGGCCCAACCGCACGCCGGCGCCGCCGCGCTCGCCGACGCGCCGGTGACGATCGAGCAGGCGCGTGCCGCATTCAAGGCTCGCAACTATCACGACGCGATCGCGCTGCTCGACGTCTTCATCGCGGCGCATCCGCGCGACCCGAACGCGCTCGTCCTACGCGGCGACGCGAAGGCGAACCTCGGCCAGAGCGAAGCGGCGCTCAAGGATTATAACGCGGCAATCGGTATCGCGCCCGATTACCAGTACGCATACGTCACCCGCTGTGAGACGCGCTTGCAACTCGACGACTCCACCGGAGCCCTCGCCGACTGCGACACCGCGATCCGACTCGATGCAAACGACGCGCTCGCCTACGAAGATCGTGGTGACGTCCAATTCCAGCGCGAAGCGTATTCGTTGGCGCTGGCCGACTACGACCATGCGATCGCGCTCGGCCGGCCGGGCGCTTACGTATATGCCGCCCGATGCGACACGAACCGCCTCGTCGGCAATCGAGAGCGCGCGGCGAGCGATTGCGACAAAGCTTTGACGCTCGACCCCAAGAGCCGGCGCGGACTATGGGCGCGCGGTCGTCTCGAAATCGTCGACAAGCAGTATCCGCGGGCGATCGGCGATCTCACCTCATATATCGCACAAGACGATAAACATTCGGACACGGCATATTACTTCCGGGGGCTTACCTACAATCGAATCGGAAGTTATCGCCTGGCGTTGACCGATCTCCAAACCTACGTCGGCCGCGCGCCCACCGATCCCGACGGTTATAAAGAGCGCGCCATCGCGCGCTACGGGCTCGGCGACAAAGACGGCGCGCTCGCGGATCTCGGCGAAGCGCAGAACGGATATCGAAAGGACGGACAGACCGCCGACGCCGATCTCATCGGGACCTGGATCGCGGCCGTACGCGCCGGAACTCCGATCCCCCCGCCATAGGGAGCCTAGCGGGTTGCCGGCTCCTATTCGTTAGCGACGATGACGTCGTGCAGATGCGAACCGTCGGCGACGGAATAGTCGATGCCGACGATCGAGTCGATCAGGTGCGCGCGAGTCCCGACGCGCGCGCGATCCCAGAGGATCGACCGTTCGATGAGCGCCTCGTCGCCGACGACGACGTCGTCGCCGAGGACGCTCGAGCCAAGGATGCGCGCGCGATCGCCGATCCTGCAGCGCTCACCGATGTGAACGTCGCCCTCGATCTGCACGCCGTCGCCGAGCCGCGCGCTCCGCGCGACGCTGCGTACGGGTCCATCACCCAGAAGGCGCATGCGGCCGGACAGCACGTCGCGCGTCGCGCGAACGTATTCGGAGGGCGTGCCGATGTCGCACCAATACGCATCGCCGGCTGCGAGCCCGTAAAACTCGGCGCGATCGCGTTGTAAGCCGGGAAAAACCTGCTTGCCGAAATCAAAAAACTCGCCGGCCGGGATGCGTTTGAAGATCTCGGGCTCGAAGACGTAGACGCCCGTGTTGACCAGGTGCGATTTCTCCGTCCCGGGTTCCGGCTTCTCTTGAAACTCGACGATCTTTCCATTCTCGTCGACGACCACGACGCCATAGTGCGAGACGTCCTCCGCCTCGACGAGGGCGATCGTCGCCAGCGCGCCGCGATCGCGGTGAAACCCAATCACGTTGTCGAGCGGGATGTCGGTGAGATCGTCGCAGCCGATCACGACGAACGTCTCGTCGAAGAACGGTTCCATCTGCTTGACCGCGCCGGCGCTGCCGAGCAGCACTTCTTCATACAGGTAGTGCAAGCGGACGCGGCACGCGGACCCATCCCCGAGCCGCTTCTCGATCTGCTCGGCATGGTAGTGTACGTTGATCGCGACGTCTTCGATCCCAAACGACCGCAGATAGCGCATCACGTGGATCGCGTTGGGTTCGCCCGCGATCGGCACCAGCGGCTTCGGCACCGCCTTGGTCAGCGGGTAGAGCCGCGTACTCAAACCGCCGGCGAGGATCATCGCCTTCATGCGGTCCGCCGCCGTTCGAGACGGGAGAGGATCCGTTCCCGCAGGAGCAGCCACACGAAGACCGGCAGCGCGAGTTGCCTCCGCCAGCGCGACGGCTCCTTGAGCAACCGGTAGAACCACTCGAGATTCAACGTGCGGAACAGCGCGGGCGCGCGCGCCACGTTTCCGGCCAAGACGTCGAACGAACCGCCGACGCCGATACCGACCGACGCGCCGCTGTACGGCAAGTAGGTCGCGATCCAATGCTCTTGGCGCGGCGAGCCGAGGCCGACGAGCAGCACGCGCGCGCCGCCGGCGCGCATCTCTTCGAGCAGCGGAACGACGTCGCGTGGCCCCTCGTAACCGTCGCGCGTGCCGGCGACGATCAACCCAGGATGACGCACCTTCAGTGCCGCGGCGGCGCGCGTCACCGTGTCGCCCTTTCCGCCTAGGAGAAACACCGGGATCTCCTCGAACGCGAACGCCGCGCAGAGCGGATCGATCAAATCGATCCCACTGACGCGTTCCGGAACCGCGAGGCCCTGTGCGCGCGCGGCGTGGAGCACGCCGACGGTGTCGCATAGCGACAGGGCGCTCGCATTGATCAGAGCGCGAAACTTCTCGTCGCGTTGCGCGCGAACGACCATCTCAGTTCCCAAGGTCACGACGCTCGACCAACCACCGGCCCGCGCCAACTCGACGATCCGTTCGACGGCGCCGCGCGTGTCGAGCGCGTCGACGCGACAGCCGAGCACCATGGCGTGCGCCGGCGGCTCAGGCGACGGCGCCACGAATCGTCAGGCCAGCGCCTTGTCGCGCACTCGCTCGCGATATGGCGCGAGCATCGGTTCGAGCTTTGCGGCCAGATCGTCGGGCATCGTTCCAAGCGGCGACCGGCACGGTCCGCACGCGAAACCGATCCGATTCATCGCCCACTTCACCGGAATCGGGCTCGTCGTCACAAACAGCGTCGCAATCAAGAGCGCGAGGTCTTGGTGGATTCGCGCGGCGCGCGCGACGTCGCCCTTCGCGTGCGCCTCGATCATCTCGCGCATCTCTCGCGCGCACAGATGCGCGGCGACGCTGATCACGCCGTCGCCGCCGACGGCAAGCAACGGCAATGTCAAATGATCGTCACCCGACCACACGCCGAAGCCGGCCGGCCGATCGCGGAGGATCGCCGTGATCTGAGCGAGGTCGCCGCTCGACTCTTTGACGCCGGCGACGTTGGGATGACGCCGCGCGAGTTCGAGCAGCGTCGCGGGGAGCATGTTCGCGCCCGTGCGTCCCGGGATGTTATAAATGATCACCGGCAGTTTCGTCGCCTCGGCGATTGCGCCGAAGTGCCGCAGCATCCCGTCTTGTGGCGGCTTGTTGTAATATGGCACGACGGCGAGCGCTGCGTCGACGCCTTCTTTTGCGGCGCGCTCGGTCAACTCGATCGAATGCTCGGTGTTATTGCCGCCGGTGCCGGCGACGATCGCGGCGCGATCGCCAACAGCTCCTTTGGCTGCTCGGAACAGCGCGACTTTCTCATCATCGCTGAGCGCCGGCGATTCGCCGGTCGTGCCGCAGACGATCAGGCCGTGATTCCCCTGCTCCACGAGCCAGCGCGCCAAGCGCGCGGCTTCGCGCAGATCGACGGCCCCGCGCTCGTTGAAAGGTGTAATCATCGCCGTCATCAGCGGGCCGAGTTTCGGAGCGCGTCCGTTCGCTTTCATTTGCTTCCCCCCACCGTCTCTGGCTGCGCGGTCGGCCGACCGAGACGGAACGAATCGTGGATCGCTTGCTCCGCGCGAGCCATCTCTTCCTCGGGGACGAGGACCGAGATCGTGATGTTCGAGTCGGTCGAGTGGATGATCTCGATCTGAGCCTCGGTCAGAGCCGCGACAACGCGGTACATGACGCCCGGCGTCCCCCGCATCCCGGCCCCCACGATCGAGATCTTGGCGCAGTGCGGCCTGACGCGCAACGCCAGGTTGAGATTCTGCAACTCGGAACGAACGACGTCGACCTTCTCGCTGTCGGCGATGAAAAAAATGCCGGCGTTGTTGACGTTGATCATGTCGACCGAGACGCCGCGCTCGGCCAGACGCCGGAACAACTCGACCTCGAGTTGGCGACGTGCTTCGAGGTCATGAAGATCGCCTTGAATCGCGCGGAAGAACGTCGCGTCTTTGAAGGACGCGATCCCGCTGACGGGACGCAGGCTATCCGGCGTCGCGCCTTCGTCGATCGTCGTCCCGAAATTCGAGCGCAAGCCTTTGACCACGTACGGCGTATGCGTGACGCGCGCCATCTCCGCGGCTTTCGCGTGCACGACTTTCGCGCCGTCGGCGGCCAATTCGACCATCTCCGCGTACGAAACGCGGTCGACCGTGTGGGCGCCCGCGATGCGGCGCGGGTCGCCCGACATCACGCCGCTCACGTCGGTGTAGATCTCGACTGCCTCCGAGCCGAGCGCGTCGCCGAGCGCGATCGCGGTGAGATCGCTGCCGCCGCGGCCGATCGTCGTGACGGCGCCGGCCTCAGTGACTCCTTGAAAGCCGGTGACCACCGGGATGACGCCGCGTTGCAGGGCCGCGATCACGTTGTACGGTTCGACGCGCAGAATCTTGGCGTCGCCGTAGGCGTCGTCGGTGATGAAGCCGGCTTGGCTGCCCGTCATGGCCTGCGCTTCGGCGCCCCACGACGTCAACAGTTCGGCGAAGACGGCGCTGCCGATCGACTCGCCGCACGCGAGCAACAGATCGCGATTGGGTCCGTGACGGGCCGGCCCGAGCAGCGCGGCGAGCGAATCCGTGGCGTACGGATCCGGCGGGCGGCCGAGTGCCGAGCAAACCACGACCGGCGAGACGCCGCGGGCGCGCGCTTCGAGGACGCGCGACGCCGCAATCTCACGCGACTCGGGCGTCGCGAGCGAAGTGCCGCCGAATTTTTGGACGACCGTCTTCGGGGCGCGCGCCTCAGGCACGAGCCTGCTCACCGCGCCCGACATAACCACGTTCGAGCAACAATTCGAGGATCTGCACGCCGTTGGTCGCAGCGCCTTTGCGCAATTGATCGCCGACCGCCCAAAGTTGGAAGTGGCGCTTCGAGCCTTCTTCGGCACGAAGTCGCGCGACGTGGATGACGTCCTGACCTTCGACCTCACGCGGCGTCACGATGCCATCGCGATGGAAGACGGTCCCGGGCGCCCCGTCGTAGGCACGCGCCAGCTCGTCGACGCTCGTGTCGCTAGAAGTCTCGATGAACGCCGCGATGCTGTGCGCCGCGCGCACCGGGACGCGCACCGTCGTCACGGCCACGTGAAGATCGGGCGCCTCGAGCATCTTGCGTGTTTCGGCGGCGACCTTCTTCTCTTCGCCGGTGTCGCCGAATTCGTCGAAGCTCCCGATCTGCGGGACGACGTTGCGAAAGATCGGCGCGACGAACGGCGACTTCACACTTCCGTTGGCACCGCCGCCGAGCGCCGCTTGCTCCTCCGCGGCTAAGGCGTCGAGTCCGGCCCGGCCGGCGCCGCTCACCGCCTGGTAGGTCGCGGCGTGCACCGCACCGAGCCCGACCGCGCGGTGGATCGGCGCGATTCCCATGACCAACACGATCGCGGTACAATTCGCGACCGGAAAAAGATTGTGGTGCGCTTCCACCGCGTGCGCGTTGACCTCCGGAATCACGAGCGGCACGCCGGGCGCCATTCGGAAACTCGAACTGTTGTCGATGACCTTCGCGCCGGAGTCGAGCACCGGCTGCGCGAGTTCGCCGCTCGCGTCGTCGCTCGACGCAAAGAAGACGACGTCGTACTTGCCGGAGGCGAGCGCCGCCGCAGTCGCGGCGCGAATCGGGACCTTCTTGCCGCGAAACTCGAGCGGCTCACTGCGCTCGCGCGAAGCGAACGCACCAAGTTCGTCGACCGGGATCGCGCGCTCGTCGAGAACGCGCAGGATCGTCTCGCCGACGATCCCGGTTACGCCGACGATGGCCAGCTTCACGACTGCAGCCCGTCCATGAGACCTTCGAGACCGATCACGAGCTCGCGATGATTGCGGACGGCGCGCACCGCGAGCAGCACGCCGGTCATGAACGAATCGCGCGACAACGAGTCGTGGCGGAGCGTCAGCACCTCACCCTCGCCCCCAAAGAGAACCTCCTGATGCGCCACTAGGCCTCGCAAGCGCACGCTATGTATCGGAACCTCGCCGCGGCCCGCCGCGGTTTCGATGCGGCGCGCTGTTAGACGCGCGGTCCCGCTGGGCGCGTCCCTCTTCCCGTCGTGGTGCAGTTCGATCACTTCGACGGTTGGAAAAAAGCGCGCCGCTTCTGCGGCGAAACGCATCATCAACACCGCGCCGATCGCGAAGTTGGGGACGAGTGCGCCGCCGACGCCACGCTCTCGGCAGAGCGCCTCGAGTTCGGCTTCTTCCGCTGCGGTGCGACCCGTCGCGCCGATCACGGGCGAGATCCCGCGCAGCACGGCTTCCCGCGCGACCGAGACGGTCGCGGGGTGCGTCGTGAAATCGACCACGATCTCGGGCTTGGCACGATCGTACAACGCAACGAGGTCGTCGTAGATCACGCCCGCCTCGCGCGGCAAGCCGACGACGTCGGCCAGCGGGCGGCCCGCGTCGGTCTGATCGAATCCGCCGACGAGCTCGAGGTCGTCGGCTTTTGAGATCGCGGTGCAGACGGTGCGGCCCATCCGGCCCAGCGCGCCGGCGACCGCGACGCGCTTGGTGCTCATGGCTGCGGCGTCGCCTAAACTTTTTCCAGCGGGGCGTACTTGAGCATGACCATCTTCTCGCCGACGTTCGGGAAGTTGATCGTCAGAAGCCCGTCGCCGCCCGCACCGGTCACGGCTTTGACCAAGCCCTCACCCCATTTGGGATGGCGAACGCGATCGCCGACAGCCAGCCCGAGATTGACGCCGTTGCCGGCGGTTTCGTGGATCGACACTTCGCGCCAGCGTCCGCCCGACGGCCGCGGGTTCGGCACGAGCATCCCAACCGGCTCGACGCTCGGCATCTCTTCCAAGAAGCGCGATTTCGGATGCGCGAAGGTGTTGCCGAACAGCGTCCGGCGCTGCGCGTACGAGAAATAGAGGCGGTCGACCGCGCGCGTTACGCCGACGTAGGCGAGGCGCCGTTCCTCCTCGAGTTCGTTCATGTCCGTCTGCGCGCGCGAGTGAGGAAAAACCCCGTCCTCGAGGCCGGTCATAAAGACGATCGGGAACTCGAGCCCCTTCGCGGCGTGCATCGTCATCAACGTGACGAACGACGTCTCGGGATCGAGCGTATCGAGATCGCTGATCAGCGCGACGTTGGCCAGGAAGTCGTCGAGCGTTCCGGCGTTCTCTTGAGATTCGAATTCGCGAGCGACGCCGACCAGTTCTTGCAGGTTCTCGAGCCGCACGCGCGCGTCGGGCGTGTCTTCACCCTGCAACTCGCGAATGTAGCCCGACTCCTCCATAACCGCGACCAGCAACTCCGAGATCGACAAACCGCTCGCCCGTGCGCGAAGGTCCTCGATCAACTCGGCGAAGCGCTCAAGTTCGCGTTGTTTCTTGGGGACGGCGCGCTTGAGCAATTCCTTATCGAAGATCGTCTGACCGACCGAGACGCCGGCCGCCGTCGCCGCGTTCACCAAGCTGGCGATCGTTTGTTGACCGATGCTGCGGCGCGGAACGTTGACGATGCGCCGGAAAGCGACCGCATCCGACGGATTCACGATGTAGCGCAGGTACGCCATCATGTCTTTGATTTCGGTACGCGCGTAGAAGCCGACGCCGCCGACGACGCGATACGGGATGCCTTCGCTGAGGAAGCCTTCTTCGAAGACGCGTGACTGCGCGTTGGTCCGATAGAGAACCAGGAAGTCGCGATAGGCCGAGCCCTCGCGGACGTGTTCTTTGATCTTCTCGATTACGTAGCGGGCCTCGGCGCGCTCGGTTTCGGCGCCGTACACCGTCACCACGTCGCCGCCGTGCCGGTTGGTGAAGAGTTTCTTCTCCGCGCGCGACTTGTTGTTCGCGACCAGCTCGTTGGCGACCGACAAGATCGACTGCGGGCTGCGATAGTTCTGCTCGAGCTTGAAGATTTTCGCGCCGGGGAAGTCTTGCTCGAAGCGCAAGATGTTCTTATAATCGCCGCCGCGCCACGAATAGATCGACTGGTCGTCGTCGCCGACGACGGTCAGATTCTTGTGTTCGCCGGCCAGAATCGCGCAAAGACGATACTGCGCGAAGTTGACGTCTTGATACTCGTCGACCAGGATGTAGCGGAACTTGTTCTGATAGCGCGTGCGGACGTCGTCTTGGGTTTCGAGCAACTTGATCGCCTGCGCGATCAGGTCGTCGAAATCGAGGCCGTTGCTCTCGCGCAGGCGCCGGTCGTATTCGCGGTAGACCTTCGCCAGGCGTTCACCGAAGAACGAGGTCGTGCGTGATTCGTATTCCTCGGGCGAAAGCAGCGAGTTCTTCGCCTTGCCGATTTCGTCGAGCGCAGCGCCCGGACTGATCTGACGTTCGTCGAAATCGAGGTCTTGCAGGACATCGCGAACGATCGAACGCTGGTCGGTCTCGTCCATGATCGCGAAATTCTTTGCGATGCCGATTTTGGTGCCGTCGCGGCGCAGCATGCGAACGCAAATCGAGTGGAAGGTTCCGACCCAGAGATCGCCCGCTTGCTCGCCGACCATGCGCTCGAGGCGGCTCTTCATCTCACCGGCCGCTTTGTTCGTGAACGTCACGGCCAGAATGCGATCGGGAAAAATCCCCTTCTCGTTGAGCAGGTACGCGATGCGATGCGTCAGGACGCGCGTCTTTCCGCTGCCGGCGCCGGCAAAAATAAGGACCGGGCCATCGGTTTGGCGGACAGCATCCAGCTGCACGTCACTAAGAACGTCGATTGTTTCTGCGATCATCGGACGTGACTTATTCGCCGTCCGAGGCCTCCGCGCCTCGGCGCCCCAGGGAATCCGAGTTTTATCGCACCTGCGAACGCGCGATACGCAACTCTTCTGCGGCCGGCTGCGCCAGCGCCAGGGCGCTCGCCAGGTACGCAAGGGACGATTCCGCACCCATGTTGCGGTTGACGCCCAGCTCGCCCAACCCGTCGAACGATCCGCCACCCGCCGCCATCACCACATTGCGCGTGTTTCTTCCATAGAACCACTCGAGAGCGGTCTCGGCCAAACGCCGATAACGGGCCTCGCCGCTAAGCGCGTGTGCGACGAGCGCGACGTCGACCATCGCGGCCGCTTCGAGCGGCTGCTGCTCGTAGCGCGCCCGCTGCCCGCCGTGCCGGTACCAGCCGGCGTTTCCGATGGGGACGAAGACGCCGCCTTCGATAACCACCGACTCGTAGAAGTCGAGGGTGCGTAGCCCGAGGGCAATCAGGTCGCGGTCGTCAAGCGCCCGGCCGACGCGCAAGAGTGCTTCCGGGAGGCGCGCGTTGTCGTAGGTCATCACCGGTTCGAACCACTCCCAGTCGCCGGTGTGCGCGGTCTCGTAGGCGGCCCTGAGCCTGCTTCCGATCTCGCGGAGCGCCGCCTCGATCGAAGCGAGCTCTCGTTGTGGCGTTTTGCAAGCTTCGCTCAGCCCGAGCGCCGCGTAAGCGAGCGGGCGCAGATGTTGGAGATCGTGCACGACCGGGACGGCGCGTTCGAGCATGTCCCCGCAGAGGTCGCGCCAGGCGCTGCGAGGCGCGTGACTGACGCCGACGCCGACGGACCAAATCGAACGGCCGATGGAATCTTCTGTCCCGACCTCGTCGAGCCAGCGCCGGTCATAGCTCATGAAGTTGTGGAATCGGCCGTCCGGCAGCTGCGCATCATGGAGGAAGGACAGATAGTTGCGCGCGAGACGTACCGCTTCGGGCCGAAGCCGGGTGTGCCGCGCCGCGCCGCAGGCAACGATGAAACCACGCGAGACGTCGTCGGTGCAGTAGCCGTACTCGCGATTCGGAATGTCGCCCAGGGCGTGCTGCAGGAGGCCGGTCTCGTCGGTCAGCTCGGCGAGGTGATCGAGGCTCGGTGGTTGCCACATGCTAGTGTCGGGACACTAAACTACGCCGGGAGAACCAGCATCGGCTCCGCCCTCTGCGGAACGATCTCGCCAAAAAGCCGGCCGTACTCGCTTGCAACGTGAGGCCAGGTCATCTGGCGGCCGTAGCGATAGGCGCGGCGCCCGGTTGCGTGGCGCAGCCACGGATCGTCGAGCAACGCCAGAATTTGTTTGGCCAGACCATCCGCATCGCGGAAATCGACCAAGAAGCCGCGTCCGTGCGCCAGCACTTCCTTCGCGTAGAGGTAAGGCGTCGAGACGATCGCCTTTCCGCAACCGACCGCGTACGCGAGCGTTCCGCTCACGATTTGCACCGGGTTGAGATATGGCGTCAAGTAGATGTCCGTCGAGCCCAAGTATTTGAGCAATTCGTCGAAGTCCAGATATTTGTCGACGAGCTGCACGTTGCGCTCGAGACCGTAGCTCGCGATCATCTCGTGCAGCGATTGGCGATACGACTCACCTTCGTGCCGGCGCACGCCCGGATGCGTCTGACCCAGAATGAGGTACAACGCTTCGGGATGGCGCGCCACCACCGTGCGCATGGCTTCGATCGCGTACTCGAGACCCTTGCCGCGGCTGATGAGGCCGAAGGTGGAGATCAACATGCGGTCGCTGATTCCAAACTTTATTTTCGCCGTCTCCGCCGGGAGGCACGGGACGTCGGGGACGCCGTGATGGATGACATGGATCCTCTCGGCGTCGACGCCGTAGACGTCGGTCAGAATTTTCTTTCCGGTTTTCGAGAGGACGACGATCGAATCGGCACGTTCGCAGATGCGGCGTGCGATCGCGCGATGCGAGTCGCTCGGCTCCGGCAGAACGGTGTGCAATGAGACGACCACCGGCTTCTCCAATTCCTCGAGGAAATCGAGAAACCACGCGCCGTCGGGGCCGCCGAAGAGGCCGTATTCATGCTGAACGTTCACGAGTTGCGCGGGATGCGCGTTGGCCGCGGCGGCCGCGTGGATATAGGACGCGCGGTCGTCCTGCGAGATGCGCGTCAGGACCCGCGCGTCGTAGGTGCGTTGCTCGGCGCCCGGTTCGTCGATTGCGATGACCTGGCTGCGGAGGCCGAACGCATCTTCGAAGCTGTCGACGACATCTTTTGTGAACGTGGCGATGCCGCACTCCCGGGGCGGGAATGATCCCATGAATAGCGTGAGGGGTGGGACCGGCGGAAATACCGGCGCTCGGTATTGCAAGCAGCTACCTCGTAAAGCGGGGCCCCGGGCTTTGAGGATTTACCCGTGGCAAACCTGCTATAAACAGAAGGATATTTTCACCGTTGCACTGGCTCAACGGCAGTTTTGCGCGACTCGGGGGGAAGTTCGGCCCCGGCTTCGATTTCCACATCGTGTCCGATTACGCTATTTGTTCCGATGCGCGCGTTTTCTCCGACCTGTACGTTGGTCGCGAGGATCGAGTCCACGATCTGGGCCTTAGAGCCTACCACAACCCCCTCCCAAAGGACCGTACCTTTAACGGAGGCGCCGGCCTCGACGCGAGTCCGATCGCCGAGGACGGTGTAGGGGCCGATCTCGGCGGTCGGGTCCAATTTGGTCTCCGCGCCCACGAAAACGGGAGGGCGGATGCTCGGCGGCATTTCGAGCGTGCGCGTCGTTCCGCGCGTGTTCTCCGCCCTGACAAGATAAAATGTGCCCTTGTGCGCGTCGGGATCGGCCGTCGGACCGAGCGTGAGTTTGCCGTCGAGAACATCTCTGTGGGCCTGCAAGTATTGGTCGGGGCGCCCGACGTCGAGCCAGTAGTCTTGCGTGGTGTAGGCGTAGAGTTTCGCGCCGTTCGCGAGGAGCTGCGGGAAGGTCTCGCGCTCGATCGAGACGTTGCGGTTGCGTGGGATCTGGTCGAGGATGTCGCGCTCGAGGAGGTACGTGCCGGCGTTGATCTCGTCGGTTGGAGCCTTGTCCTGCTTGGGTTTCTCGACGAAAGCCGAGACGCGGCCGGTCGCATCGTGGACGACGCAACCAAACGGTGATGGGTCGTCGACTCGGATGAGGTGCAGCGTGCCGATGCCTTTGGTTTGTCGGTGGTAGGCGGCCATCGCGCGGAGGTCGAGGCTCGTCAATACGTCGCCGTTGAGAACGAAGAACGGGCCCTTGATATGATCGGCGACGTTCTTGATTGCGCCGGCGGTGCCGAGTGGTTCTTCCTCGATCACGTAGGTGAGCCGCATGCCGCCGAGCCGCGAGCCGTCGCCGAGGTGATCGGTGATCGCTTTCGGGAGGTAGCCGGCGGCGAGGATGACGTCATCGATCCCGGCTTGATGGAGCCGCGACAGCGTTCGTTCGAGAAATGGGACGCCGAACAACGGCACCATCGGTTTTGGGGTGCCGTAGGTGAGCGGCCGCAACCGCGTACCCTCGCCACCAACCAGAATGACTGCTTGCAACCAACCTCCTGCGCTCGCCGGCTGGGGCGCCAAGCCTTCGCCGCCGGAGCGTGCTCGGCTTGCGCCCACCCGCCGTATCTACCCAGGCTCGCGACGGAAGTTGGCACGCGTCCAGGCCTAAGCGAGCAGGAGTTTGGTTGCTAAGTATCGAACATATGTTTGCTATGGGGAAGAACCAGCCGTGTGTCTATCGATGGCAAGAGATCGCTGATTTCTTTGAGGCGGGCCACTCTCGCCGAGAGTGCCAACTGCGATTTGGATTCTGCGCGGCGAGTTGGTACAACTCGCTCCGCAACGGCCAGCTCCGCTTGAGTGAGGAGGCGCGGGCGCGGCACCCGTACGTTTTTCGCAAGGCTTGCGTGTACGACTGGAGGGCGATACAGAGCTACTACGACGCAAGCCATACCGTTCGCGACTGCATGACGCACTTTGGCTTCTCAATGGGTGCTTGGGTAAAGGCCGCGCACCGAGGCCAAGTTAAGGGCCGTTCCGTAAAACTGACACTTGAGCATATTCTTGCGAACAGCAAGAGCCGCTGGACGATAAAGAGACGCTTGCTCGAAGCTGGTATACTCGTTAATCGATGCGAGGAATGCGGCCTAACCGAATGGAGGGGACAGCCGCTATCGGTTCAAATCGACCACCGCAACGGGATAAAAGACGACCATCGGCTTGAAAATCTTCGGATGCTTTGTCCGAATTGCCACAGCCAGACGGAAACGTATGGCGCCCGTAATCGGAAACTAAAGCGGTCTCAGATTTCGTTCCTGATAACTGAAAAAGCATTCCCGGGTCGCCAAGCGGTAAGGCAGGGGCCTCTGAAGCCTCCATTCGGTGGTTCAAATCCATCCCCGGGAGCGTGGCCCTATCGTCTAGAGGCCTAGGACGCCGCCCTCTCACGGCGGTAACACGGGTTCGAATCC
>PLCB01000043.1 GCA_003134695.1 Candidatus Zemynaea palustris | reverse complement strand
GGTTACCGTGCTCAGGTTACCGTCGATGAGGCATCGTACCAAAGGAATGAACAACCGTTGGAGAACGGCGGCCCTAGCGGTCGCCTTCCTCGTCGTTGCGGCGGCGCCGGTCGAGGCGCGCGGGCACATTTTAGAATTGGGCATCCGAGAACGCGCGCCCGCAGCGGGGCAGCGCATCGAACTGCAGGTCGCCCTGCTCGGCGCCGATTCCGACGGGCTCCGCGCCGGCCATTACTCGGTGCAAGTCGAGCTACGCAATGCCGACGGAGCCCAGATCGGTTCGAGCGACCCTGTGGCCGGCGGCAGCGACGTGACGACCGACCGTGCCGTGGTCGTGGTCGTCCCGCTCGATCTGCCGCGAGGCATCACCGGAACCGTGCAGGTCCAGGCCGTTCTCTCCCAAGACGGAAGCGTCGTCGATCGCTCCGATCCCCAGACGCTGGCCGTCGGCGGCCTCGCCCTCGCACCAGCTGCGGCGCCGGCGGCGGCACCCGGCGCGCCGAGCCCGTTCAGCCTGAGCGGAACGTTGACCGGAAACGGAGACGCCGCGAGTGGCCAGCTCGGTCAGAGTTCGATGCTCGCCCTCGACGGAAAACTCGGACCGGACATGAGTTTTGCCGGCGGCGGCGGCGCCACGACGAGCACCGGCGGCAACAAGCCGCTGCTTTCGTTCCGGACCAAACAGTCGCAGACGCAACTCGGAACGTTCGCGCCCTCGTTCGACCCGATGGTCTTCGATGGGCCGAGCGGACTTGCGATATCGTACCGGGCTGCCCCGGATGACAAGCACGCCCTGCAAGCCGCCTTCGTCCTGGGCGCTCCCGGCAGCGCGAACCCGTTCCAGGTCGGCGCGGCAAACGTGGCAACGCTCATCGGCCACGCGACCACGCTGACCACGACCTTTGGTGCGTATAAGGTCGACGGCGGCGCAAATCCCCTCTCCGCGGAACCAATTCCGGACAACGGAACGTTCTTCGGGTTAGCAGTGGGACGCGACGCAGGCAGTTCGACCTTCGGCTATATGTTGCGCTACGGGCTCCAGGGCTATCGCGACAAGCTGGCGCGTTCGCTCTCCGGCGAAGCGTTCGAGGCAAGCGCTAACCTCACCGTCAAGAAGACCGCCTGGACCTTCGACTACCTTCGCGCGACGCCGAATTACGCCAACCTGCTCGCTCCCGGCGTCACGCCGGACCGCGAAACCGCGAAGCTCAACGTCTCCGTGCCGTTCGGCGTCGTGACCACGACCTTCGGCATCCAAACCGACGCCGACGATCTGCCGGGCGCCTCGCTCGCCCAGCGCTCGCGCGCCGTCACCGAAAACTTCAGCCTGAATCTACCGTTCAAGAACGGCGACTCGCTGGGCTACACGTTCAACGGGTCGACGACGCATCTCGGCGCCGATCTCTTCGTTTCGGCGACCGCCCAAAACGTCGCCAATGCCGGCGACGGCCAGAACGTCACCTACAACATGAAGCGCGGCGATTATACGTTCGGCTACACGCTCGGTTACACGAACCAGCGCGACAATGTCGGCAACCTGCAGCATGTGACCCAGGACGGCATAACGGTCACGCGCGCCGCCGCCAAGGGTCTGACGCTCTCGACCAACGTGAGCCTCAATACGAGCGTCGCCGCCAACGCGACGACTTCGACCTCGGGATTGGCGGCGAACGTCGCGCTCGGCTACGTGGTCGGACCGATGGAACTTTCTGGTTCGGTCGGGACCTCGCGCAACCGGCCCTATCTTGGGCTGCGACCGCCCGACGCGAGCACGCTCAACCTCGGCATGAAGTTCGCGCAAACCAAGAACCTTACGGTGCAGGGCGGGTTCACGCAATCGAGCAGCGGTCCAACGACGCAAGCGGGGACGATCAATGTTACGCAAAAGTTCTAATCTGATGCGCGCGGCGCTCGCCGTCGCGCTCGTCGCGACCGCGCTGCCGGCCGGCGCGCAAGTGAGTCCCGCGCCCGGGCCGGCGCGGCTGGCGCCGCCGACGTTGATCGCGCCGATCAACGAACAGACGCGGGCCGTGCCGGCGCTCTTCCAATGGAACGTCGGCGGAGCGGCCGGAAACGTCTACGGCATCAGCATCAGCAACGTGCGGCGCGGGACGCTGGTCGTCGCACAGCAGACCGCGAGTTACCAACTGCAGATCGCGAGCGCCTCGCCCGATGCGCCCGACATCAGCTTCAACCGCGTCCTCATCGACGCGACCAGTTCGACGACGACGTTCTTGTTCGACAACCGCAACGTAGCCGGCTCGTACTTCACCTCGGCCGTGCCGCCTGGCTTGCCGCTGCCGGCGGGCCGCTATTACTGGCGCGTTCGCCTCGAACAACCCGGCGCGCCGTTCTCGCAACCGGGTGTTTTCAGGCTGCTCTCCGGCGCCGCTGTGCAAACGCCGACCCATCAACTTTCGATCACGAACCTCGCGCTCGGCGCGAACCCGAAGGCACAGAGCGCGACGCTCGTGATCGCGACGATCGCCAACACCGGGACGTTCTCCGAACCGCCCAACGACTTACGCATCGTCGCGAACGGGACGCTGATCGCGGAAGGGCGCACGCCGCCGCTCGCGCCGAACCAGCACGTCGACTTGGTCTCGGCGTGGATTCCGGCCGCGCCCGGGATCGCCCAACTGACCGCGACCATCGAAGCCAACGGGGACCAGCCCAACAGCGGACGGTTCGTGCGCAACGTGTCGATCGGTCAGACCCGCGCCGTCACGACGTCGCTCGTCGGGACGATACGCCGCGGCCAGTTCGGCGACTTCACGCTCGAGGACAACGGCGGTCGCGTCTTGGCCTTGGTCATCGCTGGCCGCGGACTCGACTTGAGTTCGTTCGTCGGCCGTCGCGTCACGGTGTCCGGCAAGCTGACCGAAGGCGCGCTCGGCCTTCAACTCAACGCGACAAATATCGCCCCGGCGAGTTAATCCTAAGAAAAAGACCCACCCGTCAGCGGGTGGGTCTTTTTAAAGTCCCGGAAGCCCTAGACTCGAACGGTCTCGCGGCGCGGAATAGCGCGACCTTCTTCAAGGTCGAGAAGGTCCGGCCACGTCGTCACGTCGGTACGATCGGGTGCAATACGCGTACGCAGTTGGTTAAAGTGTGCAAGCGAGTCACCGTTCGGCGGCGTCGTCATCCACTGCTTGTTGAAAAGCGCAATTTCTTGCGCGCTCTTCTTCGAAGCAAAGGGCTTAACGAAGGCCTCGATTTCGGCATCGCTTTTCGCATTTTTGACGATCTTGAGATACTCAGGACCGTTGATTCCGAGGAAGTCAAACACGCCTTTATCCATCGGACAGTCATACTTGTATTCGCCGATGTTTCCGTGCGTTAGAGCTTTCGCCTTATCGGTGGTTCGTGCAAGTTGCACGATGCCGACGAAAGTTTCGTGAACGCTGCGCGGCGTGGTCTTGGTGAGATCCATAGTGAAATCCATTATTGTCATACTTTCTTGGAATTTGTAATTCCATGCCGGACGACCGCTTATCGACCGGGAAAGTTGCGAAAACGCTATTTAAAAAAATAAGAAGGCTTTTCGAATCTTTTAGCGGCTGCTAATTCGCTTCAAAATGCATCTTTTCCAATAGCGAGTAAACGCTTGGCGCGCGGCGAGCGAAACACCGCAACGAACGCGCTCAGTTATCCGGATCGAAGACGGCGAGGAGGCGGTAGCTGGGGGCGGCGGCGCTGTCGATCAGGTAGACCGAGAGGTTCTGGTCGTTGAATTGAGCCGCGCCGGCTACCGGCATGACGTTGGCCGAGTCGGTCGCGTCGACCTGACTCGGAGTGACCGTCGCCTGACCGCCTCGGACGTAGAACCCGATCCCGGTTCCCGTCGGCGGGTTGGGCAGCGGCTCAGTCACAAGCGGCGGCTGACCGTAGACGACGGTCCCGAGCGAGGTCCTCGCCGCGGGGCTGGCTGCCGCGTAGTAGCCGGCGTCGATCGATGCCGTCCCGAGGCCGGTCGCCGCCTGATGGAATTGGACGGCGCCGAAGCTCCTGTCCGTTCCAAAAATGTGTTCCTGGAACTTGATCGCGGCGACGCTCGCGGTCGCGTTGTAGCCGGCGAGCACGATCGTGTCGCGCGTGCTCACGCCGAGCGTGACGTTGGCGGTGGCCAGGTTGCCGTCGTTTTGCACGTGGCCGCCGATCAGCGTCTGCGAGTTGTGCTGGTAGACGTAGACGTCCGGTGAACTCCGGTCGCTGTATTGCACGTAGGCCGTGATCGAGCCGTAGACGACGTTCGAGAAGACGATTCGATTCGGGTCGCCGACCGCGACGTCGACGGCGCCGGTGTCGGGCGAACCGTTGAGGAATCGGATCTCCGCCCCGCCGAAGCCGAAGACGCCGAAGAAGTTATTGTTGCCTTCGTTTCCGCCGCCGCAGCCGGGGAGTGCGAGGGCTGAGAATGAGGCCGCGCAGACCGTCAGGAGCCGAGCCATGCTCTTCATGCAGCCCTTCGTTCCCGCTCGCTCGCACATGATTCTGCCAAGGTGGGGGGCCGCTCAACGACGTCTCCCTTCGACGCAGGCGAGCGGCCAGGTCACGTGATCCTGCGATCAGGGAGCCTGCACGAACCGAAACGACGCGAACATGCGATCGGTTTGAGCGTACAGCGGCTGCCCGGTCGCGCTAAGCGAAATTATCTGCCACAAACGAAGGCCCCGGAAAAAGAGGCGCGAGCGTCCGTGGAACTCATCGCCGTCGATCACGCACTCGAGACCGCTGACACCCTGAAAAACGATCGGCGTTTTCGAAACGATGTGGCCGCCTTTCCAAGCGCTCGCCTCGCCACCGGCCGCGTTATCCAAGACCTCTTGCACGCTCGCGTTGACCGACGGATAGTCATTGACCGCGAGCACGACCGCGGTCGCCGAAAAATCCCACGTCCAGATCCGCGTCGGAACCGGCCCCACTTTGGTTTGCGCGGTCTGCGTACTCGGCGCCGGCGCGGATTCCCCCGAGATGGCGAAGCCATCCGAAGGATATGAATACTCGATCCAAGACTGGGCGTACGACGCTCTGGTCGCTGCCGCAAAAAAGAAAAAGACGAGGCCAATGAAGATCGGCGTGGGACGGAAACGTAACAGCATCATGGAAATTCCTATTCGCAACGGGGTCTTCGTCGGCCCGCTGACAGCGCCGCTAGCGATGAAGCAACGCGCGGCTCGTCGCGTGTTCGGCGATGCGGCGGTAACCTTCGCGCACGTCGTCGATCTTCGCAACGAACGAAGTGCGCAGCCAGCCCGTCATCGATGACGCGAAATTGTCCGCCGGGATCGCGATGACGTCACGCTCGTCGATCAGACTTTCGACGAAGCCGAGCGTGTCCGGATCGCCGACCCTGACGCACAGATAGAACGCTCCCTCCGGCTCGATGTACTCGAGGCCGCTGTCGCGAGCCGCCGCCATCGCCAACTCGCGCTGCTTCGCGTACCAAGGCCGCGTCGCGCTCAGATCGTTCGAGGTGAAGATATCAAGGGCGATTCTTTGCGCGAAGGTGCTGGCGCACGAACTCGACCAGCCGTGCATCTTGACGATTTGCGGCATGACGTCGAGCGGCGCGAAGAGCCAACCGAGTCGCAGCCCGGTCAGCGAATTGCTCTTCGATAGCGAGTTGATCGCGATCGTGTAGGGGTAGATCTTCCCGAACTCGCCGACGTCGTCGGTGTAGATCAACTCCCGATAGATTTCGTCGTGCATCAAATAGACCGGCGGCCCGGAATGCGCGAGCAACGCGTCGGCGATCTTCTTCGCCCCGGTCTTCGAGATGACGCGGCCCGTCGGATTACAGGGCGAACACAGAATCAGCATCCGCGTGCACGGCCCGAGGGCTTCGAGAATCTTGTCCGCATCGAGCGCGCAGCCGTCTTTCGGTTCGAGAACGACGCGTCGCACCGTAAGCCCTTCAACCTGCGCGATCTTGGCGTACACCGGAAACGCCGGCTCGACCAGCAGCACTTCGTCCTGCGCGGGATCGAGCAGCGTTTTGATCGCGAGATAGACGGCTTCTTGCGAGCCGGTCGTGATGCAGACGTTACCCGGATCGTTTAGTCCCGGATAATCGTAATGGCGTGCGATCGCGGTACGAAGATCCTCGAATCCGATATTGGGCGAATAACGGCAGCCGTGCTCGGCGACCCACGCCGTCGCGCGCTCGAAGTAGGCCACGTTGGGCATCAACGTCGGCTCGCCCAATCCCAAGTCGATCGTCGTCGCCTTCCGCCGCGCGTGCAGCGCGCGAATCAACGACCCGGCGGTTGCCGCGATCGCCGGATTCATACTGATACTCCGTATTCCCTGATCGCGCGCTCGAGCGACGTCTTGCGATCCGTCTCCGTCGTTCGCTCGCCGATGACGAGCGCGCAAGGGGTCCCGAATTCGCCGGCTGCAAACTTTTTTGGAAGCGTTCCCGGGATCACGACCGAACGCGCCGCGATCCGCCCGCGGGTCACGACCGCCTCCGGCCCTCGCACGTCGACGATCGGCGTGCTTCCGGTCAGGATCACGCCTGCACCGAGCACCGCTTCACGGCCGACGAACACGCCTTCGACCACGATGCAGCGCGACCCGATAAACGCGCCGTCTTCGACGATCACCGGCTGCGCCTGCGGCGGCTCCAGGACGCCGCCGATGCCCACGCCACCGGCGAGATGAACGTCCTTGCCGATCTGCGCGCACGAACCGACGGTCGCCCACGTGTCGACCATCGAGCCTTCATCCACGTAGGCCCCGATGTTGATGAAGCCGGGCATCAAGATCGCGTTACGGCCGATGAACGAGCCGTACCGCGCAACGCCCGGCGGGACGCAGCGCGCTCCCAACTCAGCGAAGTTGCGCTTGGTCGGGAGTTTGTCGTAAAACGTCGGCCGCTCGTCGCGCGCGCCGAACGCGTCCGCGTGCTCCCGCCGACCGACCTCGACCGCGTCGAGCTTGCGAAAGTAGAGAAGAATCGCTTCCTTAATCCAGGCGTTGGTCACCCAGCCGCCGTCCGACGGCTCGGCGACCCGCAATTTCCCCACATCCAACGCGGCGATCACCTCGTCGACCGCTTTACCGGCGGCACCACGGAGATCCGACGGATCGCGCACCAACGCTTCGATCCGACTCTTGAGCTCGTCTGCCTCCATCGCGCGCGGTTGCTTCGCACCGCAGCCAGCCCGTCCTTGGGCCGCCCCGGGAGATAATCTCCGAGCCCGCCCGCTCGGAATCGGCGTTTCGGGCGGCGAACGCCCCCAGTCCGCTCGCCTTGCCTTGGAGGCTCCAGTGAACAGCCCCGACGACGAACAACGCATCAACGCCATCCGTATGCTCTCGATCGACGCGGTGGAGAAGGCGAACTCCGGTCATCCGGGCCTTCCGCTCGGCGCGGCGGCGATGGCCTACACGCTCTGGAGCCGGCACCTGCGCTTCAACGCGGCCGACACGCACTGGGCCAATCGCGACCGCTTCGTGCTCAGTGCCGGCCACGGCTCGATGTTGCTCTACTCGCTCATCTACCTGACCGGCATGGGACTCTCGCTCGACGACCTCAAGAACTTCCGCCAGCTCGGCAGCAAGACGCCCGGTCACCCGGAGCTTCACGTTACCCCGGGCGTCGAGGTCACGACCGGGCCGCTCGGCCAGGGCTTCGCAAACGCCGTCGGCCTCGCGATCGCCGAAGCGCATCTCGGCGCCGTCTACAATCGCGAGCCGTCGATCGTCGACCATCACACGTATTGCATCGCATCGGACGGCGATCTCATGGAAGGCGTCGCCTCCGAGGCCGCTTCGCTCGCCGGTCATCTCAAACTTGGGAAGTTGATCGTTCTCTACGACGACAACCAGGTTTCGCTCGCGGCCTCGACCGACGTCACATTCACCGAAGATCGAATCGGCCGATTCGCCGCCTACGGCTGGCACACGCAACAAGTCGATCGTGATAACGGCAACGACGTCGCGGCGCTCGACGGTGCGCTCGGCGCCGCCAAAGCCGATCCGCGTCCGTCCTTCATCGCGGTGCGCACCACGCTCGGCTACGGCTCGCCGCGCGCCAACACGTTCGCGGCGCACGGCGAACCGCTCGGCCCCGACAACGTCAAGAAGACCAAAGAATTCTTCGGCTGGCCGCTCGAGCCGGACTTCTACGTCCCAGACGACGTGCTCGCGTGGTGGCGCGACGTCGGCCGCAAAGGCGCCGCACTCGAAGACGAGTGGAAGAAAACTTACGCAGTCTGGAAAACGGCGAATCCGCCGCTCGCCGCGCAATTCGAACGTACCCAGTCGGGTGCGCCGCCGGCAAAACCGAACTGGCCTTCCTTCAATAAGGACAACGGTGCCGTTGCGACCCGTGAATCCGCCGGCACGGTGATGAACGCGATCGCGGCCGACTTTCCGGAACTCGTCGGCGGCTCGGCCGACCTCGACCCGTCGACCAAGACCTACCTCAAAGGCTTGGGTGACTTCCAGCCGGGCCAATACGCCGGCCGCAACATCCACTTCGGCGTCCGCGAACATGCGATGGGCGGCATCGCCAACGGGCTCACCGCGCACGGCGGCATCGTCCCGTTCACGGCGACCTTCTTCAACTTCCTCGACTACATGAAGCCCTCGGTTCGCCTCGCCGCGCTCAACAAGAGCAAAGTCATCTTCGTCTTCACCCACGACTCGGTGTTTTTGGGCGAAGACGGTCCGACGCATCAACCGATCGAGCAGCTCGCGACGCTGCGCGCGACGCCGAACATGACGACGATTCGGCCGGCCGACGCCCTCGAAGCCCTCGCGGCGTGGAAATTCGCCGTCGCGCACGACGGGCCGACCGCGCTCGTCCTCACGCGCCAAAAGGTTCCGTTCCTCGGCGAGCGCGACGTGCCGCTTGCGCGCGGCGCGTACGTCCTCTCCGGCGACGGCGAACCCGACATGATCTTGATCGCGACCGGTTCCGAGGTTTCGCTCGCGTTCGACGCCGGCGTCATCTTGCAGGCGCAAGGCATCAAGACGCGCGTCGTCTCGATGCCGTCGATGGAACTCTTTGCCGCGCAGAACGAAGCCTACCGCGACTCGATTCTACCACCGGCGGTGCGCGCCCGCGTTTCGATCGAGGCCGGAGCGACGTTCGGCTGGCAGCGCTGGGTCGGCGAGCACGGCATCCCGATCGGGCTCGATCGCTACGGGACCTCCGCCCCGGCAGCCGCAATTGCAAAGGCCTTCGGCTTCACGCCGCAAGACGTCGCCGCGACCGCCTCGCGGCTCCTCGCTAGCGTCTAAGGAAACTTTTCATGGCCGATCAACTCAAACAACTCGCCGCCGCCGGACAAAGCATCTGGCTCGACAACATCCGTCGCAGCATGTTCGCCTCCGGCGAATTGCGACGCCTCATCGACGCCGGGCTTCGCGGAATGACCTCGAACCCGACGATCTTCGAAAAAGCGATCGGCAGCGGCACCGACTACGACGACCAACTGCGCTCGCTCGCCGGGCGTAATTTGGATCCGAACGCGCTCTTCGAGGCGCTCGCGATTGACGACATCCGTCACGCGCTCGACGAATTTCGGCCGCTCTACGATGCGACCGGCGGCGGCGATGGTTTCGTCAGCCTCGAAGTGTCACCGCTGCTCGCGCACGACACGGCCGGAACCATCGCCGCGGCGCAGCGCCTTTGGAAAGCGGTCGACCGGCCGAACGTGATGATCAAGATCCCCGCGACGCCGGCCGGGATTCCGGCCATCGCCGAGACGATCGCGAACGGGATCAACGTCAACGTCACGCTGATGTTCTCGGTCGAGCATTACGAAGCCGCAGCGAACGCCTACATCGAGGGACTAGAGCGCCGCGCCATTCTCGGTCAACCGATCGAGCGCATCGCTTCGGTTGCGAGCGTCTTTGTCAGTCGCATCGATACGGCGGTCGACAAATTTCTCGAAGAAAAGATCGCAAAAGGCCAAGCGCAGCTGCGTTCGCTTCTCGGCAAGACTGGCGTCGCCGGCTTGAAGATGACCTATCAACGCTTCAAGCGGTTGTTCGAGAGCGCACGCTTCGCAAAGTTGGCGGTCGCCGGCGCGAAACCGCAACGGCCCCTGTGGGCGAGCACCGGAACGAAGAATCCGGCCTACTCCGATCTGCTCTACGTAGAGAACGTCGTCGCGCGGCAGACCGTCAACACGGTCCCGCCCGCGACCCTGGACGCGTTGCTCGACCACGGCGTCGTCCGGCCCGATTCGATCGAGGAAGATCTTCTCGGTGCGCACGCGACGCTCGAGGCGCTCGCGCAAGCGCAGATCTCGCTCTACGACGTAACTCAGAAACTCCAAGAGGACGGCGTCAAGCTCTTCGCCGACTCGTTCGAGGCGATGCTCGGCGCGATCGAATCCAAGACCGAGATGCTAGCGCGCGGCGGGCAACGGGTGACGATCGCACTCGGCGACGCGAAGGTCGACGTCGAAGGCGCGCTCGCGCGCCTCGCAGCCGACGATTTCCTCGCCAAGCTTTGGAAACACGACCCAGCACCCTGGTCGAGCGCGCCCGAGGACGCGCAGATCATCACGCACGCGCTCGGCTGGCTCGATTTCCCGGAACGGGTTCTCGAAGGCGTCGCCGAACTCGCCGCGTTCGCGAGCGACGTCGCCAAAGATTGCACGCACGCGGTCGTCCTCGGGATGGGCGGCTCGTCGCTCGCTCCCGACGTCTTGCGCGTCACCTTCGGCAAGATTCAGGGTCATCCGCAACTGCACGTCCTCGATTCGAGCGACCCCGCGCAGGTCAAAACGATCGAAGACGCGGTCGATCTGGAGCGAACGCTGTTCATCGTCGCTTCGAAGAGCGGGACGACGACCGAGCCCGAGGCCTTCTTCCGCTACTTCTACGACCGCGTACAGAAAACGGTCGGCGCCGCCGGCGCCGGACGCCATTTCATCGCGATCACCGACCCGGGGACGCAACTCGAAGTCGAAGCAAAAGCCAACGGCTTCCGCCGCGTCTTCTCGAACGATCCGGACATCGGCGGCCGCTATTCAGCGCTCTCCTATTTCGGGATGGTGCCGGCCGCGATCGCCGGCTACGACGTAAAGGCGATCCTCAATCGTGGCGTCGGCACCTTGCACGCGAACGGTCGAACGACGAAGGCCGGCGACGGCGACGGCGTGCGCTTCGGTGCGACGATCGCCGCACTCGCTAAAGGCGGCCGCGACAAGTTGACGATCGTGACGCATCCCGAAGTCGCGGCGTTCGGGTCGTGGGCCGAGCAATTGATCGCCGAGAGCACCGGAAAACAAGGGAAAGGCATCGTTCCGATCGAGGGCGAGACGCTCGGCGTCTCCGGCGAATACGACGACGATCGGGTCTTCGTCTACGTCGGCGACGGCCTCCCCGTCAACGAGCACGTCGTCGAGCGAATGGATGGCTACGCGATCGATACTCGGCTCGAATTGCTCGAAAAGGCGGGTCATCCGGTGGTACGCCTGAGCATGAGCGACGCGCTCGACATCGGCGCGCAATTTGCGCTCTGGGAGATCGCGACCGCGACGGCGGGCTCGCTGCTCGGCATCGACGCCTTCGATCAGCCGAACGTCCAGGAATCGAAGGATAACACGAAGCGTCTGCTCGCGGAACTGCGTACCAGCGGCCACTTCAACGAACCTACGCCGGCCCTGGGGACCGACGTCGCCAACGTCATCCCGCTTTCCGGCTCGAAGGGCGTCACCCTCGGCGCGGACCTGTCGAGCGCGCTCGCGGCGATCTTCAACCAAGTGAAGCCCGGCGACTACGTCGCGTTCACCGCCTACATCGAAATGAACGACGCGCACCAACTGGCGCTGCACGACATCCGGCTGAAGGTCCGCAACGCGCTCAAGGTCGCGACCACGGTCGGTTTCGGTCCGCGCTTCCTGCACTCGACCGGCCAGCTCCACAAGGGCGGCCCGAACACCGGCGTCTTCTTCCAACTCACCGCCGACCCGCCGTTCGATCTCCCGATTCCGGGGATGGCGTCGTTCAAGACGCTCGAACGCGCGCAGGCGCTCGGCGATTTCGAATCGCTCGACAAACGCAACCGTCGTGGCTGCCGCCTCCACCTGAGGACCGATCTCGCGCACGCCCTCGCGGCACTCACCGACGCCATCGACGACGCACTGGCCGCTCGGGTATAAGGAAGAGCTGACATGCAACTTGGGATGATCGGACTCGGGCGGATGGGCGCCAACATGACGACGCGGCTCTTACGTGGTGGACATTCGGTCGTCGTGTTCGATCGCAATCCCGAAGCCGTGAAGACGTCGGCAGCCGAAGGCGTGACGGGGGCGACCTCGCTCGCCGATCTGGTCGGAAAACTCGGCGCGCCGCGCGCCGTCTGGATCATGGTGCCGTCCGGAAAACCGACCGACGACACGGTGCAACAGCTGCTCGGCCTGCTCGCGCCCGGCGACGCGATCGTCGACGGCGGCAACTCGAACTTCCGCGACTCACAAGCACGCTACGCCGCCGCGAAGGCCAAAGGCGTCGCCTTCATCGATGCGGGGACGAGTGGCGGCATCTGGGGGCTNNACGTCGGACCGAGCGGCGCCGGCCATTTCTCGAAGATGGTCCACAACGGTATCGAATACGGGATGCTCGCCGCCTACGGCGAGGGTTTCGAGATCCTCGAGAAATCCGAGTTCACGTATGACCTGCACCAGCTCGCCGAACTCTGGCTGCACGGCAGCGTCGTGCGTTCGTGGCTGCTCGAACTCGCCGAGCTCGCGTTCAAAGAAGACCCGATGCTCAAAGACATTCGCGGCTACGTCGAGGATTCAGGCGAGGGCCGCTGGACGGTTCAAGCCGCGATCGACGAAAACGTCCCCGCGCCGGTCATCACCATGTCGCTCCTTTCACGTTTCGTCTCGCGCCAAGACGAATCGTTCAGCGCGAAGGTGGTCGCGGCACTCCGCAATCAGTTTGGCGGCCACGCCGTCAAACACGAGGAACCCGCGAGCTCGAAAGCGTGATGCAGACCGAGGTCAAGACCAGCGGCAGCGACGGCCAAGCCGCCAACCCGCTGCGCGAAGGTCTCACGACCAATCGCATCACCGACCCGTGCACGATCGTCCTCTTCGGCGCCGCCGGCGACCTCGTCAAACGGATGCTGATGCCGGCGATGTGGAATCTCCGGCTCGAAGACATCCTGCCCACGAATTACGGGATCGTCGGCTTCTCGCGAGCGCCTTACTCGAACGACGAGTTTCGCGCCCAGATGAAGGACGCGATCGACCAATTCTCGCACAGCGGGCCGGCCAAGGATCCGCTCTGGTCCGATTTCGCTCAGCACCTCACCTACGTCCGCGGCGATTTCGGCGACAACCGCGCGTTCAAGAAGCTTCGCGCGCAACTCGACGAGAACGACAAACAGCTCGGAACCCGCGCGAATCGCCTCTACTATCTTTCGACCCCCCCGTCGGTGTTTGCGACGATCGTCCAGCAACTCAGCGACGTCGGGCTCGGTCCGAAAGACCAGGCTCAGGGCTGGTCGCGCATCATCATCGAGAAGCCGTTCGGGACCGACCTCGACTCCGCGCGCGCGCTCCAAGCCGAAGTNNGTGCAAGACATCATGGCGCTGCGTTTCGCCAACGTGATGTTCGAACCGATCTGGAACCGCCGTTACGTCGACTGTATCCAGATCACCGCCGCCGAGACCGTCGGCGTCGAGGGCCGCGGCGGCTACTACGACAACGCCGGCGCGCTGCGCGACATGATCCAAAATCACGTCATCAATTTGCTCGCACTCGTGGCGATGGAGCCGCCGATCTCGCCCAGCGCCGATCACATCCGCGACGAGAAGTTCAAAGTGCTTTCGGCCGTGCGACCGATCGCGCCCGACGAGGTCGCGAAGACGACCGTGCGCGGGCAGTACGGCGCGGGGACGATCGACGGCAAGCCGGTTCCGAGTTACCGCCAAGAACCAAGCGTCGACCCGAACTCGAACACCGAGACCTACGCCGGCGCGAAATTTCTCATCGACAACTGGCGCTGGGCCGACGTTCCGTTCTATCTGCGCAGCGGGAAGCGCTTGGCGCGCAAGTACTCCGAGATCGCCGTCGCCTTCCGCCCGATTCCGCACCGCATCTTCGGCGAAATGGGCGAGCGGCTCGAAAACAACACGCTGGTCATGAAAATCCAACCCGAAGAGGGCGTTTCGATCCGCTTCAACGCGAAGGTCCCCGGCCCAAAGATGCACATTCGCGCCGTGACGATGGACTTCAATTACGGCACCGGTTTCGGCGTCGCGTCGGCACCGGCGTACGAACGCCTCATCGGCGATGCGATGCGCGGCGATGCGACGTTGTTCACGCGCTGGGATGCCGTGGAGCGTGCCTGGGAGATCGTCATGCCCGTCCTCGAGGGTTGGACCAGTACGCGCGCCGAGGACTTTCCGAATTACGCCGCGGGGACGCAGGGGCCGTCGAATTCAGACGCCTTGCTCGCCGGCGACGCGCGAGAGTGGCGCAAGATTTAGATGGCCGTTCACGTCAGCTCGATCGGCGACGTCGCCGGAATCCTCGAACGGCTCTGCCGAGCGCGCGCCGGCGCGGTCGGCAGAACGTCTGCCAGCGCGGTGACGATGAACTTCGTCGTCTTCGTCGACGATGCGGAGCGGCGCGACTGGATCCTGGAACGCGCGGCGCTGGTCGCCGAGAAACATCCGTCGCGGGCGATCGTTCTCGATTCGACCGGCGGCACCGAGGGCATCGACGTCTCGTGCAACGCACGCGAGTCGGGGGGCGCGACGATCCTCAACGAACGCGTCGATTTAGGCGTCGCCGACCTCGATCACGCAACGATCGTCGGGATGGTCGACCAACTCGCGATCGCCGGCTGTCCGAGGGTGCTGTGGTGGAGCGGCGCTGGTTTGCTCGAAAGTCGGACGTTTTCGGGACTCGTCGAATTGGCCGACGCCGTCGTCGTCGACTCGTCGGGCCGCGTGCGCGACGAAGCAACCTTGCGCGAGCTCGTCGAATTCGCGCGCCGTTATCCGCGGGTCGCCCTGCACGACCTCGCCTTCATGCGTCTCTCACCTTGGCAAGAGATGATCGCGCAATTCTTCGACGATCCCGCCCTGCGCGACGATCTGTTCTCGCTACGCGCGCTCGAGATCGACAGCGGCTCGAAGGCGGAAGCGCTCTATCTCGGCGGGTGGCTCGGCAGCCGTATCTCGTGGGAGGCGCTCGACCCGCACACGTTTCGTGCGCGCGACGGCGGCACGGTCACCTTCACCCGGACACCAAAGGGCGACGGCCGCCGCGTCGTGCGCGTGGTCTTGACCAGCGAGGACTCGCGCTACATCGCCGCACTCGCCGACGACAACGAAAACGTCGTGCGCCTCTCGGTCGAAGGTAAGCAGGCGAAGCCGTGCTGGCTCGTTCCGCTGCACGCCGTCGACACCACCTCGCTCATCGAGCGCGCGATTCTGGCCTTTTCGCGCGACCCGATCTTCGAGACGACGCTTCAAACAGTTCGCGGGCTTCTCGGGATTCCGGAATGACTCGCACCGTCGGAAACCTCACGGTCGTCAAAGATCCCGGGGCGCTCGCGCAAGTCGTCGCCGCGTGCGTCGTCGACGTGGCCCGCGCGGCGATCGCGGTCGAGGGTCGCTGCGCGCTCGCACTAGCCGGCGGCACGACGCCGAAAGCAGCGTACGCATTGTTGACGGCACCGCCGCTGCGCGACGCACTCGACTGGTCGAAGGTCAGCTTCTTCTTCGGTGACGAGCGCTGCGTCGGGCCCGACGACGCGCAATCGAATTACAAGATGGCCTACGATGCGCTGCTCGGCCCGCTCGGCATCTCGCCCGCTCGCATCTTTCGGATGCGCGGCGAAGACGAACCGGCGACGGCTGCGCGCGACTATGCCACAATCCTGCGGCGCGAACTCGGAGACGAGCCACGGCTCGATCTGATGCTGCTCGGGATGGGGCCCGACGGGCACACGGCCTCGCTCTTCCCCGGAGCCGATCCGTTTGAGGACGATGCGCAGCTCGTGCGCGCGCCGTTTGTTACGAAACTCTCGGCGTATCGGCTTACGGTGACGCCGCGCGTGATCAACGCGGCTCATCTCGTCGCCATCGCCACCGCCGGCCCGCAAAAAGCGGCGGCGCTGGCCACTGCTCTGGAGGGGCCGCGGGATCCGATCCACTGCCCGATTCAGGTGGTTGCCCCGGCTCGCGGACACCTGACCTGGCTCGTCGATCGCGCGGCTGCCGCCGGCCTCAAGAACCCCCTCGTGAAGGGTGAGGAACCCTAGCGGACTGCTAAAGCCCCCGGAACCCCGCTCCGACCACCCAAATGTGGAGAAAATCACGCCGGCCGGGCCGCGTGGGCCTTGGGCTGCGCCGTTCTTGCCGCTTGCCGTCGTGATCGGTCTCACGCTCATCGACACGGCCGTCGTCTTGATGTCGCCCGATCTGGCAAGCCGCGCCGCTCCGCTCTCGATCCTCATCGCCTGGCTGGACGTCGTCGTCGTCGCTTATTGCTTCGGCATGTGGCCGGGCGTGTTCGCCGCGATCGTCACGACGGGTTTCGACGCTGCGATCCTCCAAGCGCCGCATGTCGAGGGCGGAAGCAGCGTCGGCATGGTCTTCGTCATTCTGGTCGTTCAGGTCATCGTCGGCGCCGTCATCGGGCGCCTGCGCGAACTCTCGCGCCGGATCCGCGAACAGGACGGTGCCCTCGAGTATCGCGAGCGCCGCTTCCGTGCGCTGAGCGAACATGCCGGAGATCTGATCGTCGTCATCGACGAACGCGGCCGCCCGACATTCGCAAGCGCCTCTCACCTCACGGTTCTCGGATACGAACCCGAAGACATCATCGCGGGCCGAATGCGCGGCGCGCTGAACGATGGGTCGCAGCGCCGAGTCGACGCTTTGGTCGCGCGCGCACTGCGCGGGGCCGAGGACAGGGAGAAGATCGAGATTCGCGTCCACCATGCCGACGGCGGCATGCGAACCCTCGAAGTCAGCGTCAAGAATCGCTTGGACGACGACGCCGTCCACGGCATCGTCATCTGCGGACGCGATGTGACCGAGCGCAGACGCGCCGAGGAAACGCTCGCGAACCAGGCCCTGCGCGATCCGCTCACCGGGCTTCCCAACCGCAAACACCTGCGTGCTCAGATCGATGAAGAATTGGCGGTCGCACTCCACAGCGGTCATTCGCTCGCGGTCCTGTTCATCGACCTCGACCGCTTCAAGGACGTCAACGACGCCCTCGGCCACCATTGGGGCGACGCGCTGCTCTGCGAAGTCGCGAGCCGCGTCAAGACCAAAGTACGCGACGCCGACTTGGTTGCGCGGCTCGGCGGCGACGAGTTCTCGGTGCTTCTCCCGGGCCACGGCGTGGCCGAAGCTACCGGCGTTGCCGAGCGCATCGCCAAAGCGCTGATCGCGCCGTATCGAATCGCGGGCCAAACGCTCGTCGTCGGCGCCAGCATCGGAATCGCGGTCTCGTCCGAAGAGGCCGACGCCTCGACGATTCTGCGCCAAGCCGACATCGCGATGTACGTCGCGAAGCGCAATCGCTCCGGCGTTTCGGTGTTCTCCGCCACCGACGACCACGAAGCGCAGCGCCGCCTCGGCAACAACACCTCGCTCCACGACGCGATCGCCAACAACCAGCTCGTCCTTCACTATCAGCCGCAACTCGGTTTACGCACCGGCGCCATCACCAGCATCGAAGCCCTCGTGCGCTGGGATCATCCCGAGCGCGGCTTGCTCGGTCCCGACGCGTTCATCCCGATCGCGCAGGAGATCGGAATGATGGCGCCTTTGACCGAATGGGTCTTGCGGACGGCGCTGCAACAGTTCAAGCGCTGGCGCAACCTCGGGATCGAAGCGCGGCTCGCCGTGAATCTCTCGGGCTACGACTTCCGCGATTCGCGCCTTCCGAATACAATCACCCGGCTCTTGGCGCTCCACGACGTCGCCCCGTCGCAGCTTTGTCTCGAAGTCAGTGAAACGACGCTCACGAGCGAAACCGAACACGTCGCCGAGTCCTTCGCCCGGCTCACCGCGCTCGGAGTCCGTCTCTCGATCGACGACTTCGGAACGGGCTATTCGTCGCCGGCGTTCCTCAAACGCTATCCGGTCGACGAGCTCAAGATCGACCGAACGTTCGTCGCCGGCATGATCGAAGATCCACAAGACGCGGCGATCGTCTCGGCGACGATCGAGTTGGCGCACAAACTCGGCCTCGACGTCGTCGTCGAGGGAGTCGAAGATCAGGCGACGTGGGCTGAGGTCTGCAAGCTCGGCGCCGATCTCGCGCAAGGCAACTTCATCGTCAAACCCTTGCCGGCCGATGAAATCGACACGTGGCTGCAGGACGCGCCGTCGCGCGGCCTGCCCGCGCCGGTCCTCAGCGAGCCAGCGCCGGCGTAAAGCCGAGCGGAGCGCTCCCTACTTTCGAGACGTCGACGCCGTTGCGCGCCAAGAGGCCACCGCTCACGCGGTCGAGCTCGACCAGCGCCTTCGCCAAATCGGTCTG
The DNA here is from genome assembly GCA_003134695.1 of Candidatus Zemynaea palustris. Taxonomy (GTDB): domain Bacteria; phylum Vulcanimicrobiota; class Vulcanimicrobiia; order Vulcanimicrobiales; family Vulcanimicrobiaceae; genus Zemelea; species Zemelea palustris. The sequence continues at coordinate 69,792 of PLCB01000043.1, read as the reverse complement.
AGCCTGCAATTCGCGGCCGCGCTGGTTGGCGAGGTCGATCTGCCGCTGCAGGACGAGGAACGTGGTCGAGTTTCCGGCCTTGAACTTGCGCAGCTCGCTCGCGGCGACTTGCTCGCCGGCTTGGCGCGCGGCGGTCGCGGCGATCACCCGAGAGCGGGCACTGCGATAGGTCTGGAGCGCGTTGCGCGACTCAGTTTGAATGCGCTGGATGAGGGCGACCTCTTGGGTCTTCAACTGATCGCGCTGCTCGAGTGCGGCGTGATAATTCCCCTCGGCGGTTCGATTGCGTAACGGAAACGCGATCGTCGCCGAAAGCTGGATCTGCGGATAGCGCCCTGCGAACATGCTCGCGTAGGCTTGTCCGAGCCCGCCCGTAGTATACGACGGAACGGTGCTCGGCAGAATCACGAGCGGCTGGAGCGGTGCTTGCCCAGGCGCGGAGTTCGCGTTGACGCGCGCGATCAATTGGTTGATCGCGACGATCTCCGCGTTGGAGGCTGCGAGGAACGCGTTCTGCGACGGGTTGGTCGCTTGGCCCGCGAAGCCGTTCTCGGCGACGCTGAGGTTCAGATCGACCTGCGGCTTGGTCTGTTCCCATTCATAACGTACGTTGACGTCGGCGTTGCGCATCTCCTCACGCAGTTGCCCGACCTCCGGACGCGTCCGCAAGGCCGCAACCACGAGGTCGTCGAGTTTCGGCTCCGCCAGAACTTCTGCGGCGGGCGTCATCGGGACCAGGTTCGCGGTCCAGAGGGGATCGGCCGGGCCGTTCAAGATCAATTGTTTGAGCCGATTCTGCAAGCTCGCGACGTTTTGGATCGCCGAATAGACGTTGTCCTGAAAGACGTTGACCTGCGTGTCCGACTCGATCACGTCGACCGGCGCAGCCGCGCCGGCTTTGACCAGGCGCGCGTTGCTCTCGCTTTGAACTTTCGCTTGTAAGAGCGCGTCTTCTTGGATCGCGACGTTTTTCCACGCCGAGATCAGGTCGTAATATGCATCGAGCACGTTGGAAAGCGTGTTCGATGCCTGTAGGAGCGCCGTGTCGTTCGAGAGATCGGCGTTGATCTTGGCGAGTTGTAGTTGCCGGCGCGCTTCGTCCATCCCGGCGCCACGCCCGAGCGGCTGCGTGTACATCAGTGAGAGTGCCGTCTGATAATACGGCTCGTAGCCGTTGATCGTGTTGTTGTTGTCGATTCGCTGGGCGCTGGTGCCGACGCTGAAGTGGCCGCCGCTTGTCGTCAGCCCCTGGGCCTGACCGTTCGCGCCGGCGCTGATCTGCTGCGCCGGCCCGCCGTTCGGCCCGCTTTGGAAGGGGCTCAGCGACGGAATCTTCTCGTAGCCGAAACTCGGCTGAACCATCAGCTGGACGTCGTACGCGCCTCGCGCCGCGACGATCTGCCAACCGGCGATGCGCCGGTTGGATTGCGCCACACCCAGATCGGTGTTGCGAGCGAGCGCCATCCCGATCGCATCGGAAAGCGAGAGGCCGACGAACGGCCCCGACGTCCCGGCGAGATCGCCGGACGGCAAGGCGTCCTCTGGCAGGTGAACGATCGGCGCGATCTCCGGCGCGAGCGGAAGAACGAGACCGCGCGTCGACGACGGCGTCGCGATCGTCCCCGGCGCCGCGGTCGCGACGGGCAACGGCGACGGAGGCGGCGACGGCGCCGCAACCAAGGCCAGGCTCAGGATCAACGAATCAAACACCACACTTCTCCTGTTCTTATTCGGCGGCGATGAGGGCCGCTTTGGGCCGTCGCAAGATGAACGCAAGCGGCGCGAGCGCGAGCGAAACCAGGCCGACCGCGCGCGCCGTGTCGGCGTAGGACAGAACGGCGGCCTGCGCGCCGACCAGGGCATTGAGCTTCTGCACGACGCCGGGAGCGCCGGCACCGCCGTTGCGCCACACGTACTCCGCGACCGGCGGCGAATCGAACGTCATCCGCGCGGCGAGTTCGGTGTGATGGATCGCGTTCGCGCGCGCCAAAATGGTGACCAGGACGGCGATCGCGATGCTTCCGCCGATCTGCCTCGCGAGATTGAAGAACGCCGCCGCTCCCGGGATGTCGCGCATCTCGACGGCGCCGAGCACGCTGACCGTCAGCGGCACGAAGATCTGCGACAGGCCAAGACCACTGAGCGCGAGCGGCCAGAAGAACGTCCAGAAATCTGAGGTCGCCGTGGTCACGCCGGCCAGCATGAAATTCGAGATCCCCAGCACGATGAAACCGGACGCGACGAGGATCCGCTGATCGACGATGTTGCGGCCGGACAAGTAGGCCACCAGCGGCGTGAATAGCAAGACGGCGGCCGCGCGAAACACCAAGAGTTCGCCGGAAAGTGTCGCCGTGAAGCCGAGCGAGCCCTGGACGTATTGCGGCAAGATCAAGACGCTTCCGTAGAGGCTGATGCCGAGTACCATTCCGAGGATGCTGCCGGCGGCGACGGAGCGATAACGCAGCACGCTGAAGTCGACGAGCGGACGCCGCTGACGGAGCTCCCACACCACGAAGGCGATCAAGCCGAATACGGCGGTGAACGTGCACGCGACGATCGATTCGTCGCCGAACCAATCTTTTTGCTGGCCTTGGTCGAGAACGTATTGCAGCGAGCCGATGCCGACCGCGAGCAGGCCGAGCCCGACATAATCGAGTGGCATCTTGGTGGAACGTTCGGGGTTGCGCAGCATCGTGAGGATGACCGCGAGGGCGAGCAGCCCGGGCAGCACGTTGATGAAGAACGCCCAGCGCCACGAAAGTTGATCGGTGACGAGTCCGCCGAGCGTCGGCCCGACCGTCGGCCCGACGATGACGCCCATCGCGAAGATTCCCGCCGCCAGTCCTTGCTTGTCGGCGGGATAGGTTTCGCGTAAGATCGCCTGCGACGTCGAGATCAAACCGCCGCCGCCGACACCCTGGACGATCCGCCAAAAAATGAGCGCCTCGAGCGAGCCGGACAACCCGCACATGACCGAGGCGACGAGAAAGATCGCGATCGAGGCCGCGTAGTACTGGCGCCGCCCGAAACGCCTCTGTAGCCAGGGCGTGATCGGAATGACGATGACGTTCGCGATGATGTAGCCGGTTCCGATCCACGCCGCCTGATCGATGCTCGCCCCGAAGTTCCCCTCGATGTTCGGCAGCGCGACGTTGACGATCGTCACGTCGACGATCTCGAGCAGAGTCGCGGTCACAATCGCGAGCGTGATGAGCGCGCGGCGGCCGCCGTACTCGACGACGTTGCGCAACAGCGGCGCTTCGGCGCGTCCGTTGAACGCGATGCCGCGCGCGAGCGCCGGATTCGCGGTCAACTTACTTGACTTTCACCGACGCCTCGACCGACATCCCGGGGCGCAGCGGATATTTGGGGTCCGGATTGTCGAAGACGATGCGAACCGGGACGCGCTGCGTGACCTTGACGAAGTTGCCGGTCGCGTTTTGCGGAGGAACGAGGCTGAACTTGTTCTGCGAAGCCGGTGCGATCGTTTCGACGTGCCCCTGGAATTTCACGCCCTTATAAGCGTCGACGCCGATGTCGACCAGCTGGCCGGGATGCATGTTCCCGAGTTGCGTTTCCTTATAATTCGCGGTGATATACACGCCGCTCGAGGGGATGATCGTCATCAGCGATTCGCCGGGTTGAACCGTGCGGCCGACCTCGACGTTCTTCGCGCCGACGTAGCCGTCGATCGGCGAGCGAATCTGCGTATACGAGAGCTGGTCCTGTGCCGTCTTCAGCAGGGCAGTCGACGCGCCGATCTGCGCCGTCGCGGCATTGGCCTGTGCCTGTTGCGCGCTGACGCGGCTCGGGGTCGACGACTCGGCGAGTTTCCCTTGCGCCGTGACGAGTGTCCCCAGCTGCACGCCGATTTGTGCCGCACTGCTGCCGGCGGAACTCCGCTGAGCGACGAGCTTTTGCTGCTCCTGTCCGACGTTGGCCGCGGCCGCGCTCGCGTTGGCTTGCGCCTGCTGATACGCCGACACCGCCGACTGATACGCGGCCCTGGCGGCGTCGAGTTGCGCCTGCGGAAGGTCGCCGGTACCGACCAGCGACTGGGTCCGGCGCAAGTCTGCTTGCGCCTTGAGCATCGCTTGATACGCGCCCGGAACCGCGGCCTGCGCGGCTTGCAAATCCGCGCGGGCGGCGTCGAGCGCGGCCTGCGCCGCGGCGATCTGATCTCGCGCCGACTGCGCCGACGCATCGGCGCTGCTGATGCCGGCCTGAGCCTGTGCGATCTGCCCCGAACCTTCCTCATTTTGCGCGAGCTGGGTGTCGCGCGTGAGCGTGACGTTGGACTCCGCAGCCTGCGCCTGAGCGTCGGCGACGCGGACGTTCGCTTGCGCTTGTAGGAGCCGCTCGCGCTCGTCTCGGTCGTCGAGTTGAATCAACAGTTGACCGCGCTTGACCGGTTGATTGGTGTCGACCAAAATCCGGCTGACGCGCTCGGCGATCTTGCTCGTCGCGTCGATCTGATCGGCGTCGATCTGCGCGTCGTCGGTCGTCTGATGCGTCGTCGCATACGCGAGGTAACGTATCCCGAAAAAGAGCACGACGACGGCCACGATCGCGGCGGCGACGATCAACAACGTGCGGCGCCCCGGCGAGGCGGGTCGCTCGACGACCAAGTCCGCCCCGTCGAGTGCGACGACGGGCGTCTGCGGATGGGTGGTGGCCATTACTCGATTCGTGCTCCGTTGAGAAAGAGTGCAACCATCGTCTCGGCCGCGCGCGCGGGCGACAACTCGGCGTCGGTCCAGAGTTTGCGGGCCATGACGTACGCGAAGAAAAGGGAGAGAAACATTCGCGCCAGCGTGTCGGCGTCGCCGCGCAACTCGCCTGCCGCGATCTTCTCGCGCATGTATCCGGAGACGCCGACGCGCGCGGCCAGCGGCGTGCGCCAGGCGCACGTAAACCCTTCCGGGTTGGTCAGTTCTTCCGCCATCGTCACTTTGATCAAGTCCTCACGCTGGCGCATCGACTCGATCGCTGCCAGCCCGATATGACGGAGTTGCAGTTCGAGCGTGGGAAACGCGCGCGCTTCTTCGAGCAGCGCCGGCATGAGCGACGTGCCGCTGAAGTGCTCGAGCATCGCCGCCAGCAGCTGCCCCTTCGTTCCGAAGTGCCGGAAGAGCGTTGCTTCGTTGACGCCGGCACGCTCGGCGACTTCCCGCGTCGTCGTGCCGCGGCTGCCTTTTTCGGCATACAGCTCGCGCGCGGCAACGAGGATGCGGAGCCGCGTCTGATCGACGCCCGGCTTTGCGCTCGTGTCGTCCGTCTTGAGCATCGCTATCCTTCCCGGCTCCAGTGCCCGGCATGCGGAAGCGTTCCGTCGAAAGCGTTCTCTATATAATGAAAGTCTCGCGCTCGCAAACTCACGCCGCCGACTCCACGATCGCGAATAAATTGTCGAGCCCCGTCACGCGCAGCGTCTCACGCACGGCCTTCCCCCCCACCGTTAAGTGAATCCGTCCGCCGAACCCGGTCACGCTCCGCAACATGCGAATCAACGCCTTGATGACGAGCGGCTCGAGGACGGTGAGTTCAGCCAGGTCGATGGTCACGTCACGGGCCCCATCGCCGGCGGCAGCCGCGACGTTGGCCTCGAGCGCCGCGAGCCGCTCGGCGTCCACGAAGGGTCCGAGCGAAAAAGCGTTCGGGGTAGAGGGTTGACTCACGGGATGCGACCTCATGTAAGTGAGTACTTGCACGCGGATAATACCACCGGGGCCGATCTGATGCAAGTACCTGCTTGCATACCCAGCTCCGCGACGCTTCAATCGCAGTGAGGCCCGATGCGTCCGGGCTCACGGCGCTGGCCGCCCGGCTCGGGATGGCTGCGGCCTCGCTCGTCCTGCGACGCCTAGTGAACTCGGCGCCGGGATCCGAGTACGAAGTCGCCGTCAACCCGACGGCGCCGTTGGCCTCCGCGTCGATGATCAAGGTGCCCATCGCCGCCGCATTGAGCCGACTTTGGCTCGAAGGCGTCTGCCGCCCCGAAGACTGGGTCGTCATCGGGGAAACGAACATGACCGCCAACGACGGCGCCTCACCGCTCGTCCCCGGATACCGCGCCCGCCTCGACGAGTTGGGCTGGCTGATGCTCACCCGCTCGGACAACGTCGCGACCAATACGCTCATCGATGTGATCGGCCGTGGCCGCGCGACATCGTTCGCACGGAGTTGGGGACTGCTCAACACCGCGATCCGCCGCAAGCTCTCCGGCAGCCTGCCGCTCATCGACGATCCCGAGTCGCAGGGCCGGAACGCGCACCCCGCCGGCGACGCGGCCTTGCTCTTCACGCGGATCGCCGAGAGTACCGTCCCGGGCGCCGATTGGTTGCGCGAAGCGCTAGCCGCGCAAGAATGGAACGCGAAGTTGAACGGCGGTCTCGCCGAAGGCGACCGTTTCGCACACAAGACCGGCGACACCGACGAAGTCTCGCACGACGGAGGCATCCTCGACCTCGCGAACGGCGCGCGCTACGTCCTCGTCGTCTACACGGCGCTTCCCTCATCCCCTGAAAACGACGCTCGCTTCGGCCGCTTCATGCGCGCCCTGAGGCCGCAACTATCGTAGGCTGGCAGCCTCGGCAGGCTTAAGGATAGGCGCGCTCAGAAGCAGACGAAGCTCGCTACAGGAGCGTGCTTTGAAATTGTGGAGGTTTGACGTGCGAGTGAAGTCGGTTTTTTGTGCCGTTCTGCTTTTGGCTTTCGGTTCGAGCGTAGCGCTCGGTGCGGGCCCGATGACGGGCAAGTCTGTCAAGGTCGGCGTGATCGCCGATGTGACCGGTTCGGCCGGCGCGTACGGAAACTCGCAGAAAAATGCGTATGAGTTGGCGGGTGACGACCTCAAGGCAGGCCTGATCGACGCCGCCGGCGCGAGCCTGACCTTCGACGTTCAAGACTCGGCTTCCGATCCGAACCAGGTCGTGAACTTGGTGCAAAAGTTCACCACCGACGGCTCGGCGCTGATGATCGGCCCGACCCTCTCGAGCGAAGCGAAGAAAGCCGACCCGATCGCCGTTGGAAAAAACTTGACGATCCTTGCGACCTCGAACACCGCGCAAGGGATCACGACGATGGGATCGTGCGTGTTCCGCGACTCGCTCTCCGAAGAGCAAGTCGTCCCGCAGATGCTCGTCAAGATGGAGAAGGCTTGGAAGGTCAAGACCGCAGCCATCATCTACGGCGACGACGATCAATTTACGAAGACGGATTTCGACATCTTCAGTGCCTCGCTCAAGGCCGACAACATCGATGTCGTCGACATCAAGACGTTCCACAAGGGCGACGTGGATTTCAAAGCTCAGCTCACGGCGATCGGTGAGAAGAAACCCGATCTGCTCGTGATCGGCGCGCTGATCGAAGAAGGCGTCAAGATCGCAACGCAGGCCAAACAGCTCGGCTTCAAAGGCCATTTCGCCGGCGGCAACGGCCTCAACTCGCCGAAGTTCATCGACCTCGCCGGCCCGGCCGGTGACGGCGTGATCGTCGGCGCGGCCTACTACCTCGGCGACACGCGCGGCGGCAATAAGACGTTCGTCGAGCGTTACACCAAGAAGTTTGGAAAGGCGCCCGATCAGTTCGCCGCGCAAGCCTACGCGGCCGCGCAGGTCGTCGCCGCCGCAATCAAGGGCGGAGCCACGAATTCCGGACAATTCTGTAGCTTCTTCGGGAACATGAAGCCCCTGATGACGGTGCTCGGTCCGGTTTCGTTCATGTCGTCGCGCGACGTGAGAGCCGACAGCGCAATCCTCGAGGTCTCCAAAGGCGCCTTCGTCCCGTTTAAGTAGTTGCTAGTCCAGCAACTCGCGAACGGCGTCTTTCTCGGCGCCGTGTACGCCCTGTTCGCGATTGGCTACACGCTGATCTTCGGCGTCCTCGACATCCTCAATCTGGCGCACGCGGCCATCTTCATGCTGGCCGCGTTCGTCGCGCTCTCGCTGGCCGGGCTCGGCGTTCCGCTCGTGCTGGCGTTCGCGCTCGCCCTCGTGGTCGCCGGGCTCCTCGGCGTGTTGCTGGATCGCGTCGCCTTCGCGCCGCTGCGGCGGCGCAACGCCGGGACGCTCGTACCGCTCATCTCGAGCATCGGCGCCGCGATCATCATGCAGGGAGTTGCGCGCGGCATCTGGGGCCCCGACGAGCAGCGCTTCCCCGCGAACGCGCTGTCGACGGCCGAGATCCACATCGGCTCGCTGACCGTTGGAGCGCTCGACGTGGTGATCTTGGCGATCGCGCTCGTGCTCATGGGGGTCCTTTCCTACGTCTTGCGTTCGACCGCACTCGGACGCAGCATCCGTGCGGTCGCCGCCGACCGCGTCGCCGCGGCGCTCCTGGGCGTCGACATCGAACGGACGATCGCGCTGACGTTCTTCATCGCCTCGGCGCTCGGCGGCGCCGCCGGAATTCTCATCGGGCTGCAATACAATAGCGTCAGCCTCGATATGGGCGCGCGTATCGAACTCAAGGGGCTGGCGATCATCATCCTCGGCGGGATGGGCAGCGTGACGGGCGCCGTGATCGGAGCCTTCCTGCTCGGCGCCGTCGAGACGCTCTCGGTCGCCTACATCTCTTCGAGTTACCGCGACGCCATCGCGTTCGGGGTCATGTTCTTGATCCTTGTCCTTCGGCCGACCGGCCTCTTCGGGAAGCGCGCGTTACGCGCGGCCTGAGCGGCCATGTTTGAGTTCTTCGCGCACCACTCGAAGCTGATCGATCAGATCGGGATCAACGCGCTGCTCGCGCTCTCCCTCTCGATATCGCTGCGCGCCGGCAGCCTCGCGCTCGCGCAAGCGGCGTTCATGGGCATCGCCGCCTACGTTAGCTCGATCGGCGCCGTTCACTTGGGATGGAATCTCGGTGGCGCCGCACTCGCCGGCGCCCTCGCAGCCGCCCTCGTCGCCGCCGTCCTCGCCCTTCCGATCGGCCGGCTGCGCGGCGTCTTCCTCGCGATCGCGACCATCGGGTTTGGAGAGATCACGCGCATCATCGCGATCAACTGGCCGATCACGGGCGGCGCCGAAGGCTTATCCGGGATCCCGAACGACGCCAACACGCTCTCGATCTACGGAACGCTCGCTGTCGTCGGCTTCGCGATCTTTCTCTTCGGGCGCACGAAGCTCGCCCTCGCGGTCGCCGCCACGCGCGAAGACGAAAGTGCGGCACGCGGCGTCGGCATCGACGTCGCCGGGGTGCGGATGGGGACGCTGGTCGCCGGCGCGATCGTCGCCGGCCTCGCGGGCGCGCTCTACGCGCACTCCAACTTCTTCATCACGCCCGGGGACTTCGGTTTTGGCCGGATGGAACAGGTGCTGGTCATGTGCGTCATCGGCGGCGTGACGAGTTCCCTCGGCGCCGTCCTCGGTGCACTCTTGATGACCGTCCTCCCGGAGCTCGTGCGTTTCTTGCACGATTATCGCGAGGTCTCGAGCGGCGCGATCCTACTCGGCATCATCCTGTTCTCCCCGGCGGGGATCGCCGGGCTCTGGCAACGACGCACGTGACTTCGCTCGGTTTCGCGGAGCAGCTCGTCGTCGATCGCGTGAGCGTTCGGTACGGCGGCGTCCTCGCGCTCGACGCCGTCAGCCTCGAGGTTCCGCCAGCGACCGTCGTCGGCCTGATCGGCCCCAACGGCGCCGGGAAGACGACGCTGATCAACGCGGTCACTGGCGTCGTGCGACCCGCCTCCGGTACGATCGCGCTCGGAGAAGCGCGACTCGACCGCTTGTCGCAGCATCGCGTCGCGCGAGCCGGCATCGCGCGAACGTATCAGAACATCCGCCTCTTCGGCGCGCTCAGCGTCGCCGACAACGTACGCGCCGGCGCCTATCGACGCCGCGGCACGCTCAGCGACGACGCCGTCCGCGAGCTCCTGACGCGCGCGATGGTGCGCGATCACGAACTCGAGCGGCGAGCCGGGACGCTCCCCTACGGCGAGCAGCGACGGCTCGAGATCGCCCGTGCCCTGGCGTCTGAGCCACACGTGTTGCTGCTCGACGAACCCGCGGCCGGAATGAATCCGCGCGAATCCGGCGAGTTGCGCGCACTGATCCGAGCGGTCGCGCGCCTCGGCACGGGCATCCTCCTCGTCGAGCACGACATGTCGCTCGTGACCGCGGTCTGCGACCACGTCCTCGTCCTCAACTTCGGCGAGACGATCGCGCAGGGGACGCCGGCCCAAGTCGCGCGCGACCCCGCCGTCATCGAAGCCTATCTCGGCACCGGCGCCGCCGACTCGGAACACCGCTAGTGGCGCTGCTCGAGATCGAAAACCTCAAGGCCGGCTACGGCCGGATCGAGGTGCTACACGGAATCTCGCTGCGCTTGGAGGCGCACACGCTCTGCGCGATCGTCGGCGCGAACGGTGCGGGGAAGACGACGCTCTTGCTCGCGCTCTCGCGCCTCATCCCGATTCGCGAAGGGCGCGTCACGTTCGACGGTCGCGACATCACCCGCGCCTCATCTCACTCCGTGGTGCGGGCCGGACTCGTCCAGGTCCCGGAAGGGCGGCGGATGCTGGCCTCGATGAGTGTCGAGGAGAATCTTCAAGTTGCCGGCGAGGCGGCTCACCGCGGCAGCGCCGGGTCCGGCGTTACCGAGATGTACGAGCGATTCCCGATCCTCGGGACACGACGTTCGCTTGCGGCCGGCTCGCTTTCCGGCGGCGAACAGCAGATGCTCGCCTTCGCCCGCGCACTGATGGCGCGACCGAAGGCGCTCTTGCTCGACGAACCCTCGATGGGACTCGCGCCGAAGCTCGTTGAGACGGTCTTCGAGATCATCGCCCAAGAACGAGCGCGCGGGACCTCGATCCTGCTGGTCGAGCAGAACGCGCGCAAGGCGCTAGCGCTCGCCGATTACGCTTACGTCCTCGAACGCGGGACGATCTCGCTCGAAGGCAAGGGCAGCGAGTTGCTCGGACGCGAGGAAATCACGGCGGCCTACCTCGGCGAAATTACTGGCCCTTCCAGTCGGTGAAGGGCGACAGCTTGGGATAGGGCGGGCCGGCTTCCAGCACGATGTCGAGGTGCTCCGTCAATTCGATCTTGCGCGGATCGCCCGTGTACGGCCGGCCGTCGAGATAGACGCGCAGCTTCTCCTTCGGAACCTTGACCGGACCGATACGCGTCGCGCTGAGCGGCTGACCCCAAACATTGAAGAAGTCGCCCAGATGAAACGTGCGGACGACCGGCGACTCGACATGAATGATCCCGTCGGCAACGTGCGTGTGGAGCCAGTACAGACAATTTCCGAGGACCGGACGCCCGACGTCGCTCGGGATCGCGATCGGCTTGCCGCGGTCGTAGATCGCCAAGTGCTGGTGAATATGGAAGACGCTGCTCTCCACCCGGTCGCAGCGAATGCCGTCGATGGAGGCGCCCGCCGGCGGATCGCCCAGTGCGGCGCCGGCCACCAAGAGCATCGGGACCAGAAAGGCGACCGTGACGGCGCTCAGCCGTGGTGCTTCAAACAATCGTCGCATGGTTCTTGTGGCTCCGGTTCTGTGAGTATGCGGTGGATTTCGGCGAATAAACGCAGTTTCTTGTGGAATCGTTGTGAGCAGCCGGTTTGACCTCTTGAATCGTGGTTTTGGCGTTGCTATAGTCAGGTCACTTCAGCAATGAAGTGTGGTGAACGTGACACCGCGGTCGATTTTTGAAGGGAACACCGCTTCGCGGCGGACATCCAGTCGAGCGACCGAAACGCACGACGGGCGAGATGCGGGCCGAGCAATCGGCATACGCGCGAGACGAGTGCCAGAAACACGTCGACGGGGTCCTGCGAGCAATCGTGGGGCCTCGTTAGCTTTCGTACCGCCCCAGAATCTCGCGCGCCAGGTAGGCGGCGCTCGCGCGCACTTCGGGCGGGTCGAGAATCTCCGCCTCGCCGCCCCACTTCATCGTCCAGCGCACGAACTCGGCGGCGTCGGTGACGGTGTAGACGATCTCGACCGAGCCGTCGGGCCGTTCTTCGATCGTTCGCTCCCGCACGACGCGGTCGGCGGTCGCCGCCCGCGCGACGACCGGAGAATACCGCACCGTCACGTGCAGCGCCTCGCCGCCGTGCATGATCCCGCTGACCGAGCGCGCCGCGAACGCCTCGATGTCGAAATCCGAGGGCATCGTGAAGCGCTGCGGTGCGATGCGGGCCTCGGAGATCCCGTCGAGGGCGAAGACGCGCTTCGCACCGCGACCGCGATCGTGCGCCACGAGGTACACGCGACCGCTCCAAACTACGAACCCATAGGGGTCCACGTGGCGCTTCGAAGCATGTCTACGCTTATCGAGGTACGGGAAGCGGACGCTCTGTCGCTCGAGCTGCGCGCGCTGCAGGATTCTGAAGATAGCGTCGCGCTCGGGGTCGAGTCGCGGGTCCGCGATCTGGACGCGGACCGTCGGCTGGGCCGCTTTCCCTGAGCTGCGGCCCGCGACGCGCGTCAAGCGCTTGGCGATGCCGTCGATCGAAGCGCCGATGTTGCCGCCGAGCGAGGCGGCGATCCCCTTGAGGGCGAGCAGGCCGAACAGCTCGTCGTTGGACAACTCCAGCTTCCGCAGCGAATAACCGTGCTCGAACCGATAGACGTCGGCCTCGCGGTCGTAGTACCACGGAAAACCTGCGGCCGTCAGCTCGGCGAGATAGCGCCGCATCGTGCGCGTCCCCGGTGGGTGCTCGGCGTCAAGATGACGGCGGAGCCCATCGAAGTTGTGGCGCCCCTCGTCCACCGCCGCGAGCAGCTTCAAGAGCAGCGCAACCTTCGGGGCTTTAAAAGCCGGCTCCGACATGCGCGCCGCTTCAGGGCCGGGGCGGAAGTCCCTACTGCTCCCGACAGGCGAAAAAGGTTCGCGGCAGGCGGAGGAAGTTTCCGTCCATGGTCTTATCAGACAGAACACCGCTCGAGTCCATGCTTTTCTTTTAGCTGACAGGAGCAAGTTCTAGATGAAGGATGAAACCGCTACGTCCGAGGTTTCACGCTCGGAATTTTTGCGCCGCACCGGCGCGCTCGGGGTCGCCGGCGCCGCGTCTCTCGGGTTTCCGTTACTCGAGATGCGCTCGCTCGGCGCCAAGCCTCTTCCCCCGCCCAAAGATGTTATCGCAGCCGGCGGCGGCGCGACGGTCAAGATCGGCCACGTCGACAGCTTCTCGGGCGTATACGCCGCGGCAGGCGAGTCGCAGCACACCGGCCTCGAAGCCGCTATCGCCGAGTGGGAAAAGAAGAACAACCGCATTAAGTTCGAGCTCGTTCGCGGCGACGACGCCGTCTCGCCCGCGGTCGGCTCAAACGAGGCGAAGCGGCTCATCTCGCAAGTCAAAGTCGACGTGCTCACCGGCGGACTCTCGTCGGCGGTCGGTTTGGCCGTCTCGGCGACCGCCCAAGAGAACAACATACTGTTCCTGGCGATTGGGACCCACGACACCAACATCACCGGAGCGAAGGCCAATCGCTCCTGCTTCCGTCAGACCTGCACGAACGCGATGCTCGCGAGCGCGGTCGGTCCGGCTCTGCTCAAGAAGGGCAAGCGCTGGTACTTCCTCGTCGCAGATTATGCGTTCGGGACCGATGGCTACGCCCGACTCTCAAAGATCCTCCGAGCAAACGGCGGGACTGAGGTCGGCGCCGACAAGCACCCCCTCGGCGCGACCGACTACTCGGCGTATTTAACCAAAGCGCGCAACACCGACGCGAACGTGCTTGTCTTCTCCAACTACGGTCCCGATACGCAGAATTCGGCGAAGCAAGCCGTCGGTCTGGGTCTTCACAAGAAGATGGCCTTCGGCGGCATCCTCTGCGGCAACGAGGTCGCGGTCGGGATGCCTTGCGACGACATCGCCGACGCGAACGGCGGACTCTTCGGCTATATCTGGGGGCCGGAGGCGGGCGGCACTCGCACCAAATATGTGTACGAGCTCCTCAAGGCGCGCGCGAAGGCCTTCCCGACGAATTGGCGCCAGTACCTCGGTTTCATGGCCGGCGAAAATCTGATCGATCGAATCAACGCGGCCGGGACGACCGACACCGAGACGCTCATCAAAGCCTTCGAAGGCCACCAATACGATGCGGCTAAGTCGAAGCCGGCCTACTTCCGCAAATGCGACCACGAGGCCGTGCAGCAGACCTACGCCGGGGAGATTCTTCGCAAGAGCAAACGGCGGAGTGCCGACGAGTATTTCGTGATCGCATCGACGGTCGGTGGCGATTTCGCTGCCGGTCCCTGCGACAACCCAGACAGCGCGGCCGCCGAGAAAATCATCACCACTGAGAAGATCGGTCCGCGAGCCGACTATACGCCCGTCAACACGAAGTAACATGAAGACCAGCACGCGTCACCTCGCCGCCGCGCTCTGCGCGGCGGCATTCAGCCTTTGCGCCGTCGCGGCGCCACTGCGACCCACGGCCGCCGACAACGGCCCCGACGAAATCGTGGTCGGTGCAGCGTTACCGCTGACCGGCGAAGAGAGCCGCATCGGTGGGTTCTACAAGGCCGCTTACGAACTCGCCGTCAAAGAGATCAACGACCTCGGCGGGGTCGAATTGCGCGTCTACCACCGCAAGATTCCGGTGAAGTTGATCATCTATGACGACAAGACCGATCCGGCGACCTCGCGCAACCTCTACGAACGCCTCGCCGTGCAAGATCACGTCGACGCGTTCCTCGGCGGCTATTCGACCGAACTGGTTCAGGCGCAAACCGTCGTTCCGCAGGCGCACCAGATTCCGTACGTCAACGGCGGTGGCGCCGCGACTGAAATCTACCACCGTGGCTTCAAGACGGTTTTCGGCGTGCTCAGCTCGATTGAGAACCTCGCCTATTCGGAATGCGACTTCATCGAGCAGATGCAGGCCCAGGGGAAGCTGCCGAAGCCCCTCAAGATGGCCGTCGTCTGGGAAAACACCTCGCACGGCAAAGATTTCGTCGCCGGTCTCTCTGCGCGCACGAAGCAAAAACCGCAGAACTACAAGATCGTCCTGAACGAAGCGTTCGACCTCCACGGCAAAGACTTCACGCCCCTGCTCCAAAAGGTGAAGGCCACCGACGCCAACGCCTTTATGTCGGACGCTCACCTCGACGATTATATTACGATGCAGCGCCAGTACCGGCAGGCCGGGCTCCATCACGCCTACGTCACCTACGGCGCGCGGGGCCCCGAGAAGGCGGCGCGCGACGCGCTCGGCGACAGCGTCAACTATATCTTTGCGGCGACCTGGTGGAACTCGCAGATCCCCAACGCCGCAGTTCGGGCCTTCGACGACAAGTGGGCGAAGGCGTATCCGAAGATTCCGCAAGAGTGGTATGCGGCGTTGCCTTACGAGACGGCCCGGACGCTCTTCATCGCCATGACCGAAGCGGGTTCGGTCGACAAAGTGAAAGTCACCGAAGCGCTGCGGCACATCGATATCCGCGATACCATCATCCCCGGCGGCCACATTCGCTTCGAGGCCGATGGCCAGATGGTCGCGCCGTTCGTGGTGACGGAGAACTTGCCGGGTGGTAAGGTCGTCATCGTCTACCCGAAATCGGAATCGACGGGGAGCGCAGTCCTCCCAGTTCCCAGCAACTAGCCTAAGTTCCAAGCCTTTCGGCGAGATCGGTTTCGTGCAGGATACCCTAGCGACGCTGATCTCGGCATTGCTCGCCGCCGGACTTTACGCCACGATGTCCTACGGCCTCGCACTGATCTACGGCGTCCTCAAGGTCATCAACCTCGCCAACGCCGGCGTCCTCATGCTCGGCGCGTACGTGACGTGGTGGATGTGGGATGCTTTCCACGTCGATCCGTTGCTCGCTCCGATCGTCGTCCTGCCGCTCTTCTTCTTGTTCGGGATCGTGCTCGAGCGCGTGGCGGTCCGGCGCGTCATCGAGCAAGAACCGATCGTCTCGCTGCTCCTGCTCTTTGGCGTGTGGCTCATCTTGCAGAACATCGCGTACGCGATTTGGACCGGTGACACTCGCTCCATCGAGACGCCCTTCATCGAGTCGACCTTCAAACTCGGCGGCATACAACTCGCCTGGCCGCGCGTCTACGTTTTCGTCGCCGGCGCGCTCACGCTCGCCGTCCTCCAACTCTTCCTTACGAAGACGCAATTCGGTCGGGCGATTCGCGCCGTCTCTCAAGATCGCGAGGCGGCGCGGCTCGCCGGCATCGATGTCGAGCGCATCTACGCGGTAGCGTTCGGAATCGGAATCGCGCTGTCGGCGTTCGCAGGCTCGCTGCTCTCGCTCCTGTTTCCATTCGGTCCCGATTTCGGTCAGGCGCTGCAGTTGAAGTCCTTCTGCATCGTCGTGCTCGGCGGGCTCGACTCGTTCGTCGGTGTCGCCTTCGGCGCGATCTTACTCTCGCTCGCCGAGGCATTCGGCTTGCGCTACATGGCGGCGTCACTGCAGAATCTCATCTCGTTCGTCCTGCTCGTTGTCGTGCTGATCGCCTTCCCGAAAGGCATCGCCGGCATCATACGGAGCCTGCGGCGTGTATAGGCTCATCGCTCTCGGCGTGGTCGTTCTCGGCTTCCTGATTTTCCCGATCGTCGCGCCGCACGCCGAATACGAGCTCGACGTCCTCTTCTTGATGTTCTTGTACGGCGCGATGGCGACGAGTTGGAACGTCTTGGGCGGCTTCACGGGACAAGTCTCGTTCGGCCACGCTGCGTTTCTCGGAATCGGGGCGTATGCGACCGCGCTGCTCGCGGCAGCCGGCTGGCCGCTCTGGGCGACCTTCCCGGCGGGCGGGCTCCTTGCAGCCCTCTACTCGCTCCTCATCGGGCCGCCGGCGTTTCGACTGCGCGGTCCCTACTTCGCGATCGCGACGATCGGCATCGGCGAGGCAACCCGTTTGATCGCTCTCAATTGGAGTTCGTTGACCGGAGGCGCCTCGGGAGTCACGCTCAGCGCCGCGCCACCAGTCACCGTCCAGTATTACGTGTCGCTCGGTATCTGCGCCGCCACCGTCGGCGCCGCCGCTTGGATCAAGCGTTCGCGTTTCGGCTACGCGCTGGCCGCCGTCCGTTCCGATCCCGACGCCGCCGAGACGCTCGGCGTCAACACGACGATCGCGAAGACCCAGGCGCTGTTCATCTCGGCATTCATGCTCGGCGTCGCGGGCGGGGCTTACGCGATGCACTACCTTTACGTCAGCCCCGATTCGACGTTCGGCTTCTCGACGTCGATTTCGCTCGTCATCATGCCGATCATCGGGGGAATCGGAACGATCTTCGGACCGCTGTTGGGAGCGGCGATCTTCACGGCCCTGCGCGAGCAACTCGAGGCCAATCCGTTCCTGGCCAAGTACAGCCTCGACCTCTCCGTCTTCGGGCTCTTGCTGTGCGGGATCGTCCTTTTCGAACCGCGCGGCCTACTCGGCATCTTCGACCGGTTGATCCGGCGCGGTGCCTCGAGAACGCGGAAAGATTCGGTACGCGAGTGAGCAGACCTGAGCCGATTCTTGCCGGTCGCGGTCTGACCAAACGTTTCGGCGGACTCGTCGCCGTCCGCGACGTCGATCTCGACGTGCAAGCCGGCGAGATCTTCGGCCTGATCGGCCCCAACGGCGCTGGAAAGTCGACGCTCTTTCGGCTGATCGCCGGGATCATGCGGCCGAGCGCCGGCGAGGTGCTGTTTGCCGGAAAACGCATCTCGGGCCGCCCCACGAGTACCATCTGCCGGCTGGGCGTCGTCGCGACGCATCAGATCGTCCGGCCGTTTAAGAATCTTTCCGTTGTCGACAACGTCATGGTCGGAGCGTTCTTTGGTCGGGTGCCGCGCCCGGCGCAGCAACGGGCCCGCGAGCTTGCACTCGAGGCGCTCGAGACGTGCGGCCTGCGCGACCGCGCCGACACGGCGGCGAGTACGCTCAACCTCGCAGGCCAAAAGCGGCTCGAGATCGCGCGCGCACTCGCGACCGATCCTGACGTGTTACTGCTCGATGAAGTCTTAGCCGGACTCAATCCGACCGAAACCGATCGAACGCTCGAGTTGGTGCGAGCGATCAACGTGAGCGGCGTGACGATCGTGATCGTCGAGCACAATCTGCGCGCGATTCGCGGTGTCTGCTCGCGCCTCGCCGTCCTCGACGAAGGCCGCAAGATCGCCGAAGGTTCTCCCGACGACGTGCTGCGCGACCCGAAGGTCGTCGAAGCCTACTTGGGATCGGCCGCCCATGCTTGAGATCGAGCGCCTCCAAGTCGGCTACGGGGAGATTCGCGTCCTCGAAGGGTGTTCGTTGCACGTCGACCGCGGTGAGATCGTCGCCCTGCTCGGCGCGAACGGCGCGGGGAAGACGACGCTCATGCGCGCGATATCGCGCTTGATCGACCCGATTGCTGGATCGATTTCGCTCGAAGGCGAGGATATCACGCGTGCCTCAGCGGCCCACGTCGTCGATGCGGGCCTCGCGCAGGTGCCGGAGGGCCGAAAACTCTGGCCGGAGATGACCGTCGAGGACAACCTGTTGCTGGGCGCGTTTGCGCGCCGCGCCCGGCCGCAGACCGCAGCGAGTCTCGCGGAAGTCTATGCGATCTTCCCGCGCGTCAAGGAGCGCCGGAGGCAAATCGCCGGAACGCTCTCCGGCGGCGAGCAGCAGATGGTCGCGATCGCGCGCGGCCTGATGTCGCAGCCATCGCTCTTGATGTTGGACGAGCCTTCGCTCGGCCTCGCCCCGATCATCGTCGCCGAAGTTTTCGCGAGCATCCGCAAGATCAATGCAAGCGGGACGACGGTGTTCTTGGTCGAGCAGAACGTCGCCGGCGCGCTCGAGTTAGCCTCACGCGGCTACGTGCTCGAAACCGGTCGCATTGTGATGGAAGGGTCGCGCGAACAACTCTTGGGCAGCGAGATAGTCCGCAAAGCGTACTTGGGTTTGTAGCGATGCTGAGGATTGCAATCGCAGACAGTCTAGCAGTGTGGCTAAGCCGTGACGATCGAGGCGGCTTTCTCCAGGCCGAGTTCGGCGGTCGAAACCTCGCGCATCTTGTACTTCTGAACCTTGCCGGTCACGGTCATCGGGAACTCCGCGACGAATCTGACGTAGCGCGGCACCTTGTAGTGCGCGATCTTCCCGCGGCAGAACTCGCGGATCTCTTCCTCCGTCGCGCTTAGGTCCGGCTTGAGCACCACCCACGCGCACAGTTCCTCGCCGTACTTCTCGTCGGGGACGCCGATGACCGAGACGTCCTTGACCGCAGGGTGCGCATACAAAAACTCCTCGATCTCACGGGGATACACGTTCTCACCGCCGCGGATCACCATGTCCTTGATCCGCCCGGCGATGTTGAGATAACCCTCGTCGTCCATCGTCGCGATGTCGCCGGTGTGCATGTAGCGCGCCGCGTCGATCGCGCCGGCGGTCGCGTCGGGGTTCTCCCAGTAGCCGAGCATGATACTGTAGCCGCGCGTGCACAGCTCNNTAGCAGATCGTGACCTCCGGCATGTGCATCTCGCTCTGCACGCGCTTCATGATCTCGACCGGACAGGGCGAGCCGGCCATGATCCCGGTGCGCAGCGAGCTGCAGTCGTAGTCCTTGAAGTTCGGCAGCGCCAGTTCCGCGATGAACATCGTCGGGACGCCGTAGAGCGAGGTGCACTGTTCCTTCTGCACCGCCTCCATCGTCAGCTGCGCGTCGAAGGTATAGTTCGGGATGACGATCGCCGCGGCGTGCGTGACGCAAGCCAGGTTCCCGAGCACCATCCCGAAGCAGTGGTAGAACGGCACCGGTATGCAGACCCGGTCACGTTCGGTGTAGCGACAGCCCTCACCGATGAAGAATCCGTTATTGAGGATGTTGTGGTGCGAGAGCGTCGCGCCCTTGGGAAAGCCCGTCGTACCCGACGTGTACTGGATGTTGATCGGCTCGTCGAACTGCGTCGCCTCGAGACGCTCCCGCAATCGATCGACCGAAAAATCGCGCGCGGCCGTCTTGACGTCGTCCCAGCGAAGATCGCCCTGGTCGAGGTCGCCGTCTGCGGCGCCGATATAGCAGATCGTCCGCAACTCGGGTAGCGCGCCGCGGATCTCGCGCAGGATCCCGGCATAATCGCTCGTCTTGTGGCGCGCTTGCGAGAGGAGCACGGAGATGCCGCTCTGGCGCAACACGTACGAGGCTTCCGAACTGCGATACGCCGGATTAACGTTGACGAGAATCGCCCCGATTTTTGGCGTAGCGAACTGGGCGATCACCCACTCGAGGTTGTTGGTCGACCAGATCCCGACCCGATCGCCGTGCCGCACGCCGAGCGCGGCGAGGCCGCGCGCGAATTCGTCGGTAGCCGCTCGCAACTGCCCATAGGTCAGGCGCACGTCTTGGTGCACCGAAACCACCGCTTCGCGCTCGGGATGCGCGAGCGCGATACGATCGATGTACGCGCCAATCGTCTCGCCGATCAGCGGAACAGCGCTTGGGCCCGAGGCGTAACTCGGCTGGTGCATGCTCGGCGCTTCGGCGAGCGTAAAACCGCCCCCGCCGCCGCCTCATCAACTCTTAATTTCTTAGTTGACAGTTCCGGCTGCGTCCGCTACGATGCGAAACATGAACGTCCGAACGGCGCGGCTTGCCGCGTTTCCCATCCTTGCGCTGGTCCTCGGCAGCATCGCGCGCCCGGCCGGCGCCGACCAGTCGCGCAGTCTCAACTGGAGCGGAGCCGTCCCTCCTGGGACGACCCTCGCGGTCCACGATGTGAACGGCGCCATCGTCGCCGACACCGCATCAGGTTCCGAGGCCTCACTGGTAGCGCACGCGACCTCGAAGCTCGGCGATCTCTCGAAGGTGCGGCTTCAGGTGAAGCAGTCAGCGAACGGCATCCTGATCTGCGCGGCGACGCCGTACGAGGAGGTCGCCGAAGACTGCACGATACGCCACACGGTCGAGCGCGTCGACAGCGACCACACGATCCGAATCGATTTCACGGTGCACGTCCCGCGCGGCATCGACTTTGAGGGACACACCGTCAACGGCCGCATCAGCGCTCAGGGCTTGAGCGGAAAGGTCTCCGCCAAGACGGTCAACGGTTCGATCACGATCACGACGTCGGCCCTGGCCTCGGCAGAGACCGTCAACGGGAATATCGAGGCCCGGGTCGGCGATGCGAAATGGCCGGGGAACTTGAGCTTTGCGACGGTCAACGGGAGCATCAACGTGGCGGTGGCCGCCGGAGCTTCGTTCAAGGTGACCGCCCGCACGCTCCACGGGACGATCGACGCGCGCTCTTTCGGACTCGAACCGAATCGGGGTTTCGTCGGCCGCTCGCTCGACGGAAGCGTGGGATCGAATGCCGGCGGCAAGTCGATCTCATTGCGGACCGTCAACGGCTCGATCGCGCTCGGTTCGCTCGGCGGCACGCGCTGATGGCCCGCAAGAAATCACCGACGCTCACCGAAGCCGAGCTGCGCCTGATGGACGTCCTGTGGCGTCGCGACCATGCGACCGTCGGCGAGGTCGTCGACGCGCTCGGCGACCCGCCCTTGGCGTACAACACGGTCCTTACGACGATGCGAATCCTCGAGAAAAAAGGCTACGTCAAACACCGCGCGGTCGGCAGGGCTTTCGTCTACTCGACCAAGATCGGTCAGGACGAAGCGCGCTCGAGCGTGATCGACTACGTCGTTTCGCGCTTCTTCGACAACTCGCCGCGCGCGCTGATGCTGAAATTGTTGGACAACGAGGAGATCGACGACACCGAAGTACGCCGTCTGCGCGCGCTCCTGAAAAAGGCCGAGAGGGAGAAGTGATGATGCATCCCGAGTTCTTCGAGCCATTTGCCCGCACGATCGTCGGCGCGCTCGGCGTCGGCATCTTGGAATCCGCGCTCCTTGCCTTCGTCATTCTCGGGATGACCAAGCTGCGGCCGCGCCCGACGGCGACGACCCGCCACGTCTTCTGGTGGATCGCCCTCGCTGCAAGCGTCACGCTGCCGCTGGTGAGCATCGCGGCGTCGTTTGGCCACGTCGAGCGCCACCGGGTCGTTGAGCTGCCGGCGATGCCGGCCTTCGCGATTCTGCCGGCCACTGCGGTTGCGAACGACGAAGGGCCACAACAGATGGGGAACGTGCCCTCCGCTCGCACGAAAAACGTTCCGACGCGATACGTCGCGTCGCCGGATTCCGCGCCCGCAACCCCAGCCTCGGCGCTGGCCGATCTTCGCCGGGCGATTGCCGGTTACGATTTCGAATTCGCCGGCCTTGCGCTCGTCGCCATCTGGCTCGCGGTCGCCGCTTTCGGCCTCGCGTCGCTCGGTCGCAGCTTCCTGACCCTGCGCTCGCTCAAGCGCGACGCCTCGCCGCTCGACGAGAACATTCTTCGCCGGCTTCGCCGCTGGCGCCACGCTTCGCGTTCGGGCCGCGCGGTCGTGCTTGCCGTCTCGAACGAAATCGACGTCCCCCTCGCCGTCGGCTTCCGCGAGCCGACCATCCTCCTTCCGATTCAGGTCGTCGAACGCGAGGAAATCGCCGACCTCGATCAGATCGCGATGCACGAATACGCGCACCTCGAGCGTTACGATGACTGGACCAATCTCGTCCAGCGCGCATTCGAGCGCGTTTTCTGGTTCAATCCGATCGTCGCGTTCATCGGACGGAGAATCTCACTCGAGCGTGAGATCGCGTGCGACGACTGGGTGGTCGCCCAAACCGGTCACGCACATCGCTACGCGACCTGCCTTTGGCGGCTCGTCGAATCGTCGCGTCTCCCGGCGAAGCAGCTCCTTGCCCCCGGTGCTTTGCAGTCCCCGAAGCAGATCACGGTGCGGATCGAGCAACTGCTGGATGCGCGGCGCAACGCGGTCCCACGGCTCTCGCCGCTCGGGGCGCTCGGCGTCACTGCACTCTGCGTCGCCCTCATCGTCGTCCAGGCGCAGCGTGCGCCGGTCATCGCGCTCACGGAAAAGGTCGACCCGGCGCCGGTAACGCCGCCGATCGCCGGGCGCGCCGCGGCCCGCGTCCAATCGGTGCGAGCACAGCGACTGATGACGATCGTGCGCGTCGCCGTGAAAACCGCGCGTCCAAAGCCCACGCTCGCGACATCCACAAAGACGGTGCTCGTGCTGCGCACGAAGTCCGCACCCCCCGCGGGCGCAAGCTTTCTGAGGGACGAGACCGTCATCGCCGTCGCCGTGCCCGCGCTTACATCGCAGCTTCCGCCTCGGATGCCGCTTCCGGTAGCCCCGGTCGTAGCTACCTCGACGCCGGTTCCTGCGCCCGCCCCACCTGCCATCGAGCGCCATGAGGTCGAGATACGGGTGATGGATCGCTCCCAGATCGAAGCCCTGCGCCAACAAATCCTCAAGAGCATCGAAGAGCTCCGCAACGGCAACGACGAACAATCGCAGAAGTTGCGAGCCGACCTCGTGAAGCAGCTCGAAGATCTGATGCGGCAACTTCCGGAGTTGCGCGACCTTCGCGAGCGCATGCGCGTCATGGTTCATCCCAACTTGGTTGGTCCGAACTGGGAAGTCGCGGCGCCGCGTGACCCCGAATCCCTCAAGAGCTGCGTCGGCTGCGCGTTCCCCAACGCGAACCTCCGCGCGATCGACCTGAGCCGGCGCTCCATCGTCGGCGCAAATCTCCGCGGGGCCGATTTAACCGGAGCATTGCTCGCGGGAGTAAAACTCGTCGGGGTCGATCTCGAGGGAGCGAAACTCGACGGCAGCGATCTCCGCAACGCGCAATTCATCGGCTGCAATCTGCGAAACGCTTCCCTCAAGAACGCTCGGCTCGACGGCATCACGATCGTCGGAGGTAATCTACGCGGAATCAAGTTAACTGGACCCAGCCTTCGTCCGTTGCTCGAAAACTGCAAGAACTGCGATTTCCGCGACCTCGACCTTCGCGGCCAGGACCTGCGTAATCTTCACCTCGTCTCCGCGAGCATGAGCGGCGTTGATTTGCGGAATGCAAACCTAAGCGGCTCAACATTCGAGGCCGTCGACTTTAGTCAGTCAAGGCTCGACGGGGCCGATCTCAGTAACGTCAAGTTGCTGGGCTGCAGCCTACGCAACGCCAATTTGCATGGCGCGAATCTGACCGGCCTGGTCATCGAAAATTCGTCCACCCCGTTCTTCGCGAAACGTTTGCTTCAGTACAATCTCGAGTTTGTGAAACCACTGCCAAAGCCGACCACGCCCGGCTCGACGGACGGTGACGCCATGACACTCGTTCCGCCTCCTCCCGTGCAAACGAATTAGAGGTTCGCGTTTTTCATCTGAAGCCAATCGGGTCTTCACGAAAGCCCAATGAAACCTAGCTCGCCTTCCCCCACTATATAGGTGCGAGGACACAGAAGGAGAGTCCCAATGATGCTCGTCCAATATCACTCGACAAAAGTCGACCTGAAACCGCGTTTGACGGTGCCGGTCAGCCGCCCCGATTACGGGTTCGCCGGCTGGGGCCCCCGCCTCGGCTACTAAAAAAGCGTCGATTTAGCCGAGCGCAAGGCGGCGAAGGGCGCAGTTTGCAGACGCAAATAAGCCCTTCGCCAACGCAGAGATCGGGTAAATCGGGCTTTTTTATTCCGGATCTGCGAGCAGCGATTCCAGATCGGCTCGCGTCAGCGACTTGGCGAGCGCACCGTCTGCCTTGATGATGCTCGTTGAAAGCGACATCTTGCGTTCGGCGAGTGCGCGAATCTTTTCTTCGACCGTTCCGCTAGTCAGCAAGCGATAGGCGGTCACCGCGCGATGCTGTCCGATTCGATGCGTTCGGTCGATCGCCTGCCGCTCGACGGCGGGGTTCCACCACGGATCGTACAAGATCACATAATCCGCCGCGGTGAGCGTCAAGCCGACGCCGCCGGCCTTGAGCGAGCAGAGGAATAGCGGCGGCCCGTCGGGCTGCATGAATCGCTCGACCTCGAGCCTCCGGTCGCGATCTTTCGTCGAGCCGTCGAGATAACTGTACCCGATTTCACGCCGATCGAGTTCGCCGCGCATGATGCGCAGCATCGACGCGAACGCGCTGAACACCAGCAGCCGATGGCCGCCCGAGAGAATCTCCTCGACCGTCTCCACGAACGCGTCGAACTTGGCGCTGGCTTCGGGCTCGTTGATGTGCTCCGGAAAGATCAGTCCCGGATGAGAGCAAATCTGGCGCAGCCGCGTTAACGCGGCGAGTACGTGCACGGTGGCGTTCTCGATGCCGATGCGCTGCACGACTTCAAAAACATCGTGCCGCGCCGCCTCGGCGACGCCGCGATAGAGGCGCTTTTGCAGCGGGGACAGATCGCATTCGAGGACGACCTCCGTGCGCTCCGGCAATTCGGGTGCGACGTCTTCCTTGGTGCGGCGCAAGACGAACGGCTCGAGCCGCGAGCGTAGCGTCGCCGCGGCCTTCTCGCCATCCGGGCCGTTATCGGCGATCGGGATCTCGAACCGGCGCTTGAACGAACCTTCGGTTCCGAGCAAGCCCGGCTCGACGAAAGCGAAAATCGCCCACAGGTCGCGCAACGAGTTCTCGACCGGGGTCCCGGTCAGGGCGAGGCGATGGTCGGCCCGCAGCGCGCGGACGACGCGCGCGATCTGCGATGACGGGTTTTTCGCCGTTTGCGCTTCGTCGAGGATCAGCGTGCGAAAATGAAATTGCGCCAACTGCTCGGCGTCTATCCTGGCAAGCGCGTACGAGGTGATCACGACGTCGTGCTTGGGAATTTCATCATACCGCGCCGCGCGCTCGTTTCCCGAATGCAGCCGTAAGGTCGTCAACTCCGGGGCGAAGCGAGCGATCTCGCTCTGCCACGTATGCGTTACCGACGTCGGCGCGATCACGAGCGACGGCGCCGGCCCTTCGAGCATCTTCCGCCGCAAGAGGTAACTGATGGCGACGATTGTCTTCCCTAAACCCATTTCGTCAGCGAGAATCCCGCCGAAGCCGAACTCGGCAAGGTAGGCGAGAAAATCCAACCCGCGCTCCTGATAATGGCGCAGGGCGCCGTCGTGAAGAGCCGGTGGATCGACGACCGCGATTCCCCGGAAGTCTCGTAACTTCTCGCGGAGCTGCTCGATCTCGGGCGGGAGGCGAACGCGCTCGAAAGTTTGATGCAGCTCGTCGCTCAGCGCCAGCAGCGCCGCGAAACCGCTCCGCTTCCGCCCGGTCAGATCGGTGAGCAGCGCGTTGCGAGCGCGTAACTTGGCGAGATCGACCAACTTGCCGCGCACGTCGGCGAACCGTTCGTTCGACGAAAGGAGCGCCTCGAGTTCTGTCGGACTGAGCGGCTCGCCGCCGCCGACAAAGACGTCGACGCGCAATTCGAACCAGTTCCGTTCCTCGCCGCTCCGAACCGCCGAGACGTCGATGTCGAGATCGGTGTTGCCGGCAGCGACGTCGAGCAACCCTGAATCGAGCCGGCGGTCGACGTCGTCCCACGCGGGCAAGACGTCGCGAATGAATGCCGCCGATCGGTCGGGGCCGTGCAGCGCGAACCCGTCGGCCGCCCGTGGGACGAAACCGGCGTCGAGAAGACGCACCCGCACGCGCTCCGCGTGCTCCGCGCTAAAGCGCACGAAACCGTTGCCGTGCGGCGCGATGGCGCCGAGCGCCGCATACGGGGCGCGCGCATCCGAGGCGCGGTCGATGAATGTGACGCTCGCGAGCAGCACGCCGTGATCCCAAGCGAACGCGAGTTCGGCGCTCGGCCCGGCCGCATCCGCTATCCCGAGTTCCGCGCGATCGGTCCCGGTCAGGAACGGCGCGACCCGGGCGATGCTCCGTGCGGAAAGTGCGCGCGTCTGGTCGCTGGCGCCGTTGAGGTCGCGCGCCGTCGCGATGGCCTTGCGCGCATCGAACGTTCCGTCGATCAGATACGCCGAGCGCCGTGTCGCAAGCCAGGTCGGCGGTCCCTCCAAGATCAGCAGATCCGCTGCGGCGATCAGATCCTTGTTCGCGGCCTCGAAGACGGGCATGAATCCGCCGGCGCGCCGCTTGGCACGCAATTCGAGCCCGCGCAGATCGATCTGAAACTCCGCCAGTTCATCCGGATGCCGCCCTGCGACCGGATCGTCGTCGAAGCGAAGCCGCGGATGGCGAGCGAGTTGAAAGAGGGCGCGCGCCAGTGCTCGGGGAGCAGTCCGGCCGGCGAACGCTTCTTGGATCGATTCGTCGCGCAAGAGCGCGCGATCGATCTCGTCCCAGTCGTCGAGCGGCGTCGTGTCCATCATCGCCGCGATCGATGGCGCGTCGCGCGCGGCGGCTCGCAAACGTGGCGAGTCGAGCACGAGTTGAGCCGTGAGCGTCTGGCCGTCGGGCGACGAAAAGACCGGCCAGACGCAGCGCGCGCGGCGCTGGCGCGATTCGGCGCCGGGTGCCGGCAGCCAACTCAGATCGATCTCGTCGGGGGCCGGCGTTTCTTCAAGTTCGGTTTGGGAACGCACCGCCTCCAGCGCCGCGACGACGTGCTCGCACACGCCCTTCGCGCCGCACGAACACACCGGGCGCAACGCGAGCGGCCCGGTGCCGGTGCCCCACTCGACCAGGACCCGATGCTCGCCGCGCGCATCGCCGACCAGGGCTTCGAGCCTCAGATCTTCGACCGCGCGAACGGCGACGCGCCCGCCTTCGACGAGGGCGAGCGCGCCGCGCGTGAGATCGCGTGCAAACCATGAGCCGATGGCGGCCGGCAGGCGCGACCGCCAAGTCGCAAAGGGTGTCAGAACTTACCCGAGGGTGAGCTCCGGCGATGGAGCCGCGGGCGGCTCGACCGAGGGGATCTTCGAGAAGCGAAGCTTCTCCGGATTGTCGAGACTGACTTCGGCCAAGATCCGGTCACCGGCCGAGAATGTGCCCTTGAGCATCTCCTCGGCCAATTCGTCTTCGACCTCGCGTTGGATCGCCCGCCGCAGCGGTCGCGCTCCGAATTGCGGATCCCAACCTTTGCGCGCGAGCAAGGCCTTCGCTTCCTCGCTGACTTCGAGGTGCATATCCTGGGCCTTGACCTCGCGGCTGACCTTCTCGAGTTCGAGTCCGACGATTTGCTCGATCTGTTCGCGACTGAGTTGATGGAAGACGACGACTTCATCGACGCGATTGAGGAACTCAGGCCGGAAGGTGTGCTTGACCTCCTCCAGGACCTTATTCTTCATCTTCTCGTAGGCGGCTTGATCGCTGTCGCCGAGCGATTTCGACGGCCGGAAGCCAATGTCGGTGGTCGTTTGCATCCCGGTCGCGCCGACGTTCGAGGTCATGATGATGACCGAGTTCTTGAAGTCGACGACGCGGCCCTGAGAATCGGTCAGCCGTCCGTCTTCGAGCACCTGCAAGAGCAGGTTGAAGACGTCGGGATGCGCTTTCTCGATTTCGTCGAGCAGCACGACGCAATACGGGCGGCGCCGCACGGCTTCGGTCAACTGACCGCCCTCTTCGTACCCGACGTAGCCGGGAGGCGCGCCGACCAGACGCGACACCGCGTACTTCTCCATGTATTCCGACATGTCGATGCGGATGATCGACTCGGCGTCGTCGAAGAGAAACTCCGCGAGGCTCCGCGCGACTTCGGTCTTGCCGACGCCGGTCGGGCCAAGGAAGATGAACGAACCGATCGGACGTTTCGGGTTCTTGAGCCCGGCGCGCGAGCGGCGAATTGCCCGCGTCACGACGCCGATGGCCTCCTCCTGACCGATGACGCGCTTGTGCAGTTGTTCCTTCATCGTGAGCAGCTTCTCGGTCTCGCCCTGCGCCAGGCGGTTGACCGGGATGCGCGTCCACGACGCGACGATATAGGCGATGTCGTCTTCGGTAACTTTGATCGTCTTGTCGTTCTGCGTCTTGCGATCTTGCCACTCTTGTTCGAGGCGCTGTTTCTCGAGGCGCAGCTTCTCCTCACGATCGCGAATCGCAGCGGCCTTCTCGAACTCTTGCGATTTGACGACCGCCTCTTTCTCGCTCTTGACCTTGCGAATCTCGTTGTCGATCTCGCGAAGCTCGGGCGTCGGAAGCGTCGCTTGAAGACGGACGCGTGACGAAGCTTCGTCCATCAAGTCGACGGCTTTGTCCGGCAAGAACCGATCGCTGATATAGCGATCGGAGAGGCGTGCGGCGGCGACGAGCGCTTCGTCGGTGATTTGCACCTTGTGATGCGCTTCGTAGCGGTCGCGCAGGCCCTTGAGAATCTCGACGGTTTCTTCGACCGACGGCTCGCCGACCATGACCGGCTGGAAGCGCCGCTCTAGCGCCGAGTCCTTTTCGATGTACTTGCGGTACTCGTTGAGCGTGGTCGCGCCGATGCACTGCAATTCGCCGCGTGCGAGCGCCGGCTTGATGATGTTCGAAGCGTCGATCGCGCCTTCGGCGGCACCCGCACCGACCAACGTGTGCAGTTCGTCGATGAACAGGATGATTTCACCGGAGGCGCCGCGGATCTCGTCCATCACGCGTTTCATCCGCTCCTCGAATTCGCCGCGATACTTCGTGCCGGCGACGAGCCCGGCCAGATCGAGCGTGATGACGCGCCGGTCGCGTAACGGCTCGGGGATTTCGCCCTTGATGACGCGCTGCGCCAGCCCTTCGGCGATCGCCGTTTTGCCGACACCGGGCTCGCCGATCAGCGCCGGATTGTTCTTGGTGCGCCGGGCCAGAATCTGGATGACGCGCTCGATTTCGCTGGCGCGCCCGATCACCGGGTCGAGCTTGTTTTCGCGCGCCAGCGCCGTCAAATCGCGGCCGTACGCGTCGAGCGTCGGCGTCTTGGACTTNNGCGACGCCTTCGCCTTCGCGGATCAGGCCGAGCAACAGGTGCTCGGTACCGATGTAATTATGATTGAGCTGGCGAGCCTCTTCGAAGGCGAGCTCGATGACGCGCTTCGCGCGCGGCGTGAACACCATCTCTTGCTGAACCGTCTGGCCGCCGCGGCCGACGATCGCTTCAACCTCTTGCCGAACCTTGGCGAGGTTGACGCCCAGCGTCTCGAGCACTTTGGCGGCCAGGCTCTCGCCTTCGGAGATAATCCCGAGCAAGATATGCTCGGTTCCGATGTAGTTGTTGCCGAGCCGTTGCGCCTCTTCTTGCGCGAGCACGATGCTGCGCCGCGCGCGCTCGGTGAACGGTTCCCACATTGACATTCTGGTTTTGGCTCCTGTCCGCCGGCCTCTTGCGGCTCCGGCGGCACCTGGGGGTACGACTTGCCGGGTTCCGCCGACTTACCCTTTGTGTGTGTTGTCGGTGACAATCCGGCGTCGCCGTATAGCCGCATAACATGAAACGAGATTCAGGGAGTTTCGGTCACCATGAAAGGCGGGGGCCGCTAACCTGGGAGGACGCTCGGAGTCGGGGCCTCAGGGGCCGCCCGAGCCGAGGGCACGCCAAAGCGCGGCCCCCAGGCCGCCGGCGAGCGCTCGGAGCTAGGTTTGAGGCGCTACGAGCAGCTAGCAGCCATTACCGGCGCCCGCCCGACCGGCGCAGCGTCGCACCGTGCCCGGGTCACCCACGGCCGAATGAGCGGAGCCTGAAACAGCCAGCGATCTTGACCCCACGGCGGCTGCCGTTTCGCTCGGCCGGTTTGACCCCTGCCAGCAGACCCGTGCTTTCTGCTACGTAGTATGTAGCCGCGCAATTCGGTCGGAGCTGCGGGGCAAGGTTTTGACCGCTCTCACCGGAATCCGCGCCTCGTGCTGCACCAGATCGGCGATCAGTTCATCAATGGCCTGACGCTCGGGATGCTTTATATCCTCGTGGCGCTGGGGTTGAACATCATCCTCGGCCTGATGGGCGTCATCAATTTCTCGCACGGCTCGTTCTTCATGTTGGGCGCTTACGTCGCGTACACGCTGCAGTCGCACATCGGGTTCTGGCCGGGCATCTTCTGCGCGGCCTTGATCATTGGCGCCTTCGGCATGCTGTTCGAGTCGTCGCTGATTCGGCCGCTCTACAAGCGTATACCGGAGTACACGCTGCTCCTGACCTATGGAGCGGCCCTGATCTTCGAGCAGGTCGTGCGCAGAATCTGGGGCGATATCGCGGTCCGCACGCAGACGCCGGATTACCTCAGCGGCTCGGTCAGCTTTGCGGGCTTCGAAGTCCCGATCTACAAGGACGTCTTCTTGGTGGGGATCACGATTGTCATCCTGACCGGCGTGTGGCTGCTCATCAACAAGACAAACATCGGCATGATCATCCGTGCCGGAACTCGCGATGCGGAGATGGTCCGAGTCCTCGGCATCAACATGCCGCTGGTCTTCACCTTCGTCTTCGGGATCGGCTCGTTCATGGCCGCGCTTGCCGGCGCGCTTGCGGCGCCCGTTTACGCGATCATTCCCACCCTCGGTTCGCAGTGGATCGTGCTTACCTTCGTGATCGTCATCGTCGGTGGCATCGGGTCGTTCTGGGGAGCCGTCGTCGGTGGCTTGATCATCGGCGTGGTCTCCAGCCTGATGGAACTCGTCCCGGTCATTGGGCCGCTCTCGATCGAATTG
Source organism: Candidatus Zemynaea palustris (assembly GCA_003134695.1). Classification (GTDB taxonomy): domain Bacteria; phylum Vulcanimicrobiota; class Vulcanimicrobiia; order Vulcanimicrobiales; family Vulcanimicrobiaceae; genus Zemelea; species Zemelea palustris. The sequence continues at coordinate 38,415 of PLCB01000043.1, read as the reverse complement.
TCCGGCTTTGTGATCATGGCGATCATCCTCCTGATTCGTCCCCGCGGAATCTTCGGAGTCGAAGGCCTCTTCGAGTGAAGCCGCCGCCGGCGCCAAAGTGGTGGCTCGACCTCGGCCTGATGGCCGCCGCATTCGTCGTCCTGCCGTTCGTCATGCCGGGCGGCTCGCTCGACCTCAATCCGCTCTATTTTCAGCGGCTGCCATTTCATGCCGGCTTCATCGACCTCGGCACGACCGTTCTCGCCTTTTCGCTCTTCGCGGTCGGTTTTAACCTGCTCTTTGGGCACAGTGGCGAGCTTTCGTTTGGTCATGCGATGTTCTTCGCAATCGGATCCTACGCGACGGCTCTCTACACGAAGGGCTTCACCGTTTACATCGGGACGTCGCCGCTGCACCACGATCCCGTGAGCAATCTTTGGATCGCCCTCATCTTGAGTCTCGGCCTGGCCGCGCTCTGGGCCTGGATCCTCGCGCGATTGATCGTTCCGCGTTCGAGCGGCATCTACTATGCGATGATCACGCTCGCGTTCGCGCAGGTCATATTCTTCGTCGCTTTCCGATGGTCCGATCTCACCGGCGGAGAGGACGGCATCCAGGCGATCTCGCGCCCGCAGTTGCCGGGTTTGCCGCCGGATTGGATGCAGAGCGGAACCAACATGTACGTCTTCGCGGCGGTCGCCGCGCTCATCGCGATCGCGGTCAACTACTGGATCGTGCATTCGCCGTTCGGTTCCGTGCTGCACGCGATCCGTGAGAACAAACAACGGGCGCGCTTCCTCGGCTACGACGTCAACCGTTATCGCGTCAACGCCTTCGTGTTGTCAGCCCTCTTCCCCGCCGTCGGCGGCTGGCTCTGGGTTTACTTCATCCAAGCGATCAATCCGGATGCCGCTTCCGTCGATTACTCCGGGCGCGTGGTCATGATGTCGCTGCTCGGCGGAATCCATGCGTTCATCGGGCCGTTGCTGGGGGCGTTCGTCTACTGGGACCTGCAAAACAGCGTCTCTCAAGTCACTCAATACTGGCCGGCCGCGATCGGCCTCGTCTTCGTCGTCTTCGTTCTGGCCGCGCCTGACGGGATTGCCGGGGTGTTTGAGGTCTTGCGCCGCTACGGGATCAAGATGACGATGCGCCGGACGGTAGAGCCCGCGGACGAAACCGATGCGACGACCGGGGTTGGATCGTGACCGACGGTCAAACCTTCGCCTACGCCTTCAAGACCGAACATCTGACCCGCTCGTTCTCCGGCTTCAAAGCTGTCAACGACGTGACGATCGAGATCCCGCGCGGCGGCGTGCGGGCGATCATCGGTCCGAACGGCGCGGGCAAGACCACGTTCTTCAACCTCCTCTCCGGCTTGCTGCCGCCGTCGACCGGTCGCGTTTTTTTCGAGGACCGCGACATCACCGGACTCGACCCGTTTCAACGCGCCCGTCTCGGGATCGCACGCTCGTTTCAAATCTCGAATATCTTTCGAAAGCTCAGCGTCTACGAGAACGTTCGCCTTGCCGTCCAATCGCTCTACGACGGAAAAGCGAGCTTCTTTCTTCCGATCGGAAAGACGGGCGATTTGCACGGCAAGACCGTGGCCATCCTTGCCGACATCGGCCTAAGCGACGTCGCCGACAGCCTGGCCGAGAATCTGTCGCACGGCGACCAGCGGCGACTCGAGATCGGCCTCGTCTTGGCGCGTGATCCGCAAGTCCTCATGCTCGACGAACCGGTCGCCGGAATGTCGCCGAAGGAGACGCACGCGACCGTCGAGTTGATTCAGCGCATCTCGCCCGGCCGAACGATCCTGCTCGTCGAACACGACATCGATGTCGTCATGTCGATCTCGACGACGATCACCGTGATGCAGACGGGTCAGATTCTCGCCGTCGGCACTCCCGAGGAAATTCGCGCGAACGAAGCCGTGCAACGCGCCTACCTAGGTGGTTTGGCATGAGCGCCGTCGTCCTCGAGCTCGAGAGCGTCAACGCGTTTTACGACAAGAGCCACATCTTGAAGAATGTCTCCCTCAGCGTCGGCGAGGGCGAGGTCGTCGCACTCCTGGGCCGCAACGGCAGCGGTCGCTCGACGACGCTCAAGGCCGTCATGGGCTTGGCCTCCGTGCGCAGCGGCGAGATCCGCTTTCACGGGAAGCCGATCCAGCATCGGCCGACCTATAATCTCGCCAAGCTCGGCATCGCGTTCGTACCCGAGGACCGCCGTGTCTTCCCGAATCTCACTATCGCTGAGAATCTTCGCCTCGCCGCGCTCTCCGGTCGCAAAGGGAATTGGACCGAGAAGCGGATCTACGAATACTTCGCGGTCCTCGGCGAACGGCGCGACAAGCTCGCTAAACTCTCGGGTGGCGAGCAACAGATGCTCGCCATCGCGCGCGCGTTGATTGCAAACCCGGCGATCATCTTACTCGACGAACCGATGGAAGGCCTCGCTCCGCTCATCGCGCGTAACGTCGAAGACGTCGTGCGGCGAATCCGCGAGGAAGGCAACACGATTCTCCTGGTCGAGCAAAACGTTGAGATCGCGATGAGCCTGTCCGACCGCGGTTACATTCTCTCGAACGGGCGCGTGATGGCCAGCGGAAAGATCGACGAGCTGAAGGCGGACACCGCCGCGATGCAACGCTACCTCGCGGTCTGACCGAAAAGGGTTCGATGCAGTCTCGGATGACCATGGGGGGACGGGAATGGCGGGATGTTTCCGCGTAGTTGCCAAGCCAGTCACGCGGGGGTGAACCGATGAAGCTGAGTGTGAACGGCAAGACGGTCAACGTGGACGACGCGCCGGATACGCCGCTGTTGTGGGTGATTCGCGACAGCGTCGGCCTGACCGGGACGAAATTCGGCTGCGGGGTCGCGCAATGCGGCGCATGCACCGTGCTCGTGAACGGCGAGGCGACGCGCTCGTGCTCCGTACCGGTCGGCAGCGTCGCCGGCAAGCACGTCACGACGGTCGAGGGTTTGACAAAGGGCGACACGCTCAACCGCGTGCAGCAGGCTTGGGTCGACGCACAGGTCCCGCAGTGCGGTTACTGCCAGAGCGGGATGATCGTGGCGACGACCGCGCTGCTCGCGAAGCATCCGCATCCGACCGATGCGCAGATCGACGATTCGCTCACCAATATTTGCCGGTGCGGAACGTACGATCGCATCAGGGTCGCGATCAAGAAAGCCGCAGGTGCCGCATGAAGCGCTCGACCTTCGTCGCAACCGGGGCTGCTACCGGCGGTGCGCTCGTCCTCGGCTTCGAATTCGCCCCCTCGGGACGCATTACATCGTTCGCCGATGCCGCCACGACTCGGCTCGTCGGCTTCGTGACCATCGCGCCCGACGAGACGATTACGATCGTTCAGCCGCAGGCCGAGATGGGCCAAGGCGTGCAGACGTCGATTCCCATGCTCGTCGCCGAAGAACTCGACTGCGACTGGTCGCGCGTTCGCGTCGAGTCGTTCCCGGCGATCGACAAGATCTACAACAACCCGGCCTTCGGCATCATGGGAACGGGCGGCAGCTCGTCGGTGCGCGGCTGGTTCATGCCGGCACGCAAAGTCGGCGCGCAGGCGCGCGCGATGCTGGTGGCCGCCGCCGCGCAGAAGTTCGGCGTCGCGGCGAGCGAGCTGCGCACGCAGAACGGCGTCGTCTATCACGATGCTTCTTCGCGCAAGGCGACCTATGGCGAGCTGGCCGGCGCGGCGGCGGCGCTGACGCCGCCCGCCGACGTCACGCTCAAGACTCACGACAAGTTCACTTTGATCGGAAAGCCGGTCAAACGACTCGATATACGCGATAAAGTCGATGGTCGGGCTCAGTTTGGTATCGACGTCGTCGTGCCGGGAATGTTGTATGCCGCCATCCGGCAGTCGCCGGTTTTCGGCGGAACGGTCGGGCACTACGACGAGGCGAATACACTCAAGCGTCCCGGAATCAAGAAGGTCGTGAATCTCAAGAACGCGGTCGCGGTCGTCGCGGACCGGTTCTGGCGCGCGAAGAGCGCGCTCGATGCGCTCAACATCAGCTGGAGTGATGGACCGAACGCTTCACTCGACGATGCGAAGATCGCGGCAGACCTGAAAGCCGCTCTCGACGACGATGCGAGTGCCGCCGTGGCGAAACAAGTCGGCGACGCGGCCGCCGCCCTCAAGGGCGCGGCCAAAGTCGTCTCGGCCGAATATCACGTTCCATATCTCGCCCACGCGACGATGGAACCGATGAATTGCACGGCCCACGTGACCGCCGATTCCTGTGAGATCTGGGCGCCGACGCAATTTCCCGGCCCGATCGTGCAAGTCGCGCAGCGCTTCACGAATCTGACGCCGGATAAGATCAAGATCCATCAGACCTATCTCGGCGGCGGGTTCGGAAGAAGGGCGAACATGGACTTCGTCATTCAGGCGATCATGCTCTCGCAAGCCGCCGGCGCGCCGGTCAAATTGATCTGGACGCGCGAAGAGGACGTCCAGCACGACGTCTACCGGCCGGTCTCGACGACCCGCATCAAAGCCGGCCTCGATTCAACGGGCAATTTGGTCGCCTGGCAGCAGCGCATAGCCTCGCCCTCGATCTTCGGGATGAACCCCGGTTTCGGGCCACCGCAAAAGGTCGACGACTCGTCGGTCGAAGGCTCCGCCGACAAGCGTTATTCGATCCCGAACTTTCTGGTCGATTACGTCCGCAAGGATTTTGCCGTCCCGGTATTTTTCTGGCGCTCGGTCGGCAATTCGCAGAATGGGTTTTTCTTCGAATCGATGCTCGACGAAGTCGCGCACGCCGCCGGCAAGGACCCCTACGAATTTCGCCGCGCATTGCTCAAGGACACGCCGAAGTTGCTCAACGTCCTCGAGATGACGGCGAAGCTCGGCAATTGGGGAAAGCCGCTGCCCAAGGGTTCGGCCCGCGGGATTGCCCTTTGCGAATCCTTCGGCTCGACGGTCGGCGAAGTCGCCGAGATCTCGGTCGACAAAGGCAACACCCTTCGCATTCACCGCGTCGCGGTCGTGATCGATTGCGGGACGGTCGTGAATCCCGATACCGTCGTCGCGCAGATGCAGGGCGGCGTGAACTTTGGTTTGACGGCCGCCCTATTCGGCGCGATCAACATCGCAAAAGGCCGCGTCGCGCAGCACAACTTCTACGACTATCAGATGGTGCGGCTCGCCAACGCGCCGCACATCGACGTCGAGATCGTCACGTCGAGCGGCCCGCCGACCGGCGTCGGCGAACCCGGCACGCCGCCGATCGCACCCGCCGTCGCGAACGCGATCTTCGCCGTCACGGGCAAACGCATCCGCACGCTCCCATTCGTGAAGGCGGGCTTTACGGCCTAAGGTCGGTACGCTACGAGAAATTAGCGAGGATCGGTGGCGACACGAACGGCGCGGGCCGCGACGATATCGGCCATCGCCGTCCGGTACGCGGAGGACGCTTGGATGTCGCCGCGGACATCCTGGCCTGCGGCCGCGCCGGCACAAGCCGACTTGATCGCCGCGACGTTGTTGCCTTTGACGCCGCGCAACGAACGCTCCACGCCGCTTGCGCGGAACGGCACGTCGGCAAGCCCGGTGATTGCGATGCGCGCATCCTCGATCGTGTCGCGCGACATCACGAGCACGACGGCGACCCCCACGAGCGCGTAATGCGAAGCCGCATGCTCCAACTTCACGTACGCCGAGCGCGGCGCGGCGTCGAACGTGATCTTGGTCAGGATCTCACCGGCGCCGAGCGCCGTCTCGAACGTCCCTTTGAAGAACTCAGCCGCCGCGACCTCGCGCGTCTTCTCCCCCGCCACGATGAAGCACGCATCGAGCGCGAGCATCACAGCCGGATAATCGCCCGACGGATCGGCGTGCGCGCAGGCCCCGCCGATCGTTCCGAGATTGCGCACTTGCGGGTCGCCGAGCCCGTTGGCCGCGTCCCAAAGCGCGCCGGCTTTTTGCCGCAAGTCGGCGTCGGCGGCGAGGGTCGCATGCGACGTTAAAGAGCCGACCGTGCAATGCCCGCCGGCCCAAGTCACATGCGCCAACTCCGGGACGCCTTGCAAGTCGATCAACGTCTTCGGCTCGGCGACGCGCAGCTTCATCATCGGGATCAGGCTCTGGCCGCCGGCGAGGATTTTCGCCGCTTCCCCCTGGCGCAATAACAGGAGCGCTTCTTCGATCGAATGCGGACGGAAATAATTGAACGTCGTGGGGATCATGCCGTCACCTTCCCGTTCGAACGTGGACCCATCGCTTTCCAAAGTTTCTCCGGCCGCAGCGGCATGTCGATGTGCTCGACGCCGAAGGGCGCGAGCGCATCCATCACCGCGTTCACGACCGCCGGAGTCGAACCGATCGTCCCCGCTTCTCCGACGCCTTTGACCCCGAGCGGATTCACCGTGGTCTCCGTTACCGTTCGATCCAATTCGAAGTGCGGAACTTGTTCGGCGTGGGGGATGGCATAATCCATCAACGTCCCGGTGAGCAACTGGCCGTACTCATCGTAGACGACCTCCTCGTAGAGAGCTTGCGCCATCCCTTGCGCGATCCCGCCGTGGACTTGTCCCTCGACGATCATCGGATTGAGCACTTTTCCGCAATCGTCGACGGCGACGTAGCGTACGATCTTGACCTGACCTGTTTCCGAATCGATCTCGACGACGCAGACGTGCGTCCCGAACGGGTAGACGAAGTTCGGCGGCTCGAAACGCCGCGTCGCGTCGAGCCCAGGCTCGAGACCGGGCGGCAACTTGTCGCCCATGAACGCCAGAAATCCGGCTTCTGCGGTCGTCATCGACTTCGACGGATCGGTGGGGACGCCGATCTTTCCGTCGCGATACTCGACATCGTCGGGGTTCGCTTCCCACTGATGCGCGGCGATCCTGATCGCCTTCGCTTGAATCGTTTCGATCGCCAGTTTGAGCGCCGAGCCGCCAACGGCCGTCCCGCGCGAGCCGAACGTTCCGACGCCGTACTGCACTATGTCGGTATCGCCATGCACGACCGCGATGTTGTCGATCGGGATGCCGAGTTCGTCGGCCACCAATTGCGCGAAGGTCGTCTCCTCGCCCTGACCGTGCGGCGAAATGCCCGTCAGAACGGTGACGCTCCCGGTCGGCTCGACACGAATCGTCGCGCTGTCCCACCCGGCGGCGGGCATGGCAGCCGACGGCCCCATCCCGCAGACCTCAACGTACGTCGACAGTCCGATGCCGAGAAAGCGGCCCTCTTTTCGTAAAGCTGCCTGCCGCGTGCGCAGGCCACGATAGTCGGCCAGTTGCAACGCCTTCTCCATCGTATTGGCGTAATCGCCCGAGTCGTACGTCAAACCGGTCGACGTCGTAAACGGGAAGGCACTCGGTTCGATGAAGTTGCGGCGGCGCACGTCGGCGGGATCGAGTTCGAGCTTCCGCGCGACGAGGTCCATCAAACGCTCGATCAGATACGTGGCTTCGGGCCGACCCGCGCCACGATAAGCGTCGGTCGACATCGTGTTCGTGAAAACCCCCTTCACCTCGATGTCGACGTTCGCGATACGATAGCAACCCGGCGCCATCAGCAAGGTCAGCGTCGGGATCACCGGAGTCAGCAACTGGTGGTATGCGCCGAGATTTGCCAGAATGCGCACGCGAAGGCCAGTGATCGTTCCGTCGCGTTTGGCCGCGATCTCGCAATCGTCGATCTGATCCCGGCCGTGGATCATCGCCTGGAAACACTCGCTGCGCGTCTCGCTCCATTTGACGGGGCGCCCCAGACGCATCGCCAGCCACGCGACCACCGCCTCTTCCGCATAGACGTTCAACTTCGAACCGAAGCCGCCACCGACTTCGGGAGCGATTGCGCGCACTTTATTTTCGGCAAGACCGAGAACCAGCGAAAGTTGCGTGCGTAAGAGATGCGGGATCTGTGTCGACGAATGGATCGTGACCCGACCGGCGCCGGCATCCCACTGCGCGACGACGCCGCGCGTCTCGATCGGAACCGGCGCCAGGCGCTGGTTGATGAGACGTCGCTCGACCACGACGTCGGCACTCGCGAACGCGCCGTCGGGATCGCCGGCCTTAAACGGCATCGCGTATGCGACGTTCGTCCCGAGCGCCGCGTGGACGAGCGGCGCTCCCGAAGTCGTCGCCTTCTCGAGATCGACGACCACCGGCAATTCGTCGTATTCGACCTCGACGAGTTCCGCAGCGTCTCGCGCGACGTACGGGTCGCTCGCAACGATGACCGCAACCGCTTCGCCTACGAAGCGAACCTCATCGACCGCGAGCGGATAGTGCGGCGGCGTCTTCAGGTCGGGTAACTTGTGCGCGACCGGCAGCGAAGCCGTCATGCCCGCGGCGTGCAGATCGGCGCCCGAAAACACGGCGAGCACGCCTGGGTGCGCCTTCGCCTTGGCCATTTGGAGGCGCAAGATTTTCGCGTGCGCATAGGGGCTGCGGATGAAGGCGGCGTGCACCATCCCGACGAGTTTCACGTCGTCGACGTAGGTCGCACGCCCGGTGATCAGCCGCGGATCTTCACGGCGCCGAATGCGGGCGCCGACCATCGCGCTCGGGGCCATTAGCGACCTCCGACTTCGACCAGCTCGCCAATGGTCTTCGGCGTCTCCATCGCGGCGAGTGCGGCGGCCGCGGCGCGAACGGCGGCGACGATGTTCTCGTAGCCGGTGCAACGACACAGATTCCCTTCAAGTCCGGCGCGGATCTCGCCCTCGCTCGGGTTCGGGATGCGGCGCAACAAATCGACCGCGCTCATAATCATCCCGGTCGTGCAAAAGCCGCACTGGAGACCATGCTGCGCCCAAAATGCTTCTTGCATCGGATGCAGCTCGGCGCTCGAACCGAGTCCCTCGATCGTCGTGACCGCGCGACCGTCGGCTTGCACGGCGAACATCGTGCAACTCTTGACCGATTTTCCATCGAGCAGGACGGTGCACGCGCCGCAACTCGACGTGTCGCAGCCGATGTGCGTCCCGGTCAAGCCCAACCGCTCGCGCAAGAAATGGACTAACAGCAGCCGCGGTTCGACACCCTCCAACTCGTGCCGCGTCCCATTGACCTCGACCTCAACGCGCGCCATAGCTCGTCCTCCGGAGTGGTGGGCAGATGTGCTACCGTGCCGGCCGCCAAACTCCTCGCCCCCGGTCGGAACTGCCCTCGCGGGGCGCGATCCGCGCCGGCGCGAAGCACTCGCCTATGCTCGACGTACTCGACACGGTAGAACGCTGGCGCAGCGGCGGCCAGCGTGTCGCGCTCGCGACGGTCGTCGGTGTCGAAAAATCGGCGCCGCGCGATGCCGGCGCGACGATGGCCGTCAACGAACGCGGCGAAGTCGCCGGCTCGGTCAGCGGCGGCTGCGTCGAGGCGGCGGTCTACGAAGAGGCGCAGGACGCGATCGCCGGCGGACGCGCGCGCCTGGTCACCTACGGAATCAGCGACGCACAGGCGATCGAGCACGGCTTGACCTGCGGCGGCACCATTCACGTTTTCGTCGAGCGCCTCGATTGGTAAACATGTGACGATCTTCGAACGGCTCGCGGCGGCGCTCCATAATGACGAACCGGTTGCCCTTGCGACGCGCCTTGACGACGTCGCCACGGGCACGAAATTGATCGTCGACGAACGTGGCGCCCACGGCGACCTGGGCTCGACCGGCTTGAACGCGACCGTCGAAGCGGAAGCACGTGCACTCTTGACGCTCGGCGAAACGGCCCTGCGCACGTTCGGTGAAAACGGCGAGCCGATCCCCATCGCTCGCGAAGCACGTATCTTTATCCAAACCTTCGCGCCGAAACCGGACATGTACATCTTCGGGGCGATCGACTTCTCGCGAGCGATGGCTCGCATCGGGAAGTATCTTGGTTACCGCGTCACCGTCGTCGACGCGCGCCCGGTCTTTGCCACGGCACAGCGCATCCCCGATGCCGACAAGGTCGTCGTCGCCTGGCCCGACGAGTTTCTCTCCGGCGCGCGCGTCGACGATCGTACCGCGATCATCGTGCTGACGCACGATGTAAAATTCGACCTTCCACTCTTGCGCGTCGCGCTCGGCACCGCCGCCGGCTACATCGGCGCGATGGGCAGCCGGCGCACCCATGCGGCGCGCGTCGACGGTCTCCGTGAAGCCGGCGTGAGTGAGGCCGCTCTCGCGCGAATCAGCGCGCCGATCGGACTCGATATTGGCGCACGAACGCCGGAAGAGACGGCGATCTCGATCGGCTCCGAGATCGTCGCCCTTCGCGCCGGACGCAGCGGCGGGCGCCTGCGCGAAAGCTCGTTACCGGTTCACCCGCAAACGTCAACAGCATCGCGATGAAGTTCGAGGATGAGTTCGACGTCGCTGCGCCGCTCGCGCGCGTTTGGCCGGTGCTCACGGACATCGCGCGGGTCGCGACCTGCATCCCAGGCGCCGAGATTACCGAAAAAATCGACGATCGCACGTATCGCGCGAAGGTCGTAATGAACGTGGGACCGGCGGAGGTCAGGTATCGCGCGACCGTCGCCGTCGACGAACTCGACGAGAGCGAGCATCGCGTCGCGATGTCGGTCAAAGGTGACGACACGAAAGGACGCGGCGGCGTCAGGCTCAGCGTCGTGTCGCAAGTGACCGAACGCAACGGAACGACGCACGTTACGCTGCAAAGCGATGCGCAAATCAGCGGATTCCTCGCCTCGATCGGGGGACGCCTGATCGAGGGCGTCGCCAAAAAAACCGTCGCGCAATTCGCCGAAAACCTCGCCGCGCTCGTATGAGCGAGGTCTGCGTGATTCTAGCGGCCGGCCGCTCGCGGCGGATGGGCGCGCAAAAACTGCTCCTCGAGCTCGGCGGAAGGACGCTGCTCGAGCGCGCCTTGGCGGCGGCCTCCGCTTTTCCGACGGTTGCGGTCATCGCTCCCGACCTGGCGGCTGAGGTTCCGAAGAGACCGGATCTCACCGTCGTCATCAACGACCAGCCCGAGCGCGGCATGACGCGCTCGCTCGCTCTCGCCGATGCAGCGGTCCCCGAGCCTGAAGCGGCGCTCGTCGTTTTACTCGCCGACACGCCGCTGGTCGACGAAGCGCTCGTTCGGCGTATCGTCGAGGCTCGCGGCGGGGCCGACGTCGCATACCCGGTGCGCGCCGGAATCGGCGGCCGCCCGGTCGTCTTCGGACCCCGTCCGCGCGCCGAGATCGCGAACTTAGAGGAAGGCGACACGCTGCGGCTCTTGCGGGACGATCCCCGCTGGCACCGCGTCGAGGTCGAAATCGACGACGACGCCCCCTTTCTTGACGTCGACACTCCCGAGGAGTTCGATCGCGCCCGCGAGCTTGTGGCCCGGCTGGAACCATTCGATGGGAAGGCGAGGTCTTAGGGCGCGGTGGTAACGCGCGAAGAGGTCTACGAAGCACTCAAGGACGTCCAGGATCCCGAACTCCATTTGGGGATCATCGAGTTGGGTTTGGTCTACGACGTCGAGATCGCCGGCGATCAAAAGGACGACGTCAGCGTCATAATGACGCTGACGTCGCCGATGTGTCCCGTCGGTCCGATGTTCAAAGAAGCCGTTCAGTCGAAGGTACGTTCGATGGATGGCGTCTCAAAAGCGAACGCCGAGATCACGTTCACGCCGCCGTGGGACCCGCGTACGATGGCGAGCGACGACGTAAAGGTACAACTCGGCATCTGGTAGGCTTGGTCGGTTAGCGCTCCGAAGTCGCCGCACATGAGCGGTTCGGAGACCCCGGCGCATCGCACAAATATAGAAGCGCTGCGCGAGAAACGCGCGCAGGCCCTCGAACCGGGCGGTCCCGGCAGCAACGAACGCCAGCACGCGCGCGGAAAACGCACGGCACGCGAGCGCGTCGAGGCGCTGGTCGATCCCGATTCGTTCATTGAACTCGACATGTTTGCGCTCCATCGCACCACGGCGTTCGGCTTGGACGAGCGCGAGTTTCTCGGCGACGGCGTCGTCACAGGCCGCGCCGCGATCGACGGCCGGCAAGTTTTCCTGTTCTCACAAGATTTTACGGTGCTCGGCGGTTCGCTCGGCGAAGTCTTCGCCGAAAAAATCTGCAAGGTGATGGACCTCGCGTTGCGCACCGGCTCTCCGATGATCGGCATCAACGACTCCGGCGGCGCGCGTATTCAGGAAGGCGTCGTCAGCCTGGGCGGTTACGCGGAAATCTTCTGGCGCAACGTACAGGCCAGCGGCGTCATTCCGCAGTTGAGTCTGATCGCCGGCCCGTGTGCGGGCGGCGCCGTCTACTCGCCGGCGATCACCGACTTCACCCTCATGGTCGAAGGCATCGCACAGATGTTCATCACCGGTCCCGAGATCATCAAGACCGTCAGCGGCGAAGAGGTCAGTTTCGAAGAATTGGGCGGCGCCATCACGCACGCGACCAAGAGCGGCGTAACCGATTTGGTCGCCGCCGACGAAGACGACATGTGCGCGCAGACGCGGCGTCTCTTGTCGTTTATCCCTCAGAACAATCTCGACGACCCGCCGCGCTACGCGTCGGAGGATTCGCCCGACCGGCTCTGTCCCACGCTCGACGGTCTCATCCCCGATTCTCCGAACAAGCCTTACGACATCAAAGAAGCGATCGTCGCGGTCGTCGACGGCGGCGATTTCTTTGAAGTGGGCGAGCTCTTCGCGCAAAACATCGTGATCGGTTTTGCACGAATCGAAGGCACGACCGTCGGAATCGTGGCGAATCAGCCCAAGATGCTGGCCGGCGTCTTGGACATCGCGTCGTCGATCAAGGCCGCGCGATTCGTACGCTTCTGCGACGCCTTCAACATTCCGTTGCTCACATTTGTCGACGTCCCCGGCTTCCTCCCCGGAACGGCGCAAGAGTATGGCGGCATCATCAAACATGGTGCGAAGTTGCTGTACGCGTTCGCCGAGGCCACCGTTCCGAAGATCACGGTCATCACGCGTAAGGCCTACGGCGGCGCCTACGACGTCATGGCCTCGAAACATATCCGAGCCGACTACAACGTCGCGTGGCCGACGGCGGAGATCGCCGTCATGGGCGCGCCCAGCGCGGTGCGGACGATCTTCAAGCGCGAGATCGCTGAGGCCGCCGATCCAGAAGCGAAGAGCGCGGAGTTGGTAGCCGACTACGAAGCGCGCTTCGCGAATCCATTCATCGCGGCGCAGCGCGGCTACATCGATGACGTGATCGAAGCGAGCCGGACGCGCGCGGTCGTCGCCCGCGCGCTACGAATGCTCGCCGACAAACGCGTCGAGCGCCCCAAACGCAAGCACGGCAACATTCCGCTCTGACCTCGGTGCGCTTGACGTTCTACGGTGACGTTCTCTCGATCTGGTGTTTGCTTGCGGAGGATGCCCTAGCGCAACTGGAGTCCCAGTATCCAGCTGGTGTAGAGTTCGAGTGGAAGCTGGCCATGATCGAGCGCGGGCGTGCGATGGGAAATACACCCGCAGCAGAGCGATGGTACTACGATCGATGCGCCTACGTCACGGGACGGCAGTTCAATCCCGAGTGGATCGACGACATCGATAGCACATCGTATTTCGCTAACGCTGCGGTTGAGGCAACACGACTCTTGGGCGTAACGGACGGCTCCGTGCGGCGCGCGATGGCGCTGGCGGCATGCGTCGATGGTCGCAAGGTCTGCCATGAAGCGGAAGCGATTGCCGTGGCGGCGGAGGCGAGCGGGTTCCGAGACGATCGTATCCGCGCGGCGCTGCACGACGCTCGTGTCGCGCAGCGGCTGAACGCGGCATCCGCCGAATTCGAGGCGCTGGGCGCCGATCTACGCCCGACGATATTCATCACCAATGCCATCGGTGACAAGGTACTGCTTGTCGGTGTCTATCGGTTTGAGCCCATCAAGTCGTCACTCGAGGCCCTGCTCCACGACGAGCTGGCCTATTCTACGTTTGCCAAGGTGCATGCGCCGTTTCCATCGTTGGAGGACGCATGAAAACGGCAGGGATGATCGGGGGCCTCGGACCCGAGTCTACGATCGCGTATTATCGCGCACTCATTGCGATGTACCGGGATCGAACAGCGGATGGCAGCTACCCGCCCATCCTCATCAACAGCGTCGATCTCACGAAGGTTCTTCAGCTCGTCGCCGCCGGCCGCCTCGACGAACTTGCGGACTACCTGCTGACGGAATTGCGGAGCATTGCCCGCGCTGGGGCAGACTTCGGCTTCATCGCCGCCAACACGCCCCACGTCGTATTCGATGAGCTTCGCCAAGCCTCGCCCATTCCAATGATTAGCATCGTCGAAGCGGCCCGCGCCAAGGCTCAGACGCTCGGGCTCACACGACTCGGGATCTTCGGAACGCGCTTCACAATGCAAGGCGGCTTCTATCATGATGTCTTCTCGCAAGCCGGTATCACGCTCGTCGCGCCGAGTGAGGACGAACGAGCGTACGTGCACGAGAAGTATGTGACCGAACTGGTAAACGGGATAACTCGACCCGAGACGCGCGAGCGCTTGTTGAGGATCGTCGAGCATGTGCGCGACGAGCACGGCATTGACGGTCTCATTCTGGGCGGGACCGAACTGCCGTTGATTTTGCCGGACGCCGGATACGGCGGCGTCCCATTCCTGGACACCACGCTAATCCATGCGGACCGCATCATTGAGGAAATGGTGTCGTAGAGACTGCGCCATCCTCCGTGGCCCTCGCGACGAGCGCCGTGGCTTCTTGGACCCTCCATGAGCCTGAAAAGATGCGCAGCGGGAGGGCACCGGAACTCGAGGGCGATAACGCATGGTCATGGGGCTACTCGACGGCAAGACTGCATTGATTACCGGCGTTGCGAATCGGTGGAGCATCGCAACCGGGATCGCGCGCAAGTTTCACGAGCACGGTGCGCGATTGGCATTCATCTATCAAGGCGAACGCGTCAAGGACGAAGTCGAGAAACTCGCGGCCGAACTCGGCGGCGCGAAGTCCTATTCGTGCGACGTGACCTCCGACGAAGCGCTCGCCCAACTCGCCGACTGCGTGCGTCGCGATTATGGCAAACTCGACGCGCTCGTTCATTCAATCGCCTTCGTCAACAAAGAAGACCTCGCGGGGAAGGTTTTCAAGACTTCGCGAGCCGGCTTTTCGCTTGCGCTCGACATCTCGTCGTACTCGCTGATCGCGCTGGTGAACGCGCTCGTCGACGTCCTTTCCGACGGCGCCAGCGTCATGGCACTAACCTATCTAGGCTCGACCGCGATCATCCCAAACTATAACATCGCCGGCATCTCGAAGGCCGCGCTCGAGTCGATCGTCCGTTATCTCGCCTTCGACCTGGGCGAGCGCGGCATCCGCGTAAATGCGATCTCCGCCGGGCCGATCAGCACGGCGAGTTCGCGTCAGGTCAAAGATTTCAAGAGCTTGCTCGGCAAAGTGGAAGCCGCCGCGCCGCTGCACCGCAACGTGACGACCGAGGACATCGGCAACACGGCCGTCTACCTCGCCTCCGATCTCTCGAAAGCGGTGACCGCCGACGTCCACTTCGTCGACTCGGGTTATCACGCGATGGGGATGTTCCCCGAACCAGCGTCCTCGTGAAGCTCGAAATCATCTCCGGCTCGCCGACCGCAGACGAAATGGCCGCGATCACCGCGGCCGTTCGGCTCATCCTTTCAAAACGGGAACTCGAACGACCGCCGGCTTCACGCTGGCGGCTCGCAGGCAGGGACTATTCCCCATTAGAGCAGCTTCTGGGCTGGCGAGCGCAGGGCATATGCAGCGAGGTGGCTCGGCGTCCGAACGAGCGATCTACGACGAGGCGCGGAGCGCGTGATGCGCGAGAGCGCCGAGCGGAGAAGCCACGATTTGCCAAGGAGGGCAAATCGTGAAGCGGTCGCGAGGAGGATGTCGAACCGCCGAGCGTTCATCCCGGGCGAGGCAATGTCGCGCCGCCGATGCGCCGCGAGCAAATCTCCTGCGCTCGCCATGAAAAAACTGCTCGTCGCCAACCGAGGTGAGATCGCGCTGCGCGTCATGCGTACCGCGAAAGAGATGAGACTGGCGACAATCGCCGTGTATTCCGAAGCCGATCGCGGTGCGGCTCATGTGGCGTACGCCGACGAAGCGTTTCTGCTCGGACCGAAGAGCCCGGCACTGAGTTACCTCAATGTCGAGAAGTTGCTCGCGGTCGCGAAGGAAAGCGGCGCCGACGCCGTTCACCCGGGCTACGGATTTCTCGCCGAAAACTCGGGGTTCGCGCGAGCGGTCATCGGCGCCGGCCTGACCTGGGTCGGACCGCATCCCGAAGCGATCGACGCGATGGGTGACAAGATTCGTGCGCGACAGGCGATGATCAAGGCGCGAATTCCCGTCGTTCCGGGCGGGACCGAACCGATCGAGTCGCTCGACGAAACTCGCGCGGCGGCCAAGAAATACGGTCTCCCGCTCGTTATCAAAGCTTCAGGCGGCGGCGGAGGGAAGGGTCTCAAAGTCGCGCGGACGCTCGACGAATTAGAATCGGCCTTCAAGACGGCGCGGCGCGAGGCCGAGGCGTACTTCAAGAACCCCACGCTCTATGTCGAGCGCTATCTCGACAACCCGAAACACGTCGAGCTGCAGATTGTGGCCGACAAACACGGCAACGTCGTGCACGTCGGCGAGCGCGATTGCTCGCTACAGCGACGGCACCAGAAACTCTACGAAGAGACGCCGGCCCTGCTTCCCAAGCGCGTCCGCAAAGCATTGCGCGCGGCCGGCGTCCGTGCGGCCGAAGCGATCGGCTACGACAGCGTCGGAACGATCGAGACACTGGTCAGCGGCGATGAGTTCTTCTTCCTCGAGATGAATACCCGGATTCAGGTCGAGCACACGATCAGCGAGATGGTGTCGGGGCTCGATTTGATTCGCGAGCAACTTCGCGTCGCGGCCGGCGAGAAACTCGGATACGAGCAAGACGACGTCGACGCCGAACTCCGCGGGCACGCGATCGAGGTGCGCGTCAACGCCGAAGATCCCGCGAACGGTTTTCGCCCCGCACCCGGGACGATCACAGCCTATCGCGAGCCCGCCGGATTCGGCGTTCGTGTCGATTCCGCCGCGAGCGCCGGCATGACGATCAGCCCCGACTACGACTCGATGATCGCAAAATTGATCGTCTGGGCGCCGACTCGTGAGGAAGCTCGTGCGCGTCTGCGCCGCGCAATCGGCGATTATACGATCGAAGGCGTGCCGACGACGCTGCAGTTCCTGAGCGCTCTCAACGAAGACCGATCGGTCGAAGACGGAACGTATGGAACCGCAACGCTCGAAACATTCGCCCAGACTTGGAGGCCGGCGACGCTCGCGCCACCGCCGGCAGCAGTTTCCCGCTTTGCGGAAGCGCAGACAGCAATCGATGGAGCCGTCGTTCGCGTCGAGGTGAACGACAAACTCTTCCGCGTCCGGCTTCTCGACCCGCCCGGCGGTCGTGTCGTTTCAGGCGCCACACTGCGAATCGCGCCGAAACCGGCCGCGTCGCGCGCGCGCAACGGGCACTCCGGAAGCGGCGACGACGTGATCGCCCCGATGCACGGCCTCATCGTCGAAATGAACGTGGCCGCAGGCGCCAAGATCGAGGAAGGTCAGGTCATCGCGGTCATCGAGGCGATGAAGATGATGAACGAGATTCGCGCCCACCGTGCCGGAACCGTCACAAAAGTCCACGCGTCTACAGGCGAAACCGTCGAGCCCAACACCCCGCTCGTAACGCTGGGCGGCGCATGACGACGGGAGGCTCGCCGATCGCCCTTCGCGCCGGGTAAGCTAGCGCGCGGGCGAGAAGCCCCCCATATGGCGCGCGACGGTCGGACTTCACGTGCACGTGAGGCAAACGCGAGCGGGATTCCGCTCAAGCCGTTCTACGAATCGAGCGATGGGACTCGCGCGAGCGACAACGTGAAGCCCGGTAAGCCGGGCGAGTTTCCATACCTGCGCGGCCTGCGACCTGACGGCTACCGTGGGCGGCTCTGGACCATGCGCCAATACGCGGGCTTCGCGACGGCAGCCGAGTCGAATGCTCGCTACCGCTATCTGCTCGCGCGCGGGCAAACCGGACTCTCGGTCGCCTTCGACCTACCGACGCAACTCGGCTACGACTCCGACGCGCCGCAGGCGCGCGGCGAAGTCGGCAAAGTCGGCGTCGCGATCGATCACGTGCGCGACATGGAGACGCTCTTCGACGCTATCCCGCTCGACCAGGTCAGCGTCTCGATGACGATCAACGCTCCGGCCTCGATTCTGCTCGCGATGGTCCTGGCGGTCGCACGCCGGCGCGGCATCCCGTTCGACAAATTGAAGGGGACGATTCAAAACGACGTTCTGAAAGAATACGTCGCGCGTGGCACCTACATCTTCCCAGCCAAGCCGTCGATGCGGCTCGTGACCGACGCGATGGCCTACTGCGCGCGCGAAGTCCCGCAGTGGAACACGATCTCGATCTCCGGCTACCACATTCGAGAGGCCGGCTCGACAGCCGTCGAAGAGATCGCGTTCACGCTTTCTAACGCCAAGGCATACCTCGAGGCGGCGCGCGAACGGGGGCTCGACATCGATACGATCGCGCCGCGCTTCTCCTTCTTCTGGAACGCCCACAACGATTTCTTCGAGGAAATCGCCAAATATCGAGCGGCGCGCTATCTTTGGGCGCACATTGCGCGCGACGAGTTCGGCGCCAAAGATCCGCACTCGCAGATGCTGCGCTTCCACACCCAGACGGGCGGCTCGACCCTCACCGCACAGGAGCCGGACAACAACGTCGTTCGCGTGACGCTGCAAGCGCTAGCGGCCGTCCTTGGCGGGACGCAGTCGCTGCACACCAACGCCAAAGACGAAGCGCTGGCGCTCCCGACCCAAGATGCAGCACGACTGGCGCTGCGCACGCAGCAGGTCATTGCCTACGAAAGCGGCGTCGCGGACGTCGCCGATCCGCTCGCGGGCTCGTACTACCTCGAATCGCTGACCGAGGCGCTCATCGCGCAGGCGCGCGACCTGATCGAGGAAGTCGACGCGCTCGGCGGCAGCGTCGCAGCGATCGAGAGCGGCTGGATGCAGACGCGCATCGCCGAATCCGCCTACCGCGCGCAACAAGAGATCGAGAGCGGTTCCCAGGTGGTCGTCGGCGTGAACCGGTTCGCCGAACCTGACGCCCAAGTCGAAATCGACTTGCAGCGCATCGATCCGGCGATCGAACGCGAACAGGTCGCGCGACTCGAGCGCTACCGCACCGAGCGCGATGCCAATGACGTTCAGCGTCGGCTTGCAGATCTACGGCGGATCGCAGAAGGCGAGGATAACCTGATCCCCGCAATGCTCGAAGCCGTCGACGCGGGCGCGACGATCGGAGAGATCTGCGACATCTTGCGCGGCGTTTTCGGCCGTTACGCTGCGACGGAGGTCGTCGCCTGAGGGATTATCCGATCGACCATGTCGGTATCGTCGTCGGCGACCTCGACGCGGCGGAGCGGGTCTATACCGAAACACTCGGCTTCAGCCGCCTCTATCGCGAAACCGTCCAGGAGCAGGGCGTCGAGATCGTCGGCATCGCGGCCGGCGGGTCCGTCATCGAACTCATGCGAGCGCTCTCGCCGGATTCGCCGATCGAGAAGTTCCGCGGCGACGCGCCGAGCAAACTGCACCACGTGGCCTACCGCGTCGACGACATCCGCGCCGAACTTGCGCGCCTGAAAGGGCGAGGCGTTCGGCTCATCGACGAGACGCCGCGAAAAGGGGCGCATGGAAACACGATCGCCTTCCTGCATCCCAGGGACACCGGCGGCGTCCTGATTGAATTATGCCAACCACGAAAGTAGTTAGCAGACCCTACAGTCGCACGTCGATCTGCGTCTCGAACGTACGGTCCCACGGAAGCGTAATCGTCAAGCCGCCATCGTGATACTCGGGGTAGATCCGCGCGAGCAAATCGAGCGCGTACCGCCACAGGAGCGCGCGGTTCTGGTGCGAGGCTTCGAGCGCGACGTCCGGGGCGAGCAGGGTCGTATCGATCCCGCGAGCGCGCAATTCCGCATTGATCTCCGGGCGAACGAACTGGTGGAACGCGTAGTCGTCGATATAACGATCGAGCATGAATTCCGCATGCGCGCGCGCGTCGTAACGACCGGCGCGACGCCCCGCGCCTGCCGCGATCGCGGCGGCCAGCGCCGTCCCGACCGTGTTCGCCGTCGTGTTCCATGACGCGAAGGAATCGATCTTCCCAGCGACTCCATCGGCGATGAGATTGTTGGCCAATTGTTGCTGGTCTTCACCGGGCTGCCCGCTCAGGAAAGAGAGATCCGCGACCGCCGCGCTGCGACCGGCCTTGACGTCGTCGGCGATCGCCTTCTCGAAGGTGTCGTCGCCGCGAGCCGCCGGATCCGGAAGACGGACGTAGAGTTGAATGTCGCCGCCACTGGGGACGGCACGCGCTCCGCACAAGTGAATCAGGTGGTCGATCGTGACGCCCACCGGCGCGAATTCGAGCGGATCCTGATATTTTTCGCCTTCGAATTGAGAGTAGATGACGTTCACCGTCGGTCTCCAGCCGACGTCGCGTGCGAAGGCGGCGGCGAGCATCGCCATCCCGAGCTCGTCGGCCCCCGGCTCGATCGAAGCCCGGTCGCCGAGCGAGAACCGCTGGACGAGCGCCCTCAACGCCTCGAGGTCGCGCAGGTGCAGTCCGGTGGGTCCGGCATCGTCTTGACCCAGCACGATACGGTCGAACCCGCCTTCGGCGGCGAATTGCAAGGCGTACTCGTCGACGTATCGGTTTCGCGCACGCGTCGCGAGATAGGCGTCGAGCGTCGCAGGACCGATCCGCTCGCGCAGACGGGCGGCGAGCGCACGCTGTTCGTCGGTCTGCGGCGGGTCGGGTAAGTTCGCGTACTGTGCGATGAGATCGACCGTGTCGCCGGTCGCGTAATACTTCGAGGCGGGGCCGAGTCGCGGCACGCCGGTCGGAGCGAGCCGCATGATCGTTCCGAAGATTTGGACGAACGCGGCCGGCTGCGAGTTCTTGAACGCAGCGAGGCTGCGCAAGCGCGCGACCGCGTCTTCCGCCGCGACGCCGGGGAGGCGCGAGGCGACCAAACCTCCGTAAGCGACCATGTCGGTCGAGGCAACGAGTGCCGAGACGCGCTCCGTTTGCGGCGAACCCAACCAGCGCAAGATTTCGTTCGGCCGCCCCGGCTCGAGGTACGATCCGATCGCCGAGCGTGGCGGAACGAGGATCGGTTGTCCGGCGATCCGCCCAAGCATGACGGGAAGTTGGAGCGTGACCGGCCGGTCGTCGAGCGGGACAAAAGCGATCGTCGGTGCATCCGCGGCGGGGAGAGCCCGCGAGGACGCACCGAAAAACGCACCGGCGAAGAGCAAAGCGAACGTCTTTCGGGAACAGATCAGCATGCGCTACGAGCCTTCGACACCGAATCTGACCTTTCACCGGATGTCGAGCGTCGACCGCCAGGACGCCTTCGCCATCTTCTCCGAGTTGATGCTTCGCGACGATTATTTTCTCGACTCACGCGGCGCATACGTGGGGACGCAATCGGGCCGCGACGCCGCCGAAGCCGCCCTCGGCGACGCGCTGTCGCTCTTTGTCGACCGGCCCGACTACGGCTTTATCTTCATGGCTTTCGAAAACGGCAAGCCCGTCGGCGGCGCCGCCGTCTCGTACGCCATCTCGCTCGCGCTCGGCACGGTCGTCGCGAAGGTCGAGCATTTGATCGTGACCGAAAGCCGCCGTCGGACGGGCATCGGAAGCGCACTGATCGAGGAGTTGGCGAAGCATCTGCGCCTCATCGAAATCGCACGCCTCGACGTCGACGTTCACGTCAAGAACCAGGCCGCGAGAGACTTTTATCTCGGTCTCGATTTCGAGCCCTCAAACGAGGAGCGTATGGCGCTGGTTTTGTAACCTCGCTTCACATAAAACCAGGTGGACTCAGCACCGCTCGGAAGAAAGCACCACGTTCTCTGGCGAACGAGCCTAATGTGGCGCTCGTTCTCGCTAATAAGAGAGGTACCTATGCGTCTCACGCAAACCCTCGGCGTTCTGTCACTCCTTGCATTTTGTCCCATGTCGGTGGCGGCGGATCCGCAGCCGAACATTCGAGTGCAGCCGCGGTTGCCAAGCTCGCTAAAATCACAAGGTCCAATTACACCATGGGCGTTCCTTTCCGAGATTGGCAGTACTCAGATCGATCCCAATAAGGCAACGGTCGCCGTTCATTCTTGCCCGGTGACGCTCACGTTTGTCGCCGGCGTAAACTCATCGCCGCCGTTAGCGCCGACGACTCAGGTTCAATACAAATGGGTCCGCAGTGACGGCAAGGATTTTCCGACGCACACAACGGCCTACTCGAGCCTACCTACCGACCCCAACATGATCGTGACGTGGCAGTTCCCGGCCGGTTCTTCGGGCTGGATACAGTTGCAGGTCAGCTATCCATACACGGTCAGCTCGAAAAAGTTCGCGTTTTCATTCACCTGTCCGACGCCGGGCAGTCTTACGCAGAGCTGGCCCGATGGTCGCTAAGCCTGGTCTATGCCTGGCTATAGCAGCTTCCGCAAGAAGCCGCGTTCGCGTTCGAGCAGCGCGCGTGCCGTCGCGGCGTCGACGTTGCGTCGCGCCATCACGACCGCGACCTTGACGCCTCCGCCGGCCGCTTCGAGCAACTCTTCCGCCGCCGCATCGTCGACGCCGGCGAGCAAGCGAACCAACCGTAACGCACGCGTGCGCAACTTGGCGTTCATCGCGACGACGTCGACCATGAGATTGTCGTAAACCTTTCCTAGCCGCACCATCACCGCCGTCGAAAGCGCGTTCAAGGCGAGTTTTTGCGCGGTACCCGCGATCAAGCGCGTCGACCCCGCGATCGGCTCGGCGCCGGTCGCCAGCACGATGGAGATCTCGGCCGCGCGTGCGAGCGCGGATTCACCGTCGCTCGTTATCGCGACCGTCGCCGCGCCGGCGTCGCGCGCCGCACGCACCCAGGCCACGGCCCACGGAGCGCCGCCGCTAGCCGAAATTCCGACGACCACATCACCGCGTCGCACTTCGCGGCGCGCCTCCGCCTCGCCGGCACGCGCGTCGTCTTCGGCGCCTTCGACCGCGCGCACGAGTGCCTCGGATCCTCCCGCGACGTGCGCGCGAACAAGCGACGGCGGCGTTCCGAACGTCGGCGGGCATTCGGCGGCGTCGAGCACCCCAAGCCGTCCGCTCGTCCCGGCACCGGCATAATGCAGGGTCCCACCGTCTCGCAGCCGTTCGACGACGACGTCGACCGCGCGCGCGAGCGCCGGAAGCGCAGACTCCAAAGCAGTGAACGCGGTCCGTTGTTGCCGCGCCAGTAGCGCCACCAGCGCCTCGCTCGAGAGCGTATCGAGATCTCGCGTCGCGGCGTTGACGGCCTCCGTCGCGGCGAGACGTTCGCTCATCCTAACATCGTTTCGGCGAAGCGGAGCGCGGCGCGCACGGGCTCCTCCTGCAAGCGGACGATCGCCGCACCGGGAAGTTCTTCGCTCGCGCGCGTTTCGAGCAGGGCCGTCAACAGACTATTCGCGCGCAGCAAACCGCCGGCGAACGCAACCGGCGCCGACCCATCCGCGAGGCCAGTGTGTTGCGCCGCGGAAAGTACGAGGTCGCCCAATTCTTGCGCCGCCGCCTGCACGATCTTCGTCGACGCGCGGTTTCCTTTCCCGGCGAAGCCGATGATGCTCGGCGCCATCGCCGCAATCTTCGGAACGTCGAGCGGAAGGTCGTACAACGCCGCGATGAGGCCGTCGCGATCGTTGCACGCCAGAACTCGTTCGACCAACCCTGTCGTCTCGTCGGCGCGCGCCCGCCCGTCGTACGCGCGCGCGAGCAGTTTCACCGCGGCGAACCCAATGGCGAACGCGGAGCCTTCATCGCCGGCGAGATACCCGTGGCCTCCGACTCGTGCGCGCCGCTCGCCGTTTTCGGCATACGCGACGGAGCCCGTTCCGGCGATCAGGACGATGCCCGGTCCCTCCGGAACCGCGGCGCGCAGCGCCGACTCGACGTCGCCCGCGACCGCGACGTGCTTCGTCTTCGGAAACGAGAGACGCAGCGCGCGCTCCAATCGCTGGGCGATCTTTTGACGGGCCGCGCCGGCCGCGCCGACATAGACCGCCGCCGGCTCGTCGCCGCCGGTCGCCCGCAGGATGGCCTCGGCGATCATTGCGGCGACGGCCCCGACGCCGAGCGTCGTCGGGTTTCCGGGACCGGCGTGCTCGAGCCGCTCGAATTCTCTGTCGCGCGAAACGGCGACGTCGGTCGACGTTGCACCGGCGTCGACGCCGACCGCGATTCGTTCGCTCACCTGGACTCGTTCGGCTCGCGTAGCTCCCGCTCCATCTTTGCGAGGAGATCGGACAAGCCGAACGGCGCGATCGCACCGAGGACGGCCGCGCGCTCCGCGCCGGTCACGACCGGCAGCGCGGCAGCGCGACCACGCAACGTCTCGTAGCCGAGGATCGCAAAGGCGAGCGCTTCCTTTGCATCGGGATCGATGCCGAGGTCGTCGGAAGGTCGAACCGTGTAGCGACGACCCAGACGTACCGCGACGCCGGCCAGCAATGACTTGTTGCGCACGCCGCCACCGCTCACGATGACGCGCGCCTCGGATGGCCCCCAGCGCTCGATATCGCACGCGATCGCCTCGACCGAGAGGGCTGCAAGCGTCGCGCACCCGTCGTCGAGCGAGAGCTTCGCGAACGAACGCGCGTGACGTTTGAGAAATCCCGCACCGAAATGCTCTCGGCCGGTTGATTTCGGCGGCGCCTGCGCGAAGTATGGATCCTTCAAGCAGCGCGCCAGCACCGAGCGCTCGACGCGTCCGGCGATCGCGTGCGCGCCGCCCTTGTCGAACTGTTCGCGACCGCCGGTACGGAGACGCACGAACGCGTCGATCAGCATATTGCCGGGACCGCAATCCCAGGCCGTCACACCGTCCGGCGTGGCGTCGCGCGGAACGATCGTGAGGTTCGCGATCCCGCCGAGGTTGAGCGCGATCGAATCGACTTTCGCCGACGCGAAGAGCAACGCGTCGACGTAGGGCACGAGCGGAGCGCCTTCGCCGCCGGCGGCGCAATCGGCACGGCGAAAATCGAAAATAACCGTCGCTTTCAACGCATCGCGAATGAGATGGGGATCGCCGAGTTGCATCGTCCGATGCGCCGCGCCGTCGTGAAAGATCGTCAGCCCGTGACTCGCCACGAAGTCGGGACGCTGATCTCCCGCGACCGTGCGCGCCGCGTTCGCCAAGCGAACACCCAGTTCGTGGTCGATCTCGGCCAATTGCGCCGGAGTCGGTGTGTTCGGCGCGACGATTTCGTCGAGCAGCCGCGCATGAAAATCCGGTTCGAACGGAATCGTTTGAAAGCGCACGACCTCGATGAGATAGCCGCGGGCCTGGGGCGTCAACTCGACGAGTGCCGCAGCGACGCCATCGAGCGACGTCCCCGACATCAAGCCGAGCGCAAGCATCGATCAGCCTCAGAAGCGACCGCCTCGCAGACGGCGGCGCGAACGTCGCGCAGGTCGTTGCGGCCGAAATAAACGGCGTTGGTCAAGAGCACGACCGAGAGATCGCGCACTGGGTCGGCCCAAACGCTCGTGCCGGTGAAACCGGTGTGCCCGAAGGTCGCACGTGACATCACGCTGCCGCACGAGTTTTCATCGGTCGTCTTGAGCGCCCAGCCGAGGCCCCGTCGCAGGACGGAATCGCTGCCGTGCTCGACGATCGCTTCACGCGCGAGCCGCACCGAAAGCGTCGCAGGCGCGCGACCGCACGACGCGCCCAAGAAGACCTCCGTCAGCACCGCGACGTCGCGAGCCGTCCCGAACAAGCCGGCGTGGCCGGCGACCCCGTTCATCAAGTGCGCTTTCTCGTCGTGCACGCTCCCCCGAACGCGGCCGCGCCACGCGTCTTCTTCCGTCGCCGGGATCGATGCGATCTCGGCGGCGCGCGGTCGAAAGGCGGCCGAGCGCGCGCCGAGCGCGGCGCACGTCCGCGCCATCACGGAGGCGAGGCTCTCGTCATAGACGCGTCCCAGGATCACGCCGAGCGCGATGAAGCCCAGGTCGCTGTAGATCACGCGCTCCTTCGGCGGCGCGCTCAGATCGTGCTCGAGCGCGAAGCGTTCCACGTTGTCGCCGAGCAAGACGCGGTAGTCGGCGCCTGATTGCATCCCCGAAGTGTGCGCCAAGAGCAGTCGCAGGGTGATCGCCGCATGCGGCCGTCCGCGCCACTCGGGGACGAGCGGGAGCAGAGGCGCGTCGAGTTCCAAGCGTCCTCCGCCGACGGCCCAGAGAGCGGCGGCCGCGGCGAACGGCTTGGTAAGCGAGGCAAGATCGAAGCACGTCGTAACCTCAACCGCCGGCGCGAGCGACGAGCCGTCGACCTTGCCGAAGGCTTCTTCCAACACGACGCAGCCGCCACGCTCGACGCGCAGGACCGCGCCGGTGAAACGCGTTCCGACGGCGCCGCGCACAATCTCAGATGCCGCCTTCACGATGCGACCCGTTCTAACGCGACCGGCAGGGAACCGGCGGGCGTCGCAACGCCCGCGAGGATGTCGGCCAGCGCGTCGATCGCCGTCTCGTCGTCGCCGTAGGTGCAGAGCATCGTCCGCGCTTGCGGAAAGCGCGAGAGGTCGAACGGTTCCAGCGCCGAGACGACGATCGCCTCTGGGACGAGCCCCAGCAGCGCATCGATCGCGCGCGCCTGGGCTTCGTGAACGTGCGCGCGCCGCATGACGATGACGACGGAGCGATCTCGCTGCGAAGCGACCAGCGCGCACAGGTTTTCGAGCATCTCTTCATCGGGAGCGAGCGCCACGCGCAGCAATTCCGCCGGCACGCGACGTCGTCGCAGCGCTAGGTGCAACGGAACCGAAGCGGCGGAATCCGGCGCAACGCCGTCGCCGGCGCCGCCTTCAAACGAGATGACGTTCACGGGCCGGTCTCGCGGCAGCGCCGCGCTGCCTCGCACCAGCGTGATCGCGCAGCGTGCGATGTGCTGGGCCACCTCGCGCGCGTCGAATTCCTCGAACGGCGCCCATGAATCGCGCCGCAGGCCGGCGACGCGCGCTGCGGCGGCCTCGAGCGCGGCGCGCGACAACTCGCCGCTCTGGACGGCGGCGACGATCGCGTCGCGGGCAGCGCGCGCTATGCTCAGGTCGTGACTGATCGCAAGCATATCGGCGCCGGCCGCGAGTGCAAGCACGACGGCGCGAACTGTGCCGACCCCTTTGGCGATCGCGTCCATTTGGAGGCAATCGGTCACGACCACGCCCTCGAAGCCGAGCTCCCGGCGCAACACGTCGCCGATCGCGCGGCGCGAGAGCGATGCGGGCCACTCTCGATCGAGCGCCGGAACCAGCAAGTGTCCGACCATCACGGCCCGTGCCCCCGCCGCGATTCCGGCTTCAAACGGCACGAATTCTCGCGCGCGCAAGGTCGCGCCATCGACCTCGAGGACCGGGAGGGCAGCGTGCGAGTCGACGGCGGTTGCGCCATGACCCGGAAAATGCTTGAGCGTCGCGCCGATGTCGCCGCGCCGTAAACCACGCACCGTCGCCGCGACAAGAGCCGCTGCACGCTGTGGATCGTCGGAGTAGGCGCGCGTGCCGATGACCGTGCCGCACGCCGCGAGCGCGAGATCGGCGACCGGCGCGAAGTTGAGATCGACGCCGATCGCGCGAAGATCCCCGGCGACACCGAGCGCCAGCAGGTTGGCGGCGCTCGGTTCACCGCTCGCCGCGACGGCCATCGCCGACGGCAGCGCAAGCGCGCCGCGGCGCAAACGAACGACGCGCCCGCCTTCTTGATCGATCGCAAAGAGCGCGCCACCTAATGCTTCGCGAATCGCGTTCACCAATTCGCGGTTGCGCTCCGGCGACGCCGACAGGTTCCGTGAAAACAGCACGATGCCACCCGGCGCCAAAGCGCGCAACTCATCGAGCGGCGCCGTCGCCGGCGTGTCGCCGCGGAATCCGACGCACAAGACGCCCCCGGCAAGACGCTCGAGCGCCGTCACCGCCGCTTCCCGTCGGCGTCGAAGAGTTTCGCGCGGGTCGGGTCGAGTTGAACCGCGACGCGCTCTCCGGCCTGTGGCGTTTGCGCGACGCGAACGACGAGCGTGCCGAAATCACCGTCGACGTACGCGTACGACTCGGCTCCGAGATCCTCGACGGCGCGAACGACGCCTCGGATCTCGCCGTCGGCTGCCAGCCGAACGTCGCTCGCCCGAAAGCCTGCGATCGCCGCACCCGGCGCCGCGCCGGCGACGGCAAACGAAAATCCGCGCGAGGCCGTAAAACGACCATCCGCGATCGTCCCCTCGAAGAGCGCCATCGGCGGCGCGCCGACGAAGCGCGCCACGAACGTGTTGGCCGGCGCATCGTAGAGTTCTCGCGGCTTACCGATCTGTTCGATACGGCCGTCACGCATCACCGCGACGCGCCGCCCGAGCGAAAGCGCTTCGGACTGGTCGTGGGTGACGAACAGCGTTGTCGCTCCGGTCGCGTCGTGGATCCGTGCCAGTTCGAGCCGCAACTCGAGGCGCAGTTGCGCATCCAGCGCCGAGAGCGGTTCGTCAAGCAGGAGCACCGCCGGTTGCGTGACCAGAGCGCGCGCCAGAGCGACGCGCTGCCGCTGCCCGCCGGAGAGCTCGCGCGGAAAATGCGGCAAGAGTTGTTCGTCGACGCGCATCTGCCGCGCCGATTCGAGAACCGACGTCCGGATCGCCGCCGCCGATACGCGGCGTGCGCGTGGTCCGAACGCGATGTTCTCGTAGATCGACATGTGCGGATACAGCGCCGAATGCTGGAAGACAAACCCCACGCCGCGCCGCTCCGGCGGAAGCTCCCCGACTTCGTCGTCGTCGAACAGTACCGAACCGGCGTCGGACCGGGCAAGTCCGGCCACGACGCGCAACAGTGTCGTTTTCCCGCAGCCCGACGGGCCGACGATCGCCAGAGTCTCGCCCTCGGCGACGTCGAGCGTCACGTCACGCAACGCAAAGACCGGCGCGGTTCCGCGCCGGTACGTCTTGGAGATGTCCGCAAGCCGAAGACGAGCCATCGAATGATCGCTCCCTCCGCTACGGGCACCCGGCAGTCCTATGCGCCCGGCACTGGCCCCTCGATGTGTGCCGTCCTAGGGCAAAATCGTGATGGTCTGCGCCCGATACTCGTCGCCGCGTTGACTCACGGTCACACTGACGATGTCGCCTTTCGGATGCTTCGGCGGCGACGGCGCGTGGATTTCGCTGATCGACATGAACCCCGGGCGGCAGTCGGCCCCACTCGCCGATTTGCACGCTTGGATGTTCGTGCTCGGCAAGACGATAACGTTGAAACGCTTCGCGCCCGTCGCTTCCACCGTCATGATTCCGGTGCTGTAATTGATGGCGACGACCTGGCCCTCGATCGTCTTCGGTTGCGCGGCGGGGACGGACGTCGGCGCGTGCGACACCGCCGACGTGGGGGGCGGTGCCGCTGACACCGGCCACACGACCAAAATGGTACCAAGCCCGGCAAGCAAGGCAAGCAAGGGTAAGCGAGGGTTCACGCTGGGGTAACGTAAGGCCAGGTGAGGAGTGTTCCGTTTCACTTCAATTGTGTCGGACTCGTCGGCGACTGAATCCTGCGAACACAAGGAGTGGCGTCTCAGCATTACCGCTCAAATTCGCGAAAATAGGCGTGCCGCACGGCGGCTTCCAGCGGCGGAGCCGAGCGATCGATCTCAAGCAAATCCCCTAACGCCGCAGCGTCGCGCCGAAAAATCTTCCCGATCGCGGCACGATCGTCGTTCCTGCAGGCCCGCGCCAGCGCCGCAAGCGCGCGAAGGCGGCGAACCCGTTCGTCGCTCGGCGTCGCACCGGCAAGCACCAGGCGAAGGGCCACAAACGCTTCATCGGCGGCGCGAACACCCACCGCCTCGAGCGCCCGATAAAATGGCGCCGCCGCCTGATCGGTCGAGCGATGCGCGAGCGCGTCGGCGACGACCTCGGCTTTGGAGACCGGTTCGCCGAGAAGATAGCGGTCGACGAGTTCGAACGTCATCTGCGTGCGCTTCGCCGCGTTCGTCTCGCTTATCTCTCTGCTTTCGACCCTGCCGAACCCGGCGCACGCCGCCTCCGGGCCGACGCTCGACAAACTCTTGGCGAACGCGAATCGGGCGAGCGGCGCGCCATACCGGTATCACGTTCACAGTCTCGGCGTCGACGCTAACGGCCGCGCCCTGACCCTCGACGAAGAAGGGCTCTCGTTCGCGCGTCATCGCTGCGAGCATTCGCTGTGCACCGGTACCTATTTCGATGGTCAGCGGCTCTACGACACGAACTTCAACGACACGGCGCTGCCGGCGCCGGGCGGAGATCCGGCCCAGCTCACCTATCGAACCATCGTCTCCTACGCCTTTACCGATCCGGGCTTTCGCAGCGGCGGAGGACGGATCGCCGAACGCGAGCCAGTCTCGGAAGGCGGGCGGCTCTACCGACGCTTGACCGTGATCCCGCGCAACGGCATCGCGCTGAACGTCACGCTCGACAAAGCGACGTCGCTCCTTACCGGCGCCGACTCGCTCGACGGGCGTTATCGTTTTGCGTTCAGTGACCAGCGCCCGGTCGAGGGCGGTTTGATCCTCCCCTTCGCGACGGACTTGAACGACAAACCATTCGACCGATTCGAGCGGCGCGAGATCGGCGCCGACCATCTCGCGACGCCGCCCGGATTGGTGCCGAAGTTTTCCGGCGGCCTGAAAACGGTCACGATGCTGCGAGCCGACCGCCCAGTCATCCCGTGCACGATCGGCGAGGTCACCGTGGCGTGTCTGCTCGACACGGGCAACACCGGAATGTCGATGAGCCTCGAACTCAGCGAAGCGTTGCACCTCGAGCCGATGCAGGCGGCCGCCGAAGTGCGAGGCGTCGGATCGTACATGACCGGCGTGGCGAAGGCGCCGCCGCTGGCGGTTGCGGGCGCCGTTTTCCCGAGCGCGCTCTACACGGTCTTGCACGACATCCACCGATACGGCTACGACGTCGTCATCGGCGCCGATGCGTTCGCTCACGCACGCGTCACGATCGATTATCCGCAGAAACGCGTGAGCTTCGCGCCGGCCGACGACGTCGTCGACCTCCATCCGCTCGCCGTCGCTTTCGAGCATCTCACCCCGGTGGTCGACGTGCAGCTCGCCGAACTCGACGTCAGGTTGATGATCGACACCGGCGACGATTCGGCCATTAACCTAGCCGACGATTATTACGCCAAGCATCGGGCGCTCTTCAAGCCGACCGGCAAGGTGCGCGTCGGCGGAGCCGGCGGCACGGAAGAGCAGATCACGGGCGAGATCCCGAGCGTACGCATCGCCGGCTTCACGCTCGATCGTCAGAAAATCGGCGCGCAGGCCCAACCCGCGCGAATCGGCGACGGCCACCTTGGCAGCGGTTTTCTCGCACACTTCGCGGTCGTCTTCGATTACGCGCACGGGCGCATCGGCCTCGAACCGCGAGCCGGCGACGCCTCGATCAAGTCCGAGGCGAGCGCTAGTGCGGGCGAACGTCCGCGATGAAGCGGTACTCTTTCGTTCCGATGAATACGTGGCCGACGATCCGCCGGCCGTTTTTGAACTTGCCGGTCATGTGTAGCTTACCCATGAAGCCGAAGTCGAGCCACACTTGATCGCCGTTGAACCCGCCGGTGACCACGCGCGGTCCGCCCGAGTCGGGGATGTACGTGCCGTTGACGATGCCGTTCGAATTGAGCGTGAGCGTCATCCGGCCGTCGTATTCGCCGACACCGAGTTGCGGCACGATCCGAGTGGTGTATTGAATGATCGTCGCGCGATTCGGCATCGCCGGGACGGCGAGCGCTGGGGCCGCGCCGGTAAGCGCGAAGGCGACCGCGAGCGCCGCAGTCCAAAGTTTGTATTTCAAGATGACAAGGCGTTAGGGTTGTGGCGCGGGGCTCCTGCGCACGAGCAAATTGGCGATCGCTCCGACGACGCTTAAACCGAGCACGGCCCAAACTACGGTCGGTTGGTGTAAGACAGCGAGCGCGGGCAGGCGCGCGTCGACCGAGAGCGCGCCGTAACCGTACGTTGCAAACGCGATCGCGACGGCGATGTTGGTCGCGGGCAATTCCCAGCCGCCGTCTGAATTCCAAAAACCCTTCGAAGCATGGACGGTGACGATCGCTACCAGCATCGTCGACACGATCAGCGCCGGACCGATCGGGCCGCCGAACCCGACGGCCACGAACAAGCCCCCGAAAAATTCACTGAGCCCGGCGAGCGTCGCAAACAGGGCGCCGGGTCGGAAGCCGAGGGACTCCATGAATCCGCCGGTTCCTTTGATACCGTGGCCACCGTACCAGCCAAAGAGTTTCTGCGAACCGTGCGCCGCGAGCGCGATACCGATCACGAGGCGCGCGAGCAGCAAACCCCAATCCAAGCTAACCACAAATGTGTCCTTCTGCTGAATTGCGCGGCACGTTTCGCCGCGCTTGGCGCTCCGCGGCGCTCAGGCTAGGACTTCGCGGCCACTTGCGGCACGGGGCGGCGCAGCGCGAGCGTTCCGAGGCCACCTACGAGTGCGAAGGCGACGCCAATCCACGCGGCGAGCGCGCCGTCCCAGCCTTGGAGGCCGAAGGCGTAATCGAGCGAGAGCGTCCCCGGCCCCGCGAAGGCGATTGCAAATCCGGCGATCGCGTATGCGAGCGGCATCTCGTAGCCGCCGCTACTTGCGAAAAAGCCCTTGTGGAGGTGCACAGTCAGAATCGCGACCAGCATGGTCGCGCCGGCTAGCGTCGCACCTACCGGGCCGAGGAACCCGAGCGCGATCAGCAGACCGCCGCCCGCCTCGCCGATTCCGGCGAGAGCCGCGAACAGTGCCCCCGGTCGAAACCCGAAGCCTTCAAAGAATCCGCCGGTTCCCTTGAGGCCGTAGCCCCCGAACCAACCGAAGAGTTTCTGGACGCCATGAGCGGCGAAGATCAGTCCGATTCCGAGCCGAACCGCCAGCATCCCGACGTCATGCGATATATCCATTTCCGATGCTCCTACCTATCTTGCGTAGTTTGCTTACTTTTGGTAAGCTATTGGTGATGGTGAGAATACTGCATGCGGCAACTGAAGTCAAGTAGGCAACCAAAAGTAAGTAAGCATCCCCCGGGCGGCTTCTGCCCGCGCTTCCATCGGGCCGTCGAACTGATCGGCCGCCGCTGGACGGGCGCGATCGTGCGCGTCCTGATGGGCGGCCCGCAGCGCTTCAACGAGCTGCTCAACACGGTCCCGGGCCTCTCCGATCGCCTCCTCTCCGAGCGCCTGCGCGAGTTGGAGGGCGAGGGACTCGTCCGGCGTGAGGTCGACCCCGGGCCGCCGGTCTGCGTGAGCTACCATCTCACCCAGTCGGGCAGCAGCCTCGAACCCGTGATCGCGTCGCTGGGCAGCTGGGCCGAGCGCTGGATGCGCGCCTAGCCTGCCAGACAGGTCCGGTCAACGACGGCGCACTACAAGATGCGCCGTGCAAAAACGCGTTCTCGTTCTCGCTCTTTTCCTCTCGCCGGTCGCGTCGTTGACGCCGGCCACCGCCGACCAAGGAATGTGGACGTTCGACCGCTTTCCGGTCGCCAAGGTGCAAGCCGGGTACGGTTTCGCGCCGTCACGCACATGGCTCGATCACGTGCGCCTCTCTTCGGGGCGCCTCCCTGGCTGTTCGGCGTCGTTCGTCTCGCCGCAAGGTTTGGTCATGACCAACCATCATTGCGCCGTGAACTGCCTCGCCGCCCTTTCGAACAAGATGCAAGACTATGTCGCGTCGGGCTTTTACGCGAAGCGCCTCGAGGATGAGGTCAAGTGTCCCAGCGTCGACTTCCTGCAGCTCACAGCGATCAGCGACGTCACCAAGGCGATCGCGGCGGCGACGGTGGGAAAGAGCGGCCGGGCGCTCCTCGACGCGCGTCAAGCGAAGGAACGAGAACTCCGCAACGCTTGCGGCCAGAGCGAAACCGTGCGCTGCGACGTCGTCTCACTCTATCACGGCGGCGTCTACGATCTCTACCGCTACAACCGCTACGCCGACGTGCGACTGGTCTTCGCGCCGGAGTTCAACGTCGCGCAATTTGGCGGCGATCCCGACAACTTCAACTTCCCCCGTTACGACTACGACCTCACGTTGCTGCGAGTCTATCAGAACGACAAGCCGGCTGCGACGCCGGACTATCTGGGCTGGAGCAAGGCCGGCGCAAAGGCGGACGAGCTGGTCTTCGTCCCCGGCAACCCCGGCGGCACGCGTCGCGAACTGACGCTCGCGCAACTGACCTATCTGCGCGACGTCGACCTTCCGCGGCGGCTTCCCGCGACCGCCGAATACCGCGGCATCCTCGAACAGTATCAGACCGAAGGCGCAGAGCAGAAACGTGAGACCAACGAAACGCTGTTCTTCCTGGAGAACACCTACAAAGAGCTGACCGGCGAACAGCAGGCGCTCCTCGACCCGCAGTTCTTCGGCCAGAAGGTCGAGGAAGAGCGCGCGTTGCGGACCGCCGTCGCCAAGAACAAGACATTGCAGGCGCAATACGGCGCCGCTTGGGACGAATTGGCGCGCGTGCAGGTCCGTAAAGCGCAACTGAGCGCCTCCGAACAGTTCGTCGCAAGCGGGCCGCGCTCGCGCCTCTTCAGCTACGCGCGAACCGTCGTGCGAATCGCGGCCGAAAAAGCCAAGCCTGAAGCGCAACGCCTCCCCGGTTTCGACGACGCCAGCCTCCCGCTCTCGATGCGCCGGCTGCAGGCCCGCGTTCCCGTGTATCGCGGCCCCGAAGAGCTGCAACTCGCGTTTTGGGCGAAGGGCATGCGCGAAGGTCTCGGTCCCGATGACCCGTTCGTGAAGACCGTGCTCGGCGCGCAATCACCGGCCCAATGGGCGCACGCACTCGTCGCCGGGACCAAACTCGACGATCCGGCGGTACGTCTCGAGCTTCTGAACGGCGGACAGAACGCGATCGACGCGACAACCGACGCAATGGTCCGCTTCGCGGTAGCGATCGACGCGAGCGCACGCACGGCGCGGCGACGCTACGAAGATGAGGTCACGGCACCGGAGAGCAAAGCCTCAGAGCTGGTCGCGAAGGCACGCTTTGCGGTCATGGGAACCAGCATCGATCCCGACGCGACCTTCACGCTACGGCTTTCATACGGAAGCGTCAAAGGGTTCCCCGACGCGAGCGGAACGCCGGTGGTGCCCTTCACGGCGATCGCCGGTCTCTATCGGCGCGCGACGGGCGCCGATCCATACGAATTGCCGAAGAGCTGGCTCGACGCGAAGCCGTCGCTGGACGTCCAGACGCCGATGAATCTCTGCACGACCAACGACATCATCGGCGGCAATTCGGGCAGCCCCTTGATCGATAAGGACGCGAACATCGTCGGCCTCGTTTTTGACGGCAACATCTACTCGCTCGGCGGCGACTTCGGATTCGATGCGCGCCGCAACCGAACTGTGGCGGTCGATAGTCGCGCTCTCTTAGCTGGGCTGCGCACCGTCTATCACGCGGATCGTATTGTCCTTGAAATAGCTCCGTAACCCGCGCGCTTCGGTGGCGCCACGTTCCCTCGCGAGGCGGTCCGACGTCCTACTCGCGACCGGTTACGGACGTCGGACCACCTCGCTCGAAGACGCCATGCCCGAGCGCAAGGTGGGACGTTCTTTTAAAAGGTAGATGAGAATCGAAGTTCCCGGAGGATTTTGACGTGAGTTCAAGCCGCAGTCGTTTTATCACGCTGACCGCCGCCGCCGCAGCGGCGGCCGGCATCCCGCGGATTGCGGATGCGCGCAAGCAGGCCGTTACCGATGCCGACGTCTCGAAATTGTACGATGCTGCGAAGAAAGAGGGCAAGGTCGTCTGGTGGACTGCCCACTTCGCGCAGGAGGCGGCCGAGAAGATCCGCGACGCGTTCAAAGCGAAGTATCCGGGGATTGAAGTCGAATTCATCCGGCAGACCGCCCAAGTCATCTATCAGCGGCTCTCGCAAGATCTCAAGGCCGGTATTCGCGAACTCGACGTCTTCGCCTCAACCGATGAAGCGCATTACGTCGAACTGAAAAAACAGAATGTTCTAGCCGAATTCCAGCCGGCCGACATCGACAAGCTCCCGGCTCAGTTCCGAAACCTCGATCCGGATGGTTCTTACCAACTGGGGTCGCTCGCGTTCATCATCGTCAACTACAATCCGGCGAAGATCAAACCGGCGGCGCGTTGGACGGACTTCGCGGACGCGCGTTTCAAGGGACAGATCACGACCGGCCATCCGGCGTTCAGCGGGTACGTCGGCAATTGGGTCGTCGCGATGAACGACAAGTACGGCTGGGACTACTTCAAGAACCTAGCGGCGAACAACCCGAAGATCAACCGTTCGATCAACGACACGGTCACCGACATCCTCGGCGGGGAGCGGACGATCGGCGCAGGCCCAGATAATCTTTCTCTCTTCAAGAAGGCGACTGGGAATTCGATCGACATCGCCTACCCGCAAGACGGATCGGTCCTGATCGTCGCCCCGATTGCGGTGCTCAAGGATGCTCCGCACCCGAATGCCGGACGTCTTTTCGAGAATTTCGTGTATTCGCGCGAGTATTCGGAGGCAATCGTCAAGCAAGGCCACTTCCCACTGCGCATGGGGATCCCGTCAATGAACGGGATGACGCTCGAGCGGATCAAGTGGATGCGGGTCAAGGCCGAGAGGCTTGCGAGCGGCGTTCCCGAGGTCGTCGCTAAATGGCGTGAAACCTTCGGCGTCTAGAGCGAAAAGCACGCTTGAGACGAGCGATATCACGATTCGACGCGGGCGCGCTCGTCTTCTTGCTCGCCGCGGCGGCACTTGCGCTCATGGTCGTGCTTCCGTTGGGCTGGCTCTTCGCAACCAGCCTGCAACAGCACGATACGGGCCGCTTCACCCTCGGAAACTACCGCGAAGCGTTCACGGCCTCGATCTATCTCTCCCCGATCCTCAACTCGCTCATCCTAGCGCTCTCGGTGGCAACGATCGCGGTCGCGGTCGGGACGCCGCTCGCATTTCTGATGACGCGCACCGACCTTCCCGGCCGGGCCATTTTGCGCGTGGCGATCGTCGCCGCGTTCGTCACGCCGTCGTTCCTCGGCGCGCAGGCGTGGATGCTCTTGGCCGCACCAAACGCCGGCTGGCTGAACAAGATCTGGGTCGCCTCGACCGGCGCGACCCATGGCCCGCTCAACATCTACAGCTTGGCAGGCGCCGTGTTCGTGATGTCGCTCTACAACATCCCATACACGTTTACGTTCGTCTCGGTCGCTCTCGGGTCGATGCCATCGGAGATGGAAGATGCCGCGGCGATTCTGGGCGCACATTCGCTGCGTCGCACGCTTTCGATCACGCTGCCGCTCGCGCTACCGGCGATCGTCGCCGGCTTCATCATGTCGTTCCTCGAAGCGCTGGCCGAATTCGGAGCTCCCGCGTTCCTGCTCATTCCGGCTCGTGCCCAAGTCATCACGACGCAACTCTACCTCTTCTTCCAATATCCGTCGCGGGTCGAGCTGGCTGCGGCCTACGCCATGCCGCTGCTCGGCGTCACCGCCATCCTGCTCTTAGCGCAACGCCGATTGCTCGGGCGCAAGCGGTATACGATGATCGGCAGCAAGGGCGCGCGACGCAATCTCATCGCGCTAGGGAAGGCGCGCTGGCCCATCTTCGCGCTCGCGATCGTGCCGCCGATGCTATCGGTCGGATTACCCTACCTTGCACTTCTCGGGACGTCGCTCTCGCGCTCGTGGGGACGCGGCCCGGTCTTCGGTAACCTCACCTTCTATTGGTATCATTGGGCGATCTTCGACAATCCGGAAGCCAAAAACGCGATCCTCCACAGCTTCTCCTACAGCTTCGTTGCGGCAACGATCGCGCTCGCGATCGCCATGACCGTGGCCTTCGCAGTCTCGCGTAAGCTCGTTCCGTTGGGCGGATTGTTTGCGTTCGTCTGCATGGCGCCGTTCGTCGTCCCGGGAATCATCTTGGCCATCGGCTTCTTTTCGGCGTACTCGCATCCGCCGCTCTTGCTGTACGGAACTGCCTGGATCTTGATCGTCGCGTTCGCGACGCGTTTCTTGCCGATCGCGTTCTCAAACCTCATGACGGCCTTGCAGACTCTCTCCGTCGATCTCGAGAACGCGGCTCAGACACTCGGCGCGGGTCGCATCCGCACGCTGTTTTCGATAACGCTGCCGTTACTGCGAACGGGGATGCTCTCGGCCTGGCTGCTCGCTTTCATCCCGGCACTCCGCGAACTCTCGTGTGCGATCTTCCTCTTTACGCCGAGCACGGCCGTGATGTCGACGGTCATCTTCGATTTCAGCGACGCGGGAAATTTTGAGGCCGTCGCGACGCTCGGAATCGTCATCATGGCGAT
>PLCB01000034.1 GCA_003134695.1 Candidatus Zemynaea palustris | reverse complement strand
CTCGACGTCGATGCTATCGCCGCCGCGGCGCCGCATCCGGACCGTTCGCTCGGACTGCACTTCTTCAGCCCGGCGCAGGTCATGCGCTTGCTCGAAGTCGTGCGGGGCGCGAAGACGTCGCAAGCGACGCTCGCGGCGGCGATCGCTCTTGGGAAGCGCCTCGGGAAAGTCCCGGTCGTCGTCGGTAATTGCGACGGCTTCGTCGGAAACCGGATGCTCCTCGGCTACCGCCGCGAGGCGGAGTTCGCCGTCCTCGCCGGCGCCGCGCCCAAACGCGTCGACGACGCTCTGGAGNNCGCCGCGCCGCCGTTTGTGGTCTCTGATTTCTCCGATGCGCTCGTCGCCGCCGGACGGCTTGGGCAGAAGACCGGCAAAGGTTGGTATCGCTACGAGCCCGGCGACCGCGCGCGATACGAGGATTCAGAAGTTGCCTCAATCGTAGAAAACGAACGCAAGCGCCTGGGGATCGCGCTACGCGACGTCAGCGACGAAGAGATCGTCGAGCGCGGCGTCTATGCGCTCGTCAACGAGGGTGCGCGCATCCTCGAGGAAGGCATCGCCTCGTCGGCGGCCGACATCGACACGATCTGGCTGAACGGTTACGGTTTTCCGAAAGCGCGCGGCGGCCCGATGCGTTATGCGGACGACGCCGGATTACCGAACGTCCTCCGCGCAATCCGCCGCTTCGCCGAACGCGACCCGGCCTTCTGGCGGCCCGCGCCGCTCTTGATACGGCTCGCCGAATCGAACTCTCGCTTTCGGGATTAGGCCTAGACCAGGGCCAGTGAGACGCGATCGAGGTCGAACTGCGCTTCGCTGAGCGCGAGGGTGCTCTTCCCACCGGCCGTGATCTCGTGTTTGAGGCCAAGCGCCTTCGGTAGCACGTGGTCGGCATAGTACCGCGCGGTCACGAGCTTGGCGTCGTAGAACGGATCGCCTGACTTTCTTGCCGCGATCAGCGCCGCACGCGCCATCTGCCAGCCGCCCGCGACGTAACCCCACAGCATCAGGTACGGAACCGCACCGGCGAAGACGCCTTTGAGATCCTTCATCGCGTTCGAGCCGAGCCACAGCGAGGTCTCGCCGAGCGCGCCGACGGCTTTGCCGAGTTCTTTGCCGATCGCCTTGACGTCGTCGTTCTCGCTTGCGTCGAGTTCCTTGACGGTCGCTTGCATCTGGGTGATGACGCGCGTCGCCGTCTTTCCCATGTCCTTGAGGAATTTGCGCCCGAGCAGGTCGTTGGCTTGGATGCCGGTCGTCCCTTCGTAAATCTGGGCGATGCGCACGTCGCGATAGACTTGCGCGATCCCGGTCTCCTCGATGAAGCCCATCCCACCGAAGACTTGCAGCGCTTCGGAAACCAATTGCGTCCCGAGTTCGGTCGACCAGGCTTTGACGATCGGCGTGAACAGCTCGATGATCGCCTGCTGCTCCTCGCGAATCTTTGGATCGGGGTTGAGGTGCGCCTGATCGAGCGCTACCGCCGTATAAAACGCGACCGCGCGCATCGCTTCGACCTGTGACTTGAGATCCATCAGCATGCGCCGAACGTCGGGATGCTCGATGATCCGCACCGGCGTCCACTCCTTCGCCGCGACGTCTTTCGATTGGACGCGGTCCTTGGCATATTTGAGCGCCATCTGGTAGGCGAGATCGGCCTGCGCGTAACCCTGGATTCCGACGGAGAAGCGAGCCAAGTTCATCATGATGAACATGTACTTGAGCCCTTCGTTTTCTTTTCCGATCAGGTATCCGACCGCTCCGCCCTTCTCGCCGTAGTTGATCGAACACGTCGGCGAGGCGTGGATTCCGAGCTTGTGCTCGATCGAGGCACACTGAATGTCGTTGCGCTCACCGAGCGAGCCGTCCGCTTTGACGTTGACCTTCGGGACGATGAAGAGCGAGATGCCTTTGACGCCCTCGGGCGCATTGGGCGTGCGCGCCAACGCGAGATGGATGATGTTCTCCGTGTAGTCGTGCTCGCCGTAGGTGATGAAGATCTTGTTGCCGCTGAGCAAGTAGTGATCGCCCTGCGGAACCGCTTTGGTACGAACCTGCGCGAGATCGGAGCCGGCCTGCGGCTCGGTGAGATCCATCGTCCCCGCCCACTTGCCGGAGACGAGGTTCGGAACGT
Organism: Candidatus Zemynaea palustris; assembly: GCA_003134695.1. Taxonomy (GTDB): domain Bacteria; phylum Vulcanimicrobiota; class Vulcanimicrobiia; order Vulcanimicrobiales; family Vulcanimicrobiaceae; genus Zemelea; species Zemelea palustris. The sequence continues at coordinate 12,792 of PLCB01000034.1, read as the reverse complement.
AGCGTTTCTTTTGTTCGTCGGTGCCGACGAGCAAGATCGCCTCGATCGCGCCCTGATTGAGCAGCGGGCACAACGAGAAACCGAGGTTCGACGCGTTCCACATCTCGAGCGTCGCCGTCGCGAGCACTTGCGGCAAGCCCTGACCGCCGTAGTCGGGCGGAATGGGCAGCCCGATCCAGCCCGCCTCGGCGAACTGGCGGTACGCTTCCTTAAAGCCCTTCGGCGTCGTGACGTTGCCGTCGCTCCACTTCGCGCCTTGCCTGTCGCCGACGGCGTTCAGCGGCGCGAGGACGTTGGAGGCGAAGTTTCCCGCCTCTTCGAGGACTGGATCGACGATATCGGGCGCTTCCTCGAATCCCGGCAGCTTCGCGATTTCTGCGAAGTCGAGCATCTCGTTGATGAGGAAGTGAAAATCGCGCAGCGGCGCCTTATATTCGCTCATGATACTGAAGCATTCGCCCGCCTTCGAGCGGTTCCCGGGTAACGCTTTAGTCGAATCCCGCGATCGTCGTGCCGCCGTCGACGACGATCGTTTGGCCGGTGACGAACGCGCCGGCACGCGCCGCGAGAAAGACGGCGGCACCGGCGATGTCCTCGACCTCACCGAGCCGTCCCAGCGGGTAATGGGCGACCGCGAGCTTGTGGATCTGCGGATTCTCGTAGAGTGCCTTGGCAAAATCGGTGCGCACGATGCCGGGGGCGATGCAGTTGACGCGCACGTTCTTCGCGCCCCATTCCACGGCGAGATTGCGAGCTAACTGTGAGTCGGCGGCTTTCGAGAGGGCGTAAGCTCCGAGCAAGCGCGTTCCCTGGATGCTCGCGATGCTCGAGAGCAGGATCACCGCGCCGCCGCCGCGCGCGGCCATCTGCGGGATGACCATGTTGCACAACCAAACGTTCGAGCGGACGTTGGTGCCCATGATCTTGTCGAACGCCTCGTCCGAGATCTTCTGCAGCGGACCCATGTACGGATTGGTCGCGGCGTTGCACACCAGAACGTCGATCGCGCCGTAATGGGCGAGCGTCGCGTCAACCAGCGCCTGCAGTTGATCCTTGTGCCCGACGTTGCACGCGAACGCGAAAGCCTCGCCGCCGGCGGCGACGATCTCGTCGCGCGCGCGCTCGCACGCGTCGGCTTTGCGGCTGGAAACCACGACCTTCGCGCCGTGTGCCGCGAGTTCGCGCGCGATCGCGAGGCCGATCCCGCGCGTCGAGCCGGTAACGAGTGCGACTTTCCCCTCGAGATCGAAGAGCCGCTGCGAGCCGCTCACGACGCTCCGCTCACTTCGCGTACGCGGGCTTGCGCTTTTCGACGAAGGCACGAATGCCTTCCAGCACGTCGCCGCCGTCGGCGGCAGCTTGCTGCAACTCCGCCTCCTCCTCGAGCCAGCGGTCGAAGTTCGGCAACACCGCGCGATTGAAGGCGCGCTTCGTCAGCGCGACGGCGGCCGGCGAGATGCGCGTAAACTGCGCGGCGTAGGCCTGCGTTGCGCGCTCGAGCTCGGCGGCGGGGACGACGCGGTTGACGAGCCCGATGCGCCGCGCTTCCTCGGCGCCGATCTTTTCGCTGGTCCACGCGAATTCGAGTGCGCGCCCCAACCCCGCCAAGAGCGGGAGCATGAGGCTCCCGCCGCCGTCGGGGATCAGACCGATCTTCGAGAACCCAAGCGTCAGCTCGGCGTCGTCCGCGGCGATCCGCAGATCGCAGACGAGCGCAAGTGAAAGCCCGACACCGGCGGCGATGCCGTTGAGCGAGGCGATGACGGGTTTTTCGATACGGCGCACGAGCGTGGCGACGAGATTATAGGTGCGCCGCAGATGATCGGCGATCGAGATGCGCTCGCCGCTCGCGGCGAGTTGCATGAAGACCTCCAAATCTTGACCGGCCGAGAAACCGCGCCCACTTCCGCGCAGCACGATCGCGCGCACGGCGGCGTCGTGCTCGACGGCCTGCAGCGCCGCGATCAGCCCCTCGGCGATCTCGAAATTGAAGGCGTTGAGTTTCGCCGGCCGGTTGAACGTCAACGTCAAAACGCCCGCATCGCGCGAACTGAGTAATGCTGGTTGATCCATGAAGCCCTCTATTTCGCGGCGTCGAGGAGGTCTTTATAGCGGTCGCGGAGTTCGCGCTTCAGGAATTTACCGACCCCGGTGCGCGGAATCGCATCGACGAAAACGACGCGGTCGGGGATCTGCCATTTGACGACGCGCTCTCCAATCCAGGCCTGGAGCGACGGCTCGTCGACCGATTGGCCTTCGCGCAGCGCGACGACGGCGATCGGGCGTTCGACCCACTTGGGATGCGCGACGCCGATGACCGCAGCCTCGCGAACCGCGGGATGACCCATGATCGTGTTCTCGAGGTCGACGCTCGAGATCCACTCGCCGCCCGACTTCACCAGGTCCTTGGTGCGATCGACGAGTTGCAGGTAGCCGAACTCGTCGATCGTACAGACGTCTCCGGTCATGAAGTAGCCGTCGTTGAAGACCGGCAGAGCCTCGTCGACGCGAAAATACGAACGCGTCACCGCCGGGCCACGCACCCAGAGCGCGCCCGCTGTCTTCCCGTCGCGCGGAACCGGAACGCCGTTGTCGTCGAGGATCTTCCAGGCGACGAGCGGCGTGAAGCGGCCCTGTTTGAGCAACGCGGCGCGCTGCACTTCCCAGGGCGCGCCGGCGAGTTGGGCGGTGAGCAGCGAGGCCGTCCCGATGGGAGACATCTCCGTCATCCCCCAGGCATGCATCGTGCGAACGCCGCGCTTCTCCAGGTCGTCGAACAAGGAGGGCGGGACCGCGGAACCGCCGATGACGAGCCGCTTGAGCGTTCGGAACCGGAGATCGCGGCGCTCCAACTCGTCGCGGACGGCGAGCCACACCGTCGGCACGCCGAGCGAAATCGTAACGCCTTCGCGTTCGATCAGTTCGATCAGGCTCGACGGATCGAGCTTCGCCCCGGGCAGAACGAGGTTCGCGCCGACCATCGGGATCAGGAACGGCACGCCCCACGCATTGACGTGAAACATCGGGACCACCGGCATGACGACGTCACCCTGCGTCACGCCGAGCCCGTCCGCCATCCCCGCGGCGAGCGCGTGTAAGACGGTCGACCGGTGCGTGAAGACGACGCCTTTCGGATCGCCGGTCGTGGCCGACGTGTAGCATAGGATCGCGCCGCTGCGCTCGTCGAGGTCCGGCCAATCGAACTCTGCGGGCTGCGCCGCGAGCAGTTCCTCATAATCGAGCGCGCCGGGCAATTCCACTTGCGACGTGCCCATCACCACGAATTGCCGCGAGGATGCGGGACGGATCGCCAGCGCACGCGCGACCGCCGGCACGAGCGAGGCGTCGACGAAGATCGCCTTGTCGCCGGCGTGCTCGAAGACCCAGCACACCTGTTCGGGAAACAGGCGGATGTTGGTGGTGTGCAGGACCGCGCCGATCATCGGCACCGCGTAATAGAGTTCGAGATGACGATGCGTGTTCCAACCGAAGCTCGCGACCCGGTCGCCCGGCCGAATTCCGAGTTCGACCAGTGCGTTGGCCAAGCGCGCGACCCGCGCTCCGAAGTCGGCGTAGGTGTACCGAAAGATCGAACCGTCGTCTTCACGCGAGACGACTTCGCGCGAAGCGTGCGAGCGCTGGTTGTGCTCGAAGATCCAGCGGATCGTCAGCGGCACGTCCATCATGGTGCCGGGGATCGTCGCGCTCAAATCCAGGCGCGGTCGGGTTGATTGCATCGCACTCGCCTTTCTAGTCAAATTGCGGTCCGCGCCCCCTATAGGAGCTTCCCATCGTCGTCGGCGCCGAGAAGAATCTTGCGCACGATCGCGATCGGCGGGTCGCCGTGCGCCAAGAACTCGTCGTGAAAACCCAACAGCGTGAACCTCGCACCGAGTTTCTTCTTATAGTCGTCGCGCAATTTGAGCAACTCGAGCTTTCCGAGCGTGTAATAACCGTAGAGTGGATCCTGCGTCCCGCGCAGCGCTTCGCGACGCGACGGCCCTTCCGGCAGAAACGCATTGTCGCGGAAAAATTTGGTGCCGTCGTCGACGCTCATGTTTTGCGTGTGCTCGCGCAACCCGACCAGGAAGCGGCATTCGCGCTGCAGCGCGAGTTGCAATTGCGCCAGCCGCACCTTGGGGTCGCCATTGCCCCAGCCTTCGTCGACCATCATCTGCTCGTCGTAGTGCGCCCAGCCTTCGGCGAACGATCCGCTGCGCATGATCTTGCGAATCAGCGAGAGTTTCAGGTGCTGGTCGATGGCGAAGTTGACGTAGTGGCCGGGCATGACCTCATGTAAGCTGACGATCGGAAACGCGTAGTCGTTGAAGAACGCGAGGTGCTGTTCCTTGACTTCGGGCGTCCAATCGGGCTCGATCGGCGTCACGTTGTAGTAGGCTTGCGTCGCGACTTTCTCGAGCGGGCCCGGCGCATTCATCGACGCGAACGTCGTCTGCCGCGCGAACTCAGGCGTCGGAACGACCTTGACGTCGTTGTCGGGCGGCAAGGTGATGATCTTGCGCGCGATCACGAAGCGGCGTAAGGCGACCAGATCGGAGGTCGCCTTCTTCAGCAGGTCGCCGGCACTCGGATGCTGCGCGCCGAGTGATGCGGCGACGGCTTGCGGCGACTTCGTCGCGTCGATCGAACGGGCCGTCTCAACGAAATCGGCGCGCGTCTTCGCGAGCGCGTCCTCGCCGACGCGCTCGTACTGCGCGAGCGTGATCGGCGACAATTCTTGCAAGTCGAGCAGCTGTTCGAAAAGCTTGGAGCCGATCGCGTAGGTGCCGGTTGGATGTGCCAGCGGCCCGGCGTCCATCGCGTCGCGATAGTTTTGCAACGCCGCGAGCACGGCGTCGTTGGCGGTCTTGAATTGCGCCTGAAGCACCGCGTCGTGGAGCGGCGCGACGGCTGCCGGCACCACGGTCCGGAAAAAATCGGCGGTTCCCTTCATGTTGCGGCGCGCGAGATCGGCGGTCGTCGCGTCGACCGTGCTGATGGAATCCTTTGCGCGGTCGAGCATCGCCGGAATCGCGCGTTCGCGCGCGATGACCGAACGCGTCCGGTCCCGCAGCGGCGCGAAGTCGCGCATCAGCAGCGAGAAGATCGCATTCGCGGCTTGGCCCGTGTAGAAACTTGGATCGTGGCGCCACGTCTGGCGTTCTTGCAGGGCGAGCAGCGACGATTCAATCGTCGATTCGAAAAGGCGCGCGTCGTACGACGCCTCGGCGCCGTAGGTCGTCGGATCGATCGCGCGCACGTCGGCGAGCGTCCGCCGCAAGAACGCGATGCGCGCTGCGAACCCCTGCACGGAGAGGTCGGTCAATTTGTCGTCGTAATCGTGAACCCCGATCGAGGTCGCGCGAATCGGTTCGAGTTTCCAGGTTTCGGCGAAGTAGCGCGTCGCGAGCGCGTCGAGCCGCTCATCGCCGATCGGCCGTTCGGGAGCACCGGAGACGCGCGGGGCCGCCGACGCGAAAACGACCGTCGCGCAAAGCGTGACGGCCAGCGAACGGAACGTGAACTTCAAGCGGCCGATCAGTCTTCTGTCTCGTGGAGGTGGAGGTGGGTTCCGTCTTCGGCGTCGTCGAGCGCTTCGCGCGCCTCGGCCAAGACCGCAGACGATAAGTCCGCCGCGCCATCGACCGATCCATCCTCGGCGAGGAACTCGGCTTCGGCCCAGTCTTCCCACGTCTCGAGCGGTTCACCCTCGATCTCGGCCGGGAAACGAACGCAGAATCCTTGATCGAGGTGAACGCCGGCGACCATCACGCGCGTCCCGCGTGGGAAGTAAGTCCCGTCCTTCCACAGCGTCCCGTAGGTGGTCTGATAGTACTCGCCGATTTTCAGTGGTTCGATCGCCGCGGATCCCCCTCGAAAGGCTTCCTTCTTACGCCCTGCGAGGGCGCGAGCCTTTCGCTAGAGAGAGGGTGTTACACTAGAGTCGATGTCCGAAAAATCCAACGCGCGCGGCTGGCACGTGGCCGCCTCGGAGATCGTGATCGACACGCCGCATCTGCGCCTGCGGCGCGACGACGTCGTCCTCCCCGACGGCAGCCACATCAAGGATTACTACATTCGCGAATCGCGCGGTTTCAGCGTGATCTTCGCGCTCACGCCGGAACGGCACGTCGTGCTGGTCAAGCAGTACAAGCACGGCGTCGCTCGCAGCGTTGTGGAACTGCCGGCCGGCGCGATCGATCCCGGCGAATCGCCGCTCGACTGCGCGCGGCGCGAGTTCGCGGAAGAGACCGGTTATGCCGCAGCGGACTTCGAGCACGTTGCGACCTTCGCGACCGATCCGACCAACTCCGACGCGCACTTCCATCTCTTCCTCGCGCGCGAAGCACGTCCGGCTCTCGAACAGGTGCTCGACGTGACCGAAGACATCGAAGTGCAGCTCGCCACGCTCGACGAGTTGCGCCGGTTCGCGCGGGACGGCACGATCGAGGTTTCGTCGCACGTCGCGGCGATCTATTTCATGCTCGATCGCCTGGGAGAACTCTAGCCGGGCCCGAGCTTGCGCCGGAAGCGTGCGAGGCCCGGCGGCGCACGACGTGGCGCCGGCTCGGCGAAAAGCGCGCGTAAGCGCGCGAGCGAGCCAAACGGAAAGAGCCGGCCGGCGGCGACCGCGACGACGGCGACGTCGTCTCTTCGCACGTCCCAGGCGCCGAGCGCGGCGGCGAAATCACCGGAACAGCAATCGAGCCCCGACGAATACGGACTGAGCGCGGGGACGACGATCAACTTCTCGCCGCCGACGAAGGCGGGGACGCTGGCACGCGCGTCGAGCCGCAGACTGGGATGAAGATGACCGATGATCGTACGCCGGCCCAGATGGGCCTGTCCATCGCCGTGAACGAGCAGCCATCCGTCGCGCTCGGCGGCGCTCACCATTTCGCCCAGAACGGCGAAGGCGCGCGAGCGGCCTTCATGATTCCCAGCGACGAGCGTCACCTGAGTCTCTGAGCGCAAGCGGTCGAGCGCACCCCGAACGCGCGCGGCGGCGCCGTCGCTCATGTGCGGCCCGTGAACGATGTCGCCGAGAAAGACGATCTCGCGCGCTCCGCAGCTCCGCGCGACGGCCGCCAGCAGCGCCACGATTTCGTCGGTGCTCCAAAGCGGCAGCACGCCGCCCACGACCTCTTCGTACGCGAGGTGCGCGTCGGCGGCGATCAGCGCGCGCGACGCCGGCAAGAACGCGAGACCCGGCCCGAGCGCAACGACACCCTCCGCGAGCGCGTAGCGTTCGGCCGGCGCCGCCGGACTGCTCACGTGACGTCTCCATCCGCGCCGAGGACGGCGAGGACGCGCTCGTGCAACGCTTCGACCATCGTTGCTTGATCGTCGAGAACGACCGAATCGCCGAAACTCGACGTCACGACGCCGAACGAGAACGGCGAGGCAGCCGGCGGATGGATTACGCGCGGCTCACCGTTGAGCTTCTCCAAATAGGCCTGCGCCGCCGGCAGATCGAGCAAATCGCGCGTCACGGTTCGAATCGTCTCTTGCACGAGCGGAAAGTTCGGATCGGCTTCGAGCAGGCGTTCGAAGATTTTCGCGCTGTTCCAGCGCAGCCCGCTCCGGCGCAACGTTCGGCCGCCGGCGCGGCGCAAGACGAGCAAGCCGGTGTTCGCGACGTAGCGGAAGTGAACGCGCAGCAGGTGCGAACCCCGCAAACCGTCGAGCAGATCGCGCTCGACGTCGCGCGCGTGCAAGAGGCTTGCCCAGACCGCGTCCTTCAGCGACTTGCGCGCGGGCAGGCCGATCAAGAAACCGTTGTCGTCGGTGGAGAGCGTGGTGTTGGCGCGTAGTTCGCGAAAGAGCCGGGCCGCCACGATGCGCGCGAGCGCCTCATTTACCCGGCGCCCGGCGCAGGTGTGAAAGATCGCGGTTTGGCGGCCATCCATGCGGTAGATCTCGATCAGCGCTTGGTCCGGTTCGGGCACCGCCGAGACGGCGGCTTGCTGCGCGACGTAGCGCAGCGCGTGCGTCGCTTCGCTGCCCCTCAATCCATAGTTCCGCGAAAGCCAGCCGAGCGTCGCCGCGGCGCCGCCGTCGCGCAGCCGGCGCGCGATCCCGGCACGCAACTGCGCGATCTCGCCGGCCAGAATGACGGAGATGCCCTTGATGTGCGAGCTCCACACCGGGACCGTCGGGCGAGCCGCGAACGGTTCGACGCTTACGCCCGACGGGCGAATCTCGCGCACGCGATACGTCTTCCCCCCGAGCAATAGCACGTCGCCCTCGCGCAATGCAGCGACGAATTCCTCTTCGACCTTGCCGATCGTCCCCGCGCCGTGCGCGCTGACCGAGACGTGCGATTCGTCCGGGATCGTTCCGACGTTTTCGAAAAACGCCGAACACACCTCGCGTCCCAAACCGTAGATCGCTTCGCGGTCGGCGCCGAGTCGCCGCACGTGCGCTTCATCGGCACCCGCGCCGCCGCCACTGAGGTACGAGACGACGCGGCGCAGCTCGTCCTCACCGAGCGCGCGAAAGGACGGCGTCCGGCGCGCGAGCGCAAGCGCGTCCGCGCAAGTCACGCGCCGGTCGGGGCAGACGCTCATCACGAGCCACTGCGCGAGCACGTCCTTGGGCGCTTCGGGGATCGCGATCTCTTCGATCAGGCCGCGCGCGATGCAGCGTTTGGTCGCCGCACCCTCGATCACGTCGTCACGATCTTGCGCGACGATGAAGCCGTCGGCGATCGCGTCGGGCCGGTGGCCGGCGCGGCCGACGCGCTGCAACGTCGGCGTCATCCCGCGCGCGCCGCCGACGATGCAGACGCGATCGATGTAGCCGATGTCGACGCCGAGTTCGAGGCTCGAGCTGCAGACGACCGTATGTAACTCGCCGGCGCGCAGTTGCCCTTCGACCCGATGCCGCACGCTGCGCTCGAGCGCGCTGTGGTGAATCCCGATCTTCCGGTCGGAACGCGGGCGTGGGCGGGCGTCCTCGTTCGCGACGAGCACCTCGTCTTCGCCTTCGAGTTCGCCCATCTCGTGCGCGAGTCGCTCCGCTTGGCTGCGCACGTTGGTGAACACGAGTTGCGTCCGAACGTCCCGGCCGATCTCGGCGCAGTTCGCGGCGATCTTCGCGAGCGGCGCCATCGCGCCGGAGAACGGCGCGCTGACCGTGAGGCGAATCGTGCGCAGTCCGCGCTCGTCGACGATCGCGCACTCACGCTCGACGCCGACCAGAAACGCGGCGACGCGTTCGAGCGGCGCGACGGTGGCGGAAAGTCCGACACGCGCCGGCGGCGACGTCGCGAGCGTTTCCAGCGACTCGAGGCAAAGCGCGAGATACGCGCCGCGCTTGTTGCCGGCGAGCGCGTGGACTTCGTCGACGACGACGGTTTCGACGTAACGGAAGTGTTTGCGATACGACTCCATCGCAAGCATCAAGGCGAGCGACTCCGGCGTCGTCATCAAGATATGCGGCGGACGCGACATCATCAGGCGCCGCTCCTCGAGCGGCGTATCGCTGGTGCGGACGCCGGTGCGCAGGTGGGTCTCGCGGATTCTCCCGCGCCGCAAACGGGCGCGCTCGGTGTTCGGCCGCTCGAGCAGCCCCATCTCACGCAACGGCCGGCGGACGTTGTGCTCGACGTCGTAGCCGAGCGCGCGCAAGGGCGAGACGTAGAGGGCGTAGGGCCGCGGAAACAGCTCGTCGCGATCGCGCAGCTCGGCGAGCCGGCTCATCACCGGCAGGAAGGCGGCGAGCGTCTTCCCGGTCCCCGTCGGCGAGCAGATCAGGGTGCTCTGCCGCGCGATGCCGAGCGGCAGGGCGCGGCGCTGAGGAGGGGTCGCGACACGCAGGCGTTCGTCGCACCAGGCGGCGACGGCGGGGTGGAGGGATTGAAAGGCTAGGTCCATGCGAAACCTATCCCTGGCCGAACGGTACGTGGAGATGTGCTAACAGGAGTCTATCGTCAGATGCCGTTGTTCGTCCGTGTCACCCTCATTATCGCCGCCGCGTTCCTGGGGCTGATCGTCGCAGCCTTCCTTCTGAAGGTCGTCGTCATCGCGGCGATCCTCGCCGCGCTCGCCCTGGGCGGCCTCTTCCTCTTCAACTTCGTCAAAGCGTTCGCGCGCATTCGTTCTAACAGCACTTCGCCCGCCGAGCAGGCTAGCGCCCGAACGAATCTTCGACGAGGGTTAGGCTGATGTCCATCGAGACGACGCGGTAACCGTCGGGCGTCTCGCGCCGGGCCTGCGCGCCGAAGTACCCAGCTAGTGCTTCGCAAACGAGTCTTCCCTGAGCGTAAACTCCATGAAAGACGAAAAGACCCGGTATTCCTCGCCCTGCTGCGTCCGCGAGCGCGTGTCGAAGCTACCGTCCTTGAGGACGATCTTGGTCGGATCGTAATTCGCGTGGCCGCGGATCACGCCGGTCGAGTTTTGCGTGCCGCTGATCGTGAAGTCTTGCTCGACGTCGACGCTGACGTCGCTCGGAGCGCGCACTGCAGTAATCTTGAACTTGGTCGTCGCTTTGAAGTTGTCGAAGTTGTCATTGACGCTCCAATTCTCGCCGACCGTGTGCGCTTGCGGGCCGATGTAGTTGCGAGCGAGAAACGGAATCAGGAGTGCCGCTTCGGGCGCGAGCGGTTTTTGATTCGGCAGGTAGGTGACCTCCCCGTCCGCGTGCAGCACGATGCGTGAGACGGGCGTCACCTGACCGCGCAACGTTTCGCTGACGTCGACGAGCAGGTCGCCGTTGTCGCGTGCCGCGATGACGTCGCAGGTGATCGTCCCCTCGCCGCGGTCGCGACTCTGGGTCGTCACACCCGGAGCGCCTTGCGGATCGGCGATGTCGCGGATACCTTTGAGTTCGCTCGAATAGTTTGTCGAGAGCTTGAGCGCGAAAACCAGATGGCGCAACAGCGGTGTGGCGCTCGACACAGGCGCGGGAGTTTGCGCCGAAACCGGCAGCGCCGCGAGAGCGAGGAATGCGAGCGTGGGAAGCGTCCAGGCTTTCACGATTGCTCCTTCAGCGAGACTCGCGCGAGCAGCCGTTCGAGCGAGGCCGTCAGCGCGTCGGGTGCCTCATATAAGGGAAAGTGTCCGCAGTCGAGCAGATCGTACTCGGCGCCTTCAACGCCGTCGGCGATCGCGCGTGATTGCTCGCCTGTGACCAGTGCGTCTTTCGCCCCGGCCACGACGTGTACCGGCAAATGCATCTCCTCGAACAGATCCTGGCAATCGACGCGCTCCGCCATCCCGCGCAGCATCGCCGCGGCGCCGCGCGGGTCGGTGCGTTCGACGATCCCGCCGGCCCGAGCAACCAGCTCGGCGCGGTCGCGGTAAACCTCGGGCGCGAAGTACTTCGGAACGAACGCTTCGACGAGCGGCACGGTCCCTTCGCGCTCGACGCGGTCGGCGAGCGCCCGGCGATTCGCGGCCTGCTCCGTGCTGTCGGCGCCGGCGCGGCTGCAGACGAAGCCGAGGCCGGCACAGCGCTCCGCGAACATCCGGAAAAAGGCGAAGGCGACATATCCGCCCAGCGAATGTCCGACCACCGTCGCGCGCTCGATCTCGAGCGCATCGAGCACCTCGACGACGTCTCCGGCGAGCTGTTCCATCAAGTACGGACCGGGCGTCGCCGTCGTCGAGCCGAGCCCGCGAAGATCGAAACGTACCACCCGTGCGCGCGCTGCAAGCCCCGCCGCCTGAGCGTCCCAGGTTTCTTTCGCGAGCGGAAAACCGTGGAGCAAGACCAATGCGGGGCCTCCACCCTGATCGAGTACGTCGAACCGCGCGCCGTCGATGTTCACTAGCATTTCGGCTCCAGTTTCAACCGATTCACGCCCCACTCATGTCGTTTTGCGCACGGTATTTATCCCGGCGAATGGCAGTGATTTGCAAAATATGGCGGATTAAGGTATAAATGGAGCAACTACCCTGACGACCTGTCGAAATGGATCGTCGTCAGACGGTCCGCTTCGGCGGAAAGGATCACTACCAATATAATGGCAAGAAAAAAAGCTCGTAAGAAGGCTGGAAGAAAAAAGGCAACTGGCAAGAAGAAGGGCGCGAAGAAAGCAACACGCAAGCGCCGTCGCCGCAAGGCCAAGAAGGCCGCCTAACTCCACCACCACGATGCAAGGAGCGAACCGCGAAGGCGGTTCGCTTCTTGTTTTGTGGGTGCGCTCTAGGGCGTCGCAACGGCTGCGAAGTTCGCCAACGTGTCGTCGTGGCGGACGCGCCGCCGCGGAAGTTCGTACGGCGCGGCGAGCGATCGGACGACGCCCGGGTTCTCCGTAAACGCGGCGCGGACGCCGAGCGCCTTGAGGATTGCGAACGTGGTCGCGTCGTACTTCCCCGCCGGATATGCATACGTGGCGGGCCGGAACTCGCCGAGGTAGCGCCGGAAAGTCTCGACGCAATGCTGCGCCTCGCGCCGCTGCCCGGCGTGGTCGAGCGTCGAGAGATCGAGATGGTACGTGCCGTGGCAGGCGATCTCCATCCCGGCGTCGCGCAACTCGCGCACCTGGTTCCAACTCAGATGGCGCGGCGTTCCGATGAATCCGCTCGAGATATAAAACGTCGCGGTCTCGCCGTGGGCGCGAAGTAACGGCAGCGCGGTCGTGGCCGCGTCGGCGTAGCCATCGTCGAAGGTCAGGACGACCGCGTGCCGCGGTTGTTCGCCGCGCCGCAGCGCTTCGACGAGCGCCGCCGCGGTCAGCGTGCGAATTCCGTTTTCGCGGAGCCATTGCAACTGCAGCGCGAACGCCGCCGGTTCGACGGTGAGATCGCGGCCGACGGGATCACGCGGGACGACGGCGTCGAC
>PLCB01000021.1 GCA_003134695.1 Candidatus Zemynaea palustris | reverse complement strand
GGGATCGACGCGCGCGCCTCGGTCGCCTGTCGCTTGCTGTCTGCCCTCTCTGATTGCTCTGATTTGAGCGGAGCGAATGAGATTCTCGCGCAAGTCGTTGGCTCATCGATCCAAGACCGGTCGCTCAGAGCGCGCTTCTTAGCCTTGCGAGCGCTAATTCGCTGCCGGAGCGGCGCGAGCGCGAATGAGGTGCTACGCCTGACGCGTGAAGCGACCGAACTCGCTTCGCAAAACGAAGATCTGACCGCACGCGCAGCGGTACTCCAGACCTCAGCGGTCGTCAACTACTTGCTCGATTCGTTCGAAGATTCCCAAGAGGCCGCGTCGGAGGCGTTGCGCATCTCGGAATCAGAAAACCTCGGCAGCCTGGCTGCTCGCTCGGCGTTGGTCCTCGCCGAAGTCGCCGGAGCGCTTTGCAATCAGACAAACGCCTCGTGGGCGTCGTCCCAGGCGTTGCTGTATGCGGGCGCCGCTCAGGACCGCGTGGCTTGGCTCGCGGCACTCGCAGAGTCATATGCGCTTGCGGTCGAGCGCTACGACCTGGAGAAGCTCGCCGAACTCGACAAGAGTCTAGAGCTTGCGGCGAGCCTCAAATATCGTCCCGCGAAGTTGACGTCGGCACTCGCCGTGCGGCTTGCCTGGAACGGGGATTTCACGGGCGCGTACGACCTGCTGCGAAGTGCGGCCGATCCGGTCGGGAACCCCCGGCGGGCCATCCTCCGCTGCGCCGAGCGGGCGCTCTATGCCGCGGGCGCCAGCGTTCGCGACGAGGCCGAAGAGGCGATTCGCGATTGGCAAGACCAGATCGGCGCCTTCGAGCGACCGGAAGCGGCCTACACGCGGGCGCTGGTCCTTTCGAGAATTTGGGCGGCGATGGCGTCGCTGCTTCTCGGTCGTGCGGCAGTCGCAAACCACGCGCTCCGGGACGTCGAACGCGAGGCGCGCCGGATCGCCCCATCGCTGCGCGCGCTGTGCAACTTTGGACGCGCGACGTATATCCACGTCGAGACCGGATCCGCTCAGGGGGATATGAGCCGCGCCCTCGAGAGCGTCCGAGAGGCGGGGATGGGGGGCTACGGCCGGCTCCTCGAGCAGCTACCCTTGCCCGCCGCAGCCTCGTCTCCGCGCTTCGGCTCCCTGACCCGGACGGAGGTTCGAGTGTTGCGGCTGCTGGCCGTGGGCGGAAGTAGTAAGTCGATTGGGGCGGAGCTCGAGCGCAGCCCCCAGACGATCGACTCCCACATTAAGGCGGTTATCCGGAAGCTAGGGTGCAGCGGCCGGCAAGAGGCGGTCGGACTCGCCCGCCAGCACGGAATCATCTAAAAGAGCCGGTTTCTACCCTATTTTTGGGTAGAGACGCTGGACTATTGACGCAGTATCCTGATTGTGGTTGGTCACCACTATAACTGGAGGATTACTTTCATGCGCCGCTTTCTCGCAACTCTCGGCCTGGGTGCCGCTCTCGTCGGTTTGGCGGCTTGCACCGGCAATACCGGCAGCGCCAGCCTCGTGCCGAAGAGCCTCGCCCCAATCCCGGTCTCGAACTCGGCTATCCCGGTCTCGAACTCAGCTATCCCGGTCTCGCTCGATGCGATACCGGTCTCGCTCGACGCGATCCCAATCTAGGGGATCACCGCATCGCCTGGCTCAGGAGGGTGACCTGCCCTCTCAGTAGTCGTGCGCATCGGGTCGAAAACTCGGGAGGCTGATATTGGCTGGTTCGCCGGCCGGCCTCCCGAAACGAAAACTTGCCGCCATGGAGGGCGGCGTGAGTGGATGGAACCGAATCCCGGGGGTCTCTGCTGGACTGCGTCCACCGGCTGAGACGCTCCGAAACCACACGGAAGTGGGACATCATGAACGGATGGCCGATATCGGCTGCGGCGGGATGCCGTCTCGTCGCCCATATCGAGGACAAGCGATCCCAAATAGTTTCTTCGGTGCTGTGTTCCTCACGTAGTGGACAAGGTTTTCGGTCCGTAGCTTCGAGCGTCTTCACCAACCAATTTTTCGACCAGCTGGTGCTCGAGCTCCAAACGACCGACCGCGAACCGCTAGCTCGATGGATCGACGCAGCTCCGATTTCCGGAGAGGCGTCGTTCCATTCTCGGTTGGTCGTGCTCGCCTGCGCGGCGCTCGCGGGGTCCTACCAAGATCGGCACGGCGCCTCCCCCGAAATCGGTTCGTACCTTGCGATTCGCGGGCACGAAGTGGCGCGGCGGATCGACCGCCGAGAGGCGCGGGCCGGCGCCGATTTCGAGGGGCTCGCCGCTCGCGACGAAGTCGTCGCGGCGCTGCTTGCGACGCTCGATGCGCGCGATCCGGGAACCGCCGAACATTCGCACGCCGTCGGCCAATGGTGCCGGCGAATCGCCGGCGCGCTCGGGTTGAGCGCCGATCAGCAAGACTTCGCCGAACTCTGCGGGACGCTGCACGACATCGGAAAGGTCAAGACGCCGCGCGAGATCATCATGAAGCCGGGTCCGCTCTCCGACGATCAGTGGACCGAGATGCACGCCCACGCCCGCATCGGCGCCGACCTGCTCGAGCGGATCCCGTCCCTGCGCCGCGTCGCTCCGATCGTGCGCGCGCACCACGAGCGCGTCGATGGTCGCGGCTATCCCGACCAACTCCAAGGCGACCAAATTCCGCTCGCGGCGCGCATCGTCGCGGTCGCCGACGCCTTCCACGCGATGTCGGCCCAGCACAACTACCGCGAAGCATTGTCGCCCCGCGAGGCCGCCGAGATGCTCGCCAAAGAACGCGGAACGCAATTCGACGCCGGCGTGGTGAACGCGCTCCTCGAAATCCTCCGGCCAAGCCGGACGATCTCGACCGCGGAGATCGGTAAAGACCTCCCGCACGCGAGCTAAAAGTCGGTCGAACTCGTGAAGCGGAAGCCTTCGATCTTCGCTGCCGGGACCACGCTCGAATACGAATACGTGGCGCTGCGCGCTAACTCTGACGAGAATTCGACGGTGCCGAGCGCGGTGAGGATGCTCTGGTTGAAGCGCATGTTCCGCACGCCGCGCACGATCTGACCGTTTTCGATCAGGAACGTTCCGTCGCGGGTCATCCCCGTCACGATCGTCTGTCGCAAGTCGACCGGGCGGATGTACCAGAAGCGGCTGACCAAGACGCCACGCTTCGTCTCGGCGATCAACTGCGCCGTAGTCTTGGTTCCCGGCGCGACGACGACGTTCGTCGGCAGCGGCCCCTCGGCGTTCGGCGCCGGCAAGGCATGCCCGGTGTTCGGCCGGCCCAATTTCGCCGCCCAATAAGAATCGGTGACGACGTTCTTCGCGACGCCGTGTTCGAAGAGCGCGACGCGCTGCTTCGCGACGCCCTCGTAGTCGAACGGCATCGACGGCGCAAGAGGGTGCGCGTAATCGTCGAAGATCGAGACGTTCTCGCCCACGTATTTTCGGTCGAGCCCCTCACTGAGAAACGACGAGCCTTCGTCGAACGCTTGGGCCGCAAAATGGTCGGTCAGGTACGAGATCAAATCGCCGAACGCCGGTGACTCGAGGATCACCGTCCACTCGCCGGGCTGGATCGGCTCCGGTGCGCGCGAGCGGACCGCCTTGTCGGCGGCGATCGACGCCGCCCGGGCGGCATCGAGCGCGCCGATGTCGTTGCCGTTCCATTCCGCGAATCCGGTCGAATCGGCGGCGTTCTGCTTGATGTTGAGCCCGCAGTCGGTTCCGTCAAACGAAGCGAGCGTTCCGCG
>PLCB01000035.1:45269-51880 GCA_003134695.1 Candidatus Zemynaea palustris | reverse complement strand
AACCCCCTGCGGCTGCCGAAGTATCTGGATGCCAGGAAAGCCACATGAACGTCATCGATTTGGTCGAGCGCGACCAGCTGAAAGAGAGCCTCCCCGACGTCCGCACGGGCGATACGGTGAAGGTCTATTCGCGGGTCGTCGAGGGCGGTAAGGAACGCACCCAGATGTTCGAGGGCGTCGTGACCGCACGCAGAGGCGGCGGCACCAACGAGACGCTCACCGTCCGCCGGGTCTCGCACGGCGTCGGCGTCGAGAAATCCTTTCTCATGCATAGCCCGCGCCTCGAGCGCATCGAAATCATGAAGCGTGGCGCGGTCCGGCGCAGCCGGCTGTATTATCTCTCAGAGAAGATCGGTAAGGCCGCGCGCATCAAGGAAAAGAAGGCGACGCCCTAACCGGCGTCGCTCGACCGCGTGACCCCCCTCGAACTTTTCGGACTCATCTGCGTCCTGGCTGTCGCCCGCTTGGCGCTGACGGTACGGGTCGGCGGCGTTCGCACCCAGCAGCCCTTGCCCGCTGAAGGCGAGACCGGCGCGGTCGCGACGGCGCCGTCACTTGTGGTCGTCGTCAAAGAGTATCTCGACGCGTTCATCGTCGCTGGTCTCGTGGCGCTCTTCCTGATCACCTTCGTCGTCCGGACGTTCTTCATTCCGTCGGGCTCGATGGAGCCGACGCTTCAGATCCACGACGTGCTGCTGGTCAACGAATTCGAATATCGGATCGCCAAGCCGCACGATGGCGACATCGTCGTTTTCCCGCCGCCGATTCCGACCACCAACGACTTCATCAAGCGCTTGATCGCCAGTCCCGGCGAGCGGTTACGCGTTCACGGCGGCATCGTCTATCGCGACGGCGTCGCGTTGCGCGAACCGTACATCGAACAGCGCCCCGCCTACGAGCTCGAGGTCAAGAATTACGGCATCTATGTCGATGGGCAGCCGCTCGATCCGCAGATGGCGAACGTCCCACCGAAGAACAAGTGGCTGGCTCCCGATCGCGTCCCGGAGGGCTGTTACTTCATGATGGGTGACAACCGGAACAACTCCGAGGACTCACACATTTGGGGCTTCGCGCAGGCCGGCGGCACCTTCTTCAACGGGCTGGAGCGCGGCAAGAAAGCAGGCTTCACGGGCCACGCCTTTCTCTTGTTCTGGCCCCCGAATCGCATCCGCATCTTGAAGTAGTGCGCGCGGGGGAGGTCGACTCCGCCTCGCGAAAACCACCTTCCGTGCTCTCGCCAAACCGCCGCTGGAAGTCGGCGGCGAATCTCGCGTGGCAGTTCGCGGTTCTGGTCGCCATCATTTTTGCGATCATGGGTTTGCGCCCGGGACAAGTCAGCGGGCTTTCGATGGAGCCGCGCATCGACGAGGACGAGTACGTCCTGATCAATGCGCTGGCGTATCGATTCGGCGCGCCGAAACGCGGCGACATCGTCGCTTTCCGGCACGAGCGCTCGGCGCCGTCGGTCTATCTGAAGCGCGTCATCGGACTGCCCGGCGACCGGATCGCGATCGAGCACGGCGTCGTGACTCTCAACGGCGTCGCGCTCAAGGAGCCTTACGTCCGCTTTCGCGACGCGCGCAGCCTCGGCAGGGTCGCGATCCCACCCGGCCACTACTTCGTCCTCGGCGACAATCGCGCCAACAGCGACGATTCGCGCAGTTGGGGGTTCGTCGCCGGCTCCGATCTGATCGGACGCGCGATGTTCGGCGTCTGGCCGCTCGATCGCTTCGGCGCCCTGCGGTGACCGGTGGGGCAATTCAGTGGTATCCGGGGCATATGGCGCGCGCCATGCGGCGCCTCGCCGACGACCTCCGGATCATCGATCTCGTGATCGAGGTGATCGACGTGCGCGTCCCCGCGAGCGGTGCCAATCCCGCGCTCGACAAGATCGCCGCCCACAAATCGCGTCTCCGCGTCCTCACGCGCGACGATCTCGCCGACCCACTCTTGACCGAAGGCTGGCTCGAGCGTTTTCGCAAGCGCGGTTCGACGGTCGCGTTCGCCGCCAAGGAGCCGTCGGGGCCCGCGCGCCTGCGGGCCGCCGTCACCGCGGCCGCGGCCGGATTGCGAAGCGCGCGAGCGATCGTGCTCGGCATACCGAATGCGGGAAAATCGACCGTGATCAACGCGCTGGCGGGGCGCAAGGTCGCACGAACCGAGGACCGAGCCGGCGTGACGCGCGCGGCGCAGTGGTTTCGGCTCGGGCCCGACCTCGAGGTCATGGACACCGCCGGCATCCTCGCGCCGAAAATCGAGACGCCCGAAGCCCAGTGGCGGCTCGCGCTCGTCGGCGCGGTCCCGCGCGCACGCTTCGATCCTGAGGAGGTCGTCGCTCGCTTCTACGGCTGGGCCCAATCGGCGGCCGCCGCGAACGCCGTTCCCGATTTGGAAACGTTCGCGCAATCTCGCGGCTTCATTCGACGTGGTAACCTGCTCGACGTGCACAACGCCTCGTGGGCCTACATCAAGGAATTCAACGAAGGCAGATTCGGGCGCATGACGCTCGAAGAGCCGCAACCGTGAGCGAGACCCGCCGCCTTAGCCTGAAAGCGTACAAGCGAAAATTGGCGCGCGCGCGCGAGCACCGCCGCTTGATCCGGCTGCATCGCTACGAATGCGCCGCCTTCGAGCGCGGCTTCATCTTGATCGGCGGCGTCGACGAGGTCGGACGCGGCCCGCTGGCGGGCCCGGTCGTCGCCGCCTGCGTCGTGACCGACCGGCCGCTCATGCTCAAAGGTCTCGACGACTCGAAGAAGGTGCGCCCCGAGCAACGCATCGAGCTGGCCGAGCAAATCAAAGCGAGCGCGCTATTCTGGGCAATCGGCGAAGCCTCGGTCGCGGAGATCGAACGCATCAACATCTATCACGCCAGCATCCTCGCGATGGAGCGCGCGCTGGCGGCGCTCCTACAGCTGCCGCATTATCTGTTGACCGACGCCGTTCGAATTCGCTCGTTCGGCGGCGAGCAGCTGCCGGTCATCAAAGGCGACGCGAAATGCGCGACGGTCGCCGCCGCCTCGATCGTCGCAAAGGTCCATCGCGACGCGTTGCTGGTCGAACTCGACCGGGATTTTCCGCAGTACGGTTTCGCCGAGCACAAAGGCTACTCGACGCCGCAGCATCAGGCAGCGCTCAGCAAGCACGGCCCGTGCGAACACCATCGCCGCCACTTCCTGCGCGTGCAGAATGCACTCTCGCTGTTCGAGTTCGAAGCCACTCGTGCCACGCTGGTCGAAGCATGAGTTCAGGCGCCGGTCGCATCGGCGAGGCCGACGCCGCCGCGTATTTAGAGACGCTCGGCTATCGGATTCTCAGACGCAACCTGCGCGGCCCGGCCGGCGAGATCGACCTCATCGCGCACGATGGCGACACGCTCGTCTTCGTCGAGGTCAAATTGCGACGCGGCACCCGCTTCGGCTCGGCGCTCGCGGCCGTCGATGCGCGCAAGCGTGCCCGCATCCGCGCGCTGGCTGAAGATTTTCTTCAATTCCTGCCGCCTGCGACGAAAGTGCGTTTCGACGTGGTGACGCTACGCCAAGGGAGAGCGATACTGCATCGCGGAGCATTCAGCTGAGGTCGATCTTCCGACGAAGCCGCACCATCGCACCGTAAACGTCTCGTCCGGAGCACGTGCAATCTTCTTGAAGCTGCCCGTCGTTTTTCGTGTCCCTTAGCCCCCTTGCCACGCCGGCCACCGCACAACCCACGCTTCGCCGCGCGCTCACGCCGTGGGGCTCCTTCGCGTGGGGTTACTCCGACGTCGGTGCGGACATCTTTGTCGGACTCGGCCTCGTTCTGGGCGCCGCCGCCGGCGCATCGAACATCGCGTTTCTGTTCGCCGGGCTCGTCTACGTGTGCGTCGGTCTTGCGTACACCGAATTAGCGGCGGCCTATCCGGTCGCGGGCGGCGGCCAATACTTCGTGCTGCGCGGGCTCGGCGACATCTTCGGCTTCATCGCAGGCTGGGCCGTCTTGCTCGATTTTACGATCGACATCGTGCTCTTTGCGTGGAGCTGCATCGACTATCTGAGCAAACTGATGCCCCAGATCGCGTTCACGGTCCATCCGTGGACGCATTTTCTGGTCGTCTTCAGCGTGATCGCCGGACTAGCGACCCTGAACATGATCGGCGTCCGAGAAAGTTCGGCGTTCAACGAGATCGTGAGTGGACTCGACGTCGTCAGCGAAACGGCGATCCTTTTCTTCGGCTTCCTGTTCGCGTTTCGGCCGGAGATCTTGGTGCACACGATGACCGTCAACTGGCCCACGCCGTTCAACCTGATGAACGGGACGTCGCTGGCGATCATCTCGTTCGTCGGCCTCGAGTCTATTTCGCAGGCGGCCCAAGAGACGCAGAAACCCGCTTCGGTCATCCCGCGTACTTCGATCAGCCTGATCCTGACGATTCTGATCTTCGCGCTCGCCTATTCGAATCTGGCACTCGGTCTCCAACCCTGGACGCCGATTCCGCCGGACCAGCACGGCCACGCGCAAGCGCTCTGGCAATACCTCGGCAGCGAAGAGAACAACGGCGCGGCGGTTCAGGTGCTGGCGTCGCTCATCCCGTATTATGGCGCGCTGGCGGCACTGTACGTTCCGCTGCTCGGCGCGATCTTACTCTTGATCTCGAGCAACTCCGGAGTCTTCGGAAGTTCGCGCATCGCCTACGCGATGAGCCAGTCGCAACTGCTGCCGAGTATGTTCCAGCGCGTCCATCCGCGCTTCCGGACGCCGGCCGTCTCGATCGCCGTCTTCTGCGGTTTCGCGCTTTTAGAGTTGGTGTTTGCGGCGCTGCCGAGTCTGTCGCACGGGTTCAAAGACGTTTACGCGCGATTCTTCCGAGGTGAGAGTGGGATCACGTTCCTCGGTGATCTCTACGCCTTCGGCGCGGCGGCGAGCTACTCGTTCGTGTTTATCGCTTTGATCGCGTTGCGCTTCAAGGAGCCGGAGACGCCGCGCCGGTTCAAGATCCCGTTCAACATTCCGATTCGCTATCGCGGCACGCGGGTCGAATTTCCGGTCATCGCCGTGATCGGCTGGCTTGGGATCACGTCGATCTTGGTCTTTACGCTGATCACGCATTCCATCGGCCGATTCGCCGGACCGGGATGGCTGATCTGCGGCTTGATCGCCTATGTCATCTATCGCCGGCGCAAGGGACTGCCGGCCTTTGGTTCGCAGCGACGCGACTGGCGCAAGCGGCAAGTGCAGATTCTCAAGGATGCCGGCGAGCTCGAGTTGATGGACGAGTATCTCGCGAACGTCAAGCGAATCGACGCAGAACGGGCCGGAGCGAAACCGGCGTGAAAAAATTCGTGCGCAGCGAGACCTACGCTCGCACGCGCCTGGTGACGGGCACGATGTTCGTATTGCTCGGAGGTTTGCTGCTCGGGCAAATCGTCGTACGGTTCGGGCCGGACTGGCACGCGATTCCCGCGTACGTCTTGGGCCTCGCGCTCGTTTTGCTCGGACTCAACCGCTGGCGCGAATATAACATCGCACGGAGAAACCGATGAGCCTCGAGATCCACTCGCATCTCGTCGGCGTCCTGGTCGCACTCGGGGTCTTGATGGCGATCAGCGCGACACTTTACTGGATGCTTCACCCACCTTCGACGATGGCCGAACGCGCCGCGCGCGAAGCGCAGCGCGACGTTCAAGACTTGATTGGAAGCGTCATCGTGGTCTACTCGGAAGAGATCCACTCGGAGCACATGATGGCGCTTGCCGTCCGGCTCGCGCAGCGCGAGCGCGCCGAACTGCTGGTTGCCTACATCATCGAGGTTCCGCTCACGCTGCCGCCCGACGCCGTCATGGAAAAAGAGCAACGTATCGCGCTCGACGTCCTCGCTACCGCGGAAGCGATCGCACGCCAAAAGAGCATCGAGATCAGAACCGAAATCGTCGGCGCGCGGCAAGTCAGCCAGGGCGTGCTCGACCTGGCGCGCCGCTACGACGCGCATCTGATCGTGCTCGGCGCGTACCACGAAGGGAAATATGCCGGCGCGCCGCTCGGACGCGCGATCGAGATGATCGCCGCCAACGCACCGTGCGACGTGCTGATCGGCGTCCAAGGCCGGCGCGGAAGGATCCTGAAGAAACCGACGGTCACCAAGCAACCTGCTCCCGCCGAAAAGAGTACTAACTAGGCTCAGGACTCATTAATTGAGCCAGAAGATGACGGTTACCGCGAGGCAAATGGCCGGCATGAAAGTGTGGGCGCAACGATCGTAGCGGGTATGGATACGAAGCCTTCGAACAGTTCACATGGCTTTACGCCAATAGGATCTGCTTTGATGCCAACCCCCTCTATTCTGGTAGCAACGTGGGACAACGGGCTATTCAGCGTCACTGGGAAAATGGTCCATCAAGAACTCGCCAATCAATCGGTTCGCAGTCTGGTGGCCGATGGACGTGGAAGAGTGCTCGCAATTGTTGGGGGGCATTCGCTCNNGACGCACATATCCTGCGCGTCGATCCTGACGGCGCGCAGCAATGCTTGACGGGTTTTGACGCCGTAGCGGGCCGCGACAGGTGGTACGCAGGAGCGGCGATCATCGACGGCAAGATGATGGGGCCGCCGCTTGGAATTCGTTCAATGGCGGCGAC
>PLCB01000035.1:45087-45240 GCA_003134695.1 Candidatus Zemynaea palustris | reverse complement strand
GATGTTCATCAGGTATGTGCGCATCCAACCCGGCCCGACATCGTGATAGCGGCGGCGGCGGCGGGTCTTTGCATTAGTCGCGATGCTGGAGCGACATGGACTATCGAACAGCAAGGACTTCACGCCCATTATTGCTCTGCCGTTGCTTTTGGG
>PLCB01000035.1:38827-44970 GCA_003134695.1 Candidatus Zemynaea palustris | reverse complement strand
CGCAAGCAGTTTAATGGGTCCTGATCCTAACTCGTAAAATAGCGGCGGCGCAGCTGGTCGAAGATCACCGCGATCAGGATGACCGCGCCGAGCACGATGTCCTGCGTGTACGACTCGATGTTCAGGAGGTTCATCACGTTGTTGAGCATGCCGATCAGCAACGCGCCGAAGAACGACGCGACGACGCTACCGCGCCCGCCCATGAGCGAGGTCCCGCCGACGACGACGGCGGCGATTGATTGCAGTTCGCTACCGATTCCCGTGTTCGGCGAACCGGAGGCGAAGCGCGCCATCAGCAAGAGGCTTGCGATCGCCGCGCAGCCGCCGGAGATGACGTAGACCATCGTCTTGACCAAACGTACGTCGATCCCGGCCAGACGGGCCGCCTCCTCGTTGCCGCCGATTGCGAAGACGTAACGTCCGAACGGCGTCCGCACCAGCACGATCGCGAAGACCGTCACCAGCACCGCCATCCAGAGCACGGCGATCGGAATCCCGGGAAGGCCGATGTGCCGCAGCGGTGCCTCGAACAAGAATCCGATCCCGGTATTGTTGAAGGCGGTCGAGTTCAATCCGATCGGTCGCCCGTGCGAGAGTTTGAAGGCGAGCCCGCGCGCCATCAACATCATCGCGAGCGTCGTGATGAACGGCGGAAGGTTGAGCCGCACGACCGGCAGCGCGTTGATCAGCCCGGCGCCGCAGCCCACGGCCAGACCGACCAGCAAAGTCGCCACGATCAGGGGAAAACCGTCGAAGGGCATCGCGTTGGCGAATTGCGCCATCACGACGCCGGTCAATTCGATGAGCGAGCCGACCGAGAGGTCGATTCCGGCCGTAATGATCACGAACGTCTGACCGATCGCCAGGATGGCGTTGTAGGTGATCTGGCGCAGGACGTTCGTCAGATTTTCGGGCGTCAAGAACGCGCCTTGTGAGAAAACGTTGATGACGACCACGACGACGATCAACAGCGCAGCGACGGCTCCGGCGCGAATCGCGAATGTCCGCCTGGCCTGCGCCCGCGCCTCCACGCCGCTCCGCTCGAGAGCGGCTTTGACTTCGTGCTTCGTCTCCTGCGCCATCAGGCGGCGACTCCGGTCGCGACCGAGATGATCTTGTCCGGCGTCGCCTCGGTGCGCGAGAACTCTGCCGCGATCCGGCCGTCGCGAATGACCAAGATGCGATCCGACATCCCCAGGACTTCGGGGAGTTCGCTCGAGACCATCACGATCGCGGCGCCCCGGCGCAGCAACTCCACCATGAGTCCATAGATTTCAGCCTTGGCACCGATGTCGATACCGCGCGTCGGCTCGTCGAACAAGAAGACTTTCGCCTCCCCGATCAACCATTTCGCCAGCACGACCTTCTGTTGATTTCCGCCGGAGAGGTTGCGCACGATCTGTTCCGGGCTCGGCGTCCGGATGCTCAGTTCGCCGATCTCGCGCGCGGTAATCTTGGTCTCGGCCGCACGGTCGACGAAGAAACGATGCGTGTACGCAGCGAGGTGCGCCAGCGTGACGTTCTCGCGCACCGTCATGCCCAGGACGAGGCCCTGCGCTTTGCGGTCCTCGGTGATCAGCGCGATCCCGGCCTCGATCGCCGAATGGGGACCGCGCACGACAACGCGCTTCCCGGCGACGTCGACTTCACCGCCGCTCGGCATGTCGGCGCCGGCGATCGCGCGCACGATCTCGGTGCGCCCCGCGCCGACCAAACCCGCGAGCCCGACGACTTCGCCGGCGCGCACCTCGAAGTCGATTCCGGACGGCCCGGTCGACGCGCTCAGCGCGTGGACGCGCAGCATCACGGGCGCATCGGGCGCGACGGCGGGCAATTCGGGGAAGTGCGTGTCGAGCGCCCGCCCGACCATCAAGCGAATCATCTCGTCCTGCGGCATCTCCGGCGCGGGCTTCGTTGCGATCGTCCGCCCGTCGCGCAGCACCGTGATCCGATCCGCGATGCGCGGCACCTCTTCGAGGCGGTGCGAGATATAGACGAAAGCCACGCCTTGCGCCTTCAACTTGCGGATGAGCGCGAACAACGCTTCGATTTCGCGTTCCGTCAAGGCGGCGGTCGGCTCGTCCATGACGATGAGCCGTGCTTTGCGAACGAGCGATTTCGCGATCTCGGTCATCTGCTGCTGAGCGACCGAAAGACGCCGCGCCGGCCGATCGAAGGGCAACCCGATCCCGAGTTCGGTCAGCGCAGCAGTCACCGCGCATTCGGCGGCGGGAGCGTCGAGGAAGATGCCCCGCGTGGTCGGTTCGTGGCCGAGCAGAATGTTCTGCACCACGCCGAGATCGGGGACGAGGTTGAACTCTTGGTAGATCATCCCGAACCCGAGGTTTTCGGCGGCGCGCGGCCCGTCGATCGTCACCGGTTTCCCATCGACCGCGATCGTCCCCGAGTCGGCGCGTTCCGCGCCGGCGAGGATCTTCATCAATGTCGATTTTCCCGCGCCGTTTTCCCCGACCAGCGCGTGCACTTCGCCGCGTTCGACTTCGAAGGTGACGCCGTCGAGCGCGCGGACGCCGGGGAACGTCTTGACGATCCCTTCCATGCGGAGAAGCGGCGCCGTCTCGCTCACGCCGTTACTTGAGCGGGATGCTCGACGGCGCGGGCTTCTGTTGCGGCTCGCCTTTCGCGCACACGTGCTGCTCCGCGACAAACCACCATTTTCCGCCGCGATAGTCGGCGAAGTAATGCAGGTTCGGCGGACTCTGGCCATCGAGCCACCTGCGCCCGTTCTCCCAGTAGTAACGCGCTTTCTTCGGCTGCAGCGTCAGTTCGCGCCGCATCGTGACGCCGGCTTCTTCTTCCTCCGGGTCGGGCTTGACGATGCGGTAGATTCGACGGATCCCGACGAGTTCGATGAACGAATACGTCCCGAGCGCATAGGGACACGACGTATAGAGCGCGTTGCGCTGCGCGGTGAATTCGTGCTCGAGTTCGCTCTGCTCAAATTGCGCGAGCTGGGTGGAAGCGACGTCGACATATCCCGGCCGATTGCTCGCGCCGAGCAAGACTCCCAGCACGGCGAGCGCCGCCGAACACCTGGGGTTCTTCAGAGGCTCCCTACTTCGCGTTCGCTTTGGTGAAGGTCCCGACGGGGACGGCGATCTTCGCCGGCGGCGTCTTCCCGCTGAAGTAATCGTGGATCGCGTCGATGGTCTTGCTGCCGATCTGATCGGGATGCTGGATCGCGTCGCCGTACATCGTCCCGGCCTTGATCGCCGCTTGGGCTTCGGGCGTCGCGTCGTAGCCGACGACAGCGATCTTTCCACTGAGGCCCGCGGCCTGAACGGACTTCGCTGCACCCAGCGCCGAGTCGTCGTTGATTCCGAAGACACCCTTGAGATCTTTGTGCGACTGCAGCAGGTCGTCCATCACCGAACTCGCCTTAGCGCGCTCGCCGCCGCCGTCGATGTCGGCGACGATCTTCACCGCGGGACAATTCGCCGCAACCAGGGCCTTGAAGCCCTTGACGCGGTCTTGAACGCTCGTGACCTCAGGCTCGTCGATGATCGCCACGCTGCCGCTCTTCACGGCCGCGCACATCAGTTTCCCGGCCTGCGCACCGCCCTGAACGTTGTCGCTCGCGATGTGCGCCACGACTTTTCCCTGCTTCGCGGTGCTTGCGATGTCGGCGGTGAACACCGGGATGCCGGCGTTGTTCGCCTCGACGATCGCACTGCCGATCGCCTGCGAGTCGTACGGCGTTAGCACGATCGCGGCGACCTTCTTCGAGATGAAGTCCTCGACTTGGCTCTGCTGCTTCGCGTTGTCGCGACTGGCGTCGACCACTTGGACGGTGTAGCCGTACTTGGCCGCCTCGGATTTCAACCCACCCTCCATGTCCTGATAGAACTGCGCCTCGCGATTTTGAATCGAGACGCCGATGACTTTGGAGCCGGCGGCGGTCGAGGCAGTCGTGCTCGAGCCGGAGCTGGAATCGGATTTTCCGCCGCCGCACGCGCAAAGGCAAAGACCTAGGACGGAGGCGATGACGAACGAGCGGCTGTCCATGTGCGGCCTCATGCGCGCACCCGCTCGCGGAGCCCTGCGAACGCACGGACGAGGTCGCGCGTGATGTCGCCGGGATCTTCGATGCCGACCGAGATGCGTATCGTGCCCTCGCCGACACCGAGTGCGCGCCGCGTCTCCGCCGGCAACATCCGGTGCGAACTGAGCGTCGGATAACTGATCGTCGTCGCAACTTCGCCGAGGCTGTGGACGATCGCAATCGTCTGCAGGTGGCCTTTCAAGAAGCGCCGGACGGCCGGCGCGCCGTCGCGGAGATCGAACGCGACGATTCCGCCGGTGCCGCGCCGGTAGAGGCGCGCCGCCAGATCGTGCTGCGGATGATCGGAGCGCGAGGGATGATGGACCCGCTCGACCGACGGCTCCCGCGCCAGAAACGCGGCGACGGCGGCGGCGTTGCTCGAGTGGCGCGCCATGCGCAGGGCGAGCGTCCGCAGGCCGCGCAGCGAGAGCCACGCTTCGAAGTGAGGAATCGTCGCGCCGCGCCGCGCGAGGTAGGCGCGCGCCCGTTCGACCGGCTCGCGCTTCCCGGCGAGCACTCCGGCGCCGACGTCGCCGTGGCCGCCGATGTATTTTCCGAGGCTGTGGACGACCAGGTCGGCGCCGTGCTCGAGCGGCCGGACCAAGACCGGCGTCGCGAAGGTCGCGTCGACGACCGCCG
Organism: Candidatus Zemynaea palustris; assembly: GCA_003134695.1. Taxonomy (GTDB): domain Bacteria; phylum Vulcanimicrobiota; class Vulcanimicrobiia; order Vulcanimicrobiales; family Vulcanimicrobiaceae; genus Zemelea; species Zemelea palustris. Next base: position 40,268 of record PLCB01000035.1, on the reverse strand, counting down.
TCGCGCCGGCTTCATGGGCGAGTGCGCAGAGCGCCGGGAGATCGGCCACGTGCATCAACGGGTTGGTCAGCGCCTCGATGTAGAGGGCCTTGGGCCGATGCCGTTCGAGCGCCGCACGGACGGCGCCGAGATCGCATTGGTCGACGTAATGGACATCAAATCCGCGCTTTCGGTAGTCGTTCTCAAGTAGAGCGAAGGTGCCGCCGTAGGCCTCCCCGGTCGCGACGATTTCGCCGGCGCCATCGAGCGTCGTCGCGAGGCAGGCGTCGATCGCCGCCATCCCGGCCGCGGCGCCGGCCGCCGCTTCGGCTCCCTCGAGTTCGGCGACCGCCAACTCGAGTTGAGCGCCGTTCGGACCGCCGTAACGCCCGTAAATCTTCCCAGAAACGCGGCCGGAGTAGATTTCTTCGACGTTTTCAAGGTCGGCGAATTCATAGGACGAGGCCTGAAACAGCGGCGGGCTCGAGGCCCGATTGGACGGGATCTCGAGGCGTCCGGCGTGGACAGCGGCGGTGTCGGGGTGTAGGTCGCTCACTGAAGCGCTCCTTAAGGTTTTATCCACATTCAGCCCACGCGCGCCTGTGCAACGTGTGGACAGCCCTTTCAGCTTGGCGGGGGTCGCTGCCGCCTTCGACCGTCCCGAAACCTAAGCATCCGGCCGTTCGTCGCAAGCGGCGCCCTTGACGGCGCCCGGCTTCGTCGCGATAGGCGCGGCGGAGGTCTTGGGTGCTCGCACTCGCTCATTCGGCCGCGATGCACGGCATCGACGGCTACGTCGTCCGGGTCGAAGCGGATTCGGCGCCGGGGACGCCGGCATTTACCATCATCGGCCTGCCCGGCCGCGCTCTCGGCGAGGCCCGCGAACGGGTCCGGGCCGCGATCTTCAATTCCGGCCTCGCCTACCCGGCCGGAAAATTGCTCGTCAATCTCGCGCCGGCGCACATCCGCAAGGAAGGCCCCGGCTTCGATCTCGCGCTCGCGCTGGCACTTCTGGCCATCGACGAGCAGGTCGACCGGCTGGCACTGCAGGGCTTTCTCGCGCTCGGCGAACTCGCGCTCGACGGGACGCTGCGCGGCGTGCGCGGGATCTTGCCGATGGTCATCGGCGCACGCAACGGCGGTTACACGAAACTTCTGGTTCCGCGCGCGAACGCGCGTGAAGCGAATCTCGTCGCCGGGCTCGAATTGTACGCGCTCGACTCGCTGCTCGATGTGGTCTCCGTCGTGCAAGGTCACGGCGCAAAGTTTCGTTACACCGAACCTGCACCGGCATTCGCCCCGACGCCGGAGGCGCTCGGTGATTTCGCCGACGTGCGCGGTCAGCACCACGCGAAACGCGCGCTCGAAATCGCGGCGGCCGGCGGCCACAACCTCCTGTTCGTCGGGCCGCCGGGCTGCGGCAAGACGATGCTCGCGCGTCGCCTCCCGTCGATCCTGCCCG
>PLCB01000035.1:3493-38815 GCA_003134695.1 Candidatus Zemynaea palustris | reverse complement strand
TGTTTCTCGACGAGTTACCGGAGTTTAGTCGCGGCGCGCTAGAGGTGATGCGGCAACCGCTCGAAGACGGAACGGTGACCGTCGGTCGCGCCGCGGGGACGTTTACGTATCCGGCGCGATTCGCTTTGATCGCATCGATGAATCCCTGTCCATGCGGGTTTCGCGGCACACGAACCAGCGACTGCCGTTGCGACGACGCGATCGTCGCGAAGTACGTCGCGAAGCTCTCGGGACCGTTGCTCGATCGGATCGACCTGCACGTTGAGATCGGCCGCGTCCCGTTCGACGAGATCGTCGCGCGCGCGCCCGGCGAGCCGTCGGCGGCGATTCGAGCGCGTGTCGAGCGTGCCCGCGAAGTTCAACGCGAGCGGTATGCCGAGTTCTGCGAGCGGACCAACGCCGCGATCGGCGCGCCCGAGTTGAGCCGTTTCTGTACACTCGGCCACGAGGCGACGTCGCTCTTACGCAACGCGTCGCTTCGAGGGCACCTCTCGGCGCGCGGGCTCGACCGCATCACGCGCGTCGCACGCACGATCGCCGACCTCGCCGGCAGCTCGTCGATCGAGCCCGCTCACTTGGCCGAAGCGATCGGTTACCGAACGCTGGAACGCAAGGGGCTAGCGGCCTGACGGATTACGGCGCGGCACACTCATCCCAATCCCAGGGCGATATAAGGACACGGCGGTATTCTTTAGGGCATGGGCCTGGATAGCAGCGTTTTGATCCGCGACTTGGTGGGGCTGACCGCGTCATGGCGGTCGCTCTACAGCCACTCAGCGTCCGTCGAGACTTCCGTCGTCGGCACGCACGTGCTTTCCACCCTGGTTGCCGGCGGACTCGCCATAGCGCACGACCGCGGCACCCTGCGCGCCGGTCGCTGGACGCCCGCAATCCAAGAACATCAACTTGCGGAACTGCATATGGTCCACCGCACTATCGTCGTCGCGCTCGCGATCTGCTTGCTCAGCGGTCTCGCTTTTTTCGCGTCCGACGTCAAGACATACATCGTGTCCGTGCCGTTCTGGATCAAGATGGCACTCATCGCAATGTTGCTTGGAAACGCTCTGATCATGACGGCCACCGAGCGGGATCTCCGCGTGGATGCGGGAGCCGGCGCGGCGGCAGCCTGGACACGCATTCGCGCAAGCTCGATCGTGAGCGCGCTCTTGTGGTTAGCAATCGTATTTGTCAGCGTCGTGCTCTCGCTCTCAAAATGAGCCACCCGCTTTTCCCGGAGGTCGCCCACTCCAATGCCGCTCCCTAACAACTCGTGCGCAGGACAGTGTCCCGTCGGTCGCGCGTACTTCTTGCGCTCGACCGCTCTGGCCGCACTCGCCGGCATCGCAGGCGCCGGACTGCTCGCCGACCCAGCCTTCGCTCAAGCGATCGATTCGATCGCGCCGACGAAATCGCAAGGAAAACTCCTCACGTACGCGCTGCCGGCAAAAGACGGCGCGTCGATCGATGCCGACAGCGGCGTCATCGTTGCCCGGATCAAGAACGCGGTCTACGCATTCTCGATCAGTTGTCCGCACCGGTCGTTGACCAGGCTGGAGTGGCTGCCGGACTCTAAAGAATTCCGTTGTCCGAAGCACGACGCGCACTTTCAATCGGACGGCGAACTCATCGACGGCCGTCCCGATCGCGGTATGGACCGCTTCGCCTTGCGCCACGCTGGGCAAAGCATCGTCGTCGATACTTCTGCGGTCCTCCAACAGGACACCACGCACGATGCCTGGAGCAGGGCGGTCGTGACGGTCGGCTAGCAGCCTGGGTCAGAGGCCGGCTGCGAAACTCTGGTAGATGCTAAGCGCCATCACGGGCGAAGGCACCGCGCCCCCCGTGCCCTCGGCGTCCGAACCTTTTATGACCATGATCGCGACGACGTTCCCGGTCTGCATCGCCCAAACGACGGAGTCCGTACTGACGAAACAGCGCGCATACGATTTGGCACACTTATAGGCCCCACGCGGCTGCGCGTTATACAACTCCTCCGGGGAACGGTCGGTCAACGCTTTCTGACATTGCGCAAGAACGGTTCGACATCCGACTTTAGCGATGATCGAACCGACTTTCGGATCGCTCATCGTCGCCGCGTTGAAGAGCGCCACGGTCACGCCGCGAAAGTGCGGCTGCCACTGCGCGGTAGTCGCATGCACGTCTTTGGGGAAGTTTGCAAACGCGCACAAGCTCTTCGGCGACCTGGCGGTCGAAATGACCTGCACCTGCTCGCCGACCGCGGCGCTCACTGCCGCCGCCGAGACCAACTCGCACGCCCCATTCGGCGCGGAGCCGGATGCGGGCGGCGGTCCGCCGGCCGTCACCACGGCAAGAGCGAGACCGGCCATCATGATCCGTGGGTGGGAGAGTCTCATCTTCCAACTCCTCGCTTTTTCTGAACCGCGCAACGCGGCGAGTGGCTGGGCACGCGCTTCACTTTTCGATGGAGTGCGCGAACCGCCCCGTACGAAGGCGCTCTCGTTTGGAACGCAGAGGGCTCGCGGCGTGATTGCGAAAAAACGGCCGCGTGATCGAGCCGGAAGAAACCGTTCTCCTCGAAAACGCCGTGTCGCCGCAAAGCGGCGGACCGGCCGCGCCGCGGCGCGCCGCGCTTACCTTCGTGTTCATTACGATCGCGCTCGACATGATCACCTTCGGGATCATCACGCCGGTGCTCTCACCGCTGATCGTCACGTTCACGGGCGGCCAGATCGCCGAAGCGTCGTTGATGGCCGGGATCTTCGGCTCTGTTTGGGCGCTGATGCAGTTCGGCTTCTCGCCGGTCCTCGGCATCATCTCCGATCGGTTCGGGCGTAGGCCGGTCATCCTCATCTCCGTCTTCGGGCTGGGGCTCGACTATATCGTCATGGCGCTCGCACCGAATCTCGGTTGGCTTTTCGTCGGACGCGTCGTCTCCGGGATCACCGCGGCGACGATGGTCACGGCCGGCGCCTACATCGCCGACGTCACGCCGCCCGAAAAACGGGCTGCCGGCTTCGGCATCATCGGCGCTGCTTTCGGGATCGGTTTCATCGTCGGACCGGCGCTGGGCGGACTCGGTGCGCACTTCGGTTTGCGCGTACCGTTTTGGATCGCCGCCGGGCTCAGTTTGATCAACGGCTTGTATGGCATCTTCGTCTTGCCGGAATCACTGCCACGAGAAAAGCGAGTGACGAAGTTGGATTGGTCGCGCGCCAATCCGCTCGGGTCGCTGCGCCTCTTGCGCTCGCATCCCGAACTCTTCGGACTGGCCGCCTCGAATTTCATCGCGTACGTCGCGCACCAATCGTTCGGCGTGTACGTCCTCTATACGATCTACCGGTACGCCTGGGGGCCCGAGCTCAACGGCCTCTCACTGGCCTTAGTCGGGATCGTGAGCGTGTTTATCTCGATCGTTCTCGTCAAACTCTCGGTCGCACGCATCGGTGAGCGCCGGACGCTCCTGCTTGGACTGACCCTCGGGGTCCTCGGCTTTGGGATGTGGGCTTTCAGCGCCAACGTCGCGCTCCTCTGGGTCGGCATCGTGCTGGTCTCGCTGTGGGGTCTCGCGACGCCGGCGACGCAGTCGATCATGTCGCAACACGTCCAACCGAGTGAGCAAGGCCAACTCCAAGGCGCGCTCAATAGCCTGCGCGGTCTCGCGACGCTCATCGGCCCGATCCTCTTCGCGTCGGTCTTCGCGGCGTTCATCGACTCGCGCCGCACGATCGTGTTTCCGGGCGCTCCATGGCTCCTTGCCGCGGCGCTGCTCGCCATCGCGATGATCATCGCGGCGTACGCGACCCGCGCACGCGGGCGGATCGTTGCCCAAACACAAGAAGCCTAAGGGCCGGGCGCGAGGCTCGGGACGCCGCGCCGGACAACGCTTCGACGCCGAATTCGGCGTCACGACCGAGGCGACGATCTTTCTGGGCGAGCTCGACCCCTATGCGCTTGGAGGGAGCCTGGATTACGCGACGCACTACGACCCGACGCCGATCGACGACTTCGAAAAGCTCATGGCTGCGACGACGATTGCGCCGCAGGACGCCACCTTCGTCGACCTCGGCTGTGGGCTCGGCCGCATCGTCCTCTTGGCATCGCGCCGGCCGTTCCGCCAGGTCGTCGGCGTCGAGTTTTCGCGGGCGCTCTGCGAAGTGGCGCGCGAAAATCTCGAGCGATTCGGTGCGGCGCGCCGGCGTTGCCGCGACGTGCGCATCGTCTGCGACGACGCGAAGGACTATCGCCTACCGCGCGGCGCGGCGATCGTCTACCTGTTCAATCCATTTCACGGTCCCGTGTTGGCGACGGTCGTCGAGGCCCTCGCTACGCACCCGGGCGACCTCAACGTCATCTACCACACGCCGCTCGGACGCGCGGCCTTCGACCAACATGCGACGTTCGAGATCGTCGCCGACCATCCGTGGGCCGTCGTTTATCGCAACAAGCGAAGCGGGGCACGGCCGGCGTCGAGCTTGCGCACGTCAGCCGACTGACGGCAAATCTCCAAGGCACGCTCGTGGCGCTCGCGATCGCTCTCCGACCAGTACGAGCGCAGCGCGCCCAACAGCCGTAACGCACGGCGCGGATCGCCTCGCTGAAACTCTTCGCTCGCGATTTGGCGGCAGCGCTTGAGCAGCAGCGCCTCGCGAAAACGAGTCGAGAATCCCGGGACGTCTCCGCGCAAGAAATCCTCGCAATGCCGCACTAAGAGACCGCTCATCCGCTCGAGTTCCCCGGCAAACGCATCGGGGTCGCGTACGTCGACGCGCCGCTCCCCTCCGGCAACGAATTCCAGTATCTCACAAAGCCCGTGCGTTTCGTTCGTAACCTTCACTTCGAGGGAGACGTCGAGCGCTGCGTCGCGCATCAAATCGTACTGCACGACCACGGCGCCGCGGGGCGAGCGGTACCAGGCGCCGGTCGGAATATCGCTCGTTTGGGCCAGCGTAAAGCCGTACTCATCGACGAGAAAACGGAACTGTCTCTCGACGAGCGGCAACACATTGGCGCCAATTACTCGGGCGTTCATGCTTACCCGGGTCTTCGGGCACGACGAACGCGCCCATTACCGCGCGTAATCCGATGTGACCACGGCCCCAGCAAGTGTAGTCGCAGATAGTGCGCAGCGTCACGCGGTGGCGGGTTCGGGGACCACCTTGCTCAGCAGACGCGGGCTGCGTTCGCCCCTCAAGAACGCCGGCAGCTCGGCGATCGAAAACTGCATACCCGTGTAGAATTCGCCAAACTCGGCGTAGAGCGCACTGGCTTCGTCGAAGCGCATCTCGTAGACGAGCTTCTTGAAGACGAGCGGATCGTCGGCATAGAGATCGACGCCCCACTCCCAGTCGTCGTAACCGATCGACCCCGAGATCACCTGCGTAACCAAGCCGTGGAACGAGCGTCCGATCTTCCCGTGCTCGAGCATCAGGCGCCCGCGCTCTTGATACGGCAGGCTGTACCAATTGACGGCTTCACCGCGCTTCTTGTTCATCGGATAGAAGCAGACGTAACGCCGCGCTGGAACTTTCGCCCAGAGGCGGCCGGCGCTGCGCGGATGCGCCGCCTCCTCCGCGAGCAGTGCGTCGAAAGCGTCGTTCCAGTCCTGCGAATGCGGTTTCAGTCCGCGCTCGCGCAGCGTCTCGTGAAATCGCGCGCTGGCTTCGTAGAGCCCGAGCTCGAGTATCGAGACATATGATGTCGTCGGCGTCAGGAAATCGGCAAGTGCGAGTTTGTCGAAGCCCATCTGCGCCTCGCCCAGCGCATCGAACGTCTTGGCATAATGCGTCAGCATCAAATCGCCCTTGTGGCCCAGCATCTGCGCCGTGGAGACGTCCCCATCGGGATCGGCGGCGAGCGGTTCGAGGAACGCCAGCGCCTCGCGCGCGATCTCGTCGCGCCGTCCGGCAGGCAGCGCGTCGAAGGCGCGCCGCTTGAAAGCAAACATGCGGTGCAGGATGTGCCAGCTGTCCAGTGATTCAGGGACGAACGGATTGCGCATCTTGGTCTAGCCTTCGCGTTCGTCCCGAGCGAACCTTATGCTCAGGCGCGCGCGACGACCGTCGCCATCCGCTGCTGCTCCGCCTCGACCTCGGCGCACAGCGCCTGGGGACGTTCACGATACTTGGCCCAGAGTTGCGGCATGTGTGCGATGTCGTCCAGGACGCGCGCGAAGACCGTGTTGACCGGTGTCGGAACGCCGAGGTCGCGTCCCGCGCGCGCTACGGCGCCGTTGAGGACGTCGACCTCGGTCCATCCTTTGGCCGCACGCAAGTCGAGCAAGAGCGACGGCGGTTTTCGGCCGCGGCCGCCGGCGATGCGGCTCGCCAGGATCATGCGTGCGACCGGCGTCGGTAAAACGACGAGGCCCTGTAGCGCGCGCACGTGATAGCGTGGAAGATCGACGGCCTTAAGGCCGAGCGCTTTCATCACCGCAGCCGTCTCCCGCTGCGCGCGCACCTCGAACGAGAACATTTGGTCCATCGCCAGCAAGCGCTCGGGCAAGACGTTCAGGATCGCACAGGAGGCGTTTGCGATGATGTTGAGGGCGAGCTTCGACCATTTGAGCGCGCGGTAATCCGCTACGACCTTGACGGGGATCCCCGATTGCTCGAAGGCCGCAACCAACCAGTTGTGCGCGACCTTGCCGACGGGAGCAAGCCCGAGGCCGCCTTCGTTCGACGGAACCATCGCGCCGTCGCGCGTCCGATCGACGGCGACCGTGAGCGCGCACGCAACGACCGCATCGGCGCCGAACGCCGCCGCCAACTTCTCCTCGTTGCCGACCCCGTTTTGCGGACAAAGGATGGTCGCACGCGAATCGCCGCCCAGCGCCCGTTGCAGCGCCGCGATCGCGTTGTCGGTGTCATAGGCCTTGACGGCGACGATCGCCAGATCGGCGTCGACCTTCTTGACGTCGTCGAGCCGCCGCGGCGCGTATTGGACCGTGGTCGAGTCGTTGCGCAATCGGTCGCCGAGATACGTGCCGACGGCGCCGGCACCGACGATATAGACGTTCACGTCAGCAGCGTTGCTTCTGCGCCGCTTGCGCGTGCCCCGTACTGCCGAAGCCGCTGTCCGCGCGCTCGGTCGCCTCCAAGTCGGATCGTTCGTCGAAGACGGCGCGCTCGACACGCGCGACGATCAATTGCGCGATGCGATCGCCGCGAGCGATGGCGAATGGCTCCTGCCCAAGATTTGCGACGACGACGCCGACGGGACCGCGATAATCGGAATCGATGGTCCCCGGCGAGTTGAGTAAAGTGATTCCGTGGCGCAGCGCCAGACCGCTGCGTGGGCGGATCTGCGCCTCAAAGCCTGCCGGAATCGCAAGACAGAATCCGGCCGGGACGAGTGCGCGTGCGCCGGGCAAGAGCGTGAGCGTCTCGCGCACGGCGGCGTACACGTCGGCCCCCGCGGCGCCGAGCGTCATGTACGCCGGCAGTGGCAAGCCTTCGCCTTCGGGCAGGCGTTTGAGCGCGATGCGCACCGGCGGCCTCTCGCTGCGCGACATCCCGGTTTACGGGGTTCCGAGCTTGGCGAGCTCGGCTTCGAAGTGACCGATGTCGTCGAACGAACGGTAGACGCTCGCGAAACGAATGTAGGCGACCTTATCGAGTCGCTTGAGGGCCTCCATCAACTTCTCGCCGACCATCATCGTCGGCACTTCGTTCTCACCGCGCGAGAACAGCTCGCGTTCGAGCGAGGCCACGATTTCTTCCATCTGCGAATCGGAGACCGGCCGCTTCTCGCAGGCGCGCCTTAGCCCGGCCAGGATCTTTTCACGGTTGTACTGCTCGCGCCGCCCGTCTTTCTTGACGACGTAGAGCCGTGGCGCTTCCATCCGCTCGTAGGTGGTGAAGCGTTGCTTGCAGGCTAGACACTCACGCCGGCGGCGGACGACGCTTTCGTCGTCGCGAGAGTCGACGACGCGAGTCTCGCTCTTGCGGCAACTTGGGCAGATCAGACTGAGACGGTGCCTCCATAGGGGCCCCCACGCGCTTTGCGTGTGGGGGCAATGCAAAATGCATTTTGGGGAATCCCACTACATGTAGGGCCGCCTCCGAGTATAGGCCACAAGCGCCGAGCACGGCAAATCCGCGCCCAGGCTGGGCGCCTCTCGATGCGCTGGGAGCGCGTCTAAATCTAGCTTGCGCCGATCTTAAACATCTTCGTCCCGCACACCGGACACTTGCCTTCGGTAGCGGGGCGGCCGTTCTTCATCGTGATCTGTTTGGCGTCTTTGATCTCACGCTTGGTCTTGCACTTGACGCAGTACGCCTGCGGAGCTGCCATGATTACCCTCCGGGGTCGGCCGCGGGTGGCCCCGACGAATGGCCGTGGGGGTAGCGGTCGCAATTTGCGCCCCCCATTCTGAGGCGGAGGGCCGTTTCCTCGCCCGAGCGGGCCCTTCGTCCCCGCGGGCCGCCTCGACGGCCCCCCTAGCCGGCCCCAGGCGGCCGCGTGAAGGGACCAGCGATGGACTTGGATCGGCCACGCTGGGTCGGGCGCGACGAGGTCCTGGCGGCGCGTCCTGAGGCCGCCGAGGGGCTGCGTTTGACGGGGTTGTGGGTCGTCGGATCGCTCGAAGGGCTGGCGCGACCGACGATCGCCGTCGTCGGCGCGCGCGCGCCTTCCGATGGCGGCAGAAAACGAGCGCGGGAGTTCGGCGAGCGCCTCACACGCGCGGGCGCGTGCGTCATCTCCGGCCTCGCGCTCGGCATCGACGGCGCGGCACACGCCGGTGCGCTGGCCGGCAGCGGACCAACGATCGGCGTCCTCGGCGGCGGACACCGCCATTTCTTCCCACCTCGCAATCGCGACCTCGCGGAGCAGATGCTCGAAAACGGAGGCGCCGTCGTCTCTCCGTATGCACCCGACGAGCACGCCTGGCCCTCGAACTTCTTGCAGCGCAACGGCGTGATCGTCGCGCTCGCCGACGCCGTCGTCGTCGTCGAAGCCGCCGCGCGAAGTGGTTCGCTCAACACCGCGGGCTGGGCCGCCGCGCGCTCGGTTCCCGTCTTCGCCGTTCCAGGCGACGTCGATCGCCCGAAGGCGGCCGGCTGCAACGCGCTGATCCGCGACGGTGCGACCTTAGTGCGCGACGCCGGCGACGTGTTCGCCGACTTGGGCCTCGCGCCGAAGACGAGCGCCAACTCGGCGTCCTCGCCGTCGTGCGTCGATCCGTTGGAAGCATCTCTGCTTGCCGCGCTACGGAACGAGGCGCGCAGCCTCGACGAACTTCTCGAGCGCTGCGCCACCGAAACGGGCCCGGCGCTCGCCGCACTCGTCCGCCTCGAACTCGAAGGCGTCGTCGAACGCCGGGACGACGGCACTTGGAGCGCGGAGCCCGCGTAGCGGGCGCGGTGCTTTGAGAACCGAAGCGCGGATGGTGAAGATCCGGCTGATCGCCGTCGGCAAGATTCGCGAGCGGTATGTCGCGGAAGCGGTCGCTGATTTCCGCAAGCGACTCGAGCACTATTTCAGCTACGACGAACTCGAAGTCGCGGCCTCACCCGGCAACGATCCGACGCGCGCGATGCGCGACGAAGGCGCGCGCGTTCTGGAAGCTCTGGACCCGACCGACGTCCTTTGGCTCCTCGAGCGAACCGGCTCCGAAATCTCGAGCGAAGAGCTGGCGCAGCGCATCACTGCGCTGGCCGATCGCGGGACGAGGCGGCTCGTCCTCGCGATTGCCGGGACCTACGGCGCCTCCGACGACCTCATCGCCCGCGCAAACTTTCGCTGGTCGCTCTCGCGCCTGACGTTCTTGCACGAGTGGACCCGCGCGATCGTGCTGGAACAGCTCTACCGCGCCGCGAAGATCGCCCGGAATGAGCCGTACCATCACTGACGCGGCCGTCCCGCGGAAGCGCCGCCTTTGACGCTCCCCGAAATTCTCGCGCACCTGGCGGCGGCGCTCGAACGCGCCGCCGTCGCGCTAGTCCCCGGCGACGCTCCGCCGACGGTCGTCTTCGAAGCGCCGCGCAATCCTGATTTCGGCGACTTCGCCTCGAACGCCGCGCTGCAATTGGCGAAGCGCGCGCGCCGGCCGCCGCAGCAACTCGCGGCGAACCTGATCGAGCGCATCTTCGCGGACGACCCTTCCCTGCGCGACATTCTCGGCGAGGCCACGGCACTCGGCGGCTTCATCAACATCAGGCTGACGCCGGCGGCATGGCAACAAGCGGTCGCAACCATTCTTAAGTCGGGCGCCGATTACGGACGGGGCACGCCCAACGCCCAACACGTCTCGCTCGAGTTCGGCAGCGCAAACCCGACCGGACCCCTCGTCGTCGTGCAAGGCCGCACGCTCTCGCTCGGTGACTCGATCGCGAAAGCGCTGCGTTTCTGCGGAACTCAGGTAACGACCGAGTGGATCATCAACGACGCGGGGACGCAACTCGACACCCTCGGCCGCTCGCTCTACGTGCGCTACCGGCAAGTCGCCGATCCGGCCTATCCGTTCCCCGATGACGGTTATCCCGGCGACTACCTCGTAGCGCTCGCCGAGCGGTTGCGCGCGCGCGATGGCGGTCGCTGGGACGACGTCCCGCAAGACGAATGGCTTCCGTTCTTTGCCGACTACGCTCGCGATGAATTGGTTCACGGGCAGCAAGAGAGCGCGGCGCGCTTCGGCGTCGCCTTCGATCGCTGGCAAAGCGAGCGCGTCCTTCACGAGAGCGGCGCGATCGAGCGCGGCATCGCGGCGCTGCGCGAACGCGGTCTCATCTTCGCAGAAGACGGCGCGCTCTGGGTGCGAACGACGCAGTTCGGCGACGACAAGGATCGCGTCATCGTGCGTAGCGACGGACGGCCGACGTATTTCGGCGCCGACGTCGCCTATCATTACGACAAACTGCAGCGCACCGATCGCGCGATCCTGATCCTGGGGCCCGATCACCACGGGTACATCGAGCGGCTCGGAACGATCGCGGCGGCGTTTGGGAGGCCAGGCGCGATCGAGGTCCTCATCGCGCAGCAGATGACGCTGCTGCGCGACGGCGAGATCGTCGCGATGAGCAAACGCGCCGGCAACGTGCTCACGCTCGACGACATCCTCGACGAGGTCGGGGTCGACGCCGCGCGCTTCTTCTTCGTCCTCTCGAATCCGGATTCGCCGCTCACCTTCGACCTGTCGCTCGCCAAAGAACAATCGAACGAGAACCCGGTCTTTTACGTCCAATACGGCCACGCGCGCATCGCCTCGATCGAGCGGCGCGCCGACGCCGGCTTACGCGAACGCGCCGAGCGCGGCGAGGCTTTGGGAAGTCTGATCGAACCGTCGGAGCTCGCGCTCGCAAAGCGGCTTTCGGAATTCCCCGCGATCGTCAGCTCGGTCGCGGAAAACTTGGCGCCGCAGCGGCTCGCCCGCTACGCACGCGAGGTCGCCGCCGACTTCCACCAGTTCTACATGAATTGCCGCGTGCTGACCGACGACGCCGATCTCAGCGTGGCGCGCCTCGGCCTCTCACGCGCGACGAAGATCGTCCTCGCGAACGCGCTTATGCTCCTCGGGGTTTCGGCGCCGGACGCGATGGAACGGGTCGAGCCGGCGTAACGTCGCTCGCCGATGCACCGGACGCCATCGACGAGGACGCCTTTGCCTCGCGAACCCTGTCCCCTTGCGTCAGCATCGCGCCGGAGCGGAAGAATTTCCACAGCACCATCACCATCGCGGCCGCCGGAATTCCGAGCAAGAGTCCGGGCAGACCGAATAATTCCCCGCCGGCGAAGACCGCGAACATCACCACGATCGGCGAGATGCCGACGTTTTTCGACATGATGCGCGGAACCAGCAGATTATCGGAGACCCGGGCCACGGTGAAGACGATCGCGTTCACCCACAGGATTTCGGCGCCGCCTTGCGGAGCGGCGAGCAGCGTCGCCAAGAGATGCGCGAAGATCTGTCCGACGAAAGGAACCGCGTAGGCGATCCCACTCAGGATGCCGAGCAGCAGCGCGAAGCGTAATCCCGCGAAGGCGCTAAACGCATAGATCAGCGCGCCCGTGATGACGCACAGCGCAACCTGCCCCGAAACGTACGCGCCGAAGACGTTGGCGAGTTCGGCGACGAGGGCCCGCACCGTGGCGCGCCGCTCCGGGGGCAAGATGTCGTCGACGAAGTCGGTGACGTGACTGCCGCGATAGACGAAAAACGCCGAAAGGACGATCGCCGAGATTCCGATGAACGCCGCCGTGACCGTGTCGACCAGGATCGCCGTCACCGACGTGATGCCCGTGTTGAATCCGACCGCCAACCTGGAGGCCAGAAGATCCTTGAGATCGGCGGCGCCCGACGGTAAGATCGTGTGTCCGAGCCGCGCGCGCAGCACCGTCTGCAAGTTGTCGATCCAGTCTTGGAGGGTCGCGATGTAGGTCGGCGCGTTGCCGGCCAAGTTCGTGACTTGCGCGAGCAACGCCGGCACGACGAGGACGATGAGAATGACGATCATCGCCAGGAGTCCCGTGTAGACGAGCGCGATGGCCAATGCGCGCGGCATCCGGCGCACGAGCCACGCGACGATGGGATGAACGCCGAACGCGATGAACGCGGCGATCATGAAGACGGTCAGGGTCCGCGGGATGTGCGCCACGAGCCACAGCGCGGCGAGCGCGAGCGCCAGTGCCACCAAGCCGATTGAGGCTCGGCGGCGCCACTGTGGCGAATTCAGAGTCGCTTGCATAACTGACGCCGTTCCGTCTGATAACCCAGCTGAGCGTACAATTCGCGAGCCGCGTCGTTTTCCTCGGTGACCATGAACGACGCGTAGGCCAGATCTCGCTTTCGCGCCTCGCTCTCAGCCGCCGCCATCAAGCGGCGCCCGGCGCCGCGCCGCCGTGCGTGCGGCTCGACGGCGACGTAGACGACGAAGGCCTGTGGGAGCCCCGTCACTTCGTCGAGGAGTCGATCGAGAAAGAGCACGAAGCCGAGGCGCTCGAGTCCGTCTTCGGCCACCAGCAGCACGTGCGACTGACCGAACGCGAAGTCGACCAGGCGGTCGAAGCTGTCGCCGACCGTTGAGGGCGACGGATCGCGTAGCGCCGAGACGCTGCTCGACACCGTCCGGCGCCCGAGATCCCTCACCCACGCGTGATCCCCGGCGCCGCCCGCGCGGATCTTGAAGTCTTCGCTCAGCCGACGGCTCCGATGTCGGCAGGGGCGCTGCGCCACGCCGGCAAGAGCGCCTCCAGCGCGGCGATGAAGGCGGCGTTCTCGTCCGGCAGGCCGATCGAGACGCGCAGGCGGCGTGGCATGCCGAGGCCGCCTCCCGAGCGCACGATGATGCCACGCTCGAGCAAGGCGCGATAGGCCGCATCCGCTTCGATCGGAACTTCTACCGCGATAAAGTTGGCCGCGCTCGGATACGCGTGCAAGCCTAAACGCGCGAACTCGCCAGAGAGGTACGCCTTGCCTCGTTCGTTGTTGTCGATGCTGCGCGCGATAAACTCGTCGTCGTCGAGCGCCGCCAAGACCGCGACCGCCGCCGGGCGCCCGACGTTGAACGGCAAGCGCACCGAGTTCATCCATGTGGCGATCTGGGGCGAGGTGTACCCGTACCCGAAACGCACGGCGGCCAAGCCCCAAATCTTCGACGCCGTCCGCAGCACCAGCGTCGAGGGGCGCCGCGCAAGGATGTCGACGCCTTCGGTTCCGGCCGGATCCATGAATTCACGATAGGCCTGATCGATGACGAGCAACGCATCCGGCGGCAACGCCGCGGCAAATCGTTCGAACGCCGCACGCTCGACGCGCGTCCCCGTCGGATTGTTCGGATCGCAGACGAAGACGAGCTTCGTCCGCGGGCCGGAGGCGCGGAGCATCGCGGGGAGATCGAGCACCCCGTCGGCGAGCGGAACCTCAACTGCGCGCGCTCCGAAGATGTCGGCATCCTTCTTGAACAGGCCGAAGGATGGTTTGGGGATGACGACCTCGTCGCCGGGATCGACGAACGCCGTGAAGACGAGTTGGACGAGTTCGTTGCTCCCGTGCCCGAGGATCACGTTCTCCGCGGCGAGGCCGTAACGCGCGGCCAGGCGCGTCTTGATGGCGCGATGATCGTCCTCGAAGTAGATCGACAGCGCGTCGACGTCGTGGAGCGCGGCCAGCGCACGCGGCGAGGTTCCGAGCGGGTTTTCGTTTTGCGAGAGCTTGATCGGGTGCGCGATGCCGTAGGTGCGGCGAACTTCGTCGACCGTGGTGCCCGGCTTGTAGGGTGCGAAGCCGCGCAGCGATTTGCGCAGGAGGCGTTCGGGGTCGGGCATGCCGTCGGCTTCGGGTGCCTCCCTGGCACGCACCTGGCTCAAGCGCTCAGGCACGCCGCGAGCCGGGAGGCTCGCCTGCGGGCTACGCCCGCCGCGAGCCGGGAGGCTCGCCTGCGGGCTACGCCCGCCGCGAGCCGGGATCCGTCAGCGGCACGCCCCGCGCGCACAACGGGCAATCCGCCGGTTCGTACGATTCGACCGGAACCTCGAGCAAGACGATCGTTGGGATTCCGAAGTCGACCGGCTCGCGCTGCACGACGATCGCAACCGCCCCAATCGATGCGCCGGCGGCACGCACGACGTCGATCACTTCGCGAATCGAAAGCCCGGTCGTGACCACGTCCTCGACAACGAGCGCGCGATCCCCGGGGCCGAGCCGGAAACCGCGGCGCAACGCCGGGACGTCCCGTTCTTTCTCGACGAACAGCGCCAGCGTTCCGAGCTGCCGCGCGACTTCGTAGCCGAGGACGATCCCGCCGACGGCGGCGCTGACAACGACGGTCGGTTCGTATACGCGCGCCCGGTCCGCGATCGCGCGTGCGACCAGCTCGACGAGCCGCGGATCTTCGAGCATCCGAAACTTTTGGATGAAGCGGCCGCTGTGGCGGCCGGACGAAAGCCGGAAGTGGCCGTCGACGATTGCGCCGCGCCTCGCCAACTCGCCGGCGAGCTGGTCAGCGAACTGAGGCGCTTCGGATCTCATCGAGAATCGATTCGGCCGCTGCGAGCGGATCGGGGGCTTCGACGATCGGGCGCCCGACGACGACGTAATCGGCGCCGGCCTCGACCGCACTCCGCGGCGTCGCAACTCGCTTTTGGTCGCCGTGTGCCGCGCCCGTCGGTCGAATGCCCGGGCAGAGCGCCAAGAAATGGTCGCCGAAGAACGCCTTGAGGTCACGCACCTCGTGCGGGCTCAAGACGACGCCGTCGCAGCGCGCGTCGCGCGCCAGCGCCGCCAGCCGCATGACGTTTTCGCCCGGGCCGCCGTGCAAGCCCAATTCGAGGAGTTCTTCGGGCGCGATGCTCGTGAGAATCGTGACGGCGAAGATCTTCGGCGGCGGGATGTCGAGTTCGGCGGCGCGTTCGGCCGACGCCTCGACGGCGGCGACCATCATGTCGTTACCGCCCGACGCGTGGATCGAGATGATTTCGACACCCGGCCGGACGAGCGCGCGAACCGCCGCGCCGACCGTGCGCGGGATGTCGTGCAGTTTCGCGTCGATAAAACTCGCCGCGCCCGCGCGCTCGAGCCGGCGGCGAAGCTCGTCGCCGTAGCCGAAGAGCGCTTCGTACCCGACTTTGAAGACGACGTCGAGCGCCTGCAAGCGGTCGACGAGCCCGAGCGCGGCATCGAGCGAGTCGACATCCAGCGCGACGACGAGCTTTGGATACCGAACGCTCATCGGACGCCCGCGAACCTCGGATTCGCCTTCCCGACGATTTCGGAGAGCGCGGAGTGACCGCGCGCCGCCAAGTAGTCGCGGATTCCATCGACCACATTCAGCGGTACCCGCGGATCGGTGAAGTTTCCGGTCCCGATCCCGACGGCGCTCGCCCCGGCGAGGATGAACTCGAGCGCGTCGCGCGCCGTCTCGATTCCGCCCTGGCCGACGATCGGAATCTTCACCGCCCGCGCAACTTCCCACACTGCGAGGACGGCGACGGGGCGAATCGCCGGCCCAGAGAGGCCACCGTTGGCGTTGCCCAAACGCGGCGTCCAGCGGTCGACGTCGATCGACATTCCGCGAACGGTATTGATCACGGCCAGCGCATCGGCGCCGGCGGCCTCGACGATGCGAGCGATCGCGGCGATATCGGTAACGTTCGGCGAGAGTTTGACGATCAACGTCTTGTCGGTGACGCCGCGCGCGGCGCGGGTCGCCGCCTCGGCGAGCGAAGGATCGCAGGCGAACGTCTCGCCTTCGGTGCCGACGTTGGGGCACGAAATGTTGAGTTCGATCGCGTCGATCTCGTCGCGCGCCGCGAGCCGCTCGGTCACGTAGGCGTAGTCGTCGACCGAAAAGCCGGCGACGCTTCCGATCACCGCACACGGACGGTCCGCGAAATTTGCGACGTCGTTTTCGAGATACGCGTCGATGCCCGGATTCTGCAGACCGATCGCGTTGAGCAGCCCGCTCGGCGTCGATACGAGCCGCGGCGCAGCGTTTCCCAAACGCGGATGGCGCGTCACGCTCTTGAGGACGACGCCGCCGAGCGCGGCGAGATCGATGAACGGCGCGTATTCCTCGCCCGAACCGTAGCAGCCGCTGCCCATCAGTGTCGGCCACGAGAGGCGCAGCCTTCCCAGCGCGACCGCGAGGTCGGGCTGAGTCGCTTCCGCCATCCCGTTTACCAGCGCAGCTCGTGTGCCCAAAAAACCGGCCCTTCCTTACAAATACGTGCGTAGCAGAATCGATCGCTTTCGCGCGCTGGGGGCTCCGCGCGCTTCGCGCGTATTAAACCAACAGGGGTCCCCACGCTGCTTGCAGCGTGGGGTACGACACAACCCCAACAGGCGCCGACCCCGCACGCAAACGTTTCCTCGAGCGCGAGTTGCGCCGGGATGTCGAGATACGCCGCGGCACGGCCGACGGCACGCAACATCGGCGACGGACCGCAAGCCGCGAGCCCCGAAAACGCGTGCTTCGGAAGCGCGCGCAAGAGTTCGGTGACGAAACCGGCGTGCCCGCGCGTGCCGTCGTCGGTCGCGAGTACCACCTTCGCGCCGAGAGCGGCGAAGCGGTCGGCATCGACGAGCGCGGCGGCCGTGCGCGCGCCGTACAACAATGTGAGACGCGCGCCGCGCGCTGCGAGCGCCTGCGCCGGCAACAGCAGCGACGCGATCCCGACTCCGCCGGCGATGAGCGCGACGTTGTCACCGAGCGCGTCGAGTTCGAATCCGTTGCCCAGCGGTGCGAGCAGATCGAGCGGCGCTCCGATCTGAAGCGCCGCCAATTCGCGCGTTCGCGGGCCGACGACGACGAGCATCAGCGACACCCGCTCGCCTTCCGCTTCATAGATTCCAAGCGCCGTCGCCGCTTGCTCTCCGCTGGGTGGGACGACCATCGCGAACTGCCCGGGGAGGGTGATGCTCGCCAAGTGAGGCACGTGGAGCCCGAGAATCACGATGCCGGGGACCGGCTCGCGCCGGTCGCTGACGACCGTCCGATGGACCGCCGGCGACCTCTCGAGCGTATACATTGCAGGCCCCCTTCCTCGTGATTCTCAGGGATTCCCCAGAAATTGGGACAAAAATTTAACGAAGCAGGGGCCCTGTGGGCTAGAACATTTCAACGAATTCGACGTTAATAGGATAGGATAGCTTCAAAAACGGGAAAGGAGGGTCCGAGCAATGTCAGGTTTATTGGTCTTCAAATCGCTAGCCGACGCGCTGAGAGCGGGCTTCCAGATTTACGATCGCACACAAGACGGCTACCTCGTTCGGACGCGCACGCCGACGGGGTGGGCGATGGCAATCGTCACCTGTAAATAACGCACTTCTTTCGAGTACCGCTCGAGCAAAAAAAAATCGGGATGCGCCACGGCGCTTCCCGATCTTTGTTTGCTGACTATCTCTCGGCCGGGGGTGGCGTCGGCGGACGCAATTCTTGCGTTACGCCGGGCCGATAGGTGTAACTGCCTTCGTAGGTCGTACCTTCATGCGGCGATTGCGCGCCGGGTGGCGGCGAAGGCGCTTCCGGCGGACGAGGCGGCAGAGGCGGACCGAATCGGAGCGACGCGCCGGCGTTCATCGCGATCAACACCTGCGCGACGCCGATAAAGAGCGGAACGAAACCACCGATCAACCACGGTCCGTAACCGATGAATGAAAGCCCGAGCGTGATCGCAAGACCGATGGCCGCGAGCACGAGCCCCTTCTGCAGCGCCGCTTGCGCCGACGGCGATTGATCGAGGCCGTGAATGACATATGCGCCCCGCATCTTGGCATTCGTGAGATCGGGACTGGGGTCGGTCACGGTCACCTTGCCGGGATCGATGCCGCGCCGAATCATCTCGATCCGCTCGACGTGCTCCATCTGGCGCTCGTGATGCTTCATTCCGCGCATGACGAGCCAGGCGATGATCGGCATACCGAAGATGAAAAAGATCGCGGCGAGCGGGACGATCAACTCGACGTCGCGCTCGCTGATGGCGCCGAGCACGCCTAAATCCATCGCGGGCCTCGCTCTTCGGCGGCGCGAACCCTCTCCGGCGTTCGTTCGATGGTCATTTTCTGCTCCTCGGCGCCGGACGTGCCCCCGGCCGCGCGCTACAGATACGCCCGAGCCGGGGCTGTGTTTCGGCCCGAAACCGAATCCGGCCCCCGGCCGTATCTACGGGCGTGGCAGCGCTGGCTCAACCGGGCGCCCGCGTGAGCGCGCGGACCGGAACCCTCGAGGTCGACGACGACGCGACGCTGGTGGCGGCGACCCTCGCCGGCCGCAGCGAGGCGTTCGGGACCCTCATCGAGCGCTACGAGCGCGCCGTCTACAACCTCTGTCTGCGGACCCTGAGGGACGCCGAGGAGGCGAAGGACGCCTCCCAGGAAGCCTTTCTCAAAGCCTTCCGCGCCATGCGGACGTTCCGGCCGGACGCCAAGTTCTCGACCTGGATCTTCTCGATCGCCTACCACGCCTGCTGCGATCGTTTGAACCGCCGCAAGCGTTACTCGGACAGCGAGCTACCCGAGCGTGCCGACCCGGGCCCGGGGCCCGACGCCGTTCTCGAGCGCCGCGACGAGGCAGCCGAGCTCCGCGCGGCGATCGACGCCCTGCCGGAGAAGTACCGGGCAGTCGTCACGCTGTATCATCTACAAGGACATCAATACGAGGAGATCGCCCGCGTGCTCGACCTGCCGATGGGGACCGTAAAGACGCACCTATTCCGCGCGAAGGAACAGCTGCGGCGGCAACTCGCGCACCTGCGCGTCAAAGTCACGGACGAGGGGACGGAAGCATGAACTACGAGTACGATGAGATCGATCGCGCACTGTTCGCGCTGCCGCTTGAAGAGCCGCCGAAGGGTTTGCGCCAATCGATTCTGGCGCTCACCGTCCACGCACCGTCGGCCGCCGAAGAACGGATCGACTGGTGGGAGTCGCTGGCCATCGGCTTGGGCCTCGCGCTTGCCGCGTTCCTCGCCTGGTCGGTCGTGACGAATCCGGCCTTCGGCGCCCAAATCGTCGCGGCGCTTATGACGTTCGGCCGCGCCCTCAGCGAGCCGCCGATGCTCGCCGCCCTGACCGCAGGCTGTTCGGCAGTCGTTTGGGTTTCGCTGATGACGTTCCGCCCGGCGCGCGTCGAGGTACGATCGAACCGCGCGTGAACGAAACCGCCGAACGAAGCTTTCGCATCCTCGTCGTCGAGGACGACGCGCAGATTTCGCGCGTGCTCCGGCTTGAGCTCGAACACGAAGGATATGCGGTCGACCTCGCCGTCGACGGCCTCGCCGGCCTCGAGAAGGCACTCAAAGAACCCGATCTCGTGATCCTCGATCTGATGCTGCCCAAGATGGACGGGCTCGAGGTTTGCAAGCGGATTCGCGCCAAGAGCCGCGTCCCGATCATCATGTTGACCGCGAAGGATCGCATCCCCGAGCGTGTCGCCGGCCTCGATTCAGGCGCCGACGACTATCTGACCAAGCCGTTTTCGATCGAAGAATTGCTGGCCCGCGTTCGCGCCCGGCTGCGCGAGAGGCACCCAAAGTCAAACGTCCTCGTTGCAAAGAACCTCACGATGGACCGCGACCGCCACGAAGTCGCGCGCGACGGCAAAGCCGTCCAATTGACCGCGAAGGAATATGCGCTCCTCGAATACCTCTTGCTGCACCGCAACAAAGTCCATACGCGCGACGAGCTCTTCAACGGCGTGTGGGGCAGCGATTTCTTGGGGGACTCGAATCTGATCGACGTCTATATCCGCTACCTGCGCGGCAAAATCGACGACAGCTTCGAAGAAAAACTGATTCAGACGGTGCGCGGCGTCGGCTACACCTTAAAAGACTAGCCTTGCGCTTTTCGCGGCGGCTAGAATGATCCGCTTTAAGACTCTGCGGTGGCGGATTGCGAGCTTTTACGCGCTTCTGCTGATCGTGGTGATCGCGCTCGCCGCCTTCGTGCTGACGTTTGAAGTTCGCCGCATTCTGCTCGACGGTGCGCAGGCGAAGGTCGATACCATTGGCGTCGATATCGCGCGCGTCGCAAAACGCGACAGCGCGCTCAGCGTGTTCGGCGACAGCTTCTCGGTTCTCAACGAATTGACGACCCCCGGCAACCTCGAACACTGGGCGTCACCCTCGACGTACATCGAAATCGACACGCCGCAGGGCTATCCCATCGGCAAGAGCACGAACATGGGAAGCGCGACCCTCGGGCCGAGCCCGACGACGAGACGCTCGAGCGTCGTCTATTCCGTTGCGAACACACCGCTCGGCGAGGTTTTCGTCCGCGACGAGTTGATCCGATATCCCGGCGTCGCATTGATCGTCAAAGTCGGCGAAAGCCTCAACCTCTACTATGAGATCCTGGGGCGCATCCGAGAACTGCTGGCGCTCGTCGTGTTTCTGTCGGCCGTCCTGGTCGCGCTCGGCTCGTACGCGCTATCCTCGAGCGCGCTCGAGCCGATCGATCGCCTGATCGCGGCGATGGGCGAGATTCGCGCCGATCAACTCGACCGGCGCATCGGCTGGACCGAGCGACTGGACGAACTGGGCCAGCTCGCTCGCACCTTCGATGCGATGCTCGACCGTCTCGAAGAAGGCTTCGCCCGCGAGCGCCAGTTCATCTCCGACGCCTCCCACGAACTCAAGACGCCGCTCACGATCATCAACGCCAACGCGCAGATGCTCGAACGCTGGGCCGACAAGGACGAGCATATTCGCGGCGACAGCCTTCGCGCGATTCGCGAAGAAAGCGCCGCGCTCTCGCGGATGATCAACGGGATGCTCGTGCTCGCCAAAGCCGAGTCGGGCGACGGCATCCCGCGCAAGCCCGTCGCACTCGACGCCGTCGTCGCCGAGGCGGTGAAGCTCGGAAAGCCGCGCGCCGACGAAAAGGGACTGACGCTCGACATGGCCTCGACGTCGCCGCCGGGCGAGCCGATCGTGTTCGGCGACGCCAACCTGCTGCGTCAGCTCGTCAGCAATCTGGTGGACAACGCGATCAAGTTCACCGATGAGGGGCGCGTCGACGTCAGGCTGGCGGTGCAAAACGGGCACGCGATCGTCGAAGTCGCCGACACCGGCGTCGGCATCGAAAGCGACGCGCTCGAACGGGTTTTCGACCGCTTCTACCGGACCGACAAATCGCGAAATCGGGCCATCCCCGGCACGGGGCTGGGGCTCGCGATCGTGCGGAGCATCGCCCGGGTCCACGACGGCGTGGTCGAGGCGGCCCCCAACCCGGATGGGGGGACCGTCTTCCGGGTCACCCTCCCCGCCGTGCCCTCACCTCCCTCCAATGACCCCGCAAGCGTCGGCGGGTAGGCTTAAGGCGTGCACCTGAACCGGCTCAGCGGCGCGGCGCGCCTGGTTTCGTATGTCGTTTTCACGTGGCTCCTCACGTGCGCCGCCGCGCGCGCCGAGGTCACGCTGGTGGAGGGGGCCGACGCACCGATCGTCCGCATCCAGATCCCCGCGCAGGCGAACCTCATCGTGCGCACCTGGGATCGCCAAGCGGTCCAAATCGACGGCGATTCGAGCACCTACACGATCGAGCGGAGCGTCAACCGAGTCCCGGCGGCGCTGCCGCCGCAATTCATTCGCGTCGCCCAAACCAAAGGACCCGACGGACCGATCACCTTGCCGGCTGAGAGTTTCGTGATCTCGACGCTTCCGCCGGGACCGCGCAACGTCGTCATCATCAAAGGCGAAACCGGCCATCCGGTCGGCCCGATCACCGTGACCGTTCCGAGCAACTCACCGCTCGTCGCGGCCAACGTCGTGCGTGGCAGTGTGCTCTTGCAGAATTATCAGAACGGGACGTTCATCGTTCATTTGAACAACGGCGCGGTGATGCTCGACGGCGTGAGCGGCGACGGCTTCGTTCAGGTCCTGCGTGGTCCGATCGTCGCCGACGACTCGAACTTCAACCGCTTGCGCGCGCGCACGGGGGTCGGCGCGCAGATCTTCGAACGCTGCAACTCGCGTCAAATCGAAGCCTCGATCGTGAGCGGTTCGATCGTCTACGACAACGGCCACTTCGACCCGGGACTCGCGCGCTTCGACGCCACCAACGGCAACGTCGCGATCGGAACGACCGGCGCCTCGCAACTCAACGCGCGCGCCGGCACCGGGCGCGTCTACACTCAGTTCGAGCGGCGCGCCCAAGTCGACGGACGCGACACCGAAGCGACCGTACTCGTGGAGGGCGGCGGTCCGGTGGTCACGGCAACGAGCACCAACGGTAACGTCTATCTCTACGACGGCTCGCTGCGCACGAAAACGCGCGTCCCCGCGGAATGGAAGGCGGCGCAGGTTGCGCTCAGGCGCGAGAATTTCGGCGTGCCGCCGCGCAATTCGTCATCGACCGTGCAGCCGCCGGCGGAACAATCGCCGCCGAGAGATAAGACGCCCGCGTCTCGCCCGCCGCGCGGCGGAAAGCCGCCGGCCGGCGGTCCGCGCCACGGGCTTTCATTCGGCCGCCGCTTTTAGCGGTTCGCCCTAGCGGTAGGACTCCATGATCGTCGCGAGTTCCGGCGCGTGGGCATCGAGGTTCGCGTGCGCCACCGGAATTTCAGGAAGATGGGTGAGCGCTTCGAACGTCGCGCGCGAATCGCGATAGATCACGCCCAGCGGCATCTTTTCGTCGGAGTTAAGGACCTCAAAGGCTCCCGTCCGGTTCGTGGCGTCGTAGTTGGGATCGTCGGTAACGTAATACGTGTTCTCTTTGAACCACGCGTACGTGTTGATCTTGTTGAAGGTGACACACGGCGACATGACTTCGACGATCGAAAAACCCTTGTGCGCGACCGCCTGCTTGATCAAATCGACCAAGATCTTCGGATGCGCCGAAAAGCCCCGCGCCAGGAACGTTCCGCCGGCCGCCAGGGCGATACTGAGTCCGTTGATGGGTGCGTCGGGGTTGCCTTGTGGGCTCGTCCCGGTGACGTAACCGGCCTGGCTCGTCGGCGACGATTGGCCCTTGGTGAGGCCGTACGTCTGGTTGTCCATCACGATGTAGGTGATATCGGGATTGCGCCGCACCGCGTGCAAGAAGTGACCCGCTCCGATCGCGTAGCCGTCGCCGTCGCCGCCGGCGGCGATGACCGTGAGATCCTTGTTCGCAAGCTTCACAGCGGTCGCAACGGGAAGCGCCCGCCCGTGCACGCCGTGGAACGCGTACGAGTGCAGGTAGCCGCTGATCTTGCCGCTGCAGCCGATCCCCGAGACGAACGCGACGTCTTTCGGTATCTTTCCGAGATCGGCCATCGCCTGCTTCAGCGCCGAGAGGACACCGAAGTCGCCGCAGCCGGGGCACCACCACGACGGCGTAGCGGTCGCAAAATCTTTGGGCGTGAGTTGAACAGCCATGGTTATACTTTCACCAGAGGACGCACGTCGGCGTGCTTTTCGATTTCGTCGCTGATCTCGATGGGATGAAACGGCCGTCCGTTATACTTGAGGACGCGGTGCATCCGCTCGAGCGGTCCGACGACATAACGAATCAGGCGTTCGAGTTGCCCCGTGTAGTTGTTCTCGACCACAAAGACGTGCTTGGCATCCGCAATGAAGTCGCGAACCTCGTCTTCCGGGAACGGCCAGAGCGTGCGCAGCTCGAGGAAGCGCGTCGCGATGCCGTTTCTCGCCATGCGATCTTGCGACTCGACGATCGGACCACGATTCGAACCGTAGCCGATGATCCCGATCTCGGCTTGCGGGTCGCCGTGCAAAAGCGGCGTCGGCAGATCGGGTTTCGCGGTATCGAGCTTGCGGAAACGTTTGTCCATCATGCGCGTGCGGTTCTTGGCGTTCTCGGTGATCACGCCGGCGTCGTTGTGTTCCGAACCCGCGGCGAGATGCATCCCGCCCTCGACGCCGGGGATGACGCGCGGCGAGACGCCGTCGTCGGTGAATGCGAAACGCTTGTACTCTCCAAAGACGACCGGGTCGAGCACGAGCTTTCCGCGATCGATCTCGACGCGTGAGAGGTCGAGCTTCGGCAGCGTCGCCTTGCTCTGGCAGAGCGCCTGCTCGCTCAAAACGAAGACCGGGCACTGGTACTTCTCGGCGAGGTTGAACGCCGCGACGGTGAGGTAGAACGAATCCTCGACGGTCCCCGGCGCGAGGACGATGCGCGGGATCTCGCCGTGACCGGAAAAGATCAGGTGATTGAGATTCGACTGCTCGGTCTTGGTCGGCATCCCCGTCGAGGGGCCCGCACGCGCGCATTCGACCACCACAATCGGAATCTCGAGCACACCCGCCAGACCGATCGCTTCGGTCATCAGCGCCTGTCCCGGTCCTGACGTCGCCGTCATCGAGCGCACGCCGGTGAAAGCCGCACCGATCACCATGTTGATCGCCGCCAACTCGTCTTCGGCTTGCACCGCGACGCCGCCGAAACGCGGCGCGTACTTCGCCATCCATTCCAGCACGTCGGTCGCCGGCGTGATCGGATACCCGGCCATGAAACGGCAACCGGCGACGAGCGCGCCGTAACCGATCGCGTCGTTGCCCATCATGATCAACCGATCACCGTCCGGTTTGGCTTTGAGACCATAAGCCCTCGGCCACTCGCCGAAGTGTTCCTTGACGTAATTCTCGCCGGCTTCGACGGCGCGAACGTTGATATCGACGACTTTCTCGCCTTTCCGCTTGTAGACGCCGGCGACGTCGGCTTTCATGATCTCGGAATCCATCCCGACGAGCGCGCCGAGGACGCCGAGCGAAATCGTATTGCGCACCAGTTCGAGGCCGAGGTCTTCCTTGGCCATCTTCGCGAGCGGAACTTCGTACCAGGTGACGTCGTCGCGCTTCACCGCGTCCGTCAGCTGATCGGAGGTGTTGTCGAAGATGACGAACCCGCCGGGCCGCAGCTCTTCGATGTGAACTTCGACCGCCTCGAGATCGAAAGCCACCAACCCGTCGACGAAGTCGGCCATCCCGTAATTGGTACGTTCGCCGGCGCGAATGACGTAGTTCGTGTGGCCGCCGCGAATGCGCGACGGGAAGTCTTTGTAGGTGTAAACTTCCAGACCCATGCGCTTGAACACACCTGCGATCAAATCGCCGGTCGTCAGGCTGCCGTCGCCGGCCTGCCCGCCGAACATGATCTCGATATCGTTGACGATCAACTAGGTCTCCCGGCCGCTGCGGTCTCTTTGCGAACCGCTAAACTTCCAGGGACGCGCTGCGCGCCCCCGCCTTCCACCGGTTCACTGCGACTTTAGTCGCAGGCAAGTGACTTCGATCTCACACGCGCGCGAANNCGACGTCGTCGATCTTCGGTTTCCCGTTCCGCGCGTCGATGCGCGTCAGCCAGTAGTCGTCGGTGCTCTCGTCGTCGGTCGTCGCGAGGTAGAAGCAGCCTTCGACGATTACCATCCCACAGATGCCGTGCGGAACGTCGATGATCGTGCCGACGTGCCCGTGCTCGTCAAGCGAAAGCACTTTCTTGTTGTACCACTGACTCACGTAGAGGCGATCGCCGTCGAAGCCGAGTTGCGAGCCAGTATCGTCGGGACACTGCATCGCATCTTGCGAGCGAAATCCGTGACCAGGAATGAAGCGCCGAATGATTCGATGATCGTCGGCGGTCTCGCCGCAAAGAACGCGTAATTCGTCGCCAATGACGGTCATGCCATACGGCAAGCCGGGCACTTGCGCTTCTTCTCGGACGGTCCAACGTTGCGGGTCGATCGCGTAGAGTCGTTGCGTTTCGAGCGAGCCCATCCAGAGCGTCTCCCCGTCGAATGCCAGCGACTGCGGACGTGGCGCGGGAGAAGGCAAGCGTAAGAGTTCTTCGACGTTCTTCATTCCGCCGTGTTCCCGGCAACGGCATCGATTTCCGTCGTCGCGTCGAATGTCCAACCGTCGACCGCCGCGTGGACACGCAAACCGAGCTCACCTTCCAACTCGCGCGCCAGGCGCTCGGGGTGGCGTTCGAGCATGCGCGTGCCGAAGTGGGTCATGACGGCGACCTTCGGTCGCACGCCCGCGATAACGGCACGCGCTTGGTCGAAGGTCAAGTGATCGACGTCCATCGTGTCGTGGTAGCGTAAAACGTTGATGATGAGGGCGTCCGGCGCATGCCCGCGATAGTCGTCGATCAGCTCTTCAAAGAAGCGGCCGCATGGCAAGTACGAGATCGTCCGGCCCGCGTAACGGAAGTGCAAGCCGTACGTCTCGACGCCGTGCAAGTGCCGGACCGACGTGAAGATGTCGACGTCGTTGACGCGGTACGGCCCGCTCCTTTCCTTCAAGTAGTGATGCGTCGGAACGAAGCCAGCCGCGTACGGAAAGATGACCGGTTCGCCCTCGAACGCGTCGCGCGGCGCGAGCAGCGCTCCACGCCGGCGCCAACCACCTTGCGTCATCGCCTCGATCATCGCGTTCACATCGCCGGCATGGTCGAGGTGCTTGTGCGAAAGAGCGATCGCGTCGAGTTCGAGCGGCTCGCAAGGCGGCAGCGCCGAGAGCGCGCGCACGAGCGCGCCGGGCCCGGGATCGACGTGAATCTGCGTGATCTGCGTGCCACGCTCGTCGCCGAAGCGAAACCACATCCCGCCGGACGCGCGAATCTGCCGGGCGACCACGAATCGCGCGCCGCCGGTCCCAAGAAAACGCACCGAGATCACGACGTGCGGCTCTTCGCCCTCGGCGCTCGAAGCGACCCCCATCTGATCGCAAAAATTGTTGGATGCCCCCTTGACGCGGGCACTGTGCCAAGCATATGGCACACAAGACGGCTAGAAGACGTTACTCGTGACCTGTACAATGCTGCGCTTCAACAGCGTCGCGATGCGTTCCGACATCGAGGCATAACCGTCACGGAGGACTTGCAATATGCAGACCTAACCGACCTCCGAAAGGGAGACTCCCGTGTTGCCGCCGTCTATCGGGAATGCGAGGACGCGGTTCTTTGGCGACTTGACTTGGCGATGAAGGCCTTTTTCCGGCGACGCAAACGGGGAGAACATCCTGGTTTTCCACGGTTCAAACCTGCGAACCGCTGGCGACACCTACATTTCCCTCACGGCGACCGTGCCTTCAAGTTCAAGCAAAATCAACGCCGGGTTTACGTTCCCGGAGCCGGAAATATTGCGCTCAGGAAAGGCCGCAAAATACCGACCAAGTTCGGCCGCGGGTGGGTAGTGGAGCGAAATGGCCGCTGGTACCTGTGCGTCGAGTACGAGCTATGCGCCCCCGAAAAGCGGTCAACCCGCTCGGTTCTCGGCGTTGACCGGGGCGTTCACGTTCTCGCGGCGACGAGCGAAGGAGAGCTCATTCGAAATCTTGCGGTCGGCGAGCGCCGAAAACGAGCTATCGCACGACTACAGCGCGAAATGGATGCCCGAACGTCGAAGGACCCGCACAGTCGCTGCATCAATCGGAACGACCCTTTAAGAATTGCCGCCGTTAAACGTTACGCGAGAAGTCGCGAGAAAGCAGCAAATGCACGCCGAGACTACGCGCATAAGGTCTCTCGGCGGCTCGTGGGATCCGCCGATTGCATCGCACTGGAGCGTCTTAACTTAGCAAACATGACGCGTAACGCAAAAGGAACATGCGCTGAACCCGGTTGTGGTGTCAGCGCTAAGGCTGCGTTGAACCGCCTCATACTCGATTCAGGATTTGGTCTGCTGCAACGAATGATCGCATACAAGGCTGAAAGTGCCGGTGTGACGGTGGTCTCAGTGGACGCACGTTTCTCATCGCAGACCTGCTATCGATGCGGCAACTGCGACCGAGGAAACCGACGGAGAAGGCGCTTTTCGTGCGGTTCGTGTGGGTTTACGACTCACGCGGACGTGGCGGCGGCGCTGGAGATCCGTCGGCGAGCGCAGAGGACGCTCTCAAGCGAACCAATTCCGGTCGAGGAGGCCGGTCGCCGCGTAACTGCGGCGTAGGTACTCACCTCGAACCCATGTACACGCCGCTACCATCCCATATAGACCCCTCCGTTGATGTTCAACGACTGGCCGGTCATGTAATCGCCTTCGACGGCGAGGAAACGAACGCCGCGCGCGATCTCTTCCGCTTTGGCGACACGATGCATCGGAATGCGATCGAGAATCTTCTCCTGAATGTTGGGCGGCACCGATTGCCACATCTCGGTTGCGACGAAGCCCGGGCAGACCGCGTTGACCGTGATATTGTAGCGCGCGAGTTCGATCGCGAGCGTCTTGGTGAAGCCGAGGATGCCGGCTTTGGCCGCCGAGTAGTTTGCCTGACCGAAGTTGCCCATCTGGCCGACGAACGACGAGATATTGATGATACGGCCCCAGCCGTTCTCGAGCATCATCGGAACGGCAGCTTGACAACAGTGCATCACGCTGCCCAAGTTGGTCGAGATAACCTGAGTCCAATCGTCGTCGGTCATCTTCTTGAAGGTGCGATCGCGCAGAATACCCGCGTTGTTGATCAAGATGTCGAGCCGTTTGTGGCGGTCTTTAACGCGCGCGAACATGGCCGCGACTTGCGGGCAGTCCGCGACGTCGGCGGCCTCGGCGTTCGCCTTTCCGCCCGAGGCTTCGATTTGCGCGACGACGCCGGCGGCGGCCTCGGCGCCGCGAACGTAGTTGACGATCACGGTCGCACCGGACGACGCCAATTCGCGGGCGATGCAGGCGCCGATCCCGCGCGAGCCGCCCGTCACGACGGCGACGCGGCCGAGCAGAGGTTTCGGATGCGTCGGATCGGGGCCGACGCCGGTGGCGGTGCGCTCTTTCGTTTCCATGGCGCCTGATTCGCAGGCGCGCAAAACCTCCCCTAGGAAAGCAAAAGAGCCGGTATCGCTACCGGCCCCTCTGGTCTCCGCGGCGGCGGAGGTTCTTAGTTGCTGCTAACCGACGCTGCGGCGCGCGACTGGATCTCGTCCATGCGCTTGGTCAGATCCTCGAACTGTTGGGCCGTCGACTCCTTGACGTAATTCACGTTGGAGATTCCGGTCGTCACGAGTCCGCGGAAGGCGGTCGAGATTGAATCTTGGACCTTGGCGTTGTGCGCCCCGAGCTTCTCGACGAGTTCGGCACCCTTGGCACCGGTCGTTTGAAGTTCGGAGATCGTCAGGGAGACGACCTGATTGGCTCGGTCGAAGTTCTCGCGAACGGTCGTCTCGAGCGCGGTCGAGGCGTACGGGCGCGAAGCGATTTCCCACACGCTCTTCAGATATCCGAGGGTGCGCTGGTTGGCCGACGCGTAGGCGTCGACAAACAGGTTGTAGGCTTGGCTGGAAAGTTCGACGTAGCTCGACGTCGACTCGGTGTCCTTGCGGCTCATTTTTTGTTCATTCCTCACGGTTTTTGGACGGGTGCGTTTTCGCCCACGTCCCGGTGTAGAGGCTGAAGAACGTGTCGAGGTTCGTACGGTACTGCTCAAGCGCGGAACTCCACATTTTCAAGGCATCGGTGCCGGCGTCGGTCAGCGTGTAGATCCGGCGGGCCGGCCCGTGGTCTTTGGGATCCCACCACGAGGAAATGTAGCCATCGCGCTCGAGTTGTCGTAGCGCGCGATACACGGTCCCGGGGTCGGAGACGACGGCGAAGTTATCCTTGAGCGTTCGCATGATCTCGTACCCGTGAAGGTTGAGATCTTTGAGCACCACCAGGAGCCACGCCATCAGGTAGTTTTTGGGCGTACCACGCGGGGGTAGCCCCGCCTCGGCTTTGGTCTGAGTCGAATCGGTGCGATCCTGATCGTCACCGTCCGGGGACGGGCCCCGGCCTTCCACAACGTTCTTCATGCCGATATATGCATATTACACCTATATGCAACCGGTGTCAACATCGGGCGTCTCACCCGGCGGCGGCGCCGGAGTAGGCATGCGAGCGGGCGGTCACGTCGCGGACCAAGCAGACGGCTTCTCCGGCCAGGACCTTCTCGCCCCGCTGATTATGGAGCGCCGTCTCGAGCGTCAGAAGCTCCTTGTCGGGTCGGTAGCCGGTCACCGTGACCGAGACCTCGAGGGTGTCGCCCAGATAGACGGGCTTGAGAAAACTGAGGCCCTGGTTGACGTAGATCGTACCAGGGCCGGGAAATTGGGTTCCGAGGAGCGCCGAGATGTAGGAGGCGCAAAGCATTCCGTGAGCGATCCGGTGTCCGAACCGCGTCCCCGCCGCATAGGCCTCATCGAGGTGGACGGGGTTCGTGTCGCCAGTCACCCTGGCGAAGTCTTCGACCTGAGCGGCCGTTACGGTCCGCGTGACCGCTACGCGCTGCCCGACAAAAAAGGCACTTTTTCTCATATCTACATTGCTTCTATATGTAAATCTCCACCCTGGTCCTCCCCCACGCAAGCAAGCGGACGGTAACGCTCCTGTAACGCCACGGCGGTACGGTGAAACACGTCGGCAAGACGACAGGAGTGGGCGGCGCGACTGGGCAGCGCCGCCCCTCTTTTTTATACGCCGTCCGCGGCCGCTGCGTCTTAGGCGAGCAGGGGCATCGTCGGGAACGAACCCGCGATGATCCCTTGGCTCGGACGGGCGAACCACTTCTCGACCACCGTCGAGTAGACGCTGCGGAAGTCGACCGTGAATTTGATGTCGCCGTTGTCGAGGTCGTCGAGAGACGGATGCTCGCCGTACAAACCGCCCTTGACGCCGCCGCCGACGAGCATCATCGGACCCGCTTCGCCGTGATCGGTGCCGCGGCTCGCGTTTTCAGCGACGCGGCGGCCGAACTCGGAGAACGTCATCGTCAAGGTGCGCTTGTCGTTGCCGTGCTGCGCGAGATCGTCGTAGAAGGCTTTGAGGCCGTCGGAAAGTTCGCGCAAGAGGCGATCCTGCGTTCCTTTTTGCGCGGCGTGCGTGTCGAACGAACCGTGTTGAACGTAGATGACGCGTGTCTGCGTCTTACTACCGATGATCTGCGCCGCAAGCGCGAGGCTCCGTCCGATCGGCGTCGCCGGATAGGACGCGTCGGTCTTATAGCCGGCGATGAGCTTCGGTAACTCTTCCGAACCGCGTTGCGCGTGATCTTCGATCTCGGCGACGGTCGCGAGGTAGGGTGACTGGAAGGGCGCGCGTCCGTCGCTTACGAGCGATGAAAACGCCATCCGCTGACCGGCGGCCTTGTCGCTGGCGAGTCCGTAGCCTTGCAGCGCGGGAATCTCCGGCACGTCGACTTTGCGCGCGATCAGCGCCTCCGGCAGAACCTGCGCGATCGCAACCGCATTGAACAGATTCGACGCCGGAAGGTTAGCCGAGTCGAGATAGCGTCCGAGCCAACCCGTGCTCTCGATGTGATCGGGTTCGGCCGTTTGCCAGATCTCGGTCGAGCGGAAGTGCGAATGGTCGGGCTTGGGATAGCCGACCCCTTGAACGATCGCCACGCTGCCCGCGTCGTACATCGCCTTGAGCGATTTCATCTCCGGATTGAGGCCGACTTGCGCGTTGAGCGAGAGCACGTCGTGCGGCGTCACGCCGATAGAGGGACGGTAGCGGTAGTACTGTTGCATGCCGTAGGGGACGACCGTGTTGAGGCCGTCGTTGCCGCCTTGCATGTTGACGAGCACGAGGATCCGATCGTCGGCGCCCCCGGGGAGGCCGGGCAAGGCCGGCGCGGCCAGCGCCTTCGCGAAGAACGAGTCGGCGTTGACGGCAACCGTCAGCCCGGACACCGCACCTAAGAGAAATCTGTTGCGCTTCATGAATCGGCTCCTTAGTTCAACTGGTAGGCGGGCATCGCCATCGAGAGATAAGCCGCGCCGCGCATCCGCTCTTCGAAATTCTCACCGGAGAGCTGCCCGAGCGCCGAGCTGTCGTTGCCTTCGAGATAGGCTTGCAATTTGGCCATCGACGCCGGGGCCGCGTCGCCTTGCAGGATCGCGTCGACCAATTTGAGCGTCGTATCCTTGGTGCTCAAACTCGGCGTCATCGGCATCCACGCCGACGCGCTCATCGTGGCACTCTTCATCTGCTGCGTCGCGTAGGTGACCGTGAAGTTGAGGAAATTCTCGCGCGCGAGCACCGTCTGACTGTTGAGCCACGTCGCGCCGCCGTCCCAACCCTTCACGCTAGGTGGGTGGAACGGCACTTGTCCCATGCGGTTGAGCGCGCCGATCGCCTGGGGCGTGACTTCTTTGAGTCCAAAGAGCTTTTGCGTTCCGACCACGAATTCGACCGGACTCTTCACGAGCGCGCGATAGGCGCGATCCGAGTAGAACACGTTCGAGCGCAACAGGATCGACATGACCGGACCGATCTGGAAGTCGTTCTTCTTGATCTGTTCCGCGACGGCGTCGATCAACTGTGGCTCCGGCTCGTTATAAACGAAGAAGTTGAGGAACTTCTGTGCGAACCAGCGCGAGGCTGCCGGCTGGCGGAAGATGCAATCGACGACCTGATCGCCGTCGAGCGGGCCGCGCGCGTTGAGGAATGCCTTGTTCCCGTCGTCGTGGATCTTCGGATTGAAGTAGAAGGCGCCGCCGCGCAGCGGTCCGTAGACCGAATAGCCGGTGAAAGCGCGTGCGCTTTCGCGAATATCGTTCTCGGTGTAGTTGCCGATGCCGAGCGTGAAGAGCTCCATCAGCTCACGCGCGTAATTCTCGTTGGGATGATCCTTGTTGCTGCGCGCGTTGTCGAGGTACTTGAGCATCGCTGGGTCGCGCGAAACGGCATGCGTTATTTCGCGGACGTTCCCGAGCGCATTGCTGCGGAACAACCAATTCTGGTCGACCATCTCCTTCGGCGTGATGCCCTTTTGGAACATCGCCGAGGTGAAGTGGCCGTGCCAGAGCAGCGTCATCTTCTCTTGCAGCGGCGCGGGCGAATTGATCATCCGGTCAAGCCACCAGCCGATGGTCGAAAGGTTCGCCTTCTGCCGCGACTGCTGGATCTGCATCCGCTGCATCTGCACGGTCGCGTCGTCGACGGCGCGGCTGCGGGCTTGGAACGCCAGCGCCACTTCCTGAGCGTACTGCGGATCCATCTCGCTGGGTTGCCCGGGCAGACCGGTATCCTTCGGATAGTGGATGAGCGCGTCGACGGCGGCGTTCATCGATGTCGCGGCGACGCGATCGATCTCTTCCGGCGAGCCGCCGAAACCGGCGCGACGCAGAAGGTGCGCCGCCAGCCGCTTATTCCAAGGCCCCTCATAGGGCTGCAGTGCCGTCGAGATCGACAGCGTCCCGGCCGGACGGTATGGGGTGTTCGTGCTCCCGGTCATTGCAAGCATCTCTCCATCGAAGCGTCTACCGGCATTGTAACGCGAAGTTGGAGCAATCCATCGCCCCCGCACGGTAATCTAACCGCGCCTTAAGCGCGGGTGCCGTAAACGGAGGCCTTACGCCGCTCCGCGAAAGCCGCGCGCGATGAAGCTCCTCGAGACGCGTATCGACCACGATGCCGACGATTTTCGCGCAAACGCCTTTCGTATGCGCGATTTGGTCGCCGATCTCCGGACGCGACTGGCGCGCGTTCGGGAAGGCGGCGGCGCTGAAGCGACCGAGCGTCACCTTAAGCGCGGAAAGATGACCGCGCGCGAACGCATCGATCGCCTAGGAGATCCGCAGCAGCCGTTTCTCGAACTCTCGCCGCTTGCAGCCGACGGCGTTTACGAAGACGAGACGCCCGCGGCCGGGATGGTGACCGGTATCACAACGGTCGAAGGCCGGCATTGCGTCGTGATCGCAAACGACGCGACCGTCAAAGGCGGCACGTACTACCCGCTGACGGTCAAGAAGCATCTGCGCGCGCAAGAGATCGCCCAGCAGAATCACCTTCCTTGTATATACTTGGTCGATTCGGGCGGCGCGTTCTTGCCGAAGCAGGACGAGGTTTTTCCCGACCGCGACCACTTCGGGCGCATTTTTTTCAACCAAGCACGCATGTCGAGCGAACGCATCCCGCAGATCGCCGCGGTGATGGGTTCGTGCACGGCGGGCGGCGCGTACGTCCCGGCGATGTCGGACGAGACCGTGATCGTCGCGGGCGGGACGATTTTCTTGGCGGGACCGCCGCTGGTACAAGCCGCGACGGGCGAGGTAGTGACGCCGGAAGAACTCGGCGGCGCCGACGTGCACACGCGCATCTCGGGCGTCGCCGATCACTTCGCCGAGAACGACGAGCACGCGCTCGCGCTCGTGCGCTCGATCGTCGCGAACCTCGCGCCGCCGCCGGAACCCCGGCGCGATGACGCCGCTCCCGCGCCGCCGGCCTACGATCCAGCGGAGTTATATGGGGTCGTGCCGCGCGATCCGCGCCTCGCTTATGACGTCCGCGAGGTGATCGCGCGCATCGTCGACGGCTCGCTTTTCCACGAATTCAAACCGCTGTACGGCTCGACGCTGGTGTGCGGTTTCGCCCGCATAGAAGGTCATCAGATCGGGATCTTGGCGAATAACGGCATCCTGTTTTCCGAGAGCTCGCTCAAAGGCACGCACTTCATCGAACTGTGCGCGCAGCGCGGTACGCCCCTGCTCTTCTTACAGAACATCACCGGGTTCATGGTGGGGAAGGAATACGAGAATCGCGGCATCGCGAAGGACGGCGCGAAATTGGTGATGGCCGTCGCCTGCGCCGAAGTGCCGAAGTTCACCGTGGTGATCGGTGGCAGCTTTGGTGCCGGCAACTACGGGATGTGCGGCCGAGCGTATTCGCCGCGCCAATTGTGGATGTGGCCGAACGCACGCATCTCGGTGATGGGTGGCCAGCAAGCGGCCTCGACGTTGCTGACGGTCCGGATGGAAGCGGAGCGGACGCGCGGCCGAACGTTGTCGCCCGAAGAGCAGCAGCGCTTCATGGCGCCGATTCTGGAAAAGTACGAGCGCGAGGGGAGTCCGTATTACTCAACCGCGCGGTTGTGGGACGATGGTGTGATCGACCCGGTCGACACGCGCCGCGCAATCGCGATCGGATTGGAGTGCGCGACCTACGCTCCGCCGGTAGAAACGCACTTCGGAGTCTTCCGAATGTAGCA
>PLCB01000035.1:0-3395 GCA_003134695.1 Candidatus Zemynaea palustris | reverse complement strand
GCCCTGGCTGCCTGTACCGGCAACTCTACCGGCTCGGCCAACTTCATCCCCCAAAGCCAAGCCCGCCACACAACTGACGTAGGCGGCGGCGGCCCGGTCACCATTCAAAGCTCAGACGTCGTCACCGATGTCGGGGCGGGTGGGCCGACGCCCTAGCGCACCTGGCATAGTCCTTTAGGAGGAGCCGTTCGCTCGCTGGGCCAAGCCTGGCGCGATGCCTGGCTCCGCTGCGCCCAAGTTAGCTCACAGCCCAGACCTTTCCACAGCTTGGCAAGACTTCTATGCTGCGCGCTATTCTGCGTGTATCGAAGCCTGCGGCCAGCTAGTCAGCGCGGGCACCGATCAAGCGCAAGCCTTGACGCTGCGCGCGCGGGCTTTGACCAGGCTGGAACGACCCAGTGAGGCGATCTCTGGTCTTGTGGGAGAGATCGCCGGCATTGCGGATGCAAGCGCCCGCTTAGAAGCTGAATCTGTACTAGCGATTGCCTATGCCACGGCAAACGATTTCGCAAGCGCGGAAGCCGCCCTTTCTGGTCATATCGATGCTGAAGATTCAGTGTCTCCGCAGGCGAGCGCTGAACTCACCTACGCGCAGTCACTAATTGCGTGGATGAAAGGCGACTTGGCCAAAGCCGCGGCGATACTGTCGCGCACGGAGAGCGAGTCGACCCTCGTGCGAGGTCGGCGCATAATGCTCGAATCGTGGATAGCCCACCGGCATGAAAAGTACGACGATCACGCGCGTTTCATGCTCGAGGGAGCAGAAATCGTTAAGAACGCCGATGTCGTCGATGTTGGCCTCTTGGCCGGAGCTGTACGCGCCATCTGTACGATGGCACGCGAGGTTTATATACCTAATCTGGTTCGGCAAGCCAAGGAACTCTACGACAGCATCGACTGGGCCGGTGAGATTTCGGTCGAGCATTTCAACGCCGCGCGTACGCTAGGTTGGGCGATGGCCTTGCAAGGACCAGACCGTTATTTCGAGTCGCTCAGACTGCTCCATCAAGCAAGCTCAATCGCGCCGACCCCCGCCTGGAAGGTTTGGTCGCTTCTTGATCGTGCGGCAATGAAACGCTATGCCGGCGAGTTGGCGTCTTCCAGTGCGGACTTGTACGAGGCTTTGGAACTGACAAAGACCGTGAGTTGGGGCGAAACTGCGAACGATGAACGGACCGGCCTGCTATACGCGGCCGAGATTCTTGCAACAGTTGATGCGGCTTCGGCAGCATCATTGCTTTCGCAGTTTAATCAGGTGCGAGAGTCTCTTAGTACTCGCATGGCGATTCGTGGGGACCGGCTTTTGGAGGCCACGACGGCCTATAGCACTGGGGTAGTCCAGCAAGCATTGAGCGAACCTAGAAAAGCTCGTCACTTCTTTGAATCGGCATATTTTACTTATGACGAAATCAAACATAAGTGGCGAGCGGCACGCACCGCACTGCGCTTGTACGAGGTCACGCAAGATCCGTCGTGGCACGAAGCGGCCCGCCGACAGATCCGAGACTATCCCAATAGCTGGATTGCAGCGGATGTCCGCGAGGCGTCGACTGGCATTGGCGATGATGGCTGGAACCGGCTGACACCGCGCCAGCGCGAGGTGTTCAATGCGCTCTGTGAGGGACTGACTGCAAAACGGATCGGAGATCGGCTCAAATGCAGCCCGAACACTGTCCGCAACCACATCCATTGGGTTTATCAGGCGTTCCGTGTTCAGTCCCAACCTGAGCTCATCACTGAAGCCCGCAAGCGCAAGCTGATTTCGTAGCCCGACTTCTCCACAAGGGACGGCTCGCAGCGTCCAGAACGGCGCCGCGTCCGCCGTTGACTTTGTTAGGAGATTTCGGTATGGGAAAGCGCCTTTTCGCCATCGCTGCTTTGGTCTTCATTTCGGGCGCGCTCGCGGGCTGTGCCGGCACTGCCGGCTTGGCAAGTTTCGTTCCACAGTCTCAAGATCAAGCGCGTCACATGCAAGATACCAGTGGCGGGCCCATTAATCACGGATTTAGTGTACAAGATTCCACCCCGGGCGGCCCCGGTAATCGCGGCACAGACGACGTCGGGGGAGGCGGAGGACCGATCAACCACCGGTACTGGACTGACGGTGTCGGGGGCTCCGGACTCGGCTAGGCCGATCCGACTCCCTCTTGTCGCCCCGGCGAAAGACGGCTCTTCAGAGCGTGATTCGCCGGTCAGAGGCTCCTTGAACTGATGGGCGGCGAAGATCGCGCTGCCGTGTTAGATACGGTCGCCGAGCATTTGATCTCGTTCCGTGCCGCGGAAGGGCTCGATTTCGACGACGCCGCCAATGAGGCGGAGATCGATCCCGAACGGCTTGCAGCCGCGGAAGCGGGTGAGCTCGCTCTCAACGAAGACGAGCTCGAACGACTTGCCGAGACCTATGGGATCTCGGTTACAGCGTTCTTTGGCGGCCGCGTGACGCCGATGAATTATCTTTTCGGCGCGTAACACAACGCGAGCCGCGTACTGCTCGACGGACCTTACGTCGCTCGCGGTACCGGCGGAGGGGCCGTCGGCAATTCCATCGGCTCGCAGGCCGGCGGGTCTTGCGACTTCGAATCGACGCCTTCCGGCGCAACGCCGAAATCCGTTTTACCGGAGAATTGCACATCGTTGTACTTCCCGAACTGATGTTGCGGCGTCGCTAGAAATTCGAACCCCAAAAGATAGTGATCGCGCTCGTTAAAACGGCCGGTCGCTGTTATGGTCGCTTGCCCGATCGAGCGCGACTTGCTCGAGGCGTCTAGCGGGTCGAGAAACTCGGCTTTGAACCGCACGCCGTCGACCTCGCTCGGGGGAGCGCCCTGCATACCGTATCCGCTATAGGACTGCGCAGCAGCGGAGCTCGGGAGTCGGATACTCGCGGGTGACCCGCGCGTAACCGGGGCTCCGAAAGTGGCGGCTAATTGCCAGTCAGCCCCTTGACTCTTCACATACATGCTCACCCGGGCAGCATAAGGCGCGCAGTTCACCACCCAAATGGGAGCTCGCGTTTCCGAAACGGCACGGTCAGACGGGGAGAGAACGACGAGTGCGCCCGTCAGGCTGATTATCAATGGTCGAACAAGACCTGACCTCATCGACGTGCCTCCAAGAGCGAATCTGCGGCAGCACCGGCCTCTCGACCTTCTGGTGAATGCGCTAACCGCGTCCGTCGGCGCCGCAACCTTTCGAACGCTTCGCGTGTCGATGAAAGTGTCATGCTCCTCGTACTGCGCGCCTCTTGGGCGCGTTTTGTCGTGTCCCCCGTTGCGATCATCGCGGCGTATGCGGCGACGGTTTTGATTTGGGGTACGACGTGGCTCGGAATTAAGGTCTCGCTCGCGTCGATTCCCCCGATCGCCGGCGCCGGTTTCCGCTTTGTCCTCGCCGGC
>PLCB01000029.1:96774-135453 GCA_003134695.1 Candidatus Zemynaea palustris | reverse complement strand
GGGTTGTCGACGATCCGGTACGGCGGCGGGCCCGACGGTTTCCCGTCGGGGGCGAGGACGCGCACCGGTCCGAACGAGCCCATCCTCAGCCACATCGTCGAACTGCCCGGGCCGCCGTTATAGATGAAGGTGACCGGGCGCGTCGTCGGGTCGGCGCCGTCGATCGTGTACCCGGTATAAAAGACGCGTGCCGTCGGCTGTTCTTGTTCGTTGCGTAAGGTGATCGTGCCGGCGCGCGCGATATAGTCGATCGGTTTGCCGTCGACCGTGACCGTATGACGCGTCACCGCGTCGGGGGTCTCGGGCGGCGCCGAGGGCTGGGCCGCGGGTTGCGCGCCCGGGCTCGCTGCGGCACGGGGCGTGCGCGGTTGCGAGCCGGCAGGAACCTCGTAGAGCGCCGTCTGTAAAACGGCGCCGGCGACGAGCACGGCCAGGAGCTTCTTCACCAACAGCGATAAATCGCGGCACCGCGGAGAAGCACCTGCCGGGCGCGAAGCCGGAGCGACCATGTTCCGCTACCTCACGGCGGGTGAATCGCACGGCCCCGCCCTGGTTGGAATCCTCGACGGATTGCCCGCCAACCTCACGATCGACTTCGATGCGCTGGACGCGGCGTTGCGTGCGCGTCAAGGCGGCTATGGGCGCGGCGGACGGATGAAGATCGAAAGCGACACGGTGGAATTCTTGGCGGGGGTGCGCGGCGGAAAGACGCTTGGTTCGCCGATCGCCGTCGTCGTACGCAATCGCGACTACGAGAACAATCGCGAGCTGATGGATCCCCGCACCGGCGGCGGAAAACCGCTGACCAATCCGCGGCCGGGCCATACCGATTACGCGGGTGCGATGAAGTACCGCCACCGCGATCTGCGCAACGTCCTCGAACGCGCCAGCGCGCGCGAGACCGCGATGCGCGTCGCGCTTGGCGCGATCTGCGCGCAGTTCCTCGGGGCGCTTGGAATGCGCACGTCGGCGCACGTTTCGCAGATCGGCAGCGTCATCGCGCCGGACTTGGAAGACGTCGACATGGACGCGGTCGCGGCGAGCGAGGTGCGCTGTCCGCATCCCGAAACGGAACGCGCGATGATCACCGCGATCGATGAAGCGAAGGCTGCCGGTGACACCCTCGGCGGCGCCTTCACGTTGCGCGTCGCGGGCGTCCCGGCCGGAGTCGGTTCGAACCGTCAACCCGATACGAGGCTCGACGGCGTCCTGGCCGGCGCGGTGATGGGGATGCAGACGGTGAAGGCGGTCGAGGTCGGTGCTGGGCGTGACGTCGCCGGTAGGCCGGGTTCGCAGGCACACGACGTCTTCGCTCTGCAAGACGGCGCGGTCGTCCGCGGTTCAAACCGCGCCGGCGGCATCGAGGGTGGAATTTCGAACGGCCAAGACATCGTCTTGCGCGTCAGCGTNNTCCATCGTCGGCGAGGCGATGCTGAGGTTGGCGCTGACCGGTCCCGTACTTGAGAAATTCGGCGGCGACTCGATCGACGAGACGCGCGACAATCTCGAGCGCGCCGTCGCGGCCGCATCCGCGTTGTTCGACAAGATCAGTGCGCCAAACGCTAGCGCTGAATGAAAAATGCGCACCACGTCGCGTTGCTCGGATTCATGGCTGCGGGGAAGTCGACGATCGGGAAGCGCGTTGCGCGCGAATTGGGACTACGCTTCGTCGACACCGACGAATTGATCGTCGCGCGGCACGGGTCGATTCACGAAATCTTTGAGCGCGGCGGCGAAGCGCAGTTTCGGGCACGCGAATTCGAGGTCGTGCTCGAGACGTTCGATGGACCGCCCGCCGTGGTCGCGCTGGGCGGCGGTGCGGTGACGTACGAGCCTACGCGGGTGCTCGTCGCCGAGCGCGCGCTGCGCGTCTTCATCGACGTTCCGCAGTCGACGCTGCTCGCGCGGCTGGGCCGCTCGAAGGGGATCCGCCCGATGCTGGGTGGAGCACTCGATCCCGGACGCGTTCGCGCCCTGCTCGAGCAGCGGCGGCCGCTCTACCGCGAGGCGGAGATTGTCGTGGACGGAGGACGTCGTTCTCAAGGCGCGCTGGCACGCGAGATCGCGGCGCTGGTACAGGCCCGATGACGCGGCTCGACGATCTGCCTTATCCGATCCTGGTTACCCCCGAGGTACCGACCGAGGCTGCGAACTTCGTCCGCGAGAGTGGCTACGCCCGTTCGATCGTGCTGTGCGACGCGAAGGTGGCGCCGCGCGCGCGTGCGATCGCCAGAGCGATCGGGAAGCAGACGTCGGTCCTTTCCTTCTCGCTCGGGGAGCGGCGGAAGACGTTGCGCACCGTCGAGCGCGTGCTCGAAGCGCTAGCCGAGCAAAAGGTCGAGCGGACCACCTTGCTGGTCGGCGTCGGCGGCGGGGTCGCGACCGATCTCTTCGGTTTCGCCGGCGCGACCTACATGCGCGGCGTTCCGTTTGTCGCGATCGCAACCTCGCTCGTCGCGATGGTCGACGCGGCGATCGGCGGAAAAACCGGCGTCGATTTGCGCGCCGGGAAGAATCTCGCCGGCGCGTTCAAAGACCCCGTTGCGGTCTTC
Source organism: Candidatus Zemynaea palustris (assembly GCA_003134695.1). Taxonomy (GTDB): domain Bacteria; phylum Vulcanimicrobiota; class Vulcanimicrobiia; order Vulcanimicrobiales; family Vulcanimicrobiaceae; genus Zemelea; species Zemelea palustris. The sequence goes on along the minus strand of PLCB01000029.1, from coordinate 132,901 downwards.
TGCGATGTCGCCGCACTTGCAACGCTGCCGCCGCGGGCGATGCGCGAAGGCCTGGCCGAAGTGGTCAAACACGGGATCATCGAAGGCGACGAGACGTTTGCGGAACTCGAGGAACTGGCGGCCCAGCCGCTTCAGAAGTGGCCGTGGGAGAAGGTCATCGCCGATTCGTTGCGGGTCAAGGCGATGGTGGTCGCCGACGACCGGCTCGAGCGCGGTGCGCGCGAGGTGCTCAATCTGGGCCACACCTTCGGGCACGCCATCGAACGCGCAAGCGGCTATCGAGTCTCGCACGGGTCGGCCGTCGCGATCGGCCTGCGCGCCGCGGGACTGCTAGCGTTGCGCACGGGCCGCTTTTCGGAAAGCGAACACCTGCGCGTGTTATCGCTGCTTGCGCTCTTGCGCTTGCCGCTGATCGTTCCGTTCGATCGAGTGGACGCGGTGCTCCGTGCGATGAGCGTCGACAAGAAGGCCCGCGACGGCAAATTGCGGTTCGTCATGCCCCGCAAGATCGGCGACGTCGAATACGGCGTGACCGCTCCGCTCCCATCGGTGCGGGCCGTACTCAAGCGCATTCGCGAGACGCCCGGGGCTGCGGAGTTCCGCCGATGAAGCTTCCATCGATGAAGATCCCATTTGTGCGCGTCGATCACGTTCAACTCGGTGTGCCCGAAGGCGAGGAGGCGCGCGCGCGCGGGTTCTATTGCGGGATACTCGGACTGCAAGAGGTGCCGAGGCCGCCCGACATGGCCGGCCGGGGCGGCGGCTGGTTCAGCAGCGGAAGCGTCTCGGTGCATCTCGGCGTCGAGCGGCCCTTTGCGCCTGCGAAGAAAGCCCATCCGGCGTTCGTTTGCGCCGACTACGAAGCGCTTCTCGAGCGCCTGCGCGAACACGGCGTAGCAATCACCCTCGCAGGAGCGTCGCCCGAAGGGAAGGCGCGCTGCCACGTGAGCGACCCCTTTGGAAATCGGATCGAGTTGATCGCGTCCTGAGGGCTGTAGATGTGCTCGTGCAGCAGCGGACTGCGCGCGTCGAGCATCCGTTGACCTATCTCGTCCCCGCCCGCGTCGACGTCCGTGTCGGCGACGTCGTGCGCGTTCCGCTTGGCCCGCGCGAACTCTACGGCTTCGTCCTCGGCGCGCCGCGCGAGGTTGAGGCGCAGGGACTGCGCGCGATCGCCGCACGCGTCGAGACCCATGCCGCGTTCGACCGAGAAGGCCTCGCGCTCGCGGAGTGGATCGCCGAACGTTACTGCTGCACGCTCGGCGAGGCGCTGGGGCCGATGGTGTATGCGGCCGGAATCCCTCGCGTCGTCGATCGCTTCGTGCCGGTCGGAGAACTCGACTCGGACCGCTTTGCGTCGGTGCCGCCGCGCCTGTTGCGCTTGATCGCGGAAGACTTCGGCGGAGGCTTCGGACTCGACGCGCTGTTGCGTCACCCTGAGGCACGCCGCGCAGGCGACCGTCGCACGCTCTTGCGCGCGCTCGGTGCACTCGTTCGCGGAGGCGTGCTCGAACGGCGTCGCGAGTTCGTCGGCTCGCGCGTCGGAGAAGCGACCGAGAACGTCCTCGAAGCGACCGGGAAGCCGGTGCGCGGGCCGCGCGTCGAAGCGCTCGTGGCACGGGTGCGCGAAGAAGGGACGCTTCGCCGCCGCGATGCGCTGCTCGCAGGTTTCTCGCAGTCGATCGTGGCGCGCGCCGTCCGCGCCGGCGCGTTGCGCGAGACGCCGCGACGCGCCGCGTCCCCACGTCAACGCGGTCCGGTCGAAGCCCAAGACTTTACGGCGAGCCCCGAACAGGCGCAGGCGATCGAGTCGATCGCCGCCTCGGCGGAACGGGGCGGGTTCGCGGAGTTTCTGCTGCAAGGCATTACCGGAAGCGGCAAGACGTTCGTCTACATTCGTGCGATCGCGCGAACGCTCGCACGCGGCGGCCGGGCGATCGTCCTCGTCCCGGAGATTTCGCTCACGCCGCAAACCGCGCGACGCTTCGAAGGCGCCTTCGGCGAGCGCGTCGCGGTACTGCATTCCGGGCTCTCCGAGCGCGAACGGTTCGACGCCTGGCACGCGGCGGAGCGTGGCGAGATCGACGTCGTGGTCGGCGCGCGCAGTGCGGTCTTCGCACCGCTGCAGGGCGTGCGCTTGGTGGTTGTCGACGAGGCTCACGAACGGACGTACAAGCAAGACAACGTGCCGCGTTACCATGCGGTCGACGTCGCGCGCGAGCGAATGCGGCTGGCCGGCGGGACGCTGGTGCTCGGCAGCGCGACGCCGCCTCTGGAGGCGTATCTCGCTGCGCTGCGTGGCGAGATCGAGCATCTGCGTCTTCACGAACGCCCGGGCGCGCAGTCGCTGCCCAAGACGCATGTCGTCGACATGGCGCGCGAGTTCGAGCGCGGCAACCGGCGGATATTCAGTTCTCAGCTGGTCGAAGCGGTCGGCGAACGGCTCGAACGCGGGGAGAAAACCGTGTTGTTCGTCAACCGGCGCGGCAGCGCAGGATTCATCTTGTGCCGTGCCTGCGGCAACGTGTCGGTCTGCCGGCGATGCAGCGTTTCGCTGACGGCGCATCGGGCCGAGGGGCTGTTGCGTTGCCATCAATGCGACGCTCAGATGCCGATTCCGACGGTTTGCCCGAAGTGTCAAGGCGGACCGATCCGCGAGTTCGGGATCGGGACGCAGCGCGTCGTCGAAAGCGTGCAGACCCTGTGGCCTCGAGCGCGCGTCGTGCGCATGGATAGCGACACGACGACCCGCGTCGGCGACCACGCGCGCCTGCTCGACGACTACGCCGCGCGCGGCGACATCTTGGTCGGAACGCAAATGATTGCGAAGGGTCTCGATTTTCCGACGGTGACCTTGGTCGGCGTCATCGCGGCCGATATCGGCTTGCATGTCCCCGAGTTTCGCGCCGCCGAGCGGACGTTCGATCTCATCACGCAGGTCGCGGGACGCAGTGGCCGCGCGCGCGCCGGCGAGGCGATCGTGCAGACCTACAGCCCCGAGCATCCGGCGATTCAATTTGCCGCGCGCCACGACTTCGACGGCTTCGCCGCGTACGAACTCGAGCAGCGGCGTGAATTGAACTACCCGCCCTTCGGCGAGCTGATCTATCTGGGCATCTTCGGCCGGCGACGGCCCGCCGCGCTGGATGCCGCGCAACGCTATGCGGTGCTCCTGCGCGAACGGCCGAACGTCGAAGTCCTCGGTCCCGCACCTTTTGCGATCGCCCGCGCCAACCAGGAGTGGCGTTTCCGGGTTGCGCTCAAGACGAACGAGGGGGCCGCGCTTCGCGCGTACCTGCGGGAAGCGATCGTTCCCCTCGCTCGGGCAGATCGGCATACCCGCCTCGCTATCAACGTCGACCCCTGAGGACGCTTGTCGGCGAAGGTGTGCCTCGCCGCCCGAAGGTCGGCCAGATACGAAGGCTAAATGCATCTATAGATGTATGCCGACGAAGAAGAAGCCCGCGACCTCTCCGGCCTCGCCGAGCTGGAGACCGAAGACTTCGACGAAGCCGAGGCCGACCTCGAGGACGCGCTCTTAGAGGAAGTCGAATTGGCGCTGCCGTCGATGGCGGCAGGTGTGCCCCTCGAAGGCGTGCCGATCGAGGCTTCTCCGGGCGCCAACGGCCAAGCCGAGCAGGCGAACCCGCTGGACCCGCTCGGTCTCGGGAAGTCGACGATGGACGTGTGGAAGGCGATGCTCGCCAATCCGCAAGGTCTCATGGCCGGCCAGATGCAGTTCGCCAAAGACTGGCTCGAAGTAGCGCAGCGTTCCCTCGGGCCATCGGAAGGACGCGGCACCAACCCGCTGATCGCACCCGCCAAGGGCGACAATCGTTTCTCCCATCCGGCGTGGACCAACAACCCGATGTTCGATGCGTTGAAGCAAGGTTATCTGCTGGCAACCAAAGCGGTATTGGATTCGATCGAGTCGACCGACACCGACGCGGAAACCAAAGCGCGCGTCAAGTTCTTCGCCAAGCAGTACTGCGACATGCTCAGCCCGACGAATTTCGCGTTCCTCAATCCCGCCGTGATCGAAGAGACGCTGCGCACGGGTGGCGAGAACCTCCAGCGCGGCGTCAAGAACGTCTTGGAGGACATCCGCGAGAATCAGGGTCGCCCGGCTCTCGTTGACAAGAAAGCCTTTACGCTCGGGAAGAACGTCGCGACCACGCCCGGCGCGGTCGTCTATCGCAACGACTTGATGGAGTTGATCGAATACGCGCCGACGACCGAGACCGTCTACGAGCGGCCGCTCGTGATCGTCCCGCCGTGGATCAACAAGTATTACATCCTCGACCTCCAGCCGGCCAACAGCCTCATCAAGTTCGCCGTCGACTCAGGGGTTCGCACGTACGTCGTCTCGTGGCGCAACCCCGACTCCTCGCTGGCCGACGTGACCTGGGAAGATTATTTGAAGCGCGGCCCGCTGACCGCGACGCGCGTCGCGTCCGCGATCGCGCGCTCGCACGAAGTGAACATGATCGGCTACTGCATCGGCGGCACGTTGACCGCCGAGTTGCTGGCTTATCTTGCGCAGAGCGGCGAGACGCTCGTCAATTCGGTGACGTTCTTTGCGGCGCTCGTCGACTTTGAAGCGGCCGGTGACCTGAAGGCCTTTCTGAGCCCCGAAGCGGTCGCGTTCATCGAGAAGAAGATGGACGAAAAGGGCGTACTCGACTCGAGCGAGATGGCCGACACCTTCAACATGTTGCGGGCCAACGATCTGATTTGGAACGTCGCCGTCCAGCGCTATCTGATGGGCAAGGACGCACCGGCGTTCGACTTACTCTACTGGAATAGCGACGCGACTCGCTTGCCGCGCGCGATGCACCGCTATTACCTGCGCAATATGTATATCGAAAACAACCTGGTCAAACCGGATTGTTTGACGGTCAAAGGCGTCCCGATCGACCTGCGCCGCGTGCGCAACGACGTCTACGCCGTGGCCACGATGGAGGATCACATCGCGCCTTGGAAGTCGGTCTACAAGATGACGCAGCTCTTCTCGGGCGACGTGCAGTTCCGGCTGGGCCATTCGGGCCACATCGCCGGGATCATCAATTCGCCGGCGAGCGGCAAGGGGATCTACTGGCGTGCGCCCTCGAATCCGCCGAGCGCCGACGAATGGCTCGCGATCGCGCAGCAAATCGACGGTTCGTGGTGGCCGGATTGGATGCGTTGGCTGGCCGAACGCTCCGGCGAGCGCATTGCGGCGCCCGAAAACCCCGGCAACAAGCACTTCAAGCCGAAGACGCCGGCGCCCGGAAAGTACGTCTTAGAAAAAGCCTGAGCTGCGCTACTTAGCGGTCTTTGGTTTTGCGACGCGCTTGCGCGCCGGTTTTGCGGCCGGCTCTTTTGCCACCGTCTTCGCGACGGCCTTCACGGCCTTCGGCGTAGCTTGAGCGACTTTGCGCGCGGCCCGAGCCAGGCGGGACTTCTTGCGCGCCGCCTTGTTGGGATGGATGATCCCTTTTTGCGCGGCCTTGTCGAATTGGCCCTCGACGCTCGAGACGGTCGTCGCGTCGCCCGCGGNNTTCTCGGTTTGGCGGGCCCATTTTTCGGCAGCTTTGATATTTGGCACGCGCGGCATTGTAGCACAGTGCGCATGGCCCGTCTAGCGTGGGTGCCGTGCGCGTAAAGTACGGCGACCTCCGGGCGGGCCACGTCCCGCTGCCGCCGGCGATGCCCGGCTACGATCCGTCCGGCGATGCGACCCACTTGATTCGCGCCGGCGCCGCCTCGCCCGCCACCGACCCGATTCCGGGGACGCAGCTCCTGGATTCGCTCGGCCCCGGACACCGCTATGTCGTCCGCGTCCCCGAAGCGTGGAACGGCGACTTGGTCGTCTGCGGGACGCCGGCGACGCGCAGTGAGTTCGCCAACGACGTGATCTTCGGCGACTTCTTGCTCGCCCGCGGTTTCGCGTTCGCCTCGAGCAACAAGGGCGTCCCGTACAACGGCATCATCGAGCCGGCCGCCGTTACCCCCGATCGAAGTCTTGCCTATCCGGTGCCGTTCGATTTCGAGCGGCTGCGTCAGGCGGGCGCGGTGATTCGAGCCGGTATGCTCTGGCCGCAACGCATCGGGGTCGAAGCGTGGAACGACGATCTCGCCAAAGTCACGCGCGCTGCGAAGGAACGCGTAGCCGAGATCGCCGGCGGCGCGCCGGCCCGGACCTATGCGGTCGGGCTCTCGAACGGCGGTGGCCAGGTGCGCTCGCTGCTGGAGCGTTGGCCAGAATTAGTCGACGGTGGCCTGGAGTGGGCCGCGATCTTGTGGTCCGCCGAGGAAAACATCCTCACGTACTTACCGCCCTTTTTGCGCGCGATGCCGGCGTACGTGCGCAGCGGCTACCACGATATGGACGCCCACGACGCGATCGTCGCCGCGGGCTTTCCGCCCGATCGGGTCCAGAACGATCCCGCGCATCCCTCGCTGTGGGACGATCATTATTCGAATCTGGCGCCGTTCTACGCTGATCTCACGACCTTCATGTTCGCACGCTTGCTCGATCCCGAGAGCGATTCGTGGTTCGGCGCCCCGCCGAACGTGCCGAATCCGATTACGCGAGCCTGCGACGGCGTGACCAACGCGCGCGGCCTCGCGTTGCCGGAGGTTCGCGCGGCCTACGTGCCCTCGGAATCTGTGAAACAGAAGATCGGCGAGTTCGCGCACACCGGAAAGCTCCAGCGCCCGCTGATCGGCGTCGCCGGTACGGCCGACATCCTGATCCCGCCACAACTCAATTTCAAGCCGTACATGGAAGCCGTGCGCGCCGCCGGCTGCGCCGAGAACTATTGGCAGTACCTGGTCGAAGACGGCCCGCACGTCGATTCGTACGTTGCGTTCGGTTACGGTTTGCGTCCGCAGCTGCCGTTCGTATGGCGAGCCTTCGATCAGTTGGTGCGCATCGTCGCCGACGGCGAACGGCCGCGTGGCGCCGGAAAGGCGCGGACCGTCCGCCTTCTCGAGCAGATGGACTAGGGAGCGCGGTAGCGAAAAGTGTTCGCATGCATCTCTGGGCGCTCGCTTTAACGGCGTTCGTCGCCAGCGCCGTCGAGGCGATCGAAGCGGTAACGATCGTTCTCGCGGTCGGCTATGCACAAAGTTGGCGAATCGCATTCACCGGTGCCGCGTACGCGAGCATCGCTCTCGCTGCAATCGTCGGAATCGGCGGACCGGCGATCTTGCATTTCATCCCGATTCGAATTATTCGCATCGCGATCGGAGCCTTTCTACTTTGGTTCGGCTACGGCTGGTTGCGCAAAGCCGTCTTGCGGTATGCGGGCCGGATCGCACTTCACGACGAGAACGCGATCTTCGAGCGTAAGGTCGCGACGTTGCGCAATACGCGTGAGGAGCGCGTTGGGCTCACGACCGCGTTCAACGGCGTTTTCCTCGAGGGGCTCGAGGTGGCGATCATCGTGGTGACGGTCGGCTCGGCCTCGAACGGTGCGCTCGTGGCTGCAGCAGCGGGCGCGCTGGCCGCCGGTGTCGTGGTCGCGATCGCCGCGGTCCTGGTGCGGCAGCCGTTCGGGCGCATCCCGGAAAACACGATGAAGTTCGTCGTGGGCGTCATGCTCGTCGCCTTCGGGACGTTCTGGCTGGGCGAAGGCCTAGGCATAACGTGGCCATACGGGGATGCGACGTTGCTGATGCTGGCGGCCGGTTACGCGGTCTTGGCGCTCCTTGTTAGCCGATTCTTATTCCGCATGGCGCCAAGCACGCGTTGAAAAATCGCGGTCCGCTACGTAGCCCTTATCCTCAACTTTTTCCGCGGCCTACCATGGAGAGGTAACTCTCGAAGCGCGAGGGGGAGATGTCGCCCGAATCGACGGCGGCGCGGATCGCGCAACCCGGTTCGCTGCGGTGACTGCAATCGGTGAACCGGCACTTTCCGAAATACGGCTGAAATTCGATGAAGCCGTAGGCGACCTCCGACCACGGGAGGTCGCGCAACTCGAATTCGCCGACCCCGGGGCTATCGATGATAAACCCGTCGGCGAAGTAATGCAGGCGTCCGCTCGTGGTCGTTTGGCGTCCGCGCCCGCCCGCCGAGACCTCGCCGACCGTCGCCGAACCGCCGAACGCGCGAAAGAGCGAGCTCTTGCCGACGCCTGACTGCCCGATCAGGAGCGTCTGGTGACCGCGCAACTCGCGCTCGACCTCATCGAGGCCGGCGCGCGCGCGGGGGTTGATCGAGAGCACGACGTAACCGAGTCGGCCGTACAGCGCGAGAATCCGCTCGACGTCCTGGCTGCTCGCCAGATCGGCCTTGGTCAAGAGTAAACGAGCCTTCAGGTCGTGGATTTCGGCGAAAGCGAGCAGTTCGTCGACCATTGCGGCGTGGAACGACGGCTGGGCGAACGCGGCGACGATCGCGATGCCGTCGACGTTGGCCGCCATCGTCTTGGTTCGGCCGCCGGCGGTCCGGCGCTCGAGCGCAAACGTTCTTGGCTCCCGCCGGTCGACGACGACGCGCTCGTCGTCCATCGGGACGGCCTGCACCATGTCTCCCGGGACGAGCGAGATGCGCTCTTGCTGCTTGCGAATCGAAGCGAAATGGAGCTCGTCGGAGCCTTCGAAGGCGAGCCATACCGCATTTCGTCCGACGCTGACGACGCGGGCCGGCCGGGCGACGGCGGCGTCACGCATGGTTCACAACGGGCCACGTGTAAAGATGCGGTGAGACCTCGGAGTCTTCGGAAAGCCTGTTTGGAACGGTTGGCTAGCATTCGATTCGATCGCGTGCTCGCACAAGGCGAGCGCGCCGCTGCCGTTCGGGCTTTGGATTCGTGCGGTGTGAAGCCCACATCCTGGGCAGTGGCACGATGCGGCCGGAGTTACGCGATCGTCGGACTGGCGTCGGGATCCGATCTTGCGGCCCTGGGCGAAAAATTGGGAGCGCGCGTCGACGAACCGCCGCTTGTGATCCTCGACGTCCTCCCACGCGATCCCGAACGGATCCCCGCCCTGCTGCAGGCGCTGGCCGGACCGGGCCGCCCCGCCGGCGTCGTCGACGCGAAGGCGTCAGGCGATTCCGTGACGGTCGAACTGAATGAAGGGGCGACTTCGCTGCGACTGCTCGTCGACGTGGTCGACGCGGAACTCGAGCGCTCCCCCGGACGCCGCATCCTCCCGCTCTTCCCGCTCGGCGACGCAACCATCACGGCGTTTGCCGCGTCGACCATGCGCGCTCCCGAGATCGAGGCTTCGCGCTTGGTCGAAACCTATACCGAGCCGTTGCTGCAAGGTGCCGAGGGATGACGTTGTCTTGGTTGCCGGGCGTGCCCTTCGGCATCGCCGACGTCTTCGACATCCTCGCGACGGCGATGCTCGTCTACTATTTTCTGCTGCTGATCCGCGGGACGCGCGCGGTCCCGATCATCTTCGGAATCTGCGTCCTCTTGATCGTCCTGGCCGCGGCGAATTCGTTCCACCTGTTGGTGCTCGCGACCCTGATGCAAGTCGTGCTGCTCGGCACCGCGGTCACGCTGCCGATCGTGTTCCAGCCCGAGCTGCGGCGCTTTCTCGAACAACTGGGGCGCGGCGGGATGATCGCGCGCCGCGAGGCGGCCGATGAAGCGGCCAGCCTCGAAGAAGCCGTCTCGGTGCTCGCCCGTGCCGCGGTTCAGTTGTCGCGCAGCGGCGTCGGGGCTCTCGTCGCCGTCGAAGGCGCAACCGGTTTACGCGAATTCGTCGAAAGTGGGACGCGGCTCGACGCAAGGCTCTCGCTCGAACTGTTGCTCTCGATCTTCATGCCTCGCTCGCCGCTCCATGACGGCGCGGTCATCGTGAAGGGGATGACCGTGGAGGCGGCCGGCTGTTTCTTCCCGCTTTCCGACAACGTGCTGACCGAGAGTCATCTTGGGACGCGTCACCGCGCCGCCATCGGGTTGACCGAACAGACCGATGCCGTCGTCCTGGTCATCTCAGAGCAGAGCGGCGCCGTCTCGGTGGCACGCCAAGGTAAACTCTCGCGCGAACTCGACGACGAATCGCGTTTGCGCACCGTCCTGCTCGCGTGCTGTCGTGCCGCCCGCGGCGGCCGGCCGCAGCGCGCGCCTTCCGGTTCGCGTTTCGGGCGGCGTAAGGTCGCCAGTGCTTGAACGGCTGCGCAATAACTGGGGCCTGAAACTCATCTCGCTGGCCGCGGCGATCGCCGCGTGGACCTACTTACGGTTCGCGCCGAATCCCGTGGTCGCGGCACACTTCGTCCAACAGGTCAGCGTTCCGATCACCGCGTTCGGCCTGCGCCCCGACAGCGTCGCACGGTACACCGAGAAACAAGCCGTCGTCGGAATCGATGTGTCGCGGAACGGCCCAGCGATCCGCCCCGACGACGTGCGCGCGGTCCTCAACCTTGAAAGCCGGCCCGCCGGCGTCTATAACGTCGCGATTCAGGTGATCGCACCGAAGCTCGCGATTCGTTCGCTCGCGCCGGCATCCGTCACGTTGTCGGTCGAAAACATCGTAACACGCAACCTCCCGGTTACGATCCACTATGTCGGCGAGGCGCGCAAGATCGTCGTCAAGAGCATCGCCGTCGATCCGGGCCACGTCGTCTTGCGCGCGCCCACGAGCGACCTGTCGCGGGTCGCCGGAGCGCGGGTCGACGTGATCCTGCCGAGCGCGCCCTCGAATCTCGACAGCATGCTGCGCGCCTTCGCCGTCGACGAGCGGGGCACCGAACTCGCCGGCGTCGCGGTCGCACCGAATCTGGTGCGCGTGCGCGCGTCGTTCGGGACCGGGAAGACGCCGTAATGGCACGCGTCTTCGGCACCGACGGCGTGCGCGGGATCGCGAACGTCGACCTCACGCCGGAACTCGCCTTTCGTCTGGGCCGGGCCGGCGCGTACGTTCTTTCGGGCGAGGGCGATCCGATGAAGCCCTTCGTCGTCGGGCGTGACACCCGGCTTTCGGGGACGATGCTCGAGGCGGCCCTGGTCGCGGGGATCACCTCGACGGGCCGTGACACCGTCTCGGTCGGGATCGTTCCGACGCCGGGGATACCCCGCATCGTCGCTTCGATCGGCGCGGCGGGCGGCGTCATGATCAGCGCTTCGCACAACCCTATCGAAGACAACGGCATCAAGTTTTTCGGGCCCGACGGTTTCAAACTCGACGACGCGACCGAACGTGAGATCGAGCGAACGCTGCTGCGCGACGATGAGTTGCCGCGAGCGACCCACGACCAGGTCGGCATCGCGAAAACGTCGCACGGCTTGGTCGATCGCTACTTCGCGACGCTCGTCGACGACGGCGCCGATCTCTCGGGAATCACCGTCGCGGTTGACGCCGCGTTCGGGGCAGCATATCTCGTCGCTCCCCGCGCGCTCGCGCGTCTGGGCGCACGCGTCGTTCCCTTGCATGCCGAGGACGATGGATCGCGCATCAACGTCGCATGTGGCTCGACAAATCTGGGACCGCTGCGGGAACGCGTGCGTGAATTGACGGCCGCCGACGCCTCGGCGCACGTCGTCGGGGTCGCCTTCGACGGCGATGCCGATCGCGCACTGTTCGTCGATGAGAACGCGGAGCCGCTTTCGGGCGACCACGTGATGCTTGCGCTTGCGGTGGAGAAGAAGCGTCGCGGCAAACTCGCCCACGACACGCTGGTCGGGACGGTGATGAGCAACGTCGGGCTCGAGCGCGCGCTTGAGGCAGAGGGGATCACGCTCATGCGTACCGCGGTCGGCGACCGCTATGTCCTCGAAGCGATGCGCGCCGGCGGCTTCACGCTCGGCGGCGAGCAGTCGGGGCACATCATCGACTTCGAACGCAACACGACGGGCGACGGCCCGATGACCGCGATCTCGTTGCTCTCGATCGCGGTGCGGGAGGGGACGACCCTGCGCGACCTGACCGCGGCGATGCACGTCTTTCCGCAGATCCTGCTGAACGTCCGGACGAATCGGAAGGACGTCGTCGAGCACGAAGCCGTACGGCAAGCGGTGGCCAGGGCAAGCGACGCGCTGGGCGCCGATGGCCGGATTCTCGTCCGCGCCTCGGGGACGGAGCCGCTCGTGCGCGTGATGATCGAAGGCGACGACCGTGGCCGGATCGAGCGCCTCGCGGCGGAGGTGGCGGAGACCGTCGAACGCGCGGCGCAATAGCGCCTACATGTGGCGAACATTCAGCCGTTCGTTCCTGCTCGCGTTGGCCGCGCTGGCCTGCGCGTCGCCTTCGACGGCCGCCGAGGCGCAGAGCCCGAACGCGCTTCAGGTTGACGTCGACGCCTCGCAAGCACCGCAGAAGATCTACCACGTCAAGGTGACGATGCCGGCGCATCCGGGCGCGTTCACCTTCGTGTATCCGCGTTGGATCCCGGGCTGGCACTCTCCGAGCGGCCCGATCACAAACGTCGTGAGCCTACGCGTCCTCGCGAAGGGCGCAGCGGTTCCGTGGCGGCGCGATTTGATCGATTTTTTTGCCGTTCACACGGATCTCACGGCCGGCGTGAGCTCCCTCGAAGTCGACTTCGACGTCGTCGGCGCGCCGCAGACTTTTGCGGACCTCGATCTGCCGAGCACCGACAATCTTGCGATCGTGCAATGGAACGCGATGCTCGTCTATCCCGAAGGCGCCGTTGCCGACGCGCAGCCGGTCGTCGCGACGCTTCGACTCCCCTCGGGCTGGCATTTTGGGACGGCCTTGCCGGTGCGCGCGAGGAACGGCGACACCATCACGTTCGAGCAAGTTTCCCTGACGACGCTGGTCGATTCGCCGCTCGACGCCGGCAAGTATTTCAGGAGCGTCTCGCTCGGCGGCGAACACGAACTGGACATCGTCGCCGACAGTGCCGCCGCTTTGAATTTCTCCGATCCGTTTCTGACCGGCATGCAGCATCTGGTAGCCGAAGGGCCGGCGCTGTACGGCAACAAGCACTATCGCAACTACCACTTCTTGCTGTCTTTAACCGACTCGACCGACCCCAACGGAATCGAGCACCACGAGTCGAGCGACAATCGCGCGGTTGAGAAGTACTTGACCGACCCGCAAGTCTTCAAAGCCTTCGCGGACCTGATGCCGCACGAGTTCTCGCATTCTTGGAACGGAAAGTATCGCCGTCCGGCCGATCTGCTCGTCGACGATTTCCAAAAACCGGAGCGGACGGATTTACTCTGGGTCTACGAAGGTCTCAATCAGTACGTCGGGGAGTTGCTCCAGACGCGCTCGCGTTTGCTCGCCTACCACGATCAGCTCGACTCGCTGGCGATTTCGGCAGCGAATATGGACGTTCAAAGCGGCCGCAAGTGGCGCCCGATTCGCGACCTGGCCGACGAGGCGCCGCTCGCCTATTGGGCTCCAAACGCGTACTACGAGTTGAGGCGCAACGGTTTCGATTTCTACACCGAGTGCGACCTGATTTGGCTGGAAGCCGACGTCACGATTCGGCAAGTGAGCAAGGGGCGGCGTTCGCTCGACGATTTTCTCAAGCTGTGGGCTTCCGGCGGCAGCACCACGCCGAGCGTGAAGACGTACACCATCGATGACGTCATCGCGACCCTGAACGCCGTTCAGCCGTACGACTGGACCGGCTTCCTCGATGAGCGCATCGCGAAGGTGCAGCCGCACGCGCCGCTCGGCGGAATTACCGGGGCGGGTTGGCGCCTCGCTTATAGTGAAACCGCGAGCGAACTCTTCCGAGCGAATGAGGTCAATTCTAAATCAGCCGATTTCCGCTTCTCGCTCGGCGTGGTGGTCTCGACCGATGGCGACAAGGACGGCACGATCAAGGACCTGGTCATCGAGTCGCCCGCCTTCGGAGCGGGCTTGGCGCCGGCGATGAGGATCGTCGCAGTCGACGGGCGGAAATGGTCGGCCGATCTCCTGCGGCAAGCGCTTCGGGACGCGAAGACTCGCCGGACCCCGCTCGAGCTGATCGTCAGCAACGGCGACTTCTTCCGGGTGCTGCGCATCCCGTATTACGACGGGGAGCGTTATCCGCGCTTGGAACGGGTCGCCGGCACGCCGGACCTGCTGGCCTCGATCTACGCCCCGAAGACGTTCAAGGCGCCCCCCGAGCCGGCTCCCCGCTAGGGGCGGATGCCGATCACACCGCCCGCGAGAGGGTAAGGGTAACTTAACCCACCTGAACCCGCTATTGGGAGGGAAGGCCCTACTGGCGGCCAATGGCGCCCGCAGCGGTCTTAGTGACTGTCCGCCTCAGCTAATACCGGGCGGACTCAACCATACGCTAAATCGCCGAATCCGGGCGTGAGTCCGGAGCGGGGGACTCCCAGGTGGGGTGAATGCGCCGGTCGGCGCTAGGGCAGTACCTTTCAGCCCGAACCCGTCAACTAACCTCGCAGGCGTTGAAAGAGGAACAGTGGTTCGTAAACTTAGGGTGGCGCTCGTTGCCATTTTACTTGGCGGCGTATTTTTTGTGCCGGTGAGCGCCAAGGCCGATCAGGCGACCGTCGACACGCCGATGGTTTCAGAATTTCACCTGATCACGCCCGCCGCGCGTGTCGAGCAGCACGATCTTCAAGCCGCGGAAGCGGCCGGAGCGAACGCCGACCTGAAGATGTGGCTCGGCGACCGAAAGTCGACCAGAGACGGGGCCATCCGTCGCTTTGCCAAAGGCATCNNATCGGAACGCCTTACGTGTTCGGCGGGACGTCGTCGTCGGGCTTCGATTGCTCGGGCTACGTCCAGCACGTCTTCGCGATGGTGGGCGTGCGCGTGCCGCGCACGGCCGACGCTCAATTCTATGCCGCGCATAAGATCAAGAACGGCGCGCGTCCGGGAGACCTCGTGTTCTTCCAGACATATCTGCCGGGGCCGTCGCACGTCGGCATCTACTTGGGCAAGGGTAAGTTCGTCCATAGCTCGAGTCACGGCGTCATGGTCAGCCGGATCTCCGATCGCTATTGGGCGACGCGTTATCTCGGTATGAAGCGGGTTCTCAAGACCAACTAGAGCGACTCGTCTACAACAGGAAGGGCCTCGCGGTGACGCGGGGCCTTTTTACGTCGAAGCCGCCGCCGGCGCCGAGCTCGTCGCCTTGGTGATCACGATCGTTGTCGAGGAATCACCTTGCTTCTGTTCGAGCACGATCGTCGCGCCGTTCTTATCGGTTCCGACGCGGAAGAGCGCGTAAGCCGATCCGTTCGACTCGGTTTTCATCGTTTCGGCGCTGGGCGGCAGTTGGCTCTTGTAGAAAGCGTAGACTTTGTCGAACGCGTCGGGCGTCTTGAGGGCCACGACTTGGCCGCCGCCTTGCGCGTCGGTGATGGAGTAGCCGCCCTCTTGTTGCGTCGCCCCGGTGTAGACCGGGACGCCGAGCGTCGCGGGGTCGACCGCATTTTTCCCCGCGATCATCGTGCCCTCTTTGCTGGTAACGGTGGTAGTCTGGTTGTCTTGGCTTTGAGTCACAGTCGCCGTCCCGTTACCGGTGGAAACCGTAGTCGAGCGGCCCTTGCTGCACGCAACGCCCCCGACGACCAACAGCGCCAACGCAAAGACGCCGAATCTCTTCATTCCGTGGCCCGCCCTTCGGCGTCGGCCTTCGCCTTGCGCAGCGCCCAGCCTGCGGGAAGAAGAGGAAGGCCGGTCGCTACCGGGTAGGAACGTCACCGGCTATCCGAGGTCATTGGGGCGTCGCCAAGCGGTAAGGCAGGGGACTTTGAATCCCCCATTCGTTGGTTCGAATCCAGCCGCCCCAGCTCGCTCCCCATCTTGAACCGGTCCGCCGCGGGCGCTGGCTGCGCTTGCAACGGGATGCCTCTAAGGCTCCTCGAATAGAGACATCGATGGTTTCTCCCGACAGCCTCAATATCGATCTGACGGCCGAGCGCGACGGAACGGTCCAACTCTTTCGTTTAAGCGGGAGCCTGGACGTGGCGACGTCGCCGGCGCTGCGCGCGGCGCTGATGGAAGCCGCGGAACACGAGGGTCATGGGCTCGTCGTCGATCTGACCCAGCTCGAGTTCCTCGACTCAACGGGCCTCGGTGCGCTCATCGGCGCGCATCGTCGCGCGTCGGAGCGCAAGGGAAGCTTCCGCATCGTTGCGCCCGAAGGTCAGATTCTGCGGCTGCTGCGGATTACGGGCTTACTCGACGTGTTGCGCGTCTACCCGAGCATTGAGGCAGCGCTCAACGACGAGGGCCGGCTGACCGGCCTTTAGCGGGCTGCGGAAAAACCCCGCGCACCAGTCGCCGCTGGTCTTTTCCGCCGGCTCATCGTCGCCGCCTCGGTCACAATGCTACGGCATTGCTCCCTCGTCGTCTCCTCGATCCGACGAAAAATCCCGAGCGGCTTTGTGGTACGGGAGTTCTCCCGCAGCCCGCTAAGCCGAATAGGCCGCGTCGAGCAATTCGACGACGTGCTTGACGGGGATGCTCCGGCCGGCCTCACGCAGACCGGCCGTGAGTTGCAACGCGCAACCCGGGTTGGCGGTAGCGATGAGGTCGGGGTTCGCGGCGAGGATGTTCTCGATCTTGCGGCGCCGCAGGCGTTCCGCCATTTCCGGCATCGTCACGTTATAGATCCCGGCACTGCCGCAACAGATCGTCGGCTCCTCGATCTCGCGCAGGATGACGCCGGGGATTCTCGCGAGCAGGCGGCGCGGCGCGCCGGCGATGCGCTGCGCATTGACCAGATGACACGGATCCTGAAAGACGACTGCCGCATCGATTCGGCCGAGTTCGGGTGAGATGCCGATCGCATCCAGAAACTCGGTGAGATCGCGGACTTTTGAGGAGAAGTCTGCGGCGCGCTCTGCCCAGTCGGGATCGTCGGCGAAGATGTGTCCGTACTCTTTGAGGGTCGAGCCGCAGCCGGCCGCGTTGATGACGTAGACGTCGGCGTCCGAGCGTTCGAAGGCGAGGATGTTCGCCTTCGCCATCTCGCGACCGCGTCCAAGCTCGCCGGCGTGGATCGAGATTGCACCGCAACAGCCCTGTCCGGCGGGTACGAGCACCTCGCAGCCGGCCTTGGTGAGAACGCGCACCGTCGCTTCATCGACCTCGGCGAAGGCGACGTGCATCACGCAGCCGGCATGGACGAACGCCGTCGCTTTGGGCTGCAGTGCCGTCGTGCGATAACGTTGGTCGCGCGGCGTGAAGAAGTGGGCCGAGATCGGCGGCGCTTGCGCTTCGAGGCGTTCCAGCTTCAGGAGGCGCAACGCGCCGCTGGCTCGGACGAGACGCTGCAGACCGCTGCGCTGATAGAATCGCAGCAACGTCGCAACAAAGCGCATCGCCGCCAAATTGGCGAACAGCACGTCGAGAGCGAACCAGCGGGTCAGTCGCTGCCCGAACGATCGGCGTTGCCCGATCGCTCGTTCGACCTGCGTCCGCGCCGGCTCAAGGATCTGCCCGTACATGACCCCCGACGGGCAGACCGCTTCGCAGGCGCGGCAGTCGAGGCACTCGTGCATCTGGTGCATGAAGCCGGGACTCGTCACGGCGAGCCGCCCCTCGCCGACCGCTTTGATCAGCGCGATTCGGCCGCGCGGGCTCGACGTTTCGACGAGGGTCTCGAGATAGGTCGGGCACGTCGGCAAACACAATCCGCAGCGCACGCAGCGATTATAGACGTCTTCCGGCGGAATGTCGGATCCGGCGAAGCCGGTCAGGGAATTGATCGCAGGCACCCTTACGTTGGTGAGGTAGCTACCACGGCAGAGCAAGCATTTAGGCTGCTCGATGGCGCGTTCGCCGATGTTCTCGCCGCTTACCTCTGAGAAAGGACAATGATGAAAAACGGTCTAGCCTTTGCGGTCTCGCTCCTGGTGCTCGTTGGTGCCGCGCCTCCGGCGCTCGCCGTCGAATATCCCGTGAGCGTTACGTTCATCGTACCAACGACGGTTGCGGAGTATCCCGTGCCGCCGGATGGGATCGGTACCGGTTTAGGCATTTTCTGCGGGCTGAGCGCAAACGGCGGCGGCTTTCTTGGTAGAAGTAGCACCGTGATCCCTTTGCTGACGACAAAAGGAAAGCAGAACTTCAGCGGTGCGATCACCGTCAAGGTAACGCTCCTCAGACCGGCACATACCGGCGACGCATATAGTTGCGACTTAGAAGCGAGCGGCCGCGACGCACTGGAAATTGGTAAGGGATACAAACCGGCGACCAGCGTCCTGTCAGCCAGAGGAACACTGCCGTGAGGCCTGTGGCGGGTGGGGTTCTGTTCCTCGCGGCGGGACTAGCACTCGAGTGCGATGCCGGCGTGGCGCAAACGTCGCCACCGATCACGACGTCGGCCATAAAACTGGACGGTTTTGTGCCGGGAGCCGTCACGACATCGGCCATAAAGCTGGACGGTTTTGTGCCGGGAGGCGTCACGACGTCGGCCATAAAGCTGGACGGTTTCGTACCTGGACCGATCACGACATCGCCCATCAAGCTCGACGGACTCGTTCCGCGCTGAAGCCTGTAATGGTGCCGAAGATGTAAGCGGCGAAGAGCGGGCCGATGAGGCCGCCTGACTTGACGACGCCGCAGCGACGCTGGGCCATGAGCACGATGATGATCGTCGCGTTCATGGCCGTGCTCGATGGGACGATCGCAAACATTGCGCTTCCGACTATCGCACGCGAGCTTGCGATTATGCCCGCGGCTTCGATCTGGATCATCAACGCATTCCAGATCGCCGTTACGGCGACGCTCGTGGCATTCGCGTCGCTCGGTGGGCTGGTCGGCTACGCGCGCGTCTACCGCATCGGGGCAATCATCTTCACCGTCGGCTCGCTGTTCTGCGCGCTTTCTCACGTGCTGAGTCTGCTCGTCGTCGCGCGCATCGTCCAGGGACTCGGCGCCTCGATGCTGATGTCGATTCAGCCGGCATTGATCCGCTCGATCTATCCCGCAAACCGCCTGGGCCGCGGGACGGGAGCGATGGCGACCATGGTCGCCGGCACGGCCGCCGCCGGGCCGACGATCGGCGGAGCGATCCTGGCGATCGCAAGTTGGCAATGGCTCTTCATCATCAACGTCCCGATCGGAATCGTCGATACGCTGCTGATGACGAAGACGCTGCCGCACATCCCCGGGACGGGCCGCTTACGCGATTTCGACATCGGCGGCGCCTTGCTTGCGGGGATCGCGCTGACGGCCTTCACGCTCGGTGTCGAAGCAGTCGCGCACGCGTCCGATCGTTTCGCTGCGCTCTATTTGGTCACGACGTTGGCGTCGATCGCGCTCTTCATTCGCTACGAAGCACGGGCACCAAAGCCGCTCCTTCCGTTGCAGGTCTTTAGGCGCCAGGCCTTCAGCCTTTCGACCATTACCTCGCTGTGTTCGTATACCGGGCAAGGCTTGGCGCTCGTCTTGTTGCCGTTTTTCTTTCAGACGTCGCTGGGGCGTACGCCGTTCGAGGCCGGCCTATTGCTCACGCCGTGGCCCATATCCGTGGCGGTGGTCGCGCGGCTCGCGGGCAGACTCGCCGACCGATTCCCCGTCGCCATTCTGGGGACCGCAGGACTGACGCTCATGGCGTTTGGAGCGGCGATGCTCGCGCTGTTGCCGGACCGGCCGACGATTCCCGATATCATCTGGCGGGAGATGCTCTGCGGCCTGGGCTTCGGCTTCTTCCAAGCTCCGAACAATCGCGAGATCATGTCGAGTCTGCCGGATCAGTTCACGAGCGTCGCCGCCGGGATGCTGGCGACCGCGCGCGTCTTCGGTCAATCGCTCGGCGCCGCGCTCGTCGCGGTCGTCTTCGCGACGCTTGGCGTTGCGGCAGTTACTCACGACCCGACGCATACCGATGCGATCCGAAATGCGATGCCGCTCGCACTGTGGATGGCCACGGCCGTCGCGGCCGTCGGAGCGATGGTCAGCGCGTTGCGGTTGCGGCCTCAGGTGGACGAATCTTCGCCGAGATAAAAAGCGTCGGGGCCGCCCGGGTCGGGGAAAATCTTGCCCGGGTTCATGATCCCGAGGGGATCGATTGCATCTTTGACTTTGCGCATGATGCCGATCGCCTCGGGGCCGAGATCGAGTTCGAGGAATTGTTTCTTCAACAGGCCGATGCCGTGCTCGCCGGAGAGCGTCCCGCCCAGCGCGACGGCAGCTTCGAAGATCTCGCGTGCGGCAAGTTTGACACGCGCCATCTCTTCCGCATCGCGCCGGTCGCACAGGATATTCGGATGTAAGTTGCCGTCGCCGGCGTGACCGAACACGGGAATCTGCAGGTTGTGGCGCGCGGCGATCTCGCGGGTCGCGCGAATCATCGCCACGATCTGCGAGCGCGGAACGGCGACATCCTCACCTAGCTTGTGCGGACGCGCGCGCGCGAGCGACGGTGAGATGGCACGACGCGCGGCCCAGAGGGCTTCGCTTTCGGCGTCGGTCGCGGCCACGCGAGTCGAGCGTGCGCCATGCTCGCGAGCGATTGTGGCGATTGCTTCGAGTTCGCTCTCGACGACAGATTCGTGGTTGCCGTCGACCGCGAACAACAAGAGCGCGTCGGCGTCGATCGGAAGCCCCGCCGAGGTACTCTCCTCGACGCAGCGCATCGTCAACTGGTCCATCAACTCGATCGAGGTTGGGAGCAAGCCGCTCGCCATGACCGCCGTGACCGTTTGGGCCGCGTCCTCGATGCGCTCGAACGAGGCGGTGGCGGTGCGCACGAACTTCGGCTTCGGCAAGAGTCGCAGGGTGATCTCGGTGATCGTCCCAAGCGTTCCCTCGGCTCCGGTAAACAGCGCTCGGAGATCGTAGCCGGTGACGTTCTTGAGTGTCTTTCCGCCCGTGCGGACGACGTCGCCATTGGGCAACACGACCTCGAGCGCCATCACGTAGTCACCGGTGACGCCGTATTTCAGGCAGCGCGCGCCGCCGGCGTTTTCGGCGACGTTTCCGCCGAGCGCCGACTGTTTGAGACTCGACGGATCCGGAGGATAGAAGAGCCCGCGGGCTTCGACTGCGCGCTGCAAATCGGCGTTGACGACGCCGGGTTGGACGACCGCGACGCCGTCGGCTTCGTCGATCTCGAGGATGCTGTTCATGCGCATCACTCCGATCACGATGCTGCCCTGTAATGGGACGGCGCCTCCGGATAGCCCGCTGCCCATCGCGCGGGGTGTGATCGCGATACGCTCTCGCGTCGCAAGTCTGTGCAGCGCGCTGACTTCGGCCGTCGTCGCCGGCAGTACCACCGCAAGCGGCTTGCTCTCGTACCAGGTTCCGTCGAAGCCGTATGCGAGTAAGTCTTCATCGGCCGTCAGCACGTTTGCCGCACCGGCGATCTCCTTGAGCTGCTCGACGAGCGCCGATCGGTTCACACCGTCCTGGCTTTAGGACGCTCGGCGGCGCCTCCCCTAGTCATTCGCCGTTAGGGAGTGATACAGTCGGCCCACGACTGCGAGCAGATGCAGATTCTGGGCNNTTGCGCGACGATGACGGCGCCGATCGCCAGCACCGCCAGCCAGTACGGTGCGAACGCGATGAGGAAGAAGATGCGTGCCATGACACCGAGCGCCGCCTCGCGCGAAGCGTGCCAGGCCGCGGCCCATGCGTCGCCAAGCTGCGAGGCGGCGTTCGGCTCGGCGCCGATCGTCCGTATCTCCTCCTCAAGGTGGACGTCGATCGTCGAAGTCGCGACGCGTGCTGTGAGGGCTTGCGTTTCGGCGTCGAGTTTTTCGATCTCCTCGCGCACGTCGCTCAACTGATTCTCGACCGCCAGAACCTCGCCGACTTTCCCCGAGCGGTCCATGATCTTGAGCATGTCGGCTTCGGTCCGGCGTAAATTGCGCAAGCGCGCCTGGTCGTCGACGATCTGATCGCCGACGTCCTCGGCCGTCACGTTCTGAGAACGAACGCCGCCGATCTTCGCTGCGCGCGCGAGGGCGCTATCGAAGCGGTCGGACGGCACGACGAGCGTGAGATTGGCCTCGTGACGCTCGTTGCGCGTCGCCGGTTGTTCGTCGTCGAGCTTCGTGACGTCGCCATCGAGTGCGCGAGCGAGCGACCCGACGCTTGCGATCGCACGGCCGACGTCGGTGACGATGAGACTGAGGGACGCGTTGCGGGCGAGTTGGCGGCCGTGCCTGCGCGCTCCGTCCGTCGTGCCCGCTGCGCTTTGGGTGAGTTGCGCAGAGATGGCTTTGGGCACATTGAGTTTGAGTTTTGGTTGCGCGCCCGGAGCGGCAGCAATCGCCGCGACCCTCGCCGCCGGCAAACTCTCGGAAACCGGTTGACGGGCATCCAAGCGCGGTCCGATCGCTAAAACCACGAACGCAACGAGGCCCGTTGCCGTCCACCAGTTCCAGGTCGCTCCGACAAGGCGGCGCAGTTGGCCGGCCTTAGCCCGATCGGCGTGACGCATCATGCTCGACAAACGTCCGCCCGCCATGGAACGTGACCCGGAGCAACGGCGCCCCGTGCGCATAATGGCAGCCTGGCGGCCGGCCGATAACCGGGGTGGCATGTTCCGCGATTCCGAGCCGCAGCAGGCTCCCAGACTCTTCCACCGGCTCTTGCCCGAGGCGTTCGCGCTGATGCGCGAACGATGGATTCCCTATGGACTCCTCGCTCTCGCGTGCGCGCTGAGCGCGCTGGCGGTCTTCAAGAAGATCGACCTGCTCGCGGTCTTCGCCTCCGGCGATCCGCTCGTCGTCCTGCGCACGCCGCCGATCAACGTCATCTTGATCGCCGCGCTCATCGCGATTTTCTTCGTCCTACCTTCGGCGCTGCGTCGTATCCAGCCGTCCTTCAAGATGACGGCCTGGCGGGCGGTCATCACGCTGGCAACGCTGTTCTGTGTCGGTGTAGCAACCGAAATCGGTTATGCCGCGGCGGTGATTCCGGGGATCATCGTCGGCGTCCTCATGTCGCAAGCGCTCATCAACGCGCTGCTGCGAACCGGTGAACGCTCGTCCGCTCGCGAGGCGGCTCAGACGGTTTGGGGGGCCTTCCGCGGCTCCTTCCACCTGACGCGGGATCATTTCGTCACGACGCTCGGCATCACGATCCTCTCCCTCACGATCCTGGGTATCCCGTTCACGCTCGGCTTGATCGCGCTCTTGGTGGGCGACTCGCTCGATGCGCGCTCGCTGATCGCGGCTGCGCCGGCGCTGTTCATGACGTTCATCTACTGCGAGTGCCTGCGCTACGTGCTGATCGTACGCTGGTACCGCCGCCTCGAGATCGCACATGCCAACCGCGAACTGCCGGTCGCGCCCGCAACGACCACCTTACCGGCGACCCGGACGATCCGCCGCATAGCCTAGCGGCGCGCTGAAGGGTCCGCGGGGAGCCCGCGCGGACTAAGCCGCATGGGTTACGACGTCAAAGCGAACAGCGCCGTCATCACGAGTGGTCGCGATCGAGCAGCCGCGCGCGCGATGCTCAAGGCGGTCGGCTACTCCGACGAGGACCTCGCCAAGCCGATCGTCGGGATCGCGAACACGTGGATCGAGACGATGCCGTGCAACCTGAACTTGCGCGAACTCGCGGAACACGTCAAACGCGGCGTACGCGACGCCGGCGGGACGCCGATGGAGTTCAACACCATCGCGATCTCCGACGGCATCACGATGGGCACCGAAGGCATGAAGATGTCGCTCGTCAGCCGCGAGGTGATTGCTGACTCGATCGAGTTGGTTGGTCGCGGCCACATGTTCGACGCGATGGTTGCGCTAGTCGCCTGCGACAAGACGATCCCCGGCGCGGCGATGGCCTTGGTTCGTCTGAACGTGCCGTCGCTGCTCTTGTATGGCGGTTCGATCGCGCCCGGGCATTGGAAGGATCGCGATCTTACCGTCGTCGACGTCTTCGAAGCGATCGGCGCGCATGCTGCCGGAAAGATCGACGACGCCGAACTGAAGGCGATCGAGGACCATGCGTGCCCCGGCGCGGGTGCCTGCGGCGGCCAATTTACCGCGAACACGATGGCGACCGTGATGGAATTCATCGGTCTCTCGCCGGTCGGCAGCGCTTCGCCGGGTGCGACCGATCCACGCAAGCAGAAGAAGGGCTACGAAGCCGGACTGCTCGTGATGGACCTCTTGCGCCGCGGCGTTCGGCCGCGCGACATTTTGACGCGCGACGCATTCGAAAACGCCATTGCCGCCGCGACCGGAACGGGTGGTTCAACCAACAGCGTGTTGCATCTGCTTGCGCTCGCGCGCGAAGCGGAGGTTCCTCTCGAGATCGATGATTTTGATACGATCAGCCGCCGCACGCCGATCATCGCAGACCTCCGGCCCGGTGGGCAATGGGTCGCGCTCGACGTCGATCGTGCCGGCGGAATCGAGCTGATCGTCAAGCGGATGGTCGAAGCAAACCTGGTGCACGCCGGCGCGCAGACGGTGAGCGGCAAGTCGCTCGGCGAAGCATCGGCGACGGCGGCCGAGTCGCCCGGCCAAGTCGTCATCGCAACGGCGGCCCATCCGTTCAAAGCGACGGGGGGTCTGGTGATCCTGCGCGGACATCTGGCGCCCGAGGGCGCGGTCGCGAAGATCGCCGGTCACGAGCGAACCCATCATCGCGGCCCGGCCCGCTGCTTCGATCGAGAAGAAGATGCGATGGCGGCGATCGAGGCCGGCAAGATCGTCGCCGGCGACGTCGTCGTGATTCGCTACGAGGGACCGAAGGGTGGCCCCGGGATGCGCGAGATGCTCAGCGTCACCGGCGCGATCGTCGGCGCGGGTCTCGGCGCAAGCGTCGCCTTGATCACGGACGGCCGCTTCTCGGGCGGGACGCGCGGCCTCATGATCGGCCACGTCGCACCGGAGGCGCAGGCCGGCGGACCGCTTGCGGCGCTGCGCGATGGCGACATCGTCGTGATCGACATCGATCAGCGGCGCCTCGATACCGAACTGCCGCCGGCAGAAATGGCGTCGCGGCTCGCGGCTTGGAAACCGAAGCCGCCGCGTTACACAACCGGCGTTATGGCGAAGTATGCAGCGCTGGTCTCATCCGCATCCGACGGCGCCATCACCCGCCCCCCGTCCAGCAACGTGAAATAGGCATCGAACGGGGCTGAGCTGAAACAACCCGTGTATGCGACTTGCCTGTAGCGAGTGCGGCGTCGACGCGGCGTCCGGCTCGCTGTTTTGTTCCGAGTGCCGAGGGTTGCTCGAGTTTCGGCTCGATCCGGCACCGCATGACGTTCACGCGCTGCGCCTGTTGTTCAAGGAGCGGCGGGCTTCCAACGATTCGCTCGACCAGAGCGGTGTTTGGCGCTTCCGGGAGCTCCTGCCGGCGATCGCGCCGGAGCACGTCGTCACGTTGCGAGAGAATGCGATTCCCGTTTATCGGGCGCAAGCCGGCGCCGTCTACGCCGACGCGACGCGGCTCGCTTACCTGCACCTCGGAATGAATCCGACGGCGTCCTTCAAGGATGCCGGCATGACCGTCGCGATCTCGTCCGCACGTTCGCGCGGTTCGCGCGTCGCGATTTGCGCGAGCACCGGCAACACCGCGGCGTCGATGGCCGCGTATGCCGCTCGCGCGGGGATGAGCGCGATCGTCTTGGTTCCCGCCGGCGGCGTCAGCGAAGCAAAGATGGCGCAGACGCTGGACTACGGCGCGACGGTCGCTGCCATCGACGGCGATTTCGACCGCGCTCTGGAGATCGTGCGCACCTTCGATTCCGAACGCGTCGCGATCGTCAACAGTATCAACCCGTATCGGATCGAAGGGCAGAAGTGCGCGGCGTTCGTGTTGCTCGAGTCGCGCCGCTGGAACGCGCCGGATTGGATCGTGGTCCCGGGCGGGAACCTCGGGAACACGAGCGCGTTGGGGAAGGGCTTTCGTGAAGCGCGCGATTTAGGCTTGCTCACCCGGATTCCGAAGATCGCGGTCGTTCAAGCCGCCGGTGCGGCGCCATTCGCGAACGTGTTTCGCGATGGCGGCGACCTCGTGCCGGTGGAGGCCGAGACTGACGCGACCGCGATTCGGATCGGCGCGCCGGCTTCGTGGCGCAAGGCACTCGGCGAGGTGCGCGCGAGCGACGGCACCGTCATCTCGGTCGGCGACGACGAAATCGCCGAAGCGCGCGCGATCGTCGGCCGCGACGGCGTCGGCTGCGAACCGGCCTCGGCGGCGTCGCTCGCCGGGCTGCGAAAACTGCGCGAAGACGATACGATCGCACGCGACGACGACGTCGTGCTCGTTCTCACCGGTCATGTTCTCAAGGATTCGGCCTACGCGGCGGCGTTCCACGCTTCGGTCGCGCGCTTGGCAAACAAGATCGTACGCCTCCCGGACGAGGCGGCGCTGCGCGCGCTCGTCGATCGAGCGTCTGCCGTGTATGCGTGACGCGTTTCGAATCGCGGTACCGGCCTCGAGTGCGAATCTCGGGCCCGGTTTCGACGCGATCGGCGTCGCGCTCGATCTCTGGGTGCGTGCGACCGTACAGCCGGCGCTTCATTTCGCGATCGCGTTCAAAGCCGGAAAATACGTCCCCACCAACGTGGGCTTCGAGAACGAGATCGTACGTGGGCTCGATCGCGTTCTGCTCGGCGAGCGTCCCAACGTCTCCATCCTGATCGAAAATGACATCCCGCTCGGCAAAGGACTTGGCGCGAGCGCTGCCGGCGCAGTGCTTGGCATCGCGATCGGCGCGGAGCTTGCCGCCGAGCGGCCTTTGCCCGATGCACTGGCGCGCCACGCCACCGAGCTCGAAGGCCATCCCGACAACGCGCTCCCGGCACTTCTGGGCGGTATCGTCGTCGCCGCGCAAGTTGACGGCGCGCCACCCAGCTACTTGCGCTTCGATCCACCGGCCGGTCTGTCGGCCGTCGCGGTGACGCCGCACATCGTGCTGCCGACCGCGGCGGCGCGTGCGCTGCTGCCGGCGCACTACGAGCGCAGCGATGCCGTTTACAACATTCAACGTGCCGCGCTGCTCGCGGCCGCGCTTGCGTCCGGACAAACGCACGTGCTTCGCGTCGCGTCGGGAGATCGGATCCATCAGCCGTACCGCGCGCCGCTAGTCCCTGGCTTCGAAGAGATGCTGGGTTTTCAAATGCCCGGCTTGCTCGCCATCGCGCTCTCCGGTGCTGGACCGAGCGTCTTGGCGCTCGTTGAAGGCAACGGCCCGGCGATCGGCGACGCGATCCGCGCCGCGTTCGCGCGGGAAGGCATCGAGAGCGACGCGTTCGAGCTCGACATCTCGAGCCGCGGCGCAACCGTCTCAGCGCTCAGCTGAGCGGGCGAGGACAGGCCGCTTTGAACGTGAAGTGGTCGCGACAGATCGAGGAGGAGTCAATTCGCATGAAAGACCCGATAAAAGTCGCAGTCACCGGTGCGGCCGGCCAGATTGGCTACGCCTTGATTTTTCGCATCGCAGCCGGAGAGATCTTCGGTCCCGATCAGCCGGTGCAGTTGCAGCTCATCGAAATTCCACCGGTACTGGAAGCCCTCGGCGGCGTCGTCATGGAGCTGCAGGATTGCGCGTTTCCGCTGCTTCGCGGAATTGTTCCAACCGCGGATCTTAATGAAGGCTTTCGCGACGTCAACTGGGCCTTGCTCGTTGGAAGCGTTCCGCGCAAGGCGGGGATGGAACGCAAAGATTTGCTCGGTATCAACGGCAAGATTTTCGTGGAGCAAGGCCGCGCGATCGAGAAGAACGCGGCCGGCGACGTTCGAATTCTCGTGGTCGGCAACCCGTGTAACACGAATTGCTGGATCGCGATGAGGAACGCCCCCGCGATTCCCCGGGAGCGGTGGTTTGCGATGACGCGACTCGATGAAAATCGTGCCAAGGGCCAACTGGCACTCAAGGCCGGCGTCGGGGTGGCGCAAGTGACGAATATGACGATTTGGGGCAATCACTCGGCCACGCAATTTCCGGATTTCTACAACGCCAAGATCGGCGGGCGCAGCGCCGCCGAGGTCATCGGGGACGAGCGCTGGCTCAAAGAAACCTTCGTACCGACGGTGCAGCAACGCGGTGCGGCGGTGATCAAAGTGCGCGGCGCGTCGTCGGCGGCCTCCGCGGCGAATGCGGCGATCGGTAGCGTCGTCACCTTGACGAACCCGACCCCCTCCGGCGATTGGTTCAGCGTCGGGTGCATCTCCGGCGGCCAGTACGGAATTGAGGCGGGACTGATCTCGTCATTTCCCGTTCGCAGCGACGGCAAGCAAGCGGAAGTCGTTGAGGGGTTGCCGATCAACGATTTCAGCCGGCAGAGAATCGATGCCAGCGTCGCGGAGTTAAGAGAAGAACAGAGCATGGTCGCCGAACTCATCAGCGCCTGACCGGCACAGACTTACGGTTATTCAAGCAACATGAAGTCGATAGGAGAAGCCATGGCAGTCACGACCACGCCGAAAGCGAAGGGACTTGCGGCGTCCTACTATTACGCAAAAGACCTCGATCGCGCGACCAAGTTTTACAGCGAGCTCTTCGGGTTTGAGCCGACCATGTCGTACCCCGGGATGGTCAGCGAGTGGACGTTTCCGACCGGCGAGTCCTTTGGGGTCTATAAACCGCAGGATGGCGAGCACAAGAAGGGCAGCGGCCTCATCTTCGAATTTGACAACATTGAAGAGGCCGTTGCCGCGCACAAAGCGCATGGCGTGGAGTTCGAAGGCGGCGGTAAAATCGACGAGTCGCCCGTCTGTTTCATGGCGTTCGCCAAGGACAGCGAAGGCAACGAATTCATGTTTCACAAGCTGAAGGCGTAATCAAGCTCGCGCTTGCCGCAAAGGGACCCCGCCCGGCCGAGCGAACGTCGCAACGATGGTTCACGTCAGCGTGGGCTCACCGGCGGGCTCGTACAACGTCGGGAACCCGGCATTCTATCGGTGGGTCGTCCGGCTCTCCGACATGGGCTTGCCTTTGCGCCCCGCGGATCGCGAGGCGATCGACGTCCTAGGCGCGATACCGAATGCCTTCGTCGACGAGGAAGAACTTTCGGGCAGCGGTTGGCGCGTCGTGCCGGCCTCTTCGTACGAAGATTGGCCGGTTCTCGAGGCGACGCCGCAGCGACTGCGCCGTGCGCTCGAGGCGGCGCGCCGGATCCTCTGGGAAAATGCCGCGCCCGTCGGCATCAGCGCGCGTGAAATCGTGAGCATCGACGAAGAAATCGAGAACGTGCTCTCGATCCTGCATCGCGCCGAGGCAGCGGGCTTCAGCGTCAGCGTGAGCTACGTTTCGTAGCTAGCCGGCTAAGGCTTTTCTACTGGCGGTCGGCGCTCGCGACGCTCTCTTTGAGCGCGAAGTTGCTGTAGGTCGCGCTCAAGTCGGCGGCCATGTGCGGGATGCGTATCGCGGCTTCCTGCTGGCTGACGACGTCGTGCGTCCGCACGAGCTCGTAACGCTGCGTCACCGAGATCGTTCCGCCATCGGTGCGCGACCACACCCACTTCTCGAGCCGTGCTTTCTCGGGATCGACCGTTACGTCCAGCGTTTTCACGTTACCGTGGGTCTTTGGCACGAGGCGCAGGACCGATTGGCCTGTGTTCGATGCCTCGAGATACGAGATATCGTACTTCTGAGGCCACGCGGACGGATCGCCGACGTCGTACGCCATGTCGCTGAAATGTTCGGCGGCTTTGGGAACGCCCCGAAAAACGAAGTGATAGAAGCCCGGATGCTTGTAGACTTCGCTCCCCTGGAGGGTCAAGGAGAGCCACGGGAAGACGCGCAGATGGACGTGCAGCCTCACGTCGGCCGAATACTGGTCGGGCGCCGCCGGATTGTCGGCCAGGCGCTGCATGATGGCGGCGACCCGGGGATCTTGATTCAGCGGCTCGGCCCGGGCGGTCGGCGGCGCGCAGATGCCGGCGATCGCGAGGATCGCCGCGAGCCTCGATGTCCAAACCAAACGCCGCATGCGCATATACTACGAAATCGACAGCCGCTTGGTTTGAGAGCAAGGTTAGAGACCGCGCCCGAGGCGATGTGACCCCGCTCACGCGGCTATTGGCGCTGACCGAAGAGCTGGTTGAGAACGCCGCCGACGTTGCTCTGGCCGCCGGCTTGCTGAGCGCCTTCGAAGTGCGGCTCGTGATAGGTCATCGACTGAATCCCGATCCGGCCCGGGCCGTAGAATCGGTTGATGAGGAGCGCGGCGCCGCCGACGAACGCACCGAGCGCGCCGAGTAAACCGCCGCCGCCCTGAGACTGCAACACGGTCACCGTGTCCATGCGGACGCTCGAATCTTTCCAGAGCCACGCGCCCGGTTCCACGTCGAGCATCTCTCCTGGACCAAGCGTCTTCTCGAAGACGTTGCCGTAGCCGTGCAGCATGACGACGCCTTCGGCCTGTTGCGCGGTGAAGCGATCGATGAACAAGCCCGTGCGCGCGAAGAGTACGTTGGCAAGTCCGGTTTGCCAGAAGAAATCGTATGCCACGTTGTTGGTCGCGAGCAGAAACTGGTGCTCGCGGACGTCGACGGATTGTCCGGGCTGCAATCGCAGCGCGACGATTTGGCCGGGTGCCTCTCGAGAGAAGGAGATGTTTCCCGGTCCTTTGGCGGTCGAGATGAAGATCTGCAAGCCGGAGAAGAAGCGCTTCGCCGCGTTCTGCAACCCCATGAATCCGAGCGTGACATTGGGTTGCTTCCATAACAGGATGTGGTGTTCGAAGTAAACCGTCTGCTGCGAGCCGAGTTCGACGTCGACCACCGGAACGAGCTCGCCCTCGACCTTGATGCTCATGTCGCCGATGAGAATCGGTTGCTTCGGATTATCAGTCTCTCCGACCGGCTCGGTGTAGGCTCCGACTTGCGTCGGCTGCGGCGCCGGCGCGCCGCAATTGGCGCAAAACTTCGCGCCGGGTGCGAGCGGAGTCTGACAGGTCGGACAATTCATATAGGCTCGCTTCTGATCGACGAGGACGAACCCTCGTCGACGTGGGTTACCTGTCCGTCGGCTGGTGACCCTCGGACCAGCCGTTCAGTGGGTAGTAGGCGTAGACGGAATAGGATGGTGGCGGACATTGCTGCAGCACCGCCGCCTTCAGGTTCGCGTCGAGGCCCTTCGGATAGCGCGTCGGCGGAACGGGAGAATCGACGGTCGTCGTCAGCATCGGCGAGACGTGGGCGCGCCGCTCGATGTGTTCGTACGTCCCGAAGTCCACGGTATAGTCGCCGGGCAACGCCCCCAAGAAGACGTAGGATCCGTCGGGCTGCGTGCGTGCCCGTAACGTCATGTTATGCTCGGATCGTGCGGTCACTCGCAAGCCACACACCGGGGTCCTATCCGGCAAGGTCACGCGGCCTCGGATCGTTCCGAAGTTGTCGTCAGCGCTTGCGATCGTCGCGCTCGCGAGCGTGCCCAGTGCCAGGCCCAGCGCGGCGAAGGCGCCTTTGAGACGCGATAGGTCGTTCATGGCCAGCCTCTCTTTCGAGGACTCTTTACCCCGTATGCTCGCTTCCAGCTTCGTCCCAGTGGTGGGGAGCTCGCAGAAGAAGCTCCCGCGGCGATCGCGCACGCGCCTCGCCGGCGCGCGCTTTTACCCTCGGCGAGGGATGCTGAAAGGAGCCGTGCCTCGCAAACTCGAAGCACACAAACTATGATTATGCACCCTGGACTGAGCGCGAATCCGGAGGTTTAGGCCATGCCAGGCTTTGTGCCCGAGGACCCACTGCTCGCCGAGTTTGCGTCCAGTTTGAGCGCGGAGTTGAATTACTCGCGCCGGACCGCGAGCGAATACGCGCGAGACGTCGAGGGCTTCGGGCGTTTTTTGCAACCGAAGGGCGAACGCCCGAAGGTTTCCCGCGCGGTCGCGAAAGCGAAGCCCGGCGACCTTCGGCGTTACATTCTCTACCTGCGCGATCGCTTGGGCTATAAGGCCGCGAGCGTCCGGCGCAAGATCTTCGCGCTCCGGAAATTCTACGGCTACGAACGCCAGGAGGGCCGGCGCAAAGATAACCCGGCGGCCGAGGTCAAGCCGCCGAAAAGCGACCATGCCTTGCCGCGCGTCCTCAAGGAGCGCGACGTCACGCGCCTCTTGCGGACCCGAATCGCCGGGCGGTCCGACGTTTTGCGCTTGCGCGACGTCGCGATGCTGGAAGTGCTCTACGCCTCCGGGATCCGCCGGGCCGAACTCGTCGGGCTGAACCTCTCCGACGTCGACCTCGAGCGCCGCACGATGCGCGTCCTCGGCAAGGGCAACAAAGAGCGCCTCGTGCTGATCAACAGGGCCGCGAAGGACGCGATTCGGATGTATATGAGCTTGCGGCCGCGTTCGGCGGACGGTGCGCTATTCCTGAGCGAGCGTGGCAGCCGCCTCAGCCTCAATCAGGCCGGGAAGATCTTCCGCTTATATGCCGACTTGAGCGGAATCACCGAGCACGCGACGCCGCATACGATGCGTCATTCGTTCGCGACCCATCTTCTTCAGAACGGCGCCGACTTGGTGACGATCAAAGAGCTGCTCGGCCACGCCAGTCTCGCGACGACGCAGATCTACACGAACGTCTCGCTCGAACACATGCGTCAGACATACGACGACGCCCACCCCCGCGACGAAGAAAAGCTCCGGTAACGTTCCGGCTTACTTTACGGCGGGGTTGATTGAGTAGGTTCCCTTCACTTCGCCGACCGCGAGGATGTGGCCGAACATCGCCGAGATCGCCGCGTTTCCGTCGAACGGCCCGGAGAGGTTGAGGGTCGGTACGTTCAGTGCGTAAACGCGAAAGCGATAGTCATGCGCGAGCGCATCGTTGAAGGATGGGCACGGGCCATCGTAGCCGAAATAATTCCCGCTCATCTGCGGATTCGCCGCAAATACGTTGGTGAACACGTTGAGACCGCGCAGCCCGAACTTCGCGGGCGTTTGGGGTTTTCCGTGTGGCACGGCTCCATCCGCGTCGGCGCCTTCCGGAATCTCCGTTACGTTCGCCGGGATGTCGATCAGCACCCAATGGTAGGAGGTCAGCCGCGGAAGGTCCGCTGCGACCGTCTTCCCCTCTTGGTTCATCTCGGTTCGAACGGAAGGGCCGGACAGGTCGGTCACGATGACCGCGTAGGATTGCGTCCCCTCCGGTCCCTTCGACCACGAAACGCGCGGGTTCTTATCCGGGCCACGCGTAACGTGGCCCTGCGCAGCCGGAACACAGAAGGTGTATTGCGGCGCGATCGCACCCCCGTTTGCGAGCGAGTCGACTTGAACGTTCAGGTTCGCGGCCAGCGCGCCTCGTGCGGCCAACGCGGCGCAGACGCTAAGAGCCAGGGCGGCGTAGAATTTCAGACGGAACGGGGAGATTCTCATTGCGAGCTTTCCTTCTTACTTTACGACGCGATCAGTTCGCCTTCGGGGAGGTTCTCCGAGTAGAACGAGGCGTTCCGGCGGCCGGCGCCCGCTTCGCGCGCGAAGGTGATCAGGTGATGGCTGACGAGGCCGACGTGGATCAGGCTCTGGACGTCGCCCTTGCGCAGCACCTTCTTCGCCATCTTCCAAAAGACGTCGCGGTAGTCGGCGAAGATCCCGACCCGCACGAACAGGTTCGCGAGGATGGAAAGCGCTTTGCGGATGTTCCGCCCGTTTACGCGCTGCTTGCTGTTCGGCGGCGTGATGCGCTTCGGGAAGACGTGGTTCACATGGAACTCGAAGCGCTTGTAGAGCGCTTCGGGCCGGTAGGCGGTCGTGAAAACGCGGCGCCACATCCCGATCATCTGATCGTACGGGAGCTTGAACTCGACGTTCGATTCGCGTCCCGGCTCGTCGATGAGGCGTCCCTCCGCCTGCAGGCGGCGGTAGAGCGGCGTGCGCGGCAGCGCTTGGAGCAAGTTGATGGTCAGCAGTGGAATGTTCGAGGCGTCGATGAACTCGAGAATCGCGTCCGGGGTCTGGGGCGTGTCCGTATCGAGGCCCATGATGATTCCGGAAACGACCTCCATCCCGTGATCGTGAATGATGCGCAGCGCGTCCATCACCGGCATCATGTTGTTCTGATCCTTGGCCATCGCGTGAAGCGCCGCTGGGTCGGGCGTCTCGATGCCGCAGAAAATCGTGCAAAAATACGCCTCGCGCATCATCGCGAGCAGGTCGGGCGATTTCGCGATGTTGAGCGTCGCCTCACAGGCGAGCTGAACCGCGAAGCCATTCTTCTTCTGCCACTCGATGAGGTGTGGCAAGAGCTCTTTCGCCGCTTTGCGGTTGCCGACGAAGTTGTCGTCGACGAAATAGATCGCGCGCTCTCCGCCTGCGGCGAGGATCGCGTCGAGTTCGGTGACGATCTGCTGCGGCGTCTTCAGGCGCGGATTCTGCCCGTAGAGTTCGGGGATGTCGCAGAACTCGCAGCGGTACGGGCAGCCGCTCGAAAACTGGACGCTCCCCAAGAAATATTTCGAGAGATCGGTCTGATGATACGCCGGAACCGGAAACTCCGAAAGCGCGACGCGCTCCTTCGTGTCGAGGCGAACTTGCGACGCCGGCCGCGCGGTTGTAGTCTCGAGCCGTCGAATCAGTTCGTCCGTCGCGTCGCCGAGCTCGCCGACGTGCAAGTAATCGAAATCGGGATAATACTCGGGGCAGCCCGAGACCGAGGGGCCACCGAGCACGGTGACTTTCCCATGACCGTGCGCGCGGCGGTTGATGTCTTCCATCTGCGCGCGCTGGATGTGCATTCCGCTCACGAAGACTGCTTCGGCCCAGGTGAAATCGGCCGGAGTGGCCGGCCGGAGGTTCTCGTCGATGAAGCGGACCTGCCAGTTGTCCGGCAGGTATGCGGCGATCACCAGGATGCCCTGCGGGGGCATGAATGCTTTGACACCGACGATCGGATAGGCGTACTCGAACGTCCCAAAGGATGGGGCGTAACGCGGAAAGACGCACAGGATCTTGCGGCTCTGCGCCGCCTTCCCGCGCGTCATCGGGGCCGGGCCCAACGCTGCATGGCCGCGTTCATTCGCTGGCGCGCCCAAACGCCCCGCACCAGGGCCTCGCCGCTTGGTTCGCCCGGCGAGCTAGGGCCGGCCGTGAGGGAACCGGCTGCCCCGACCTGAACGAAGAAATAATCGCCCAATGAGTTTGAACGGTAACAGCGGGGGCCGCCCGGCCGGTGCCTTGGCCTTCGCACGCAGCATCATCGGCCGCGTGTCGCGGACCTTTGCCATCGGCATAACGATCCTGCCCGGCGACCTCGGCAAGGCCGTCCTGACCGGCTATCTGCTGTGCCGCATCGCCGACACCGTCGAGGATGACGGCACGTCGGCGGCGTCACGCCGGCAAGAGCTCCTCGCGAAATTCATCGCCTGTTTCGACGACCCGGCGCTCGCCGCACGCTTCGGGGACGAAGCCTCAGACATCAAGGTCGCCGACCCCAACTATCGCGAGCTGCTGCACGGAACCCAGCTGGTCTTCGAGTTGTTGAATTCGCTGCCGCCTGAGAGTGCGCGGATCGTCGGCCACTGGACGCGCGAGCTGGCCATGGGGATGAGCGAGTTCGTCGGCCGTTATCCCGACGGGATTCGGATTCAAACGGTCGAGGAGTACCGCCGCTACTGCTATTATGTCGCCGGAACCGTCGGGCACATGCTGACCGAACTCTTCTTCTTCCACTGCCGCCACATCAAAGAGCGCGACTACCAGCGGCTGCTCGTCCATTGCGAAGCGTTCGGCGAAGGCTTGCAGACGATCAACATCCTCAAAGACATCGCCTGGGACATCGAGCACGAGAACGCCGCATACATCCCCGAGGAGCTGTTGCGCGAACGCGGTTCGAGCCACCAACTGATTCTGCACGGTGACCGTGTCGCCCAAAACCGCGAGGCGCTTGCGACCCTGGTCGAACTCGCGAAGACCGACATCAAAAAATCGCTCGACTATATCAACGCGCTGCCGAAGAGGGCGCTCCAGATACGCCTCTTCTGCCTCTTGCCGGTTCTTTTCGCCGTTGCGACACTGCGCGAGATCGAGCGCTCGACGGCGATGCTGCAGTCCGGAGGCGCGGTGAAGATCTCACGTTCGGAGGTGCGTTCGCTGATCGTCGCCGGCGTGGTCTCGACGATGAGCAACACGACGACGCGCTGGGTCGTCGGCAAGACGTACCGCCACAAATTCAAGCTCGGACCGGCATAGGCGCTCCGCGATGACCAGCGACCGAGGACGCTAGCCACGCCGCGCCCGAGTATCTCAAGGCTCGCCATCGACTCGCCGGCGATCACCCTGGCGCTGTGGACGGGACTCTCCCTGCTCGGCCTGTTCAGCTTCCTGTCGCTGAAGCTGGCGCTCTTTCCCGACATTGCGTTCCCGGTCGTCGTCGT
>PLCB01000029.1:42474-96706 GCA_003134695.1 Candidatus Zemynaea palustris | reverse complement strand
CGGGGACGGTGACGAAGGTTACGCCCGTCGATCTCAACGAGACGGCGGTCGTCACCTACGCGCTGACTCAAGCCAGGATCGGCCGGTTTGCATCGATCCCCTCCCTGGCGGAGCTCGCGAAGCTCGCCTCG
This sequence comes from Candidatus Zemynaea palustris, assembly GCA_003134695.1. Lineage (GTDB taxonomy): Bacteria > Vulcanimicrobiota > Vulcanimicrobiia > Vulcanimicrobiales > Vulcanimicrobiaceae > Zemelea > Zemelea palustris. Next base: position 96,575 of record PLCB01000029.1, on the reverse strand, counting down.
ACGACGGTCGTCCCGCAGTTGCGCGCGATCCCCGGCGTGCTCAAGGTCCAAGTGCTCGGCGGCCAGAGTTCGGGCTCCGACGCATCGGCCTATCGCTACGACGGTCGGCCGGCCGTAGCGGTTGCCGTGGTAAAAAAGGGCGCCGCCAATGCGCTCGACGTCGCCGAAGCTTCCGACGACGCCGTGGCGGACCTAACCGGAAAACTTCAGGGCACGACCATTACCCTCGCCAGCTCGCAGGCTACGTTCATCCGGGAAGCGAGTCGCGCCACGCAAGAAGCGCTGGGCTTTGCGATGCTGCTCGCGATCCTGGTGATCTTACCGTTTCTTTGGGACATCCGCGCCACCGGCATTTCGGCGCTTGCGATCCCGACGTCGCTGCTCGGCACCGCCGTCGTGATGCGGCTCTTCCACTTCAATCTCGAAACGATCACGTTGCTCGCGCTCGCGCTCGTCGTCGGCGTGATCGTCGACGACGCGATCGTCGCGGTCGAAGCGATCGTGCGTCGTATCGAGGACGGCGAACAACCGAGAACCGCCGCATTGATGGCCAACAATGAAATCGGCCGGCCGATGGTCGCGACGACGCTGACGATCGTCGCAGTCTTTCTGCCGATCGCTTTGATGAGCGGGACGCTCGGCCAGTTCTTCAAGCCGTTCGGCATCACGGCATCGGCGGCCGTCCTCTTTTCATTGCTGGCCGCACGGACGCTCTCGCCGGCGCTGGCGGCGTCGTGGCTCCGTGCCAAACGCAAGCCGCGGGTAGGCTCGAACGCACCCGAGGTTCCGCGCCACCCGCGCTATCGGCAGCTTCTGAGTTGGGCGTTACGTCATCGCGTGATGGTCGTGATTATCGCGCTGGCCGCGTTCGGCGCGGGGCTCGCGCTGATCCCGGTCCTCCCCAAGGGTTTCATCCCGCACCTCGATCGCGGCGAGTTCATCGTGAGCTTTCAGACGCCGCTCGGGACCAGCCTCGACGAAACGATTCGGGCCGCGAGCGAACTCGAAGGCTCGATTCGCACCGATCCGAACGTCAGCGCCCTGTACACCACGATCGGCGCGCGGCAGGGGCAATCGAACGTCGGCACGATCGACGTCCACCTGCGTCCCGACCGCAACGGTAGAACCATCGACGCCGAAAATGCGGTCCGCGCGCACCTTCCGCCACTCGACGGGGTCACGACCTCGGTCGGCGACGTGCCGTTCGTCGGCACCGACGCCACCAAACCGCTGCAATTCGCACTGGTCGGCGACGATCTCGATCGACTGCGGACGATCGGCCGGAACTTCGAGCACCGCCTTCAGGAGATACCGGGATTCGTCGATGTCACGGCTACCGGCGTCTCCGACGGCACGCCGTTCTCCGCGATCGAGCACGTCGGTGGACGACGTGCCGTCCAAATCTCGTCCGATCTCGCTGCGGGCTTGCCGCTCGGTGACGCCGATGACCGCGTTTCGGTTGAGGCGCGCAAGGTTCTGCCGCGCGGGATCAGCCTGAAATTCGGCGGGACGTCGGCGGACGTGGTGACGACCTTCAAGGATTTCGGCATCACCCTCGTCCTCTCGGTCGTCGCCATCATCGTGGTGCTCGTCATCCTATTCCGCAGTTGGCTCGACCCACTCGTCATCAGCGTCTCGCTACCGCTTTCGATCGTCGGGGCGTTCTTCGCATTGTGGGTCACGCACGGTGAGTTTGGGTTGATCTCGCTGATGGGCGTGATCTTTTTACTCGGCTTGGTCAACAAGAACGCGATTCTGCTCGTCGATAGCATCAAACGTCATCGCGCCGCCGGCCTAGCCCGAACCGACGCGATCCTGGGCGCGGGGGCGCAGCGGCTGCGACCGATCCTGATGACTACCTCAGCGACGATTCTCGGGATGCTGCCGATCGCGCTCGGCTTCGGCGCCGGCGCCGAGCTGCGCGCGCCGATGGCCGTCTCGATCATCGGTGGCTTGATCACGTCGACCTTGCTCAGCCTGATCGTCGTTCCGGTGGCGTACACGCTCGTCGACGACCTCGGCGGCCGCGGCACCGCTCGCGAACCTCAATCACTCCCTTGAAGAAGGTCGCGTTTCTCACCGGCGGGACGGGCTTCGTCGGCGGCAACCTCGCGCGCGCGCTCCTCGACGACGGCTGGCACGTGCGCGCCTTGGCGCGACCCGAAAGCGATCGGCGCAACCTCGCGGGCCTCGAGCTCGACATCGTCGAGGGCGATCTGCTCGCGCCCAACGTCGCCGAACTGATGACCGGCGCCGATGCGGTCTTCCACGTCGCCGCGCTCTACAGTCTGTGGCGCCGCGATCGCGATGCGCTCTTTCACAGCAACGTTCTCGGAACGCACGCGATTCTGGAAGCGGCACGCTCGGCCGGCGTCCCACGCGTCGTGTACACGAGCTCGGTCTCGGCGATCGGTGTCAAATCCGGCGGGATCGCCGACGAACGCTATCAGAGCCCGCCCGAGCGTCTCATCGGCGCGTACAAGCAGTCGAAGTATCTCGCGGAACAGGAGGCGCTGGCTGCGGCGCGGGCCGGCCAGGACGTCGTCATCGTGAACCCTACGACGCCGATCGGACCTTGGGATCGCAAGCCCACGCCGACCGGCGACATCTTGGTGCGATTTCTAACCGGGCGGATGCCGGCGCTGGTCGAGACCGGCCTCAACTTCGTCGACGTCGCCGACGTCGCGCGCGGCCACCTGCTGGCATACGATCGGGGGCGCTCCGGCGAGCGCTATATCCTCGGCGGCGAGAATCTGACGCTCCGGGCCCTGCTGCGGCGGGTCGGGGAAGCAAGCGGCCGGCGGCCTCCGCTGCTCACAGTCCCAGTCTGGCTCCCGCTCGCGGTCGCCTGGCTCGAGGAAGGCCTTCTCTCTCGCGTGGGCCACCAGCCGAGAATCGCTGTCGACGCCGTCCGGATGTCCAGGGAGTCGATGTTCTACGACACGTCGAAGGCCAAGGATCAATTGGGGTACGACCCCGGGCCGCTCGACGCGGCGATCCGCGACGCCATCCGCTGGTTCGCGGAAAACGGCTATCTTTTGAAAAGAGCACGCTAGAACGACATGGCAGTTACCCTCAAACAGGCCGCGACGGTCGGAGCCTACCTGATCAAACAGAAGCTCAAGGGCCGCAAGCGCTTCCCGATCACCTTGATGCTCGAACCTCTGTTTCGGTGCAATTTGGCGTGCGTCGGCTGCGGGAAGATCCAGCATCCGGTCGAGGTGCTGCGCAAGCATCTCACGCCCGAAGAATGCTTCAAGGCCGCAGACGAGTGCGGCGCGCCGATCGTCGCGATCCCCGGTGGCGAGCCGCTCCTGCATCCGCAGATCGGTGAAATCGTCGATGGACTGGTCGCGCGTAAGAAGTTCGTCTATCTCTGCACCAACGCGATCCGGCTCGAACAAAGCCTCGACAAGTTCACGCCGTCGGCGTACCTGACGTTCTCGATCCATCTCGACGGATTGGAAGAGGAACACGATCACGCGGTCGACCGCAAAGGGATCTTCGCGGTCGCCGTCAGCGCGATCAAGGCGGCGAAGGCGCGCGGTTTCCGCGTGACGACGAACACGACGATCTTCGAGGGGACGCCGCCTCACCGCGTTCAGGAGTTTTTCGACTTTGTCAGCGGGCTCGGCACCGACGGGATGATGGTCTCGCCCGGCTATCGTTACGAAAAGGCCCCCGACCAGGATCACTTTCTCGCTCGCGAGCAGACGAAGGCGCTCTTCCGCGAGATCTTCGCGCCCTACAAGGCGGGAGCGAAGAAGTGGAACTTCAACCACAATCCGCTCTTCCTCGACTTCTTGACCGGCGAGAAAGACTACGAATGCACGCCTTGGGGGATGCCGTCGTTCAGCCTCTTCGGGTGGCAGAAGCCATGCTATCTGCTCGGCGAGGGCTATTACTCGAGCTATCGCGAGTTACTGGAAGAGACCGACTGGTCNNTACGAGCCGACCGCCGCCGAAGACTCGATGCGGCCCGGCAACATGATCCGCTCGCTGGCGACCGTTTTCAGCCGCTCTTAACCGCGCTGGCGTGATCGACGCGGTCTTCGTTCCGCGGGGCGCCGAAGAACGTGCCGTTCGTGCCGGCCTGCGCCGGAGTGTCGCGATCTATCCGATCGGAATTGGGTCTTCTTCCGCCACTGCCGCAGCCGAAGCGGTGAGCGCGAGCGGGGCGCCGCGTCGCGTTCTCGTGACCGGGCTATGCGGGTCGCTCGACGCGCGCTTCCGTCCCGGCGACGTGCTCTTGTACGCGTCGATCGAGGACACCGACGGCGTGCCGCTGGCGACGGATTCGGACTTGACCGCGGCGATTCAACGCGCCGTCCCCGGAGCGCTGAGCGGGATCCGAGCGCTCTCGGTCGACCATATCGTCACCCGCGCCACCGAAAAACGTGCGCTCGCCCAACATCGCGGGTGTCACGTGATCGACATGGAGAGCCTCACGCTGCTCGCTCGCCTGCATCGCGCCGGGTCGTCCGTCGCCGTCCTACGCGTCGTTAGCGACGGCGTCGACGACGATCTCCCGGATCTGAACGCCGTCCTTGATGTGGCCGGTCATCTCGATCCCAAGGCGCTCGCCCGGGTGTGCCTCTTCAGTCCGCTTGCAACACTCCGGCTGACCCGCGGCGCGTTTCGCGCGCTCCGCGCCCTGCGCCGCAGCCTTCATTCTATGGTCGGTGCCCCTTAACGGACACCCTCGAGCGCATACGTCCGGCCCTTCCAGCGGCCGCCGCGCCTGCGCGCGTGCGCGAACGCGGAGTCGACGGTCATCGCCGTATACAGTGTCGCTGCAACGGGCAACGCAAACGCGGCGGCCGTCGGCTGCCGATATGCGCGAACGGTCGGCCCGAAGGCCAATGACGAGGCGAGCCAGGTCGCTACGCCAAGAATTGCGACGACCCAGTCGCGCGCCAACAGACCGATGAGAATGCCTAGCGGTGGAACGAGATAGAGCAACGTCATGCCGACGACCGTCACGAACAGGCGGCCGTAGGAATGATCGAGTTGCGTGAAGGCGCTGCGCTTCACCATTCGCCAGATGTCCTCAAGTGAGTCGTAGACGCGGATGCTCTGCGCCCGGTCGCTCAAGCCGAGGCGGATCCTTCCCCCACTTGCCTTCACGGCCGCGGCGAGCGCGCAATCGTCGATGAGACGGTCGGCGATCGCCGCGAGGCCGCCCATTCGTTCGAGCGCTGCGTTCGAAACCAGGATACATCCCCCGGCGGCGGCGGCGGTCGCGCGACGCGGATCGTTGGCCCACGCGAACGGATAGAGTTTCTGGAAGAAGAAAACGAACGCCGGGATCAGTAAGCGCTCCCAGAACGTCGCGCAGTGGAGGCGCACCATCGAAGAGATCAGCGCGAGATCATCTCGTCGCGCCGTTTCGAGGAGCCGCGAAAGGTTGTCCGGATCGTGCCGAATGTCGGCGTCGGTGAACAGCCAGTAATCCGGCGCGCCGCGCGCCGCGCGCACCGCTCGAATGCCGCTTTCGAGCGCGTTCAGTTTGCCCGTCCAGCCCGGCTCGAGCTCGCGCGCGCTCACGACTTCGAAGCGACTCGCGAGCTCGGTGCTCGCGGCCGCGTCGTGCGCGACGCTCGCGCTGCCGTCGGTGCTGTGGTCGTCGACGAGCGTCACGTGGAATTCGCCCGCGAAACGCTGCCGAACGACCGACGGCAGCGACTGCTCGATAACGGTGGCTTCGTCGCGAGCCGGGATCACGGCCTCGACGCGGATCGCGCTCGTCGAACTGGCGGTGTTCGCGGCTTCGTCCCCTGCGGCGAGGTGTTCATCAACTGCGGCAAGCCAAAAGCGACCGCGGAACGCAATCAGTGCTGCCCATGCGGCAAGCGCGGCCAGGGCAACGATGGTCAGCGACCAATGCAACATGCGATGGCTCGCCTTCGCAACTCACGGCGCATGCTCTTGTGAGCAGGCTCTGCGTCTTCTGCGGCTCGAGCCCCGGCCTGAGCCCGGCGTACCTCGAATCGGCGCGTAACGTCGGGCGGCTCTTGGCGGAGCGGAGGATCGGGCTGATCTTCGGCGGCGGCCGCGTGGGTTTGATGGGCGCCTTGGCCGATGCGGCGCTCGAAGCCGGCGGCGAAGCCATCGGCGTGATCCCACGGATCCTCGAAGCGCGTGAAGTTGCGCATTTGGGTCTCACCAAACTGCACGTGGTCGAGACGATGCACGAACGCAAAGCGCTGATGACAGAATACGCCGACGCTTTCTTGGCGCTGCCCGGCGGCTACGGAACGCTCGACGAACTCTTCGAAGCGATCACATGGCGACAACTCGGCTATCACGACAAGCCGAGCGGATTGCTGGACGTCGACGGCTATTACGAAGGCCTGGTGGCGTTTCTGAAGCGTGCGAGCGGGGACGCGTTCGTGCACGACGCCGAACGAGCGACGCTCGCCGTCGACACCGATCCAACGAGGCTCATCGACGCTTTGCTTCCGAAGCGAACCTAGGGAGCCTCTTCAGAGGTTCCCTGGCTATTGCGTCCTCGCGACCCCCGAGACGGCGGGCTTCCCGCTAACGACGCGCGCGACGCTCGAGTTGGCGCTGACCGCTCGGACTTCGATCGAGCCGTCCGGGATGTCGGTCACGATCGTCTTCCCCGTCGACGGGTCCTTCGCCGAGATCTGATGGAAGGTTTGGAAGAACATTCCGAGCGTGACGCCGTCGGCTTGTCCCTTGTTGATGATCGCATCCGTTCCGTCTAACGCGATGATAATCGCGCTGATGTTCGGCACCGCTGAAGCGGTCAATGACGTGTCCGAAATCTTCTGGGCCAAGTCGCCGGCGGCGCTGTTGAGGAGTTGGCCGACGACCGAGCTCCCGAACGCGGCGCTCGAATAGCCCCGTCCGCTCGAGGGATCGCCGATGAGAATGCCCTTCGCTTGACGATTTTCGTCATGCATGTACTGCTTGACGATCCGACCGGTTGCGGAATCGATCAGTTGAATCGCGATCTGGACGTGATATCTGTCGGCCGACGTCCCGACGTTGTTGATGCCGAAGTTCCCCAAGACGTTGCCGATGCCGACGCCCTGCGACGCGGTCTTGTCGAGGTGCACGATGCGGCCGACGATCAAGAAATTCGCGCCGACCATGTGGCCGAGTTGGACCGCGTTGTTCGAGACGAAGTCCGCGCTTTGGGCGAGCTTCTGCTCGGCGAAGATCTGGTCGATGTGCGCGCGGTCGACGACCGAGAGTTTTCCGATATCGACGAGCTTGTTGGTCAGGATATCGGTGAAAGCTTTGCCCGGATCGAAGTTTGCCGCGAACATCGGGTCGATCCCGTCCGACTGGATCGGCATGACGGCGACCGACGCATCGGCCGACGCCGGCGCGGGGCCGACGAGCGCGAAACAAGCGAGCATCGAAAGAATGATACCAACGCCGAAATGTCTCATCACGCCGTACTCCATTGGAAACGTAATTCTAGAACGCCGGGCTTGCTAGGTTCGTTCCGCCGCCTGGGCTACTACCCTGCCACGACCTCCGGCGTAAGCTGCTCAAGCGAGCGCAGCGTGACGGCGGCTAAGGCGAGGGCCTGCGGGGCCGGTGGAAAATGCTGGTTTGGAATCGCGATTACGCGCATCCCAGCCGCGCGCCCCGAACGAATGCCGTTCGCCGAGTCCTCGACGACCGCGCAACGTTCGGGCGCCACTCCCAGCAGTTCTGCGGCGCGCAAGTAGGTGTCGGGCGCGGGCTTCCCGCGGGGTACATCGGCCGAAGAGACGACGACGGCGTAGGCGTCGCGGAGACCGGCGAGTTCGAGCGCAAGCTCGATGATCGCCCGGTCGGCAGACGAGCCGATCCCCAGCGGCCATCGCTGGGCAAGCGTGCGAACGACGTGCACCGCGCGCGGCATGAGGCGTAAGTCTTCGCGCAGCGAAGCGGCGACTCGCGCCAAGACTTCTGCCACGATCTTCGGTTCCGGCAGCGGGACGCCGTGCTCGTGGAGATACCGCGACCACTCGACCGAGTTCATCCCCATGATCGCCTGCGTGGTCTCGGGCGGATAGGGCAGATTGCTTTCGAGAAACAGCGACTTGCGTGCTTGTTCCCAGGCGGGCTCGCTGTCGATCAGCACACCGTCCATGTCGAAGATCACGGCGCCGATCGACGCGCGCGGATGCGAAGCGGCCTTCACTCTCGCGCGAGGTTTTCTTTCGCTTTGACCAAGCGCACGACGGCCTCATTATACGGCGTCGGGACTCCAGTCCGGCGACCCGCGGCGACGATCGCGCCGTTGATGTGGTCGATCTCGGTCTTCATCCGCGCGGCTAGATCGATCGTCATGGAGTTGCGGCCATCCACACTCGAGGCGATCACGTCGCGAACGTACTCCCAGGGATCGCCGAACGGAAGATTGATTCTGAGCGCCTTCGCGACGGCGGCGCCCTCGAGGGCGAGCGAACGCGCGAGTTCGGCGGCGTTCGGGTCGCTCGGGATCGCCGAGTTCGTCGACTCGAGAAGCGCGGCGACCGGATTGATCGCCGCGTTGGCGAGGAGCTTGCCCCACAGGTGCGGCCGAATATCGTAGGCCGTCGAGCATTCGAGGCCGGCCTGCTGCAGAAGTGTTTGCACCGAGCGCACCGTCTCGGTCGAGGCGCCTCCCGACCCGACCACCGTCGTGCCGGTGCCGAGCCGGCGCGAGCGCCCATGCCCGACCGCATAGGCGGCGACGTTGGTGATCCCGATGACCAGCGGAACGTTCGCGCCGAGCGCGGTCTTGATCGCTTCTTCATTCCCGAGGCCGTTCTGCAGCGAGACGATCGGCGTCGCGGGATTGAGTTGTCCGGCAAACGGGCGAACCGCGCCGAGCGTGTAGGGCGCTTTCACGAACACGAAGAGATAGTTCGTGGTGAACGCTTTCGAGGGTTCGCGGGTCGCCAGGACCTTGTGCGGCCGAAGATCGTCGATTTGAACGCCATGCTTGTTGATCGTCTCGACGACGTCGCCGCGGACGTCGACCAGGGTGACGTCGTTGTGCTCGGCGAGGTAGTAGCCGAACAACGTCCCCATCACGCCGGCCCCTAAGATTGCGACACGTGGTCGAGCGCTGCGCTCCTCGCTCATCCTCGTGACGCTATATCTCGAACTGTAGGCCGAAGACGGTCCGCCGGTCGGCGTGCGTGACGTCGCGCTCGCCGCCGAACAGTTGCAATTTCGGCGCGAGGAAGAGGTTGCCGTAGGCGTCGAGCGTCGGGTGGCGCAGATCGTATGCGCGGAACTCGATGCCCGCGAGCGGGCCCGAGAACGACGTCGTCAGACCAAGTCGCGAGTACTCCATACCGCCGCCGTACTGCCACGTACCGCGCCGGCCGATCAGCATGAAGTTGGCGGTGCTCGTCCCGCTCCCGGCGTCGTTCACGCCGGCGAACAGGCTTGTCGACCCCTTCGGCAGGAGACGAATGTTGAAGTCGGTCTGAGGTCCGCGGTCGATCGTCAAGAGCGGCGACGTGTTGCCCCTCCCGTTGGCCGCTTGCAGCGGCGAGAGTTGGCTGACACGGACCTGCAGTTCGACCAGATCCTTGGTGAAACTGTTGAGTCTCTTCTTCAGCCCCTCGAGCGAGAGCGACGACGTGCCTTGCGCAGACGGAGAGGCCCGGCCGCGCGGTGCGGGCGTCGCCGCGCCCGGTGGCACGGGAACCCCCGGCGCCGCCGTCGGCTCCGAAAGCGGCAGCGCGGGCTTGGAGGTCGGCACGAAACCTGGGGGCAGCGGCGTGAACCCACCGGGAGCCGGCGTCGCGTTCTTGTCGATGCCGTAGACGGTGCTCTTTCCGCCGAGGGTACCCAGGAGCGAATCGAGCTTCTGCGCGGTCGCGTCGAACTGCGCGACGGTGTCGCGAAGTTGCGATTGAGTTTGCGGATTGCCGGTCACTTGACGGAGATCGTTGGTCAACTCCGCGAACGTCTTGGCGGTCACGGCGAACTGGTGCGTCGTTTCGAGCAGATCTTGTTTCATCTTCGGATTGGTGGCGAAGTCTCGCAGCGAGTCGGCACTTTGATTCATCGAGTGGGTCATCCCACTGAGCTGCGCGATGATCCCGTCGATCTGACGACCGTTGCGCTTCACCGTCGCGTTGAGGGTATTGGTGAGATCGACCACGTTGTCGCCGGCCGCCGATGCCGAGCGGTTGAGCGTGGCCATCATGCCGTTCGCGGAGTCGCCGAACTGGGCGAGCGAGGCTCGAGCCTCGGTCGTCAACTGGTTGGCATTGTGCATCGCCGAATCCAGCTCGCTGAGCAGGTGCGGCGCGCGCCGCTCGAGGTCGGCCAAGATGTGATCGAAGCGGTGTATCTCGCCCTGGCCTTGCTCGAGGAGATCCTGGATGCTCGCCGGATTCTTTCCCTGCGGTTGCTTGTCGAGCGGAAGGATTTCATGTGGTAAGGTCGCGAGCTGGCCGGCGAGCGGCGGCTGTATGACGACTGACGGCTCGCCCGTCAGGGGCGCGAGGATCAAGAACTTGGATTCCTTCGGGATCTCGAAACCCGGCTTGACCGCTAGGATGACGTCGACCGAATAGTCCGGTTCGAGTTCGACGTCGTCGACGGCCCCGATGTTGACGCCGCTCATCGAGACGATCGCCGCGCGGTGCAATCCCGCGGCAGTTTGGAAGTGCACGCCGATCTTATAGCCGCGCGAGCGAGTCCAGAAGTCGCCGAGGAAGTAGAAAACTCCGAAAAGCGCCGCCGCACCGACGATCACGAACAGACCGACCAGGGCTTGTCTACTCATAACGGGATCGGGCCGACCTCACTCCCTTGCAGGAACTGCTGGACGATCGGGTTTGCCGACCGCCGTACTTCCTCGACCGTTCCATATTCGATGATAGCTCCCTCGAAGAGCATGGCGACGTAATCGGCCATCACGAAAATGCTGTCGAGGTCGTGCGAGACGACCACCGCGGTGCCGTTGAGTTGCCGGCGGAGGCGTTTGATCGTGTCGGTCAGGACGTGGGTGATGATCGGGTCGAGGCCGGTCGTCGGCTCATCGTAGAGCACGAGTTCGGGATTGTTCACGACGGCGCGCGCGAAGCCGACCCGCTTGAGCATGCCGCCGGACAGCTCCGACGGCATTTGCTCGACGGCGTTCTCGAGACCGACCGACTCGAGCGTGGCGTGCACGACTTTGGTGATTTCGGCGTCGCTCATCTTGGTGTTCTCGCGTAGCGGAAGTGCGACGTTCTCGCCGACCGTGAGGCTGTCGAAGAGCGCGGCAAACTGAAACGAAAAACCGACCTTTTGTCGAAACTTGACCAGGTCGCGTTGTTTGAGCGTCGCGAGATCGGTGCTCTTGACGATTACCCGTCCGCTGTCAGGGGTGCGCAGGCCGTTGAGCAGCCGGAGAATCGTCGACTTGCCGGCGCCTGAAAGCCCGATCAAGCACGTGATCGCGCGGGCTTTGACGTCGAGGGTGCAGTCTTGCAGCACGATCTTGTCGCCGAAGCGCAGCGTGACGCCTTCGATGCGGGCAAAATTCACCTGAAGAGAATCAGCGACATCATGAAATTGGTAACAAAAATCAGGATGATGGCTAGGACGACGGCGCCGGTGGTCGAACGGCCGACGCCGGCTGCGCCGCCGCGCGTCGAGAGTCCCTGATAGCAACCCACCAATACGATCAGCGCGCCGAAGACCGCGGCCTTGATGAGGCCTTTCCAAAAATCAGAGAAACTACCGTAGTTGCGGATCGACTCGGTGAAGGTGTCGTAAGGAATTCCCGCCAGCGTGTGTGCCAGATAGCCGCCGCCGACGATGGCGACGATGTCGGCGAGGATGGTCAGGACCGGCATCATCACGATCATCGCCACCAAGCGCGGGACGACGAGCATCCGAATCGGGGAGAGTCCGAGCGACTCGAGGGCTTCGATTTGTTCCGTGACGACCATCGAGCCCAATTCGGCGGCGATCGCTGCCCCGGCGCGCCCGGCGACGACGACGGCCGAGAGCATCGGACCGAGTTCGCGCGATGTCGTGAAGGTCACGGCACCGCCAACGACGTTGCTGATTCCATAGCTGACTGCGTTTTGTGCGGCCTCGAAGGAGACGATCATCCCGGTCAGGGTCGACGTCAATAGGACGATGACCGTCGACTGGATTCCGAGAAAATAGGCCTGTTCGAACGTCTCCTTGAGGCGGACGCGAAGGCTCGCGATAAAAGCCGCGCTCTCCACCGACAGCATTGCCAGGCCGCCGGCGTACTCGAGTACCCCCGTCGCCCCGCGCCCGACGTCCTCGATGGTCTTTATGGCGTGGGCCCCCATGCGTTCATTCGGCGCCGATTTCAGCGAGCTGCGAAAGGACGCCTTGCGTGACCTCGACGCGACGAGCGGCAACGCCGCATTCCGCGGTCAGGTTGAACTGCACTTGGCTGGCGCGCGCGAGCCGCTTCTCCACCTCGCGCACGTGCGCGCGCGCTTCGCGTTCAAAGCCTTCGAAGTAACGCCGCACCGCGTCGAGGTAGGCTGCGGCCCCCGCCGGGGGAATCTCGGCGCCGCTTGCGAGCAGCGCGGTCATCGCGGCCTGCGCGCGCCGCAGCCTCCGATCGCGGACGTAAAAGCCTTCGACTTGCGCGACGAGCTTTTCCAGCCGCGCGCGGTTAGCTGCCGGCATGCATGTACGCGGCCGCGGCCAGGGCCTCGCGCTGTGCTTCGAAGAGACGCTCGATCCCTCGCTGAGCGAGCCCCAGCAACTCGTCGAGCTGCGCGCGATCGAAGGGCCGCGACTCGGCCGACCCTTGAACTTCCACATACTCGCCGGCGTCGGTCATCGCGACGTTCATGTCGACCTCGGCCCGGCTGTCTTCCGAATACGCGAGGTCGAGGTGCGGCCGGCCGTCAACGTAGCCGACGCTGACCGCCGCGACTTGACGCGCAAGCGGCCACTTTGCGCTGCCCGGTGCAAAGACGCGTCCGCAGGCGAGCGACAGCGCGACGTACGCTCCGGTGATCGCCGCCGTCCGCGTCCCGCCGTCGGCTTGCAAGACGTCGCAATCCAGCAGAATGCTGCGCTCTCCCAGTTTCTTGAGATCGGTGACGGCGCGCAGCGCGCGACCGATGAGCCTCTGGATCTCGTGGGTTCTGCCACCGAGCCGCCCGCGTACGGACTCGCGCTGCGTGCGCTCCGGCGTCGCGCGCGGAAGCATCGAGTACTCGGCGGTCACCCAGCCGCTGCCGCGCCCGCGCAGCCAGAGCGGAACCCTGTCTTCGATCGTCGCCGCGCACAGCACGCGGGTGTGGCCGAGCTCGATCAGCGCGCTACCTTCGGCGAATGAGAGCGGATTCGGTTCGATGCGCACCGGTCGGAGGGCGTCGAGCGCTCGGCCGTCGAGACGAGGCGCGCTATTCAACGGTGACGGTCTTGGCCAGATTGCGCGGTTGGTCGATGTCCTTTCCGTCGAGGTCTGCGATGTGGTAGGCGAGCAGCTGCAGTGGGACGACGTTGACAATCGGGGCGAGCAATTCGTCCACCTTGGGTACCCAGAATACGTGATCGGCGATCTCGGCCACCTCGCGATCGCCGACGTTGGCGACCGCAACGATCCTTGCTTCGCGCGCTTTGGCCTCGGCCAGGTTCGAAAGCATCTTCTCGCGCACGCGGCCCTCGGTGACGATGCCGACGACGGGGACCTTCGAGTCGAGCAAGGCGATCGGCCCGTGCTTCATCTCACCCGCCGCGTAGCCCTCGGCGTGAATGTACGAGATCTCTTTGAGTTTCAACGCCCCCTCGAGCGCGGTCGGAACGTTGACGTACCGGCCGATGAACAAGACCGTTTTGGCGCGGCGCAGGCCGCGCGCGACTCGGCGAATCTCATCCGAGGCGTTCAGGCAGAGATCGATGGCTTCGGGCAAGAGCTTCGTTCCCTCGGCGATCTCGCGCAGACGCTCGATCGGTTCGCTGTGGCGAACGCGCGCGAGGTACAGTGCGAACAGCACCATCGCGACCATCTGCGAGACGTAGGTCTTCGTGGCGGCGACCCCGATCTCAGGTCCACCCCGCGTGTAGAGAATCCCGTCGGCGAGTCGCGTCAGGTGCGAGCCCAGAACGTTGCAGATGCCGAGCACCGGCGAGCCGCCGTCCTTCGCCACCTTGACCGCTTCGATCGTGTCGGCCGTCTCTCCCGATTGCGACATCGCGATCGTGAGCGTGCGCGGGTCGAGGACGCGATCGCCATAGCGGAACTCGCTCGCGAGCTCCATCTCCACCGGCAGCTTGCACAGCGCGCGCAAGAGATACATCCCGACCATGCCCGCGTGAAAGGCCGTCCCACAGCCGGTGATCGAGATCTTGCTGATCGCCCGCAGCAGGCTCTCGTCGATCTTGAGCTCGCTCGCGAGCTGAACGTCGTTGGACTCGTCGATGCGCCCGGCCAGCGTCTCCTTGACGACGCTCGGCTGAACGAACATCTCCTTCAGCATGAAATGCTTGAAGCCGTCCTTCTCCGCCGAGCTGGCATCCCACATCACCTGGGTCACGTCGCGCTCGATCGGACGTCCCTCGAAATCACTGAGCGTGTAACCGCTGTCGTCGATGACGACCATCTCGTTCTCGCGCAAGATGACTTGTTTGCGCGTATACTTCAAGATCGCGGGAGTATCGGAGGCGACGAACATCTCGTGGTTGCCGATCCCGACGACAAGTGGGCTGGCCCCGCTGCGCGCGAACACGAGCTGCCGCGGCGCCTGCGACGAGATGACGCCGAGCGCGTATGCACCGCGGACTTGTTTGAGCGTACGGCGGACCGCGTCGACGAGGTTGCCCTCGTCGTTGGCTTCGATGAGGTGTGCGATAACTTCGGTATCGGTCTCGCTGCGAAAAACGTGGCCGTCGGCGATCAGCCGCTCGCGGAGCGTCGCATGGTTCTCGATGATGCCGTTGTGAACGACCGCGACCTTCTCGTCGCAATCGGCGTGCGGATGCGCGTTGACGTCGGAAGGCCGCCCGTGTGTCGCCCAACGGGTATGACCGAGCCCGGTCGACCCGCTCAGGGGCTCGGATTCGAGCCGCTCGACGAGCCGGCTGAGTTTTCCCTCGGCCTTGGTCCCCGACAACACGCCGTCGACGTCGATGACGGCGATTCCGGCGCTATCGTAGCCGCGGTATTCGAGCCTGCGAAGCGAATCGAGGATGATGGGGACGCCGTCGCGATGGCCGACGTACCCGACGATCCCGCACATTAGTGGCCTGCGACCACTTATTTAATACCCTCGCGGACCCGCTTGTAGGGGATCTTCCCCTGAGCAACTTCTTCGAAGGCCGTCGAGACGGGCTTGTTGGGATTCGCATCGGGCGTCAAAGGGGGGGCCCCGTTATTGAGCTGCTTGGCGCGCTTGGTGACCACGTTGACGAGGGTAAACTTCGAGTCGACATGCTGCAACAGGCCGTCCAGGTCGCCGAAAACTGATTGGCTCATGATTCTTCCACGTTTCTGATGTAGTCGTCTTTGTAGTGATGGATGCGGAAACGTTCCGCGTGGATGATGGCCTCGAGGTCGTCCACCGCAGGTAACGAGCCGCGCTGCTCGAGCGGGGCCTGTTCGTTGATGAGGACGTAGTCGAAGTGTCGGATCGAGGCTAACTCGGTGTGCGCGATCGCCAGTCGCGCCGCGATCTCTTCCGCGGATTCGGTGCGGCGTTCGGTGAGGCGCTGGTGGAGGTACGAGAACTTGTCGGGCAGCAAGAAGACCAGGACGGCGGCTTGGAATCCACGCTTGATCGCGAGCGCTCCGTTCACTTCCGGCTTCATGATCACGTCGTAGCCGTCGGAGAGCGTTCGCTCGACAAACGAGCGAGGTGTCCCGTAGAGGTTGCCGTTGTACTTTTTGGTCTCGAGGAACTCGCCGCGCGTCGCCATCGCTTCGAAATCGGAGCGGGTGACGAAGAAATACGCTTCGCCCTCGCGTTCGCCGGGTCTGGGCTTTCGTGTCGTCGCCGAGACGGAGTACCGCACTCGCGGCACTCGCTCGCGCAGCGCGTCGACGACGGTGTCTTTTCCGGCCCCTGATGGCCCCGAGACGACGAAGAGTAACCCCGGGCCCTTCAGCGCGACCCCCCTTTCTAGCCACACCAACGAGGCTGCACCGCACAGGCACGAATCCGCGGTTCCACGGCCCGCCCGAACAAGAACGGAAACCCTTCGGAAATCGTGCTGGACCGGCCTGCAAGGCCGTCTCGGGACCGGGGGTCGATGCGTACCGACTGGCTGATCGTACGCCGCCTCGGCGCCGAGCTGGATGCCGCGCTGCGCGGTGCTCGGATCCGGGCTGCCGGCGCCCTCTTCGACGGGCGATTCGGGCTCGAGACGGACCGGGGGCTGGTACTCATCGACGTGTTCGGGGACACACCCCTCATCACGCTGGAAGAGCGGCCTGCGCCGCTCTCGCAGGGTCCAGGCTGGCCGCGGGCTGCGTCGGACGCCCTCGAGGGGCTCCGGATCGCCCGGGTTCGCGCGAGGCCGGGCGACCGGCTCTTGGCCTTTGACTGCTCGGCCCGCTCGCGCTTCGGGGTCGCCAGCGGCTACCGCCTCGTCGCCGAACTCGTGCCGCGCTACGGCAACCTCGTGCTGCTCAAGGGTGAGACCGTCGTCAGCGCCGCCAAGAGCTTCGAGGCCGGGGGGAAGACCGTGCGGACCGTCAAGGCAGGCGAAGCCTATGGGCCCCCGCCGCTGCCGGAGAATGCCGAGGAGCGCGTCCCGCGTCTGGTGGCCGAGTCGCTCGCGCTCGACCGCGTGGGCGGCGGCCGGGGCGTGGCAACGAAGCTTGAGACGTTGTTGGGGAGCGACGCCGAGGCCGGCGGACCCGTCTACGTTTATCGCGACGAAGCTGGACGAATCGTGCAGCTTCACGTCGTTCGACTGCTGCAATTGAGCGAACTCGACGAAAGCGAGGTCCCCGCGCTTCTTCCCCTGCTGTCGGAGTTCGCCGCGGGTGCCGTGGAACGTCGCAGCACGGGGAGCACCGAAGCGAAGCGCACGGCGCTCGCCGCGCGCATCGAGCGACGCCGAGCGGCGCTCAGTCGCGAACGTGCGGCGCTGGAACGCGAGCGCGACGAAACCGCGACGAGCGACGCGTTACGCCGTGCCGGCGAACTCTTGTACACGCATATGAACGAGGTTCCGCCTGGCGCGGCGAGTTTTGTCCCTTCCGGCGACCCGAAATTGACGATCGAGCTTGATCCTCGCCTCGATGCCAAGGGCAACGCCACTGCATTCTTCCGGCGTTACAAGAAAGCCACCGCCCGCCACACGCATTTCGAACGCAGACTTGCAACGTTGGGAGCGGCCGAACGCTTCGCGGAAGATCTTGCGTGG
Organism: Candidatus Zemynaea palustris; assembly: GCA_003134695.1. Lineage (GTDB taxonomy): Bacteria > Vulcanimicrobiota > Vulcanimicrobiia > Vulcanimicrobiales > Vulcanimicrobiaceae > Zemelea > Zemelea palustris. The sequence continues at coordinate 79,244 of PLCB01000029.1, read as the reverse complement.
GAAGTCTTGCGGGCGGAGCCTGAGGCCATCGGGGAACTGGCCGAAAGCGTCGACCGGCTCGAAGGCCGCGGGCGCGCCAAACGAACGCCGGCGCGTCGTGCGCAGCGACGGCTTGCGCCGCGAGAAATATCTATCGCGCCCGATGCCCGCATCTTCGTCGGGCGCTCGCCGCAGGGCAACGCCGACCTCACCTTTCGAGCGGCACGGCCGAACGATCTCTGGTTTCACGCGCGCGGCGTCCCCGGCGCGCACGTCATCCTGCGGATCGACGGCGGGCGGAAAGCTGAGGTCACGGAACTCGAGCGCGCCGCCGCGTTGGCGGCGCTGAACAGCAAAGCTCATGACGCTGAGAAGGTCGAAGTCGACTTTACGGAGCGCAAACATGTCCGCAAACAACGCGGCGCGGCGCCGGGGTTGGTCTGGTACACCGGCGCGCGCACGCTGCTGGTCGCACCGTCGGACGCAGATCGAGCCGACGATCCGCGCCTCAAGAGGACGCCGTAAGCTCGTAAGTAACAGCCGCACGATGCGGCCTGCCGGCGCGCGTGCGCACTTATTGGACGATCCTCGTCCCATCTGGAAAGTGATGGCGCTCTTTCTCGTCCCGCTGATGATCAGCAACGTGCTGCAAGCGCTGTCGTCGACTACGAGCAGCATCTATCTCGGCCGTCTCGTCGGCGTTCACGCGCTGGCAGCCGTCTCTGCGATCTTTCCCATCATCTTTCTCTTGATCTCGTTCATCATCGGGGTCGCGAGCGGCAGTACCGTTCTGATCGGTCAGGCCTACGGCGCCCGCGATCACGTCAAGCTGAAAGAGATCGCCGGCACGACGCTCTCGCTGACCGTGGTGCTGGCGATCGCAGTCGGCTTGATCGGCGGATTTCTTGCGGAGCCCATGCTGCGCGCGCTCGGGACGCCGGGCGACATCCTCGCCACCTCGACGAGCTACTCGCAGATCGTCTTCTTCTCGTTGCCCGTGCTTTTCGTTTATCTGATCTACACCACGTTCTTGCGAGGCACCGGCGACACGCAGACTCCGCTGTACAGCTTGATCCTCGGGACGATCCTAACGCTCGTCATCACGCCGTTTTTCATCCTCGGCTGGCTTGGGTTGCCTAGGCTCGAGACCAACGGTGCGGCAGTCGCCAACATCGTTTCGAACAGCCTCGCCCTAGCCGCGCTCCTCATCTACCTGGCGCTCACCAAGAACCCGCTCGCCTTCGATCGTGAGATGCTCGCGCACCTCGAGATACGCTGGAATCTTGCTTGGCAGATCATCCGCATCGGGGTTCCGACGGCGATCAACGTCATCATGGTCTCACTCTCCGAGATCGCGGTGCTGTCCTTCGTGAATCGGTTCGGTTCGAACGCGACGGCGGCGTACGGCGCCGTCAACCAGGTCGTCTCGTACGTGCAGTTTCCGGCGATCAGCATCGGAATCGCGGTCTCGATCTTCGGCTCGCAGGCTATCGGCGGGCGGCAGCTCGAGCGCATCGGCAAGATCGTTCGGGCGGGCGTGTTGCTCAACTACGCGATCGAGGGCGTGCTGATTCTGATCTGTTACGCGCTGAGCTGGCACATCATCTCCCTGTTCATCGTCGATCCGAAGACCGTGGAGATCGCCCAGCGCCTCTTGCACATCACGTTGTGGAGCTACGTGATCTTCGGCAACGCGCGGGTGCTCGTAGGGATGATGCTCTCGAGCGGAACCGTCTTGTGGCCGACCGTTTTCTCGATCGTCTCAATCTGGGGCGTCGAGGTTCCCGTCGCGTACGTGCTCATGCAACGTCTGGGACTCGAAGGCGTCTGGTACGGCTATCCGGCGGCCTTCGTCGCGGGACTCCTCATGCAGCTGACCTACTACAAGCTGGTCTGGAAGCGCCGCCCATTGAAGCGCCTCGTTTAGCTCGACGCTAGGTAACGATCGCGCGGAGTTTTTCGGGCTCGGCGACGATGACGTGCGCCGTGCGCATGTCGATGAGGCGCTCGTCCCAGAAGCGGTTCAGCGTCCGGTTCACCGTTTCGCGCGTCGTCCCGATCATGTTCGCCATCTCTTGATTCGTGAGACGTAGCGAAATGCGCGTTCCGGTCGAGACCGGCTCGCCAAAATTCTGCATCAGGTTCAGCAGCAGCGATGCGAGGCGCGCGCGGATGTCCTGTGAGGTCGTCGCGGCGATCAGTTTGTTCGCGGCACGCAGACGCTCGGAGAGGGCGATCACCAGGAGCCGCCCGATACGGGGCGTCTTGTCGATCAGCGCCAGAAAATCGTCGCGTTCGATGACGCCGACTTCGGCGTCGGTCATCGTGCGAACGCCGGCGGCGCGCACCGACGTGTCGAACACGCTCATCTCGCCGAAGAAGTCGCGCTCTTTGAGAATCGAAAGGATCGTCTCTCGCCCGTCCGACGCAATACGCACGACGGCGACCGATCCCGACAGGATCAGATAAAACGATTGGCCGGGGTCGCCTTCGCGGAAGATCGTTTGATGCTTGGTATAGCGATGCGTGGTGACCAACCCCGCGACTTGCGTGAGTTCCGTCTCGTCGAAGTCCCGGAAGAGGGGAACGTTGCGGAGCGAATCGAGCCGGACCGTGCGAACGCCCTCATCAACCCTTTGTTTGGGCATGATCATGTTCCGGTTATCGGCACGAGCGGGACGTTTTTCAGGCCGGGTAGTGTCAACGGACTAGTCTCTGGGCCGGCTCGGTGAGGTGTGACGGGGCGCACGGCGACGAAGCCATTCCGCGATGGGAGTCACAAGGGCGAAGATGCCGACCTACCAGGCCTCCGACGGCGCGAAGCTTGCCTTTACCGACCGAGGGACTCATGAGGGAATCCCGTTGCTGTTCGTCCACGGCTGGCTAGCCGGCGCGTCCGTCTGGGAACCGCTGACCCGTCACCTCGCCGCCCACCGCCGGGTGGTCACCGTCGATCTGCGCGGGTTCGGTGAATCGAATGCGGCGCCGGGTCCGTACAGCCTCGAACGCTACTCGACGGACCTCAGCGACCTGGTCGAGTCGCTCGATCTCGATCCGCTGGTGGCGGTCGGACATTCGATGGGCGCGGTGATTGCACAGCGCTTTGCGATCGATCGACCGGAGGCGGTCGAAGGTCTCGTGTTGATCGCCCCGGTGCCGGCGAGCGGCGTCCCGTTCTCGCCAAAGGTCTTGGACTTCTTCCGCAGCGCGGCGGGCGATCCGGAACGTGCGGGGCAATGGTTTGACGGTTTGACGTTTCGCGAGATGTCACCCGAGACCAAGGCCCTCTTGCACGACGCGCATGCCAGAGTCCGCGCCGAAGTCGCCCTCGAGTCACTCGCCGCCTGGCAAGGAGCGGACTTCGCCGACGAGGCCGCGACGATCGAGACGCCGACCTTGGTGCTGGCGCCCGTCGCCGATCGGCCGATGACGCCCGAGTTCCTTCGCGAGAAGGTCCACGCGCTGATCGCGGGCAGTACGTTCGAGATCATCGAGGAAAGCTCGCACTATGCCCCACTCGAGCAGCCGGCGAAACTCGCCGCACGTATCGACCGCTTTGTCGAAGAGCTCTAGTCGCCACTTTCTTTAGAATGTCCCGGGGTAGGCACCCCCGTCGACCAAGATGTTTTGGCCGGTGATATAAGCGCCGTACGTGCTGCACAAGAACGCGCAAACCGCGCCGAACTCTTCGGGCAATCCGAGCCGTCCCGCCGGAATCGAGTTACGTCGCGTCTCGAGCTCGGTTTCGAAGTCGACGCCTTTCGCCGCAGCTTGCGCGCGCACGGTTCCGCGCAAGCGATCGGTGTCGAACGAGCCGGGCAGCAAGTTGTTGATCGTCACGCCGTGGCGGACCGTCTTGCGAGCGATGCCGGCGACGAAGCCGGTCAAACCGCTGCGTGCGCCGTTCGAAAGTCCTAAGACGTCGATCGGCGCTTTCACGGCGCTCGAGGTGATGTTGACGATCCGCCCGAAGCCGCGCGCGATCATTCCGTCGACGGTCGCCTTGATGAGCTCGATCGGCGTCAGCATGTTCGCGTCGAGCGCTGCGATCCACGTCGACCGATCCCACGTTCGGAAATCGCCGGGCGGTGGACCGCCGGCGTTGTTGACGAGGATGTCGGGATTGGGGCATGCCTCGAGCGCCGCGCTTCTTCCCTCGGGTGTCGTGATGTCGGCGGCGACGGTCGTTACGGCGATGCCGGTTTCCCGGCGCAGCTCCTGCGCGGTGCGTTCGAGCGCCTCGCTGCCGCGCGCGACGATGGTCACGGCGACGCCCTCGCGTGCGAGCGCAACGGCGCAGCCCCGTCCGAGTCCCCTGCTCGCCGCGCAAATCAACCCGGACTTCCCTCGAATTGCTAGGTCCATGAACGGAATCTCCACAGCCGCGCGGAATCGTTCGTGATGCAGACAGGCCAACAGACGATCTGGATCACCCTCGCTGTGATCGCTCTGGTCCTCGCGCGGTTCCTCTTTCGTGAACTGCGCGTCCGCCGGATGAAGACGAGCAGCCTCTTCGCAGTTCCGGTTCTGGCCGGAATCGTCGGTGCATTTACCATCTACTCGGTCGTGATCGCGGCACCCAACCAGATGACGTCGCTCGTCGCCGGGAGCATCGTCGCCGTCGCCGTCGGGATCGGGATCGGACTATCGGTCGCGCACTTCACGACGGTGCAAACCGCGGCGCCCGGCGTGCTCCTGGTGCGAGGTTCGTGGATCACGGTCGGCATCTGGGTCGCGGCGCTCGCGTTGCGCCTGATCGCACGCTGGCTCGTCTCCGGCGGTCAGTCTGTCGTCTACGTTAACACGAGTTCGGTCGACGGGCCGTCTCTGATGTTGAACGCCGTGCTCCTCGTCATGCTGACGACGGCGCTGACGACGGTGCGCCTCCGGATTCTGACCGTCTCGCGCGGCGAACCGCCGGACGCAACCGTGACCGCCGCGTGAAATCTCGAGATCAAGGGAGCAGGAGTATGGCGAACTGGTTTTTCGAGCCGGGGCATACCGAAGTGGAATTTCGCGCCCGGCACATGATGGTCACTTGGGTACGTGGCCTGTTCAAGAACATCTCGGGAACGCTCGAGTTCGACCCGGCGGATCCGACGAAGATGGCGTTCGAGACCAAGATCGAGGCGGCGACGCTTTGGACCGGCGTGCAGCAGCGCGACGATCATCTGCGCAGCGCCGACTTCCTCGACGTCGAGCACTTCCCGACGATCTCGTACAAGAGCACGTCGGTCAAGCCGTGCTCGGGACACGAGTACGTCGTTGAAGGCGATCTTACGCTGCGCGGGGTGACGCGCAGCGTTCCTCTCGAGGTTGCGTATCTCGGCCAATGGGACACGCCGTGGTGGGAAGACGGGGTCGACAAAGGGCCGAAGCGCCGGGCCGGCTTCGTCGCGCGTACGCGGATCGACCGCTACGACTTCGGTGTCAATTGGAACGACGCCGTCCCCAACGGCGGCGTCGTGGTCAGCCCCGAGATCGAACTGAGAATCGACGTCGAAGCCATTCGTGAAAACTAGTTCGCGTGTTATTTCGCTTGATCGATGGTTAGGCGGGTGCTCGTCGTCCGGCCGAATTCTTCTGGGGCGTATTCGAGGCTGACGGTCGCACCGGGCCACAAGAACGAACCCGGCGTCACCGAGCGTACGAGGTAGTGAACCGCGTAGACGCCGGCCGGCAGGTAATGGGCGAATGCGATGACCCGATCGTTGTAGATCGCCTGATAGTCGATCTGCCAGTTGTCCGAATGCGCTTGGAAGTACGGCGTCGCCGTCCGGAAACCGGTGTCGACGGCCTCGAAACCGGCCGGTAGGGGATCGGTGATGATCGCGTCGTCGAGCGAATGATCGGTCGTGACGCGATCCTCGACTTCGAAGACGCGGTTCGCCGCGACGTGCGTCGCATCGGCGGCAATCGGCGCCAAGCCAAAGGCGGCGATGATCGTCGGATCGTTGACCGGGTGCAGCCGGCGATCGATGCGGATGCCGCTGTAGACGCCGGCCGAGACATCCGGCGGGCGGTAGCGGAGNNCCGGAGGGACGCCTTTCGCTCCGCCGAGCGCATGCGTGAACGTATGCAGCGTGTTCGACGAACCGGCGAACGCCGCGTGATCGCTTAGCGCGCCGATCGTCAGATCCGCCGTAAACGTTCCCGGTTTCCCCGCGCCTTGTGCGTAAGCGACGAGCGCATTCAGCGCTTCGGCATCGTCGCCGAGCCACGGCCAGTAGCCGTCGCGGCCGCGTCGCCCGAGGAGCGACGTCACTGCTTTGTCGACTCGATCGACGCTGAGATGCGAGTCGAGCATCAGCCCGAGGATCTGTGATTGCTCCGCGACGCCCGTTTCGAAGCCGAACGGCGCATTGACCGCCGCGTTTCGAGCCGTCTCGTAGACCTGCTCGAGCAGTTTATCGCGCAACGCGATCCCCTGATCGTGCCATCCGGAGACCTTGAGCAAATGGCGTGCCAGTTCGACTTGCTCGACGTACGCGAATTTCTCGTGCAGTGCCCAAATGTCGCTCAGGTAATCGCTCCGCGGTTGCCCGAGCGTTCCGAGCGTCTCGAGCGCTTCGAGCCGATTCTCGGCCCGGCAAAGATCGGTCGACAGCGCGCAACCGTCGCTGGGATCGGCCAGCACCGCGTTCAGGAAGCGCTCCGCATGCGCGATCCCACTTGGGTTGTAGCCGGCGAGGTGCGCCTGCTGCAATTGCGTCGCGACGAACGCCGTCGACCAGATGTCCCCGTGCTTCGCGCCCGGCCAAGGCGCGTAACCGCCATCGGGCAGCGCTTGTGTTTCCAGGGCGTCGAGGTCGGCCAAAAGCGTCTTCTGCAATGCAGGGATTGCAACCGTGACGCCGGACTGCCGGTCGAGCATGATCGTGTCTGCTGCGATCGCGATACGGCTCGCGATCGACGTCGCAAATGGCGCGCGGTCGAATTTGAGCAGTTGCTGTGGTCCGCCGAGCTCCGCGAGCATCGTGCTGGCGAGCGTCAATTCGAGTCCGCCAAGCGGCGACTGCGGGACGTCGAGCGGAACGCTCGCCGAGGTCGTCGTCGCACCGGTCGTCGCAACCGTCTCGAGGGTATCGTTCGTGCGGAGCTGCAGTGGCACGGCGAACGCGTCCGCATTGGCGCCGAGTTTCGTAACGACCTTGACGTTCGCGTCGCCTGTCCCGCTCGCGGCGACATCGAAGCGGTAAGCCGAGACGAGGCCTTGCGTCGCCCCCTGCAGCTGCTTGCTTTGGCTGCCGTCGGCGAAGGTCAGTCCTCCGCTTAACGACGCCTGCAGCGCCACATCGCCCGTCGCCTTCCCGATGTTCGTCACCGAGACGCCGAGCGAGAAGGTGTCGCCCGGGCGCGAAAACTGCGGGACGATCGGGTTGGTAACGAGGGGCTTCGTCGCGATGAAGGTGGTTTCGCCGTTCCCGAAACGTGCATCGGCCGTCATCGCGATGACCATCACGCGCCACGTGGTCAGATCGTCGGGCAATTGAAAGTCGACGCTCGCGTTCCCGGAGGCGTCGGTGCGCAGCGCGCCGTTCCAGTACGCGATCGGCTGAAAGTTCGTGCGAACCCGCGTACTGCCGGGGCTCGCCGAGAGTCCGCCTCCGAACCCGAAGCCCTTGTTGACGTACTTGTGCTCCGTCAAGAGCGTTACCAGGGCGCGATTGTCGGCGAAGCGGGTCGAGATCGGTTGGTCGGCGTAGACGATCTTCACGAGATCCGGGAAGCGATAGCCGGTCAATTGTAGGACGGCATCGTTGACGACGGCGAGCACCAACTCACCGCTGGCGGGTTGCCCCTTCCGATCGGTGAGGCGGATGCTGAGATGCTGCTTCGTACCGGGCTGCGGCTGCGCAACGCCAGGACGGATGTCGAGTTTGAGGTACTTCGCGTCGAGCGCGACCTCGAAGGTCGCAAAACCGGCCCGCGCCAGCTTGTGCTTGTCGAGCCCCGCTGGGACGCCTTGCGCGAGCGGCTTCCCGCGCCGCACGAGGACGGCCTCCACCGCCGCGTTGGGAAGCATCTCCGGCGTGACGCGGAAACGCACTTGCGGCGCGGGCCCGTGGACCGACAGCACCTTCCGATAGAGCACGTCGTGCCGAACGATTGCAAAGAACAGGTCTGCGTCGGCGTAGGGTGACTGAATCAGTGCGGTCGCGGTGTCGCCGGGCCGATAGGTCTTCTTGTCGAGCTTGACGGTCAGTTGCTGGTCGTTGCCCCAACTGAATTCACCGGCTCCAGACACCCAAAGATCGTGATCGGTCGCAGTCGCATCGTTCGAGCTGCCGCTGAAGTTGGCGCGCACACGATACGAGCCGGGTTTGGGCGCGGTGAACGTCGCGGTCGCCGGTGACGTTCCCGGTGAAACCTCGAGCGTCGCGATATCGGTGTAATGGACGGAGTCGCGGGGAGTCTCACTGCCTTCGACGACTTGCGTCGCCGAATTGAAAATGCGCTCCTGAAGGACGAGTTTCAGTTTCTTATCGGTCCGCGGCTTTCCGTCGAGGCCAAGGACGACCGCGTCGATCTTGAACGGCTCGCCGGCCGTCGCGACAAAGTCGCCGTGCAAGCCGACGATCGCGTCGCTCGGGAACGCCGTGAATGTCTTGGAATCGGCGACCGAAAGGTTCGAGACATCGGTCGTCTCGGAATCGACACGATAATCCATCGGATACGGCAGATCGGTTGCGACCGGCACCGGGATGCTGCTCGTCCCGTCGGAGCCGAGCGTGAGATCCTTCTGCAAGACGTCGACGTCGACGCTCGGTGGCTGCTCGGGATAGAACCACGACCGCCCGAAGTCGTACTGCTCCCAACCCGCGGGTGTGTAATACGACTGCTGCCGCGTCACATAGTAGTGCGATTTTCCGCCTTCGACCGGCGCGCCGAAAAGATACGTACTGGTCGCTTTGGCGTTGACCGTCGTGCCGGACATCACGCGTTGCGCGTCGAGCGCAAGATCGACTTTGAAGTTCGGTGGCTTGAATTCGGCGACGCGGAAGCTCCCGGCGAGCGCCTCGCCGTTCGACGCCGAGGCGTTGATCTGATAGTAGCCGACCTCCGCGCGCTTGGAGATCGGGTAGGCGATGGAAAACGAGCCGAACGCATCGAGCGAGCGGACTCCGAGCGACGTGTTCTTCCCACTCGGCGATTGGATCGAGACCGTGTATGACGTGGCGCGGCCGCGCACGAGCGCGCCGTTCTCGTCGAAGTACGCCACCACGACGAACTGAGCGGTCTCTCCCGGTTGATACAGCGTGCGATCCGAGACGATCGTTCCGTGAGGATCGGGCGAACCCGCCGACCAGCCGCCGTACATCCCGGCGCCGTACGCACCGCTGTACGAGTCGGTTCGAACGAACGCCCAGTCGGCGCCGTTGTGCGCGACGACCAAGAGCGACGGCGCCGTCTGTGAATCCGGTGCGGTGCTGGCGCAACGCGCGAACGTCCCGCTATCGAGGGTCAGGCTGCCGGTCGCATCGGTCGTCCCGCTCGCGCAAGGCACGGTCGTCGAATTCTGCTTCTGGCGCCCATATCGGTCGGAGAACGACTCGAAGATCTCGACCTTCGCGCCGGCGAGTGGACGGCCATCCGAGAGATGCGCGGTACGAACGATACCGCCATTCGGAAACCACTGCGCGAAGATCCCGATGTCGGTCAATTGCACGACGCCGCCGTAGGTGGGATTTTGCCAACCCCGTGACGTGTGGATCGTGCGCGCATTCACGCCATAGGCGAGCATCCCGGTCGCGCCGCCCAACTTCTCGCGCAGCGCAACCGGCGTCTCGATCGCGGTATTCGGCCGTTTCGGTGAGGCTTGCCACGGCCAACCCGACGACGTTGGGAGGAAAGCGAGCGCATTGCCCTCATCGTTCGCGATCAAGTCTTGCGGTTGGACGACCCGAAAGACGCTGCGATAACGAGCGTCGGGGAGATTGGTCGTCTCGACGTTCAGTTGCAGATTTGCGTCCGACGGAAAGACGTTCAAGCCGCTCGGCGCCCAAATGTCGGCGACGAAGTCGCTCGTGTCGAAAGCCCCGCTGGCCGGCTGCGCGAGGTTCTGGCCGAACTGATCTTTGAGCGCCGTCGCAACGGACAAGGTGTAGTGCGTTCGCGGATTGAGCGCGTAGGGATTGATGCGGATTCCCTGATCGCCGTCCGCGACGCCGAGGAGCACGACGCCTGGATTCGGCGAGGGCGAGACCGTGACGGCTTTTTGCGCGCTCGCCGCGTCCAAGCCGTTGCTGAAGTTCAGAACCGGCGACCCGCTTGCGAACCGGCCGTCGCCGCCTTGATCGGGTCCACCGCTCGCACTCACGCCGTTGAACGCGAGCGGCCCGTAGGTCCGAAGTTTGCCCTGGGCGGAGCTCTTGGTCGGGAGATTGCCGTGCAATGGCGCGACGCCGCTCCCGACGACGATCCGGTAGGTTTTCGCACCGGCGAGATCGCCGTTCGGTCGGAAGGCGTAGTAGTACGATTGCTCTTGGTTTGCGCCGGACGCGTCTCCCGGATATGTCGGCGACGGGCTTGCATTGCGAACGAGCGAGACGTCGACCGGCGTGGCCTTCGGGTTGGAGTCGTCGAGGAGCGCCGTGTGCGCGACGAGTGAATTTTCGTCGAGTTCCGTATTCGCCCACAAGCTGAAGCTCGGGCGAAGGCCGACGGGTTCGAGACTCTCCCCCGAGACGTCGCTGCCGGGGAGGCCGCTCAGCGCGATCGGCTGCGTTTGGAACGTCCAGGACACGTCGCTCGAGAGGGTGTTGCCTTTGAGATCGGCGAGGCCGGCGCTCACGGTGACGCGGACTCGGGTGGCGTTCGGGATCGGCGCATCGGCCTCGAAGCCGGCCATGCGTGGCGTCAGGAAAAGAAAGCGGCCGGGCAGCGTCGGGGTGAGCGAGAAATGAGCGAGGGCGGCTTGCCGGTCGGGTGACTCCAACACATCGAGCGGGATCACGTCGTTCTTGAAGCGGACGCGGACTTGCGCGCCGGCTTGGGCGGTGCCCTTTGGTGAAATCTCGACGATCCAATTTGGAAGTACGCCGGCGGCGAGCGGTGAGACCGCCGGATAGGGTGTCGTACCGCCGCCGGGCTTCCCCGGATTCGCGCAGCTCGTCGCCGAAGCCGCAAGCACGAAGCTTCCCAGAACGAGTGCATAACTGCGCATGACGTCGATTCCCCCTCGCGCTTCTTCGAGCGTCAGCCTCCGAGTCTTTGTGACGCTGCTGATCGCGGCGTTTGCCGTCCTCGCTTACGAACTGCGGCCGTTGTATCCGCCGCCGCTTCCGCACGACGCGCGCGCCCTCGAATTCGTCGACCGAAACGGTTTGTTTTTGGGTGCGGTGATCGGGCGCGGTGAGCGGCGGACCGTTGCGGTCCCGCTGGAACGGATCGCGCCGGCGTTCGCGCGCGCGGTCATCGCAGCCGAAGATCGTCGCTTCTTCATCCACGGTGCGGTCGACGGCCCGGCGCTTCTGCGCGCCCTCGTGCGCGCCTCGTTCGAACGCCGCCTTCCCGGCGGCGCGTCGACGATTTCGATGCAGGTGGCGCGCCTCGTCGAGCCGGTGTCGCCCGGAGCGCTCGGAAAAATCCGCGAGGTCGTGCTCGCACAGCGTCTGGAGAACGGGCTCTCAAAGCGCGCGATCCTGCAAGAATACTGTAACCGCGCGCCGATGGGCTCGAACTTGTATGGCGTGCAGGCCGCGGCGCTGAGCTACTTCGGCGTCGACGCCTCGCAACTCGATCTGGCGCAAGCTTCGTTGCTCGCTGCGCTCCCCAACGATCCGGTGCGGCTCGATCCCTATGGTCATTGGGCCGGCTTGAAGGCGCGCCAGCGCTACGTGTTGGCGCGGATGCGAAGCACCGGCGTCATCGACGCAGCCGCGGAGGCGCGCGCCGCCTCCGAACACGTCGCGCTCCGGCCCGAAGCCGCAGGCATCGTCGCGGCGCCGCATTTTCTGTTTCATCTGTTGCCGCGAATCCCCGAAGGTCAGGCGCGCGTTCGCACGACGATCGATCGGCCATTGCAGGAGTTCGTCGAAACCCAAGTGCGCGACGTCGTCGGCGCACTATCGGGCAATGCCGTCCACCACGGGGCCGCGATCGTCTTGGACAATCGCACCGGCGAAGTCCTCGCCTACGCCGGCTCGCCGAATTATTTCGCCGACGACGATTTGGGACGCAACGACGGCGCACAGGCGCTGCGTCAGCCGGGTTCCGCGCTCAAACCGTTCCTGTACGAACTGGCGCTCGAACGGCGCGACGTCCGGCCCAACACGATCCTCGCCGACGTTCCGACGGCGTACGCACTGCCCGGCGCGCGTGTCTACGAGCCGGTCGATTATTCGAATCGGTTCTTGGGCCCGGTGCGCGTCCGGGTGGCGCTCGCGAATTCGCTGAACGTCCCGGCGGTGCGCGTCCTCGAGCGCGTCGGCGTCGCGAACTTTCAGGCGCGGCTGCGCGAGCTTGGCTTCGCGCATCTGACCAAGTCCGCCGACTATTACGGGCTCGGGCTCACCCTCGGCGGCGGCGAGGTGACCTTGGCCGAGTTGGCCCGCGCCTATGCCATTGCGGCCCGCGACGGCGATCCGATCGATCTGGTCGAGATGCACGACGCGCGCACCCAGCAGCCGACGAGGGACCCCAGTGCCCACGCTCCGGCCTGGTCGCTGGTGACCGACATCCTGGCGGATTCGCACGCGCGAGCGACCGCGTTTGGGGTCGACTCGATCCTGACGTTGCCGTTTCCAGCGGCGGTCAAGACCGGGACCTCTTCGGATTTTCGCGATACGTGGGCGGCCGGCTATACGCGCGACTTCACCGTCGCGGTGTGGGTTGGCAACTTCGACGGCTCGCCGATGCGCGGCGTCTCCGGCGTGACCGGCGCCGGTCCGATCTGGAGCCGGATCATGTTGGAATTGTACAAACACGGCGATCCGCCGCCGTTCGCCTCTCCCGACGGATACGTGCGCAAGCCGATCTGCGCCGAAACGGGGACGCGACCACCGTTTCCGTTGGGAGCGTCACCGAACTGCCCCGTGGTCGTCAGCGAATGGCTCGATCGCGACGACGTCCGTCGTTTATCCCCGACGCCGGTAGTTGTGACGACGCGCGGCCGGGAGTACGACGAGTGGCTGATCCATCAGCCGGCTCGCGAACGACAGGCGACTCGCATCCTGTTTCCCCACGACGGCGACGTCTTCGTGTACGATCCGCACAGCGGCCCAGCGCAGCGGCTCAAGTTCGAGATCGCCGGCCCGCGCGCCGCGCCGCTCGAGGTCGCGCTCGACGGAAAGACGATCGATGCGTCGGGCGGCGACTATCTCTGGGCCTTGCGGCCCGGCCGCTTCACCCTCGAAGCACGTTCCGCGCTCGGCCGCTCGCGCGTCCGCTACATCGTCGAGTCCGCTTCGGCGCGGCATCGTCGGCAAGGCTTCAGTGCCGTATCGCTCAAGTGAGTCGCGTGGCGCGCCCCCGCCTAGCGCTGGGTTAACGAGCGCAAGAACCTCGTCACCGCGTTCCAGTTCAATTCGGCTCCGTCGGCATCGCGATCGACGCGAAGGGTCGACGAGCCATGGATGCCGGCGCGCGGTTTATATTGCGTCTTCTTCTTCGAGGGAACGACGTTCAGAATCGAACTCGCGGCCGCGATCTCTTGGGGATCGGCGGCGGAGTCGACGAAGACCGGCAGATGCACCTTGGCCGCGGCGCGATGCACTGCCGTCTTGTCGGCCAGATATTCCGCCGGTGAAAACGCGATGACGGCCGCTATCTCGCTCGGGTGCTTCGCCGCCAACAAGAACACGAGAGCGGCCGAATAGCTGCTGCCCCAAGCGTAGACCGGGGAGCCGGGATGAATCTTTTCCGCCCAGGCGAGCGCCGCTTCCATGTCGGGCATGACGTCTTCGTACTTGGTGCTGTGTCCGAGGTTGAGCACCGTCTCGTTCGGAGGCTGATAAAGATCGCCACCCGAGCGTTGATCGATCGCGAGCACGTTGAACCCGAGTTGGTTCAGCCGAGGCGCGATCGGCGCATACTCGCTCTTGCTCGAGCCGGCCTGATGGAAGAGCAAGATCACGGGCGCCTTCGGATTTGCGCTCTCGAAAGCTTGCACGTATACGTGGACGCCGTCGGCGGCAATCAACTGAAACGACGGCGACGGTGAGCCGAGCGGTGGGACGAGACCGAGGCTTGCCAGGAGCACGACGGCGCACAACATTCAGGATGCCGCTTCGCCTCGCGACTACCCCGTCCTCGCCGGGCTACGGAGCGTCGGCGCTGTCCGCCTCGCTCGAGGCGATCGCGCGCTCGATCAACGCCTGAACGTAGATTGCAAAGTCGACGGTCTGGACTCCCTTCCGCGTCTTTCCCGCAGGCACGAAATCCATCTGAGCCGCAAGGGCATCCGGGCTGACGCGGACGTCGAGAATGCGCTCGACGCCGGCGAAGACGTCCGGAACCGCCGCATGCGCGAAGTGTCCCTGCGAGTCGACGCTGATCTTCAAACGGCCGCCGGCGAAGGTAGCAATCGTCAGCGAGATCTCGCCGTGAGCGCGGTTTCCGTCGAGGGCCAGTTCAGCGAAACGGTTGCCGGTGATCGGATCGACGCTGTTGAAGAACTCGGCGAGAGTTTCGCGGAGGTATGCCTGAAGACGCAGCAGCTCTTCGACGCGCGCGGCGCGCAGTTCCACCAGCCGCTGACGTGCCGCCTTGATCCGCTCGTATGCGGCCTTGAAATCGATCGCCACGGGTGGAGCATGACCGGCCGCCGCATTCGATTCCTGCTGAGCAACCGGCTTTGCTGAACGTTCGCATCATCGACGAAGCGACCGTCGCGCAGATTCTGACGCCGCAGGTCCTGCGAGAACTCATGCGCGAGACGTTGCGTGCGTCTGCAGCGGGCGCGGCCGGCGGTCCAACGCGCGCCATGATCGCGCTTCCCGACGGCTGGTTCGGTACGATGCCGGCCTCGGTCGCGCTGGACGGGCTCGAAGGCGTAGGCGCAAAGTTGGTTACCTTTTTTCCGCGCAACGGCGAGCGCGGGCTCCCGACGCATCAAGCCATGGTCGCGCTCTTTGACACGAAGACCGGAGCGTTGCGCGCCCTCGTCGGCGGCGAGACGATCACCGAGCGGCGAACGGCAGCCGTCACCGCCGTCGCGACGCAACGGCTGGCCACGCGGCCGCGCGGTGTCCTTGCGATTCTCGGCGCGGGCCTTCAGGGTCATGCTCATCTCAGCGCGTTTCTGGATGCTGATCTCGTCACGGAATTCCGCGTGTGGTCGACGACTCGCGCCCACGCCGAGAGCCTCGCCGACAGGGCGCGAGCGCTCAAGATTCCTGTCGAGGTTGCCGCAGACGCTTCGAGCGCCGTTCGGAACGCAGATGTCATCGTCACGGTGACCGCCGCAAGCGAGCCGCTCTTCCCTGCCGATGCGGTCGCCGACGGCGCCCACGTCAACGCGGTCGGCGCATGCGTTCCGAACCGGCGGGAGTTACCGGCCGCTTTGGTGGCCGAGGCGAACGTCTACGTCGATTCCCTCGACGCTGCGTGGCTTGAATCCGGCGATCTGTTGATCGCGGCGCAGCAGCTCGGCCGCGAACGCATCGTGGTTCGCGGCGAGATCGGCGAGATGCTCGCTGACCCCATGCGACGCGATCCGCCGGGGCGCGTTACGATCTTCAAATCGCTCGGACTCGGTATCGAGGACGTGGCCTGCGCGGCCTTCGTTCTTGCGCGCCTCGAAGGCTAGCCTTCCATCGTCGCGCGGAACGTGTCGCGCCCTTCCACGAGGAGCGTTTGCAAGTGCGTGTAGAGATATTGCACGCCCTGGTCGCGATAGCGGCGCAGTGTCGCCGGCGTCCCTGAGGTCCCGGCGATTTTTCCCGCGGTCTTGATTTTCGTGAACAGGTGCGCCAGCGCATCTCGCACGTCGGCCGCATTGAAGTCGCCGGGCTTTCCGAACGAGAGTGAGAGATCCATCGGGCCAACGAAGAACACGTCGACGCCTTCGACCTTCAGGATCTCGTCGATGTGCTCGAGCGCCTTGCGATGCTCGAGCTGCACGCAGACCACGATTTCGCGGTTGCTCACCTCGATGAACTCCTTCGGCTTAAAACCGATCCCGTAGCCGGACGCGCGCGTGCCCCCGGCGATGCCGCGTTCTCCGAGCGGGTGGAAGCGTGCTGCCGCGACGGCTCGACGCGCATCGGCGGCGGTGTCGACGTGCGGAACCTGGATTCCCTGCGCGCCGCGATCGAGCACTTGACCGATCGCAACCGGATCGTTGCTCGAAGGCCGCACGATCGGCGTGATGCCTGTGGCGTCGGCCGCCATCACCAGCAAATCCAATTGGTCGATCGTGATCGAGCCATGCTCGAGGTCGATGAAGACCCAATCGAAGCCGAGGCGTCCGATCATCTCGACGATCTGCGGCGAGGGAAACATCACATTTAAGCCGCAGGCCGCCTCGCCGCGCGCGAAGCGCGCTTTCATCGCATTGGGTTTCACTGGACCTCCAGTCTCGTTATGGGTAAACCGTCGCTGTCGAAATCGGCGCCGGTCAGCCAGCGGACGAACAGGTGATAGCTTGCGAAACCGGCTTTGACGTGATTGGCCTTGAGATACTGGTCGTAGGCGGCGCGGGACGCCTTCTCCACACCCGGATTGACCTGCTTGCGATAGCGCGCGACGATCGCCTGAATATCCTTATAAACTTGGCGTGACACGTGATGCTTGACGCGAATCGACGACGGCAAGTTGAACCAGGTCAGGATCCACCCCGAGTACCGAAGCAAGGGGTCCTTCGAGGTCGTGCAAGCCAGGACCGAGATGAAGTTCGCCTCGGATTCGTCGGCAAAACCCGCGAGATGCGCCCACTCGTGTGCGTAGATCGCCGGTCGCTCGAACTCGAACGCGGACGCGTCCAGGTTGACCTCGTGCGTCCAGGGATCGGTGAACCCGCTCGTCGCCGAGGCCTCGAAGAGCGGCTGAAACATCGTCGGCTTGACGTGCGGCGGGGCGAAGGTCGCGCGGTCGCCCAGCCGCTCGATGACTTTGACGAAGCGCGGATAAAGGATCTCCGCGTTCGACCCGTCCGTCGGGGGACGTTTTCGTAGTTCGCGGTGCGCGGCGTCCGCATTATGGCTCAGTTCGTCGACGACGTGCTCGGCGAAAGCGGTGACCGAGTCTTCGGTCGTCCGCTCATTGTGAACCGGAATTTTGTCGGCCAGCGGAACGCGCGAATAATTGAACGCCCACGACACCGCGAACCAAACGAAAAGGAGTCCTGCGATCGCGACGGTGCGCAACAAAAGCGGACCGGCCGCCGCGAGGCGCCTTCCTTTCGGCGCTCCACGAAGACGCCGGACCCACCAAACGATCAGCGCCAACGATGCGACGATGAAAAGTACGTCGCCGAGCGTAAAGGGCAGCGGCCCGGTTATCGCCCGAACGAAGCGATCGATCGACGGATAGACGCCGTTCGAGTAGTGCGTCTCGATCCACGCGGGCGACGGCGTCAAGAATTTCACGGCCAGGGCCGCGGCGATCGCCAGCACGTCGAAGAGCAAGCCGCCGAGGCGCACGCGGCTCCCTCTGCGCGCGTCCGGCGTCCCGCACCTGCGGCATCAGCGCATCGCCGGTTGCGGGGTGCGGCGGGGCGACGTCAAAGCAGCGGGACACTCGATGTTGCAGGCCGCCGTCGTCGTCCCGCTGATCCGTTACCACGAACCCGCGATCGTCTTCGTCCGCCGGGCCGCGCATTTGCGCCGGAACCCGGGCCAAGTCGCGTTTCCGGGTGGCGTCATCGACGTCGCCGACGGCGAGGATCCGATGATCGCTGCGCTACGCGAGTTCGAAGAAGAGTTGGGCGTTCGGAAGACGCGCGTGCGAATCGTCGACCATCTCGAAGTCGTGGTGACGCTCTCGCTGAACGTCTCCGTTTCCCCGTACTTGGGCGTCCTCGATCCACCGGTCGACTATAAACTCGACGAGCGGGAAACCGAGAGCGTCCATGAGGTTCCGGTCGACGCACTCTACGTCCCCGGCGCGGTGCGCGAGGGGGTCGAACCCATCGAACGCGACGGACGCCAAGTCTTCGTGAACAGTTGGCTCTTCGATCACGAAGGGTTGCACGTGTGGGGCGCCACGGCGCGCATCCTCCACGGGCTGCTTTCGCGCTACCCGTCGATTACAGCTCTCCCACTTGAGACACCCGAGATCGGGGCCTAATCTTCACTGCTGCCCGCGAGCAATTTTTTGCCGTGGCGAGGCGCGAGGAGCGCCGAATGGTTCGGAACCCATTTCAGCGACGAGCAACGAAGCCACGGTGAAAAAGAGCCGCGGGCTAGGCCGGGACGTCTTTCGGGCGCTCTGTGTAGATCAGCGCCGGCTGTTCCTTCTTCTCGACGACTTCCTTGTTGATGACGCACTTCTTGACGCCTTGCATCGACGGCAAGTCGTACATCACGTCGAGCATGATCTCTTCGAGGATCGAACGCAGCCCGCGCGCGCCGGTCTTGCGCGATTGTGCCTTGATGGCGATCGCGATCAGCGCTTCCTTCGTGAAGCTCAGGTCGACGCCGTCCATCCCCATGATCTTCTGGAATTGCCGGACCAGCGCGTTGCGCGGTTCGACCAGGATGCGGCGCAGCGCCAATTCGTCCAGCGCGTCGAGCGTCACGACGATCGGCAGGCGGCCGATGAACTCGGGGATGAGTCCGAACTTGAGCAAATCTTCGGGCATCAACTGTTGCAACAGCCGGCCGATCTTCTGTTCTTTCCTGGTTTCGGGCATCGAGCGGAAGCCGAGCGAGTTCGAGGCGACCCGCGATTCGATGATCTTCTCGAGCCCGTCGAATGCGCCGCCGCAGATGAACAGCACGTTGGTCGTGTCGATCTGGATGAACTCTTGGTGCGGATGCTTGCGGCCGCCTTGCGGCGGGACGTTGGCCGTCGTGCCTTCGAGGATCTTGAGCAGAGCCTGCTGCACGCCTTCACCTGAGACGTCGCGCGTGATCGACGGGTTCTCGCTCTTGCGGGCGATCTTGTCNNTCGTCGATGTAGACGATGCCCTTTTCGGCGCGTTTGACGTCGTAGTCGGCGGCCTGAATGAGCTTGAGCAGAATGTTCTCGACGTCTTCACCGACGTAGCCAGCTTCGGTGAGCGAGGTCGCGTCGGCCATGGCCAGCGGGACGTCGAGAATCTTCGCAAGCGTCTGGGCGAGGTAGGTCTTGCCCGAGCCGGTCGGGCCGACCAGCAGGATGTTCGACTTCTGCAACTCGACGTCGTCGGCCGACGTGCCGGCGTTGACTCGCTTGTAGTGATTGTAGACCGCCACCGCCAGCGATTTCTTGGCGCGTTCCTGCCCGATCACGTACTGGTTGAGGATGTGGTTGATCTCTTTCGGCTTCGGAATATTGCGGAGCCGAAGATTCTCGTCAACGTTCTTGTAGAGCTCTTCTTCGATGATCTCGTTGCAAAGCTCGATACATTCGTCGCAGATATAGACGCCGGGGCCGGCGATCAATTTGCGAACTTGCTCCTGCGACTTGCCNNCAGAAGCTGCACTTCAACTGTCCCTTTTCGTCACCGAACCGGAACACGCGCGTCCTTTTCCGCAACGTGCTCGTGCGACTTGCCGCAGAAGGTGCACTTCATCGCTACGTCAGCGCGCCCGGAGCGGTGCGCATCTCTTTGCTGAAGATGTGATCCACGAGTCCGTAATCCCGCGCCTCCTCGGCCGTCATGTAGTAATCGCGATCGATGTCTTTGAGGATCTGGTCGATCGGTTTCTTCGTCGTCTTCTCGTAAATGCCCGCAAGCATGCGCCGGGTCGCGATCAGGTCGCGGGCCGCAATCTCTACGTCGGTCGCCTGGCCGCCCACCTGTTGGACCCATGGCTGATGGATCAAAAGCTTCGCATACTGGAGCGAATAGCGCTTCCCCGGGGTGCCCCCCGTCACGAGGATCGAGGCCATCGAGGCCGCCATGCCCGCGCAAATCGTCGCGACGTCGGGCTTGATGAGCTGCATCGTGTCATAGATGGCCAGGCCCGCCGTGACGCTACCGCCCGGGCTGTTGATGTACATGTCGATATCCTTATCGGCGTCCTCCCGCTCCAGGAAGAGGAGTTGGGCGATCACGAGGTTGGCGAGGTGATCGTCGAGCGGCCCTCCGACGAAGATGATCCGCTCCTTGAGTAGCCGCGAGTAGATGTCGAAGGCGCGTTCGCCGCGCGCACTTTGTTCGACGACCATGGGGACGAGGTGGCCCATTCAAAACTCCTTCAGGATTACGTTCGCCATGACTACGCGGGCGCGGTCTTGGTTGCTTCTGTGCCGGCCGGCAGCTCGATAATCTTCGCTTGGTCGAGCAAGAAGTCGAGCGTCTTGCTGCGGACGATTCCATCGATGAGCGAGGCGAGGTTGGGGCGCAGCATCTCGACGATGGCTTGGCGGGGCTGCCCGTATTGGCGCGACAGGGAGGTGATCTCGGATTCCAGGTCCGCCTCGGTGGCCTCGATCTTTTCGGCTTTGGCGATCGCTTCGAGCAAGAGCGTGGTCTTCACGCGCCGCTCGGCTTCGGCGCGGTATTCGGCACGAACCGAATCGTCCGTGCGATTCTGTTGTTCGAGGTAATCGGCCCACTTCAAACCTGCGCGCGCGACATACGCCTGGGCTTCTTGATAGATGCTCTCGCTCTCACGCTCGACCATCACCGACGGGAGTGGGAATTCGTGTTTCGCGAGCAATCGGTCCACGAGCACGGTCGAGAGCGCGCGACGCGCGCGCGACTTGGCCGCGCTCTCGAGGCGCGTCCGTAGATCGCCGCGCAACCCGGCGAGATCCGCTTCGGGGTTGAAGCGCTTGGCGAATTCGTCGTCGAGCGCGGGATACTCCGGAACCTTCACATCCTGAACGGTCACGCTGAAAACCGCATTCTTGGCCGCAAGGTCTTTGTTCGAATAATCCGCCGGGAAGGTGACCTCGATTTCCTTCGTTTCGCCGGCTCGGATCCCGACGATCCCTTCGGTGAAGCCGGGAATGAAGCGTCCTTGCGCGATCTCGGTCGACTGATTCTCGGCTTTGCCGCCTTCGAACGGAACGCCGTCGATCCGGCCTTCGTAATCCAGGGTCGCGACGTCCCCAAATTCGACCGCTCGGTCAACCGGAACGAGCGTCGCCGAGTCGCGTCGCAATGCCTCGAGCGACCGCTCGACTTCGTCATCGGCGACCGCAGCCGAGGGGCCGGTCAGCTCGATTCCTTTATAATCGTGGAGTCCGATCTCCGGGCGCACGTTGACCGTCGCGCGCAAACGCAACGGCTGGCCCTCCTCATCGGGCAGCAGTTCCATCTGCGGCTGATCGACCGGCTCGAGATCGTTCTCGCGAATCGCACGCATGTAGACGTCCGGTACCAGCGCGTCCATCGCACGCTCGCTGATGACTTCGGACCCGTACTGGGCCTCGAAGACCTTGCGCGGCGCTTTCCCCGGACGGAATCCGGGGATCTTCGCATTGCGCACCAATTGCTTGAAGGCGCGCTCACGCGCGGCGTCGAGCTCGTCTCGGGAAATCGAGATCTCGAGCTCGACCTGCGTCGGATCGAGATGCTTGACGGTCGAGGCGGACACGAGAGAGCTGGGGCCTTTCTATTGTTGCGCGGCCGAGCGGAGACTGGAGCGGAAGACGAGATTCGAACTCGCGACCCTCGCCTTGGCAAGGCGATGCTCTACCACTGAGCTACTTCCGCGCGCCGGGGCGAGGACTACTGGTGGGCGAGCAGAGACTCGAACTCTGATGGGTTGCCCCACTGGAACCTAAATCCAGCGCGTCTACCAATTCCGCCATTCGCCCGGAACCACGGTACTGTACCGTGCGTTCGGCCCACCCGTCAAGCACCCCCTGGCGAGGCTACCAGAGGGCGCCCTCTGCGACCAGGATGTAGAGGATCGGGCCGAGCCCCCAAACGATCCCGACGATCGCCCAGATGATCTTCTTGAACGTCGACATATCCTCGCGCACGACGAGGTTAATCCACATCAGGATCATCGCGATGGGATGCAGGATTAGCGAGATCAGGATCTCGAGGAAGAGTTTCATTCGCGCGAACTTGCTCGATCGAGCATCATTCCGATCATAGGTGCCGACGTTGAGGCGCGGCGGTGCCACAATCCTCTTGCCTTGCCCCGACCATCCGGCGACGCCAAAGCTAGCAACGAAACGGCCCGGAGTTTGGATCTCCGGGCCGCTGGGATTTGGTGCACCGCGAGGGACTCGAACCCCCAACCAATTGATTAAGAGTCAACTGCTCTACCATTGAGCTAGCGGTGCAGGACGCGCGGGCCTTCTTCCTTAGGTTGCCGCGACCTTTCCGAAACTTTCCCCGCGGGATGATAGCAGGAAACGCTTGCCTGCGCCAGCGCGCGCCGGCGAGTGGTGCGCCCCCCGGGATTCGAACCCGGAACCAGCGGCTTAAAAGGCCGATGCTCTACCATTGAGCTAGAGGCGCAAGTGGGGTGACTGACCGGACTTGAACCGGCAACCTTCGACGCCACAGGCCGACGCTCTAACCAGTTGAGCTACAATCACCGCGTGGTTTCCAATCATATACGATCATGGAAATCCCCTCCTTCTTCGCCTTCCAGTATCCCCGGCTCGACGCCGTACGACGGCGATGACAGTTCGCGCATCGCACCACGAACTTAGCGACGCTGCATATTCTCATCTACACAGCATAGGCTACGAGTGTGCCAACGGTATGGCACAATGAAAGCTGCGCCGGAACAATAAACGCGCCCGGAGGGAATCGAACCCCCATCTTCGAGTTTAGAAGACTCGTGCCTTATCCATTAGACCACGGGCGCAGATTATCGGGATGACAGGGTTCGAACCTGCGGCCTGGCGCTCCCAAAGCGCCCGCTCTACCTGGCTGAGCTACATCCCGCCTCGCTGTATTCTACACGGCTGCGCGAACGGCGTCGAGCAGGGCTTGCGCGGCGCGTGCGCGGTGGCTGACCGCGTTCTTCTCTTCTTCCGAGAACTCAGCGAAAGTCCGCGCGCCGGGCGGGTACTCGAAGATTGGATCGAACGAAAAGCCAGCCGAGCCGCGCTCCGTCGTTGCGAGGGATCCCCTGATTTCGCCTCGGGCCGAAAACTCGCGTCCGGCGCGATCGACAAAATGCAACACGCAAACGAATCGAGCGCTGCGATCGTCGCTTCCTTCGGACGCGAGTTCGCGCAGCAGCGCCATGCGCCGGTCCTCCCAACTCGCCGCGGCACCGCCAAAGCGAGCCGAAAGGACGCCTGGTCGTCCAGCGAGCGCCGTCACCTCGATGCCCGAGTCATCACCCAGCACGCCGCCGTCGATACCGGCCGCCTCCAGCTGCGCACGTAGCGCCCGCGCCTTGAGCGCTGCGTTGTCACCGTAGGAAATCGGGCCCTCGTCGGGCTCGGCGTATTCCAGATACGACTCCAAGTCCCAGCCGGAGCCCGCGAAGATCGCCCGCAACTCACGTAATTTCCCCGGGTTGTTCGTAGCTACGAAAACACGCACGTTACTCGCGGATTACCTGGGCGTTGACTTGGTAGCTCGTCCCGCGAAACAACGCGTGAACCGTGCCGCTCTTTCCCGAAACGGTCACGTCGTAGGTGCCGGTCCGATTGGTCTTCACCCGTTCTTCGGCGGTCGCGACGAGCCGGTCGCCGGCTTTAGCCGGCGCGCTATACGAGATCGTGCAGGCGAGGGCCACGTTGACGTCGTTGCGCGCGTTGCAGGCGTACGCGAACGCGGTATCCGCCAGCAAGAACAGATACCCGCCGTGGCACAGATCGTGGCCGTTGAGCATTTGCTCGGTCACCGTCATGCTGCAGCGAGCGTACCCGAAGCGCACCTCATCGACCGCGATCTCGAGCGCGTGGGCCACGCGATCCCGCTCGTACATCGCCGCGGCGACGCGCCCTGCGAACGCGCCGTCGGAGGTACTCAAACGCCCGCCAATTTGCGTACGAGGACCCGCGTCGCTTTCGCTTCGTAGCGCGGAAGTGACCCTTCGGGATGGACTTCCACGTTGACGCGAATGCCGAGTCGCGCTCGAATCGAGCGTTCCAGCCCGTCGCGGATGCCATCGGCACTTTGAGAGGCGTCGTTTCGCCGCTCGACGGCGACGATGAGCTCTTCGAGAACCTTGTCTTCGCGGTCGACGTAGATCTGCCAGGCCTCGTTCACCGTCGACGACAGCGACGCGATGCAATCCTCGATCTGCGACGGAAAAAGCATCGAACCACGCACCTTGAGCATGTCGTCGGTGCGCCCGATGATCCGCCCGATCAGCGGAAACGCCCGCCGGCCGCAACCGCAGCCGTAGGGATCCTCGGCGAGCTTTACGAGGTCGCGGGTCCGCCAACGCACCACCGGCGACGCTTCACGTTCGAGCGTCGTAAAGACGATCTCACCGGTCTCTCCCGGCGAGACCGGCTCGAGCGTCTCCGGATTGAGGATCTCGGTGAGAATCGTGTCCTCGTTGATCAGGTGCATCTGGTCGGCATCGTGCGAGTGCCTGCACGAAATCGCGTGGTTCGGACCGCCCGACTCGGTCGAGCCGTAGATATTTTGGGCCATGAAGCCGTCCGGCATCTCCGCCTCGAGCTCGGTGCGAAACGCCGCCGAGACGGATTGGCCGCCGAAGAGGCCGAGTCGCAGGCGCCAATCGCGCTTCGGATCGATTCCCTGGCTTTTCGCCGCGTTCACCAAGGTCATCAGCCACAGCGGCGACATCGTGCATGCCGTATACTGATGATCGCGCAACCATTGCACGACGGCGTCGGCGCGCCCGGGACCGATGCCGAAATTGGTACACCCGTAAGCGAGTAGTCCCCAATCCATCACAACGCCGCCGACCCAGAGACCGTAGCCGTAGCCCTGGTAGACGCGCTCGCCGCGCTCGACGCCCGCGGCGCACAAGAGCCTCGACATCTGGTAAGCCATGAGCGTCTTGACGTCGCGCTGCGTATAGCCGAACATCACCGGCAAACCTGTCGTCCCCGACGTCGCGCAAAAGCGAGCTACTTCATCCATCGGGACGGTCAGAAACGGGAACGGATAGCGCGCGCGCAACACGCTCTTTTCAAGCGTCGGCACATGGCGCAGCGACGCGCGATCGCGCAGATCATTCGGTTTCATCCCAAAGGAAGCGAAATGCTCGACCCACTCGGAATGATGCGCGAGCCGTTCTCCGAGCGCGCGCAACTTGCGCTCCTGGAGGGCCTCCAGCGCGGCACGGTCAAGCGTCTCGACGTCAGGATGCGCGAACGTCGTCGACATAGGCCGGTGTGCTTGTGAAACGCGAACTGGTCGTCCTGCACGGGCGCGTGCAGGGTGTCTTCTTTCGCCAGACGGTGCTCGAAATCGCCGCGCGGCACACCGTCGCCGGAACGGTGCGCAACCGGGCCGATGCAACCCTCGAGATCGATGTCGAGGGCGAACCGGCGGCGGTCGACGCGTTCCTCGCGGACGTACTAGCCAACCCGCCGCGTCACGCGCGAGTCGATCGAACGACGCGCGAACCGCGCACTCCGAGCGGAATGCGCGGCTTTACCTGCGGGCGTTCGCGAGGCGAAGCGGGCTAGTTCGCGGCGTTCCCGTCGTTGAAGTGAGGGTGGGTGTCTACCTGGGCTGGACGGGGCTCGGAGACGGAGACGGCCGAGGTTTCACGATTTCGAGCGTATTTGGCGCCGCGACATTCGGGCCGGACCGTCCGGTGTGCGCGTTATCCTTGTACTCGATTTTCGTGAAGTTCAGCGTGAGCGATTCCGTCGGCCGATCGCCGCCGGAGCTGAAGCTATAATGAGAGACCATGACGTTTTCGAGATTGATTGTCATGTACGGTTGAGTGTTGCTGGTGTTGCCCTTGTCGAAGTGGAGCTCGCAATTGTCGCCCTTCCCTTGGAGCGCAACCTGCGAAAAAGCCGGCGAGGCCGTGTCTACCTGCTTGGTGATCACGATCTCGGAGACGGACGGCGCACTCGCCTCACGGTTAGCGGCGCCTCCCGAACTGGGATCCCTCGGACTCGAAATGCCGCGCCCGACGCCCCACTGAAACGATCGGAGCTCGATCCAGCCCGAGCCTCGCGAACTCGAGTGGCTCTTTGTGAGGTTCGAACAGTTCATGTAGATCGGGGCCGCGCGTTCCAGCGTAAGGTGCTCGCCGGCTTGCGCGTCGGCGTGCACGAAGCACAGAAGCCCGGCGAGGGCGCCCAGAACGGCCGAACCCCTGAGAATGAATCGCAATAACGTCACAGGACACGTCCTTCTCGGAGAAGACAAAAGGAAACGAAGCCGATAACTCAACGTTCCTCGGCTTCGAAAAGTGCCCCCTGCGACCCCGCTGCGGCTAGTCGGCCGGCGCGCCTCCCACCGCTGCCGGGACTCGGGCGCCGCTACCGCTTGTCGGAAGGTGCATGGGCACCGGGTCGATGCCGTGGATCGCGAGGTCGCCACCCTCAACCTCGGTGTCGCTTGCCCGGAGAGGAACGAAGAGCGCGACGATGCGCAGCACGACGTACGTCGCGATCGCATCGTAGGCGATGATGACGCCGGCCGCGATAGCCTGGATCAGCAACTGCTTGGGATTTCCGTACAGCAGCCCCGTGACCGCGACCGGATCGGTCTTCTTGTCTGTGCTGAAGTACTCGATCATCTTCGGGTTCGCGATGAGGCCCACCATCAAGCCGCCGACCAAGCCCGCGACGCCGTGCGTGTGCAGGACGCCGAACGTATCGTCGACGCGCTTGAGCAAGCTCAACTTCCCGATCTTGTTCAGGCTGACCCAAGAAATCGTTCCCGCGGCAAGCCCGACGGCCATCGCCCCGAAACCGTCGACATAGCCCGCCGCCGGCGTGATCGCGACCAATCCGGTGATCATTCCGTTGATCATCGAAACGGCGTTTACTTTGCCGGTCACCCACATGTCCAGCACGAGCCAGCAGAGCAGCGCAAGCGCCGTTGCGATGTTCGTGTTCAAGACGGCCGCGGCTGCGTCGGCGTTCGCGAAGTACGGATCGCCGCCGTTGAAACCGTTCCAGCCGAGCCACAGCATTCCGGCGCCGGCGAGCGCCATGATCAGATTGTTGGGTTCGAAATCCTTGCGGTCTTCCAATAAACGCGGCCCGACCACCGCCGCGGCGACGAACCCCGAGACGCCCGCGGCCAAGTGGATGACGTAGCCGCCCGAGTAGTCGACGGCGCCGAGTTGCGAGAGCCACCCGCCGCCCCAGAGCATAAACGCACCGACGCTGTAGACGAGCGTGCTCCAGAGTGGAACGAACAGCATCCATGCTCTGAAGTTCATGCGCCCGAGCACTGAGCCCGCGATCAAAATCGGCGTAATCGCCGCGAAGACGAATTGAAAATAGATCATCGCGGCACCGCTGAAGCGCAGCGGCGGCATGCCGCCTGAAGCGAGCGGGATGTTGGCTTGACCGAGCTCGGTGCCGGGGAAGGCCGCGGGGTGAGGGATGCCGACCAGGCTCGAAAGCATTCCGGGGCCGAGTTTCGCCGCATCGCCGAACGCCATTTCATAGCCCCACAGCATCCACACGAGCAACACGATCGAGAAGGCATAGAAGCACATCACAGCCGAGTTGAGCGCCCACTTCTTCTTGACCAGGCCCGCGTAGAGAATCGCGAGGCCGGGTATGCTCTGCATCCCGACGAAGGTCGCAGCGGTCAATTGCCACGCCGTGTCGCCGGAGTTCAGGAAACTATGGGCCGGTATGTACGGGTTGGCGTCCGCCAGAAAAAACACGGTGTCCTCGCTCGTAGTGCGCTATCTGCATCCGGCCGGCGCGGCGGCTGAAGAATTTTGTCCAGCCTATCGCCTGCGAGGGTCGGGAGCATTCGACAATCGGCAAAGCCAAGCACCGCATCGTTAAGCATTTACACGTCGCGGACGATGTCGTAGACGCTTATCCTGATTATGGAGGAGTGTGGGGCGAGCCCCTTGAGACTCTCGCGCGCTAAGCCCTAAAAGACCGGGATGATGTCTTCCGGGCCGATGTGGCCGACGTCGACCCCGTCGAGATTCAATTCCGGGATCGCCGGAAACTCGATGCCCCACGCTTCGACCATCGCGCGAACGCGCGCCAGCGCCAGACGCCAATTCTCGGCTTGTTCGTCGTACGTCAATACCCCGAGTCCACCGTCCCGCGCGTGCTGCACGAGGATACGATGGTTCGGCATGAAGTACTCGGGAATTTCCCAGAACTGATTGGGCGGCTCCCACAGAATCATCGAGAGAAACACGAAGCCGGCCCGCAATTGCTTGGTGATCAGCGTCTTGTGCTCTTCGCTGAGGCCCGGCCAATCTTTTTCGAGAATCGTAAGACAGATCGCGAGATGCCGTGCTTCGTCTTGGCCGACTCGCTTGAAAATCTCTCGGAAAACCGGATGTGTGGCCTTCTTCGACATCCCGAAGAATAGTGTCGATGAGGCCACTTCGCCCATCATGAAGGACGTGAACAATACCGACAGCGGATACTTGCTGAGCGAGTCGCCGTAGCCTTTCCAGTACCGGCCGCCGTTGTGGTAGAGCCATTGGATATTGTTGATTGCGGCGCGTTCGAGGTCGGTCTTCGGCTCGAAGTCGAGCGGGCCGCCCGGGACGAGCTTTTGGATGGCGCGCTGGCAGCACTCCTCGTGATTCATCTCGTCGCGCGTGATCGAGAAGAAACACTTCCGAATCGGGTCTTCCGTGTGCTGCTCGAACGCGTGGATCGTCGCCTTCGCGAAGACGGCCGGCCCCGAGCCGTCGAAGTTCGCGAGCACGGCATACCAATACATGATCCCGATGCGCTGCTCGGGCGTGAAATCTTCCGGTCGGAGCTGGTCCCACGGAAAATCCGATGGGTTATAGACCTGTCGCTTCGAGCGTTCGTACAGCTCGGCCAGCTTCGGAGTCTCGACCCGCCACTCCATCGGATAGATGTTCGGCTGCGGGACGGGCGGCGCAGGGCGGAGCCCGCCCGGCGGTATGACGAGGTTTGAAGGCGACGCGCTAACTGACATAGGCTCGAACTTGCTCCCCCGTCGAGCGTACCCTTCGTCCGCGGGCCGGTAGCGAGGTCCGGCAGCTGAGAAAGGCCCTCGATAAGCGAGGACGCCGCGCTCTTGCGCGGCGTCCTTCGTCGTAGTCTGAGAGCTCATGCGAGCGTTCAAGTCGGAAAACTTCCGTGCGGTGTCGGTACCGCGAACTTTCGGTTTACGCGGTTACGCGAGTTACCAAGCGCTGTCGCAGGCTCTGATTTCTTGGCCCGGTGGATCTTGTAGCGAGATATCGCCCCTCCTGGCGGCTCTGAACGTGTCTCGAGACAACCCGATTATACCACTCTGGATTGGCAATTGTGAAGCGGTTTGTGGCACCTCGGAGGAGACAGGCGCTCGCCGCGAGAGTATTGGACAAATGCCCGAGACGCTTGCCCGCACGCGGAACGAACCGACCAGCGAGCAGCTCCTGACGCTGCTACGCAATATGCTCACCCAACGCGCGGTCGACACGCGCGGCTTCCAACTCAATCGTCAAGGGAAGATCGCGATCGCGATGGGTTCCGAAGGGCACGAAGCGGTCCAGGCCGGAACCGGCCTCGCTTTCGTGCGCGGCAAGGATCTGCTCTATCCGTATTATCGGAATACGGGTCTGATCTTGGCCTGTGGATTTCCCTTGAAAGATCTTTTCAGATCGCAGTTCGCCCGAGCGACCGACCGGACGGGAGGTCGGAACATCATCAATCACGTCACCGCGCGCGAGCTAGGAATCGCTTCCATCTCCTCGATCATCGCGTCCCAGTGCACCCACGCCGTCGGCGCCGCCTACGCGCTCAAGTATAGAAAGGAAGCCGGCCGCGTCGTCTTCTGCCAGTTCGGCGAAGGCGCGACGAGCGAAGGCGAGTGGCACGAAGCGCTCAACTACGCGGCGGTCCACCGGCTGGCGGTCGTGTTCGTCTGCGAAAACAATCGCTGGGCGATCTCGACCCCCCAGGTCAAGCAGATGAAGAATCAGGACGTCGCCGCCCGTGCGATCGGCTACGGGGTACACGGTAGCGTCGTCGACGGATTCGATCCGGTCGCGGTCTATCACGCCGTTCACGAAGCCCGCGAGCGGGCCACGGTTGGAGGCGGCCCGACGCTGGTGGAGGCGAAGTGCTACCGGTTTCTCTCCCACACGACCGACGACGATGACCGGACCTACCGTTCGCGCGACGAGGTCGAGCTGCAGCGAAAGTTGGATCCGGTTCCGCGCTTCAAGCGGAAGCTGGTTTCCGACGGCGCGATCAGCGAGGATGCGCTCAAGGCCCTCGAGACGGAAATCACCGAACTCGTCAATCGCACGACCGACGAAGTCGAAACCGAGCCGCTTCCGCCCTCGAGCGAGTTGTACACGAACGTCTACGCCGGCGAAACCTCTCCCTGGCTCTAGGCGCTCGATCGTGCGTTGAGCGTCAAGAGATCGTAGGTCGCGACGACTTCGTCGGTCTGGTTCGTGATGCGGACGTCCCAGCGGACCTCGCCGTGCTCGGCTTGCCGAGGCGTCTTCTGCTTGACCGTCAGCCGCACGCGGACGGCATCGCCGGGAACGACCGGTTTGACGAACCTGAGATTCTCGAGCCCGTAGTTCGCGAGCACCGGGCCCGGCGCGGGATCGACGAACAAGCCGGCCGCGAACGACAGCAGCAGATACCCGTGCGCGACGCGACCCGGGAAGAACGGGTTGGCTTTGGCCGCTTCTTCGTCCATGTGCGCGTAGAACGTGTCGCCGGTGAAGTTTGCGAAGTGCTCGATGTCCTCGAGCGTGATCGTGCGCGGCTCGGTGAGCAGCGACTCGCCGATCGTGAGATCCTCGAACGCGTGGCGGAAGGGATGCTCCGGCTTTGCGATCGTCTTTGCGCCGGTGGTCCACGCTTTCGTCAAGCCGGTGAGCCGAGTCGGCGACGCCTGTACGGCGGTGCGCTGCAAGTAATGGAAGACGCCGCGTAGGCCGCCCAACTCTTCGCCGCCGCCGGCGCGCCCGGGGCCGCCGTGCACCAGCGGCGGGAGCGGCGAGCCGTGTCCGGTCGACTCGCGGGCGCAATCGCGATCGAGCGCGAGGATGCGGCCGTGGTACGACCCGATCCCAAGAATCAGCGCGTCGGCGACGTCCTGGTCGTACGTGAAGACCGACGCGACCAGACTCCCCGAGCCACGCTTCGCGAGCTCGATCGCGTCGTCGATCGTGTCGTAAGGCAACAGCGTGCTGACCGGACCGAACGCCTCGACCTCGTGGACTTTCCTGGCCGGCCGGCCGTTGTCGATCGCAAGCAGCAGCGGCGACAGGAACGCGCCCTTCTGGTAGTCCGCTCCTTCGACGTTCCACTTGTTGAGGTCGCCGAACACCAGACGCGCTTCCGTCGCGAGCTCCGTCACGCTGGCGCGGACGGCCTTTCGTTGATCGAGCGTTGCGAGCGGTCCCATCTGAACCGAATCGAGACGCGGGTTCCCGACGACGATCTTGCGCAACTTCTCGACGAGCGCTTCCTTCACAGCCGCGTAATGCGCGCGCGGCGCGATCGTACGCCGAATCGCGGTGCACTTCTGCCCCGCCTTGACGGTCATCTCGCGGACGACCTCGTCGACAAAAAGATCGAACTCCGGCGTCCCCGGTCCGGCGTCGGGCCCCAGAATCGCGGCATTGAGCGAGTCGCGTTCGGCGATGAACCGCACGGCCTCGCCGGCGATGACCCGATGGTTGCGCAGGGTCACCGATGTCGCGTGCGATCCGGTGAATGAGACGACGTCTTGACCGCCGAGGTGGTCGAGCAAGTCGCCCGTCCCGCCCATGATCAATTGAAACGCACCTTCGGGCAGAATCCCGGACTCCAAGATCAACGAAAACATCGCGTGCGTCAGATACGACGTCGCCGTCGCGGGTTTGACGATCGCCGGGACGCCCGCCAAGAACGTCGGCGCAAATTTCTCGAGCATCCCCCAGCATGGAAAATTGAACGCGTCGACGTGCAGCGCGACGCCCTGCAGTGGCGTGAGGATGTGTCGGGCGACAAACGTTCCACCGCGCGAGAGCGGCTCGACCGGGCCGTCGAGCACGAACTTCTCGTCGGGCAACTCGCGTCGGCCGCGCGACGCGTACGCAAACAGGGTCCCGATCCCGCCGTCGATGTCGACGAGATGATCGCGTTTGGTTGCGCCGGTTTCGAACGACAACGCGTAGAGCGGCTCGCGCCGGTCGTTGAGATACGTCGCCAACTGCCGCAACATCGCCGCGCGCTGCAGAAACGTTAGCGCCCGGAGCTTCGGTCCCCCGACGTTGCGCGCGTAGCCCGCCATCTCGCCGAAATCGAGCCCCGACGACGACGCGAGCCCGAGCACCCGTCCATCGATGGCGCTGCGCAACTCGCTGAACCCGCGCAGCCCGTTTTGCCACCGCCCGGCCACGAAGCTCGGCAACTGTGCCCGCGATTCCACCCCGGTGCTGCTCAGGTCTCGCCTAACCCCAGGGCGGCTATGTGCCGGCTTGGCCCTTTATGTGGGTATGCTGCTATTGCATGCACCGTCAACAAGCCTCGTCCCGGCTCACAGCGCTTCTTTGTTTACTCCTGATGCCAATCCCGGCAAGCGCTGCGCCGGCCGCTCCCGGCCCGGCCGGCGTCCCTACGATCGTTCAGCGGGCGACGACCGCCTACTCGGCTGACGTGCGCGGCACGCTCGGGATGCAACGGCACTTCTCCACGACCATCAAGGCCGGCCCCATTCGGCATACCGAGACCAGCGACAGCGGCGTCCTCTTCAATAATGGCGTCTTCGTGAGCATCAAGTACTATCGGGTCACTCAGGACGGCAAAACATTCTCGGCCAAACAACTCCAAGCGCGTGAGACGCAAACAAACGGCGACTGGGCCGCAGGTAAGATCTTCTTCAAAGAGCCCTACGACCAACACTTCTTGGGGGACTACAGTTTCTCGCAGCCGCAAATCTGCACGGGTTGTCCGAACACCCTGCTCGTCGTCAGGTTCACGAGCGCGATCCACGACGCCCAGCATGGGGATGGGATGATGTGGCTGGACTCGACGACGGCTCGCGTCAAGGAATTGATCTACACGCCGTACGTGCTTCCTTCGCATGCCACATCAGGGACGGTAACCGAGATCAGCTCGAATCCCGCACCCGGCATCTGGTATGTGACGCGAATCGACGAGAGCTATCGCGGCCACCAACTGATCGTCACGGGAACCGGCACGTTCGCCGGGACGTTCGATCGGATGCGTCGTTTTGCAAGTCTGGCACAAGGGCAAACCGCTCTCAGCGACGGCACGATCTAACCTGCTAGGAGGTCAGTCTCCTAAGCGCAAGACCGCCATGAAGGCCTCTTGCGGAAGGTCGACTCTCCCGACGCGCTTCATGCGTTCCTTGCCGACCTTCTGCTTCTCCAGCAGCTTTCGCTTGCGCGTGATGTCGCCACCGTAGCACTTGGCCAGCACGTTCTTGCGCATCGCCCTGACGGTCTCGCGGGCGACGATCTTCCCTCCGATCGCCGCCTGGATCGGGATGTCGAACATCTGGCGAGGGATCAGTTCCTTCAGCTTCTCGACCAGGATACGGCCCCGCGCGGCCGCCTTGTCGCGCGCGACGATGAACGAGAGCGCGTCGACCGGCTCGGCATTGAGCAGAATCTCCAACTTCACCAGGTCGCCCTCGCGATACCCGATCAGCTCGTAATCGAGCGAGGCGTAGCCCTTGGTCCGCGATTTGAGCTGGTCGAAGTAGTCGACGATCAATTCCGCCAGCGGTAATTCGTAGGTCAGCAGCACGCGCCCGTCGGCGAGATACTCGAGATTCTTGAGCGCCCCGCGCCGGTTCTGCGTGAGCTCCATGATCGAGCCGACGTAGTCCGGCGGCGTGATCACGGTCGCTTTGACGTACGGTTCCTCGACGAGCGAGATGCGATCGCGCGCAGGCAGGCGCGCCGGGTTGTCGATCAACTCGACCGTTCCGTCGGTCAGCGTGACTCGGAAGACGACCGAAGGTGAGGTCGCGATCAGGTCGAGATTGTAATTGCGCTCGAGCCGCTCTTGCACGATCTCCATGTGCAAGAGGCCCAAGAATCCGCAGCGGAATCCGAACCCCAGTGCAATGGAACTCTCGGGCTCGTAGTGCAACGCCGCGTCGTTGAGCTTTAATTTCTCGAGCGCTTCGCGCAACTCGGAGACCTCGACGCCTTCGTTTGGATAGAGCCCGCAGTACACCATCGGGACGATCGGCTTATAGCCGGTGAGCGGCTGCGGCGCGGGACGGTCTGCCTCGGTAATCGTATCGCCGACGTCGATGTCGCCCAGCGACTTGATGTTCGCGATCACGTACCCGACGTTGCCCATCTCGAGCACGTCGGTGCGGCGCATCTCCGGTTTGAAGACGCCGACCTCCGCAACCTCGTAGACCTTTTTTTGCGCCATCGACATGATGCGGGTTCCGGCCTTAAGATTACCATCGGCGACCCGCACGTAGGCGACGACGCCTCGATACGGGTCGAACTGCGCGTTGAACACCAGACCGCGCAAGAGGTCTGAGCGGCCTTTGGGCGGCGGGATGCGCGTCACGATCGCTTCGAGGATCTCATCGATCCCGATCCCTTCCTTGGCGCTCGCGAGGATCGCGTCGCTGCCTTCCATGATGAGCAGCTCCTCGATCTCCTTGCGCACCAACTCCGGGTCGGCCGCCGGCAGATCGATCTTGTTGATCACCGGAATGATCGTCAGGCCGTGCTCGAGTGCGAGGTGATAGTTCGCGAGCGTCTGCGCCTCGACGCCCTGCGCCGCGTCGATGACCAAGAGCGCGCCCTCGCAGGCGGCGAGCGAGCGCGAAACTTCCGACGAGAAGTCGACGTGACCCGGCGTATCGATGAAGTTCAGCGCGTATTCTTCGCCGTCGCGCGCCCGATACGAGAGCGTCACCGGGTGCATCTTGATCGTGATCCCGCGCTCGCGCTCGAGGTCCATCGCATCGAGCACCTGCTCTTCCATCTCACGCAGCCCGATCGTCTTGGTGACTTCGAGCAGCCGGTCCGAGAGCGTCGTCTTTCCATGGTCGATGTGCGCGATGATGCAGAAATTACGCACGAAGGAAGCGACGCGCTCGTCCGCGCCGAGGACGGAGGGCGAGGTCATGGCCTTATTGGTAATAGTACACGGCGCACGCCGCGCTCGGGATCTTCGTCGACAGCCAGCCGACGAGGATGATGACGACCAAAAATGCGATGTCGAGACCGCCGACCGGCGGAATGATGCGGCGGATCGGCATCAGCACCGGCTCGACGATCCGCGCCACGTAATACGTCCAGCGGCCCTGCAGGCTCGGAACCCACGAGACCACCGCGTACAAGATCATCGCGACCCAAAAAACCTTCAGGATGAGGCCGAGAGCTTGCCCCACACTACACGAGAGAGAACTCACGTAGTGGCCGTTCGGCGCGGGGGCCGAACAATCACCTCGAGTCTCTTAGGACCTCCCCAGGGCGGCCAAGACCTTCTCGGGGACGCCGTTGAGATACGGAGCGGGATTGATCGCCGATCCGTCGAGCATGACCTGATAGTGCAAGTGCGGTCCGGTCGAAGCGCCGGTCGAACCGACGCGCGCGATCGTTTGCATTTTGCGAACGTACTGGCCAGGTGAGACGTTGATCGCCGAAAGGTGCGCGTACCATGTGTGGTACCCGTTGCCATGATCGATGTCGACTTTTATCCCGAAGCCGCCGTCCCAGCCCGCGGATACGACTGTCCCCGCTGCCGTGGCGCGCACGCTGTCGCCGTAGTTGGCGGTGAGGTCGAGGCCGGAGTGAAATTCCGGCCACGGGCTAAAGCGCCAACCGAAACCCGAGGCGATGGCACCGCCGACCGGATTGAGCGACGGAATCGCCGCCAGCATTCGAGCGCGCGCCAGATCCTCGAGGCGGCGCATGTTCAAGACGCGCAGCGCCAGGGTTCTCAGACTGTTGCCTTCGGTTTGCAAGCGGCTGGACTGCGCGCGCAAGTGCTCTATTCGCGCCGCCACAACCTTAAAGTCGTCGGCGCGTTCCAGCAATGACTGGCGGCCGTCGCGCGGCGCAGTCGCGCTCCCTTTCGCGGACTTGTCTTTCCCGTCTGCGCCGATCATCTTGCGAATCTGGTCGTTCTGTTTCTCGAGCGCTCGCAGGTCGCCGTCGAGTTGCGAGGCCTCGGCGTCGATTCTCTTCAGCCGCTCGTGTTGCGAATCGGTCAGGCTGCGCAGTTCGCGGACGCGTGCCTCGGCGTGATCCATCGCATACAAATAATAGCCGCCGACGCCGCTCAAGCTCACGAACGACAAGGCCGCCGCGCACGCGATGTGCCGCGGTGTAAACTCGAGCCGCCAGACGCGATAGCCCCACGGAGGGACGATTTTGATGAGATAGCTTGATTTCACCGCGAACTACCCGGCGGCGCCGGCGCGCGCCATGGCGATCGCCGATTGCTCCTCCTTCGAGGCGCCCTGTTGCGGGACGAACTTACGGACGGCCTTGCCGTACGTACGCGTTTCCTCGCGCGAGTATATGTTGGTGAGGACGACACCGTCACCATCGCTGTTGAGGAGGGCGAGCGTAAAAGAGAGATCAGAACCAACGTCACTAAACGAATTGTAACGCACGAATCCGACGCGATGCACCTCGCGACGCGCGATGCGCTCCAGTTCGGCCAGCCGTTCCTCGGTCCTCTTGGCGAACTGCGCTTGCTGA
>PLCB01000029.1:36207-42422 GCA_003134695.1 Candidatus Zemynaea palustris | reverse complement strand
TTCGGCATGGGTGAAAGGACCTATAGCCTCACCGGAGACCGGGGAATCAGCGGCACACGCTAGGGCCCACGTACCGTTGCTACCTTCCGGTCCTGGCGGGGTTGGCAGGTTAGCGTTGCGCGGAGCCCGACCCCCGGCAAGGCGAAGCAGATTATAGCACTACCCTCGGAGGAACCCCATCTTGCCCAGAAACCTGAACCGTTTTGCGAGCGTCGCCGCGTTGCTCTCCTTGGCGGCCCCGTGCACCTCACTCGCGTCGCCGGCGGGACCGGCTACGGCGCCGGGGATCCCGATGTTCGTCAACTACGCGCTGACGGTCGCCCAACTCAAGACGAATTGCAAGAACGAGATCGGGCGCGCGGGGAAGGCTGCCGTTTCGATCGTCGCCGTGCCCGCGCGGCGGCGAACGTTCGAAAACGTCGTCGTCCCTCTTGAGGATCTCTCGGCTGACGCGAACGACCGCTTGGTCGCCGAAACGCTGCTCGGCCAAGTGTCGACCGACCGAGCGACGCGCGACGCTTCGCTCAAGTGCCTGGACGACGTCAACAATTTCTTTACCGAACTGACGGCTCGACCCGAACTCTACCGCGCCGTCGCAGACGCTGCGGCGAGTGCGACCGCCAAGAGCGTCGCCGACAAGAAATTGACCTCGCTCTGGCTCGTCGCGCTCAAACGTTCCGGAGCCGCGTTAGCGCCGAAGGCGCGCGCCGAGTTTGTCAAGCTCAACCAGCGATTGAATGCTCTGCAAACGCAGTTTGCCGCCAACCTCGGCAACGACACCACGACGATCACGTTCGGTGCGGCTCAACTCGCCGGGCTGAGCGACGATTTCATCGCGACCTTCAAGAAGAATGGCGATGATTACGTCGTGCCCGTGAACGAGAGCACGTCGGGGCGGTTCATGCAGGACGCGGCCGACCCGCAAGCGCGCAAGACCTTCTACCTCGCCGACAACAACCTCGGCTATCCCAAGAACGTCGCGCTACTCCAAGAAGCGCTGAATCTGCGAGATCGGATCGCGCATCTGATCGGCTACGGGAACTGGGCAGAGTACGTCCTCGCCGACCGCATGGCGCAGCGCCCCGCGCGGGTGCGCAACTTCCTGGCCGATCTCGACCAAAAATTGCTGCCGCGAGCGACCGCCGACCTTTCGACACTCGCGGCGCTCAAAGCCAAAGATCTCCACGTCGCAAACGCGACGATCGATCCGTGGGATACGACGTACTACGATAACCAGTTGCGCAAGACTCGCTACGCCGTGGACAGTGACGAGGTGCGCAAGTATTTTCCCGTCGACCATGTGGAGCGCGCGGTCTTCGACATCTACGCGAAGATTCTCGGCGTTCGCTTCACGCGACGCACGCCGCCCAACGGCTGGGTCTCCGGTCTCACCCAATGGGCCGTGACCGACGCCAAGACCGGGCGCTACCTCGGAGACTTCTACCTCGACCTCTTCCCGCGCGAAGGCAAGTACTCGCACTTCGCGAGCTTCACGCTCTTGCCGGCGCGCCGCCGCGCCGACGGCACGCTGCGTCCGCCGCAGGATGCGATCATCGGCAACTGGCCGCAGTCGGCGCCCGGCAAACCGGCGTTGCTGACCCACGGCGACGTCGAGACGTTCTTCCACGAATTCGGCCACGACATGGCGGCGATTCTTGCGACCGCACCCTACGAGACGCTTTCGAGCGGCTTCCGCCAAGACTTCATCGAGGCGCCGTCGCAGATGCTCGAGAACTGGGTCTGGGATCCGCAGATCCTCAAGAAACTCAGCGCGCACTACGAGACCGGCGCGCCGCTACCCGACACGCTCATCGCGAAGATGCGCGCGGCGCGTTACGTGAACCACGCGTATTTCACCACGCGCCAGATCATGCTCGCAACCATCGACATGGACTATCATACCGGCGGCCCGAACGTCGACACGACCGCCATCTGGGACGCGGTGTCGGCGAAAGACACGCCGCTCGCGACGCCACCGGGCGTCCATCCGCAAGCGTCGTTCGGCCACCTCATGGGCGGTTACGACGCCGGCTACTACGGTTATCTCTGGAGCTTGGTGTACGCGCAGGACATGTTCACGGCGTTTCAGGCCGGCGGCCTCGAGAGCCCGGAGGTCGGCGCGCGCTACCGCAAAGACATCCTGCAACCCGCCCGCACGTACGAGCCCGATCAGGAAGTGACGAAGTTCCTCGGGCGTTCGATGAGCCCGGCGGCGTTCTACAAGGAGTTTGGGATCTCGGCCGACCGTTCGCCGGCCGGTGCAACGCGCTAGCGGGGAATCGTGACCGGCGTCGACGCAGGGAACGGCGTCAGACCCGGAATCGGCGTCACAAGGAGGGTGCCCGGGCCTGGCGACCCGAGCAGCGGATTGTTCGCCGCCGGGAACGATCCGGTCGGGGTCGGCACCGGTCCGAGATCGTCGCCGTATAAAACGAAGTAGTATCCCATGCTTTTCTTCAGCGGGATCGGCTCGGTCGCGACGGAGGCGGCACTGATCGAATTGTCCGCGACGACCGCCGCCGCATCCCACGCGATCAAGCGAGTCTTCCTGTGCTTTAGCGATTCGAACAACGCGATCGTGTAGCCGCGACCTTTGGTTTGCTCTTGCGTCGGAATCGTAAAGCGCGCCGCGGCAAGCGAGTAGAGCGTCAGCGGGACCCGAGAGAATATCCACCCGCGCACGAGCGGCGTGCGATGAGCATACGCCTGAACGTTTCCGGTGGGCTGCGGGGTCGGTGCGGCCGGCACGTCCTCGGGATAGATCGTGGTCTTTGTGTCGATTTTAGGACCGCTCGGCGTCGCAGCGGTTTTCGGTTTCTCGTTGGCGGCCAGCGCGGAATGACTCGTCGGTTTGCTCGATGGTCCGCCGGACGCGGCGTTCGCAGGTGCCCCCGAACCCTTCGCAGCCGGTGCGGACGGCGGCGTTACGGGCGGCCCTGCCTGCGGCTTCGCGGAGCCGGCTGCCAGCGGTTCGCCGCCAAACAGCGCCCCGCTCGGAGCGGGCGCCGGCGCCTCGAGCGCAATCGTGACCGAAAACCCCCCGACTTCCGGCAGCGGAATCGTCTTGACATCGCTCTCGAGGAACACGGCGCCCTCGGTCGTCCGGGTGCGGCTCTGCGCCCCTGCGATCGGCGTGACCTGAGGACCGGGTGGTTGCGGAAGGCCGCCTCCCGTCCCGATGTTGCCTTGACAAGCCGCAGAAGCAAGCATCAACGCCAGCCCCGCAGCGCACGAGGCCAGACGCGCGATCGAAACGCCCATTGAAGCTAGCTCTTCGCCAGAGGCGGCGTAATTTCTTCGCCGTGCATTCTACCTCGACTGCTGCTTGTCGAGGGCGGATTGGGCAGCGCTGCCTCCATCGAAGCAAAGACGTCGCGCGAATTCATAGGCTTTCTTGCGCGAGTCGAGGGCGGACGCGCGGCGTTCGGCATTCACCACCGGCAGGCCGGAATTGGGCCGCTCGAGACCCGGGATCGATTCACGGTTGTCGAGCGTCGGCACGATGGAGCGCGCGACGTGAGCGAACGTCGAGGGACCGCCGAGCGCGACCGATTCGATCGGACCTGTCGCCGTCCAGCGCGGGCCAAGTCCCAGGCGCATGATGAGGTCGACGTCTTCGGCCGTCGCGCCGCCCTGTTCGACGATATTGAGTGCTTCGCGGACGAGCGCGAACTGCAGTCGGTTCACGATGAATCCGGTGAGCGGATTCTGCAAACGGATCGGCTCGAGTTCGAGCGTTTCGATCCACCCTTCCAGCGTAGTCTCCGCAAGCGAATCGATAAGTTCGGATGGCGCTACAATTTCGGCGAGCGCGACGAGCGTGACCGGATGGATGAAGTGCGCAACGAAGACTCGCTTCGGAAACTCCAAATAGAAGCCCATCCGATCCGGCATGAATGTCGAGGTCCCCGAGACGAGCGGGACGTGGTCGTCGACGAATTCTTCCAGCTCGCCAAACAACTTCTGCTTTTCCGCGAGCACTTCGGGAATCGCTTCGTAAACGAGTTGCGCGCCGGTTGCGCCAGAAAGGTCTTCTTCGAGCGTAACGCGCTCGAGAGCCTGCGCCGAATCGACCTCTTCGGCAGCCGCCGTGATCGCCGCTTTCGCGCGGTCTCGATTGCGCGCTAGCACCGTTACATCGCAGCCAAATTTTGCACACCGAATCGCCACGCGCGAACCCATGGTTCCGGCCCCCACCACAGCCACCCGCATCTTCGCTGAACTCATGGGTTTCGCTTCGCGCCGCGCATGGGCGGACCCGTTACACGTCGTAACATGGAAACATGAAGAACGAGGCACAGGTGGGCGGAACGACGGTCTGCGGGCAGCCGACCGACGCAGAGCTCCGCGACTTACCGAAACAAGGCTACACCGCGGTTGTCAACTTCCGGATGCCGGAGGAGCTCGACGAACCCGAGGCGCCGAAGATGCCCCCCGGCATCACCTATTACGACATCCCGTTCACCGGGGCGACGCTCTCGCGCGAGCACGTCGAGCAAACGCGCGCTGCGCTTAAATCGAGCGAGGGAAAAGTCCTCGTCCATTGAGCGGGCGGGACGCGGGCTGCGGTCGTAGCCGCCATCATCTCATCTGAAGACGCGGGCGAAGGTGAAGCCGGAGCGCTTCGCGGCATCGCCGAGGGCGGCTTCGACGTCGCCGGCACCCCCTACGAAGCGTTCATTCGGCGGTATTTCGCGTAACGCTGAAACCGCAGGTCCGTCGCGCGAATCAGGCCGATCTCGCTGCAGCGACCGATCTCTTCGCCGAATACTTCGCGGCGATCGAGCTGCCGACCGAGTTGCGCGACGACGCCGAAGCCATCGCCGAATACCTCGACGACCCGCAGGCGCTCTTCCTCGCGTACGACGGCGAGGCGCTCGCCGGAACGATCGCGCTTCGCCCGCTCGACGGGCGGGACGCCGCTTGCGAGATCAAGCGGCTCTACGTGAGCCCGAAACATCGGCGGCGTGGGTTGGCAGAGGCGCTCCTCGATGCGCTCGAAAATCACGCGCGCGAGCGCGGATTCCGCACGGCTTATCTCGATACGCGCGCCGACATGGAGGCCGCGCTGGCGTTCTATCTTCGCCGCGGGTACGAGCGCTGCGAACCGTACAACGACAACCCGGTCGCCGCCGACTTTCTCCGCCGCCGCTTGTAAGGCTAGCCGATCAGTTTGGAGCCGGCAGAATCGTTCCGCTAACCTCACCGAGTCCGACGTGCACGGCACCCGGGCGATCGCACGACCCGTGCATCGTGATCGTGTCGCCATCCGCCAAGAACGCGCGCGAGGTTCCGTCGGCGAGCTCGAGCGGTCGCGTCCCGCGCCACGTCAACTCGATCATGCT
This sequence comes from Candidatus Zemynaea palustris, assembly GCA_003134695.1. Taxonomy (GTDB): domain Bacteria; phylum Vulcanimicrobiota; class Vulcanimicrobiia; order Vulcanimicrobiales; family Vulcanimicrobiaceae; genus Zemelea; species Zemelea palustris. The sequence continues at coordinate 37,077 of PLCB01000029.1, read as the reverse complement.
TCCGTAAGAATCCGGCTCTGAGCCCGAAATCGTCCCAGAGCCACACAGGTCACCGGCTCTGATCCCGGCACCGTTGCTGGTCAAGTGCGCCAGCTGCTGCGCCATGCTCCAATACATCCCGCGAAAATTCGTCCGCGCGATCGTCTGCGGCGCATTCCAGGCTCGGCGCAGCGCTGCGGGCGACAACTCCACGCTGAGCGCGACGTCGTAGTTCTCCGAATCGCTGGTCGCCAAGTACGGCAGGGGCCCCGGCTCTTGGAGCGGACCCTCGACGCGAAAGGGCTCGAGCGCATCGAGCGGCACGATCCAGGGCGACAGCGACGACGCGAACGACTTCGACAGGAACGGGCCGAGCGGCTGATACTCCCACGCTTGAATATCGCGGGCGCTCCAATCGTTGAGCAACGCGACGCCGAAAATGTATTCACGCGCGCGTGTCACCGGAATCGGCGCGCCGAGCGGCGGCCCCGTACCCGTAACGAACGCAAGTTCCAACTCGAAGTCGAGCATCCGCGTCGGCGCGAACACGGGCTCTGCCCCGTCGGGCAGCTTCACTTGGCCGCGCGGTCGAAAGAGCGGCGTCCCCGAGATAACGATCGAGTTCGCACGTCCGTGATATCCGACGGGAAGGTATCGCCAATTCGGCAAGAGTGGATCCCCGTCGGGGCGCAGCATCTTGCCGAGGTTCGATGCATGCTCGCGCGACGAATAGAAGTCGACGTAGTCGCCAACCTCGATCGGCAGCAGCATCCGCGCCGGCGCGCGCTCCACAAGCGCTCGCTCGGCGATCCCCGCATCCTGCAATTCGCGATTGCCGGCAGCAAGCAATGCCGACAGCCGCGCCCGTACGGCCCGCCACGTTGCGCGTCC
>PLCB01000029.1:0-36154 GCA_003134695.1 Candidatus Zemynaea palustris | reverse complement strand
CGCGCGTTCGGCATCAGCAGAGGCTCCTAGGTTTGTACGATGCCGAGGGCGAGCAGGTCGGCCAACGGTTCGTCGAACGAGCAACTGCCGAAAGAGTGGATCGTCGTTGCGCGCGCGCCGGCGATCTCTTCGGCCTTCACGATAGCGCCCCGCCACTCGAAAGCCCGCACGCTCAGCCGAAAATCGGTGGCGTTCTCATCGGCCAGGATCGCTTCGAGTTTCGCCCGGTCGAAGGCGTGCGTTCGGGCCAGGATCGCCGCGCCGATGACGTTCAGGAACCCATGCATCGGGAACCCGGCTTGAACGTTGTGATGACGCACCGGATGGTGCAAGCCGGCCGTGGCCTTGAAGGGAACCCCGAGGTCGCGCGCTCGCGCGATGAATTGTGCGAGCTGCCCGGTCGACGGCGTCGCCGACGCATCGAGACCGCCGCAGCGCACCTTGACATACCGGCGCGATCCGCCGGCCGGCGACTCTCGAAATGTTTGAAGATTGAGCTCGAGGTGCGCGTCGTCTTCGATGCCGATCTCGACGTACGTCGACAACGGGGTCGTAAACGCCCCAACGCGTTCCATCTGTCCAAGCATCGCGGCTTTGGCTGCCGGATCGCTTCCGGGCAAATCGGTGAGCTTAAGCTCCACGGCTTCGATGGCGACGCGACCGGATCCGGAATGAATTTCGCGTGCAACACCTGCGTAATCCTCGAGCAGCGCGCCGTCGAACACGACCGAGACCCGTAGCGGCGTGCTCCGTCCGCCCAATGCTTCCGTCAATTCGCCGAGCCCCGAGGCGGAAACGACGAAGCGTCCGAGCATCCACGCGTGCGGGCCGCTCAGCGCGCGCTCGTGGGCCGCGAGTGCGTCCCGCATCGACAGTTTCGCCGGCGGAAACAGTCCGGCGTCGTCGATCGCTTGGCCGAGGAACGCGCGCACCGCGTCCCGACCAGCATCCTCGCTCATCGTGCGTTGATTAGCGCTTACGGCGCCGCGTTTCCTCGAAGGTACGCTCGCTTGGCTGAACCAAGAGGGACGCATCGCACAAGATCCTTTGCAGCAGCCGCTCGCCGAACTTTACGTTTCAACCGACATCGAAGCCAATGGCCCGTGTCCGGGTCTTTTTTCGATGCTCAGCTTCGGCCTGGCGGCGTTCACGGTTGAGAAAGAACTCGTCGGGACGTTCACGCGCAATCTCGAGTTGCTCGAAGGTGCGGGTCTCGACGAACGCACGATGACCTGGTGGGCTCTCCCCGAGAACGTCATCCCCTACCAGAGATCGCGCGAGAATCTCATCTCACCTCGCAACGCAATGCTCGAGTGCAAGGAGTGGCTCGAGACGATGCGGCGCTTCGGCCGTCCCTTGATCTGCGGCGCCCCGGCCGGGTTCGACTTCACCTTCCTCTACTATTACTTCCAACGCGAACTCGGGGAGAGTCCCGTCGGCTTCGCCAGCCTCGATCTGCGCACGTACGCGGCCGCCGTGATGAAACGGCAATACCGACAGGTCGGGAAGCGCCAGTATCCGTCGGAGTGGATCGATGACGGTCTTCCGCACACGCACGTCGCGCTCGACGACGCGATCGAACAGGGCTGCATGCTGATCAACATGATACGCACGAACTTGAGCCTCCCGCGCGTCCCGAAGCTTCACGACCTGCGTTAACCTGCGGGTCTTCCCGCAGGTTGGACTGCTCTCTACCTTCCTGCAGTCCTCGGCGGCGCGGGCGCCGGCACGACGCGATAGGCGCCGACCTTGCCGGTCGGGTCGACCCGCAACTCGACGAGCATCGAGCCCCGCGAAAAGGTCACGTCGTACGTGTAGCGACCCGCGTCGGGATCGGCGTCGTGCGGCGCGATCGACTGGATGTCGCCCAACTGATGCATCCGATCGGAGAGGGCGCCCATGTCGCCGCGCGTAACCGTCGCTTTGGTCGAGTCGTCGAAGTAGCTCGCGAAGCCGGCGAGATCGTTCGCGTAGAGCGCGTGGGTCATCGAGTCCGCGGTCTTCTGCGGACCCGAACTCGCACCGCAGCCCGCGAGCAATCCGGCCACCACGAGCGCCGCGAGGGCGCGCCCGGCAGCGTTGCGCATCGGCGTCATCATCAGAACGACCCCCAACCGTAGGACACGACCTGCGGCTGCATGTGACCGCTGTGCGCGACGGCCGTCGGCTGCGTCGGTTGTGCGAAGCTCATCGAGTGCGAGACGCCCGCCTGACCCCGCAATTGCGCGATCTGCTGTTGCTGCGAGGTCACGACCTGGTGCTGATAGGCCACTTCCTTCTTGTACTCGTTCACCAACGCGACTTCGTGGTTGTACGCGGACTGCTCCGAGGTATACGCGGCTTGCATGTTCGCGTTCTCCGCGGACAGCTGTGCCTGACGCTGGTCGTACGCGGCGTACTTCGCGTGAACTTGCTTGTTGTGGTTGATGATCAAGAGGGCGCCGCCGACCGCGGCGGCACCAAAGATAATGTTACGAGTGCTGGCCGCGCCGTCCGCAGAGACCGGCTTCGGTGCCAGGAACACCGTACCGAAAGCCAGGGCGAGGGTCGCGGCGATGATCCGAGGGACGCGTGGCATAGTGAAACCTCCATACTCGTCGTTCCCCTCCCGAACGACTTCCATGCCTCAAGCGGTTCGCTCGCTTGAAGAGCAAGCGAGCGGCGCGGGAGCGCGGCGGCCCCACTCGAAGCACTTGCCTCATGCCCTCGTACGTGCGCGCCGGCTCGTTGCCGCCGAAGCGCCATATTCAGTTTCGCCGTCCCGACGGCGGCCTTTACGCCGAAGAGCTCTTCTCGACCAAGGGCTTCGAAAGCGCCTACTCCCTGCTCTACCATCTGCGGCCGCCGACCGCAACGCTCGACGTGCGGAGCTGGAAACGTCCCCCTGTTCAACTCGAACCCAACGAACCGCTGCGTAGCCGGCATTTCTTGACGCGGCGTTCGAATGCCAAAGGTGACGCCGTCGACGCGCGCGTCCCGGTCCTCGGCAACGCCGATCTTTTGATTTCGGTCGCCGACGTCGATCGTCCGATGGAGTATTTCTATCGCAACGTCGGCGGCGACGAGTTGCTCTTCGTGCACGACGGCAACGGCACGCTCGAGACGACCTTCGGCGAACTCGCCTATCGCGCGCACGACTACCTCGTGATCCCCGCCGGGACGACTTATCGCCTGCGACCTGCAGCCGCGACGCGCCTGGTCCTTCACGAGTCGCGCGGACACGTCACGATCCCAAAGAAATTCCGCAACGAGTTCGGACAGCTCGTCGAGCACGCCCCGTACTACGAGCGCGATTTCCGCCTCCCGACGTTGCCGGATCCGCGTGACGCGCCCGGTGAATACGAGGTCCGCGTCACCAATCGGGGACGCGATGCCATCTACACGGTGCAAAATCATCCCTTCGACGTGATCGGTTGGGACGGGTACTGCTATCCCTACGCCTTCAACGCCGACGAGTACGCGCCGGTCACCGGAAAACTCCATCAGCCGCCGCCGGCGCACGCGACCTTCGAGGCACCGGGCGCGGCGTTCTGCGTCTTCGTGCCGCGGCTCTTCGATTACCATCCGCTCGCGATTCCCGTTCCGTACAACCATTCGAGCGTCGACTGCGATGAAGTGCTCTACTACGTCAGCGGGAATTTTATGAGCCGCCGCGGCGTCGAAGAAGCCTCGATCACGCTGCACGCCGCCGGCGCGCCGCACGGCCCGCAGCCCGGCGCCGTCGAATCGAGTCTCGGCAAGACCTCGACCGACGAACTGGCGATCATGGTCGACACGTTCGAGCCCCTCGCGGTCGCGGCCGGCGCGCGCGCCTTCGAAGACACCGAGTACTACCGCTCTTGGATCGAATCACCCGCGGAGTCGCTGCGCTAAATGCTCAGCGAGATCGCGGCGCCCTGGTACTTCCGGCAACGCGAGGCCCTCTTCGGTGCCGCATACGGCCTTGGGTTCTTCTTCGGATTCTTCATCGCCGCTCTGCTCAATCAACCGGAGCCGACCTACGCGCGCCTCGGCGACGCGCTGCCCTTTCTCGGCGTCCGAGGCGGCCAGGCAGTCGCTGTGTTCTTGGTGATCTTCGGATGGGCGTGGCGCGTCTGGGGCGCGAGTTACCTTTCGAGTGCCGTCGTATGGTCCGACGACCTCGAAACCGGCGCGCTGCACGTCGCCGGCCCCTACCGCTTCAGCCGGAATCCGCTCTATTTCGGCAACGTCGCGATCGCGCTCGGCGTCGGGATGCTCGGGCCGCCGGCGGCGACCGGACTCGTCTTGATATTCAACCTCATCCTGATTCTGGCGCTGGTCGATGTCGAGGAGCGTTCGCTAGCCGAGCGATACGGTGCGCGCTACCAGGCCTACGCCGAGCGCGTGCCGCGTTTGATTCCCAATTTTCTTCGAAAAACCGGGTCCCCCGGCAGTCCGCACCTCATCGAGGGGCTACGCTCCGAGCTCGTGACGGGTGGCTTCGTTGTCGCGATGCTGGTTGGCTACGTCACGCAGGGCCCGCTTTCGCTCCCGGTGGCCATCGTCTTCGCCGTTTCGATCGCCGTCGCGATGCTCTTCGTGCGCCGCAAGACCCGCGCGACGGAAGTAGCGAGGAATCTGAAATGACGGAATTGAGTGACGCGGTCAAGGGACTTCGGCCAGATGAGCCAATTGGGGTTCGTTTTCGCCAAGGTCCGGCACTATGAGGAGGCCGTTGCCAACCCAAACCTCTCCGCACTCAGCGGCGCTCGACATGCTCGATTGGGACCATCTCGAGTTCTACGTCGGCAACGCCAAACAGGCCGCGCATTATTATGCGACCGCGTTCGGCTTTGCCGTCGAAGCGTACGCCGGCCCAGAAACCGGCGTCTCGGACCGCGCCTCCTACTGCCTCGTTCAAAACGACCTTCGCTTCGTCGTGACGAGCGCACTCCGGCCCGGCGGGCCGATCGCCGACCACGTTGCCAGGCACGGCGACGGTATCCGCGACGTCGCTTTACGCGTCCCCGATGCGCGTGCCGCCTTTGAGGCTGCCGTCGCCGGGGGTGCGGCGCCGCTTGAGGAGCCACGAATCCTATCCGACCAGGACGGCGAGGTCGTTCTGGCAAGGATCCGCACGTACGGCGAAACCGTCCACACGTTCGTCGAGCGTGAACGGTATCGCGGGGCGTTCATGCCCGGCTTCGTTCGCTTGTCCGACCGGGCGCGCGCGCCGCAAGCGCCCGGGCTGCGCGCGGTCGATCACGTCGTCGGCAACGTCGGCTGGAACGAGATGGACCGTTGGGCCCGCTACTACGCCGACGCCTTCGGTTTCACCCAGCTCGTCTCGTTCGACGACACGGACATCTCGACCGAGTACACCGCGCTGCGCTCGGTGGTGGTGACCGACGCGCGCCGGCGCGTGAAATTCCCCATCAACGAGCCCGCCGAAGGGCGCAAGAAATCCCAAATCGAGGAATTCCTCGAGTTCTACGGCGGCGCCGGCGTCCAACACGTGGCCATCGCAACCGACGACATCCTGGCGGCGGTGCGCGCGCTGCGCGCCAACGGCGTCGAGTTTCTCGAAACGCCCTCTTCCTACTACGATGTGCTCGAAACGCGCGTCGGCCGCATCGCCGAGGCGACCGCCGCGCTCCGCGAACTTTCCATCCTCGTCGATCGCGACGATCTCGGCTACATGCTCCAGATTTTCACCAAACCGCTCCAAGACCGCCCGACCCTCTTCTTCGAAATCATCCAACGCCGAGGAAGCTTGTCGTTTGGCAAAGGTAACTTCAAAGCGCTCTTCGTCGCCATCGAGGAAGAGCAAGCAAAGCGAGGCAATCTCTAATCATGCGAATCCCCAGACTTGTTACGCTGTTCGCGAGCGCCTTCGGCCTCGTGGCACTATCGTTCACCGCGTCGGGTTCGGCGCAGGCACAACAGCCCGCCCCGGCCGCCCCGAAGCCGGCAGCACCGGTACCCGCGGCGGCTCCGGGCGGTCCGCCGGAAGTGACCTATGAAAAATTCACCAAGGACGCCGAGAAGCAGCCTGGTCTCTTCACGCTCTGGCACAAGGACGGAAAAGTCTACATCGAGTTGAGCAAAGATCAACTCGGCAAAGAGTATTACGAACACGCGACCAGTGCGAACGGCCTTGGCGGATTCGGCATTCTCTCCGGCGACGACTTCCAGCAAGAGGCGCGCGTCGTCAAATTCGTGCGCGTCGGGCCGAAAGCCGTCGCCCTCGTTTGGCCACAGATTCGTTTCGAATCGAAGCCGGGGACGAACATCGACACGGCCGTGAAGGCGTCGACCGCCGATTCCATTCAGAGCGTCGCGGCGATCGCCGCCGAGGACAAGGACGGCGGCAAGTACGTCATCGACGCCGGATTCTTGCTCGGCGACACGCTCGATCTCGGCTCGGCTCTTTCGCAAATCCTCGAACGCACCAATCCGCTCGGCGCCTATCACCTCGATCCGACCAAGACGTATTTCGGCCCGACCAAAGCGTTCCCGAAGAACGTCATGATCGAAGCCGACCAGACCTACGTCTCGGCGAAACCGCAAACGCTCAACACCGTCGTCGACCCGCGCAGCGTCCAGTTCCGGGTCAAATACAATTTCGCCGAGTTCTTAAGCACACCGGGCTACATGCCGCGGTATGTCGACGACCGCGTCGGCTACTGGGACGATCCCCACATCCAATTCGATCAGGACAATCGTTTCGACAACATTCATCACTACGTGCTGCGCTGGAACATCCAGGCGTCCGACCCGACCCGGCCGAGCGCGGCCAAGAAACCTCTGGTCTATACCCTGACCAACACGATCCCCGAGCGCTACCGTCCCGGGATCCGCGACGCGATCCTCGAGTGGAATAAGGCGTTCGCCCGAATCGGAATCCTCAACGCCATCCAAGTGCAGGACCAGCCGAGCGATCCGAACTGGGATCCCGACGACATCCGCTACAACACGATCCGCTGGCTGACCGAGGCCAACGGCGGCGGCTTCGCCGAGGCGCAGATCGAGTGGGATCCGCGTACCGGTGAAATCTTCCGCGGTGGCGTCCTCATCGATGCCGACATCGTACGCTACGCCAAGCTCATTTACGGTGACGTCGTCCAGCCGCTCGCCGCACTCGACCCCGATCCGGCCTCGCCGCTCTCACCCTCGCAACTCGCCGATCCGGCACTGTGGGATCCGGCGAAGATCAACCCGGTCGACTGGGGCTTCGCACCGAAACGTCGCCCGGGGACCTTCCTGCACCGCGACACGGCAGCATTCGCGCAGGCGCAGTTCGGCGCGCTCGCCCTCGACATGCTGGGCGAGAACGTCCCGCCCAACTACGACTACGACTTCCTCAAAGCGATCATCTTGCACGAGGTCGGCCACGACTTCGGGCTCGGTCACAACTTCATCGGCCACAACGCCTTCACGGCGGCGCAAGTACGCGACAAGAACTTCACGCAGCACAACGGCATCGCGTCGTCGGTCATGGAATACGCGCCGTTCAACGTCTGGCCCAAGGGCTCGTCGCATGGCGACTATTTCCAAGCGACGCTCGGGCCGTACGACTACCACGTCATCCACTGGGGCTACGCTCCGGTGCCCGGCGCAAAGACCCCGGATGACGAGGTAGCGACGCTCGATAAGTGGGCCTCGGCGGCCACCGACCGGCGCTACGCCTTTGCCTCCGACGAAGACGTGGCGTACAACGGCCACGCCGTCGACCCGCGCATCGCCCAGGACATGCTGACCGGCGATCCGATCGGTTGGTGCGAAACTCAGCTTGGCATGTATCGCGGCCTGATCGGCAGCGTCGACTCGCGCTATCCGAAGATGCAACAGCGTTGGGAGCAGGAACGCTTCGCCTTTGCCATCTTGATGGGTCAGTACAACCGGTGCGCGAACTCGATGACGCACTACATCGCGGGCGAATACCTGACGCGGGGGCGCCGCGGTGATCCCGGCGTGAAGGCGCCGCTCACCCCGATTCCGCGCGCCGAAGAAGTCCGCGCGTTCCGTAACCTGGATCGTTACGTCTTCGCGGAGACCGCGATCCAGGTCTCGCCGACGACGCTCAACCGGCTGGTCTACACCGAGTTTGCACCGTTCGCGGACTTCGGTTACAACCCGACGCCACGGCACGATATCTCGTTGACCGCGATCGCCAACTCGGCACAATACCGAGCCCTCTCGTACATGTTCTCGCCGCTGGTGCTCCAGCGTCTCGACGACATGCCGACCAAGGCTGCGCCGGGTGCGACGATGAGTCTCGCCGATCTCTTCGACTGGACGCAGACCAGCGTCTTCGGCGATCTGGCCAACGGCCGAACGCCAAAGACCGCAATCCGTCGCAATCTCCAGCGCACCTACGCCCGTCTACTCGCCCGGATGGCGACGGTTCCGTTCGCCGGCACACCGCTCGACGCCCAGGCGCTCGCACGGCACGAACTCGTCTCGATCGCCGGAGACGTGCGCGGCAGCCTGATGCGCGGCAATCTCGATTTGCAGACGAGGGCGCATCTCGAAGCCCTGCAGACCGACGTCAACCGCGCGCTCGACACGCGGAACGTGATCACGATGTAAGACGCACGTAAAGCGTCCTGGATCACAGTGAGCCCGAGTGTGAGCGATCTTGCACTCGGGCTCAAACACTTCCCAAAGGAAGCGGCGGCAATGATAATCTTAGCGTGCTCGCCGAACTATTCTTGATGTCTGGGCTACTTACGTCGATGCCGGAGACGGTCACGGTGGAGAGCCTTCCGAGCGGAGAGATTCAGACGCGCGTAGCGATCAACGTCGCCGCATCGAGCGCCCAAGACAGGCCCGGTGACGCTCGCGCGCTGCTGCGCGATCTCAACGCCGTCCGCGCGACGCGGGGTCTGGTGCAGTTGAGGCTCGAGCCGCGCCTCTGCGACCTGGCGCGCGAGCACGCCCTCGACATGGTCACGCATCGCTTCTTTGGGCACGCGTCGTGGGACGGATCGACTCCCTTCCAGCGCATGCACCGCGTCGGCTACGAGTATCACGTCGCCGGCGAGAACCTCGTGCTCGACGTCGACGAAGCGGCGGCGCACCAAATGCTGTGGCGCTCCAACCCGCATCGCGAGAACATGCTCGAGCCCAAGTTTGCGCGCGTGGGCATCGCCGCGATCGCGACCGACAACGGCGAACTCTTCGTCGAAGACTTTAGCGACTAAGTCGCTGCGGCCGGGACCACGTCGACGGCGAGGACGCCCATGTCTTCGTCGCCATGACCCTGCGCGAGCAATTCATCGAAGCGCTTGGCGATCGAAGGCAGGAAATGGAGGGCGACGCCGCCGCCGTCGGCGGTCTCCATCATCAAGCGCGCATCCTTGCGCGCCATCGTCAGTTCGAACGAGGCCGGCTTGTATTCGCCGGCGGCCATCTTCTTACCGCGCATGTCGATCGCTCCGCCCGGCCGGAAATGCGTGAAGAGTTCGTGCGCCTCGGTCGCGGCGATACCGACGCTCTTCATGATCGCGTAACCGTCGGCGAGGCCGGCGACGATCGTGAGCAGCATCTCGTTTCCGAAAAGTTTGAGCGCGGCGGCCTTGTCGGGCCGCTCGCCGACGTACCACAGCTCGCCGGTCATCTTCTTCAGCTCCGGCTCGACGCGTTCGAACGTCCCGAGCGGACCCGAGCACATCATCAAGCCCGTACCCTCCCGGCACGATTGTGGGCCCATGAACACCGGCGCGTGCAAAAACGCGATACCTTTGGCCGCGCAGTTCGCGAAGCGCGCCGCGGTCGGGCGCGGCGCGACCGTCGTGTGATCGATAACCGGCACGCCCTTCGGAATCGCGTCGACGATTTGGGCGAGCAAGCCGTCGACGGCCGCGTCGTCGGAGAGAATGATATGCACGCGCTCGACGCCCTCGAGTGCCGCGCGCGGCTGCTCGACGGCGACCGCGCTAAACCGCTCGAGCCCTTTCGCCTTTTCCGGCGTCCGATTCCAGACGCGGACTTCGTCGCCGCGCCGCCGCAGCGCCTCGACGAAGCCCGAGCCCATCATCCCGGCTCCGAACCACGCGATCTTCGCCATCAGCTTCCTCCCGTCACGAGGATGGGCGTACGCCGCGGCTGTGGGATTCCCGTTACGGTCGGCCGCGGCGTCGGCTGCGGCTCCGGTGTAAACGTCGGCAGCGGTCCAGGCGGCGCCGTCCACGCGACGTAGGGCGTCATCGTCGCCACGGGCTCGACGGGTGGGCTCTCGATCGCGAGGGTGTGGCCGGCGGCATCGTAGCGGACCGAATCGCCGAGAGCGCGCGCGAGCGCGCCGAGCGGGATTCTCCCCCGACCGTCGCGCAGGTAGGGGACGTTGATCGTCACCCTCGCCGCACCGCGTTCGAACGTGACCGATCCCCGCCGGTCGTCGATCGTAATCCTCGTCGCGATGAGCCGCGCATACGGATCGATCGGCGCGCTCACCATTCCGCCCACCAAGAGCGCCGGTGCCGGCGCGGCCACCGGGCGTCCGTCGATGAGTACCGTAACGACCGGCGGCCCGATCACGGGTAGGAGTCTTTCATGCGGCGGGTGATGGCGGTGCTCCGCGCGGCAGCGGTACGTTTCGCGCAAGACGCATGCGGGTTCTTCGCGCAAGCGATCGCGTTCAACGCCATGTTCGCCGTTTTCCCGCTCCTCATCCTAGCATTCTCCGTGATGGGTTTCGTTTACGGCAACCAGGGCGTCGACTACGTCAACGCGTTCGTTGCCCAACTCGCGCCGAGCATTCAAGGCCCGCTCCTCGATAACGCCCGCCACGTCATCCAATTCCGTGGCATCGCCGGCGCGATCGCGCTGATCGCGCTTCTTTGGTCGGGGAAAAATCTGTTTCAAACGCTTGCGTTCTCGCTCGACCGTGCGCTCGCTATCCCTAAAGGGCGGCACGCTCTGATCCAGATCATGGTCGAAGCGATCACGTTCGCCGTCTTTACAATCATCCTGCTCGCAGCGACGGCGTTTCCGGTCGTCGTCTCAATCATCGTACGGTTCGGCGGCTTTCGTCACGCCGAGTTCTTGAGCCAGGTCGCCAGCTACGGTGCGGGCCTTTTACTCGTCTTCGTCGTAACCATGTGGCTGTACACGTTCCTTCCGAACCGCCGCTTCAGCCTACGCTTCGGTATTCCGGGCGCAATCATTACCACCGTCCTTTGGGAGCTTTCGCAAATCGCCTTCGCCGTCTACTCCACCCACGTCGACTTCACGCACGTCTACGGCGCGCTTGGCACCGTCGCCATTCTTTTACTCTGGTTTTATTACATGAGCACGATCTTTCTGTTTGGCGCGCAGGTCAACGCCCAGTGGCTCGCCTGGTCGGAGCAAGAATCCGCCAAGACGGCCGCCGTCGGCGCCCTCGCCAAACAGAACACATGAAGCTCCTATGCGCGCTGGCCGTCGCATTCGGGCTCCTTTGCGGCGTCGTACCGATCCTCGGCGCGATCAGTGGCTTGCCGCCACCGGTCGTGATCGTTTATCCTTTGACCGCGTCGGCCGGAGCCGACCCCGAAACCGGGGCGAGCATCGCCGTTACCATCGCGCAGCGCCTCTCGGTTGGTGGAGCGATCGTCGTCAAGCCGTATCCGCCGGGGACGCAGCGCGCCGATTTTCTCAATGCCGCGAAGGCGCTCGGCGCCGACTATTACATCTCCGGGTTCTTGACGCCGCTCGGCGATCAACTCTCGATGGTCACGCAAGTCGTCAGCGTCGCGAGCGGAACGGTGATCACGAGCTCGACCGCGTTCGTACGAACCTACGCCGACGCTGCCGCGCAAGCGGAGCCGTTGCACGACGCGATCTTGCGGCACGTGGGCCGCGCGCTCGCGAGCCTCGATGCGCCGCCTAGGGAGACGCCCGCACCGAACCCGTCGGAGAAGAACGAAGCGAACATCAGCGGCCTGTTCAAGAGAAAGAAGAAATCAGCGCCAGCCGCGACGCCGACGCCTACAGTAGCGAGCGACGCGACGAGTCCGCCGGCCAAACGCGTCGCGCAAGCCGTCCCGACGCCGTCTCGGGCTCCCGCGACGCCCGCGCCGCGTCGCACTCCGCGGCCGACGCAACCGCCGCGTCCACCACCGACGCAGCGCCCCACGAGCGCGCCGGTTCCCCTCGCGGCGCTCACCGAAAAGCCGGTCGCCCTCGCAACGGCGCGGCCGAGTTCCGGTACGCTCGCCAAACTCAAACTTGCCGCCTCGATTCTCGTCCTCGACGTGGCGGGAGACGCCGGCCCAACGCTCTCGAGTTACACTCAGGATTCACTGGTCAATGCGATCGGACGCCGCGGTACGACGGTGGCCGGCCTGCCCGCCGACCCGTCCGACCTGCCGGCGCGCGCCCGCGAATTTTGTGCGCTTGCGTTCGGTGCGAAGACCCTTTACGCACCGACCCTGACGTTGGACCTCGATCGGAACGGCGCACCGAGCGACGTCGAACTCGACGTCATATCCTACGACTGCGGCGGCACCATCACGGGACGCCAGCACGCCCGCGCACACATCGGAAACCGAGGAACGCAGACTGCCGTCGATCGCGCGTCGGCCGATGCCGTCGGCGCCTTCGCCTTTGCCAGTCAAGGGAGCTGAATCGTCACCACCGCTCTTCGTTAAGCGGTCAGGTTTACTCGAGCAATCCGGCCGGTAGCTCCACGACGATCTCGCCTTTTTCGAGATCGATCGATTTGATGAACGCGCTCACGAGCGGAACGAGATTGCGCTTGGGACCGACCACCAGGCAGTCCTGAGCCGGAAGATGCTCGACGCCCGCGACGACGCCGAGTTCGTGTCCCCGCCCGTCCAAGAGCCGGAGGCCGGTGAGATCCGAGTCGAGGTACTCGTCGGGGCCGAGCGCGACCTCGCCGCGCTCCACGAACAGCTCGCTCCCGACGAATTCGCGCGCGGTTTCGGGCGTCGTGACGCCTTCGAGCGAAACGAGATCGCGATTCTGATGTCGCCGGACGCTCGTGCAACGAATCCGCCGGTGTCCGTCCGCGTCAAGCGCATACTCTCGCCCGGCACCGAGCGCGCCGGCACCCGCCGAGGTCGTGGCGCACTTCAACTCGCCGTTGAGGCCGAAAACGCCGACCAGCCGAGCGATCGAGATCAACTTCATGCCGGGTCCGCCGCGCGCGCCGCCGGAAGGAATCCGGCGACGACGACGAGCGCGATCCCGACGCCGATGAACGCGTCGCCCAGGTTGAACACGTAGAAGCCGCGCGGGGCGATGAAATCGACGACGAAATGGTGGACGAAACGATCGACGATGTTTCCGGTCGCGCCGCCCACGACGAGGCCGAATCCGACCTGCCCGAGCGCCGAGCGCCGCACGGTGTCGCGCACCAGGTAGGCGAGAACGGCGATGACGGCTGCCGCGAGCGCGATGAGCAACGCCGGCCGATCGCCGAACAACCCCATCGCGCCATGGGGATTCTGAACGTACGTTAGGTCGAGCAGTCCCGGAACGACGACGCGCCGATCGAGAGGATGCATCGACGCGACGACGGCGCGCTTCGTTAGTAAATCAACGCCTCCGGCGAGTGCGACCGCCAGAGCGATGCGGTTGAACGTTCGGGGGCTCCCTTACTCGGCGCCCGTCTCGGGGCCGCCGTCGGCGTCCTCGGGCTCGGCGCTCGCCGGCGCGGCGCTCGCCGCCTCTTCGTCTTCGGGTTCTTCTTCCTCGTCGTCGTCCACGATATCGACGGTCACACGACCCTCCGCGCCCGCGCGCACGAGCGTTCGCAGGGCCTGCGCTACGCGGCCGCCTCGGCCGATCACCTTGCCGAGATCTTCGGGATCGACCTCGAGTTCGAGCACCGCGCCGCGGGAATCCGGATGCAACGAAACGGCGACCGAGTCAGGCGCGGCCACCAATCGTTTCGCCAAGAACGTGAGCAGTTCGACCGCGCGCGGGTGGCCGATCTCGGCCGGCAGCGGGTCGCGCTTGACGCGCTCGCGCCGTCGGAACCGTCCGCCGCCCTCGCCGCCCGTGAAGGGCTCGCGAGGCTCCGCAGTTCCGGCCGGACGCCGGCGGCGCGGCCGTGGTTCGTCTTCCGGCTCGATCTCGTCGATGATCGTCTCGCCGGTCGCGATCCGCCGCGCGCCGAGCGTCGAGCGCCGCTCTTCTTCTGTACTGACGTCGTCCCCGAATAAACCGAATTCGTCGTCGAAGGAGCTCATAGACTAAGAAGCCTTCTTTTCTTTCTTGGCGCGCTTCGTTTCCGGGACGAAACCGCGTTCGACGAGGCCTTTCTCGGCCAGCAGGCGGCGCACCGGATCGGACGGTTGGGCGCCCTTGGCGAGCCATGCCTTGATCTTCTCTTCGTCGACGACCACCGTCTTCGGCTCGCTGCGTGGATTGTAGTGCCCGACGATTTCGATGAAGCGTCCGTCGCGCGGCGAGCGCGCATCCGTGACGACGAAACGATACGTCGGTTGTTTTTTCGCGCCCATCCGGCGCAATCGAATTTTGACCATGGGTTAGGGGACCAATCCTCCGAACGGAGAGCGGGGGCGCTTACCCCCGAGTTGTTTCATCATTTGTCGCGACGCTTCGAATTGCTTTACCAGCCGGTTGACCTCGCTGACCTGGGTGCCGCTGCCGAGCGCGATGCGCCGACGACGTGAAGCATTCAGAATGTTCGGCCGGCGTCGTTCCCCGCCCGTCATCGAGCAGATGATCGCTTCGACTCTGGACAGGTTACCTTCATCGATCTCGACGTCTTTCGGCAGCGCCTTGGACATCCCGGGGATCATCTTCATGAGGTCGCTCATCGATCCGAGCTTGCGCACCTGTCGCAGCTGGCCGAGGAAGTCGTCGAGCGTAAAGTCGTTCTTGCGCAGTTTCTGCTCGAGCGACTTGGCCTGTTCGAGCGAATAGACGCTCTGCGTCTTCTCGATCAGCGTCAGGACATCGCCCATTCCGAGGATGCGCGATGCCAAGCGATCCGGATGGAAGGCCTCCAGCGCGTTGACCTTTTCGCCGACGCCGACAAACTTGATCGGCGCGCCCGTCTGCGCGTAGATCGAGAGCGCAGCGCCGCCGCGCGCGTCGCCGTCCATCTTGGTCAGAATGACACCCGTGATGCCGAGCCGGCGGTCGAACTCTTTCGCGACGTTCGTCGCTTCCTGGCCGGTCATCGCGTCGGCGACGAACAATATCTCTTTCGGGGAAACGGCTGCCTTCACGCGCTCGAGCTCGCGCATCATCTCTTCGTCGGCCTGCAAACGGCCGGCGGTATCGATCACGACGGTCGAGATGCCGATGCGTCGCGCCTCGTCGACCGCGTCCTTCGCGGTGCGTACCGGATCGGCGCCGGCTTCGCCGTAGACGGGCAGATCGATCTGCCTCCCCAGCACCCGCAACTGCTCGATCGCTGCGGGACGATAGACGTCGGCGGCGACCAGCAGCGAGCGGCGGCCTTGCTCCTTGAGTCGGAGGCCGAGTTTCGCGACCTGCGTCGTCTTGCCCGAACCCTGAAGGCCGACCAGCATGATCACCGACGGCGGCGCGTCGGAGAACTGCAGGCGGGCCTGCGCGCCGCCCATCATCTGCACGAGTTCGTCGTAGACGATCTTGAGGACCGACTGCGCCGGGGTCAGCGAAGCGAGCACGTCGGCACCGACCGCGCGATCCTTGACCTTCGCGACGAAGTCTTTGGCGACGGCGAGGTTGACGTCAGCCTCGAGTAGCGCTACGCGAACCTCGCGGGCGACCTCGTTGACATCGGATTCGGTTAATCGACCGCGGCTTGCCAGGCGCTGAAAGATCGCGCCGAGCCGCTCGCTAAGGGATTCTAACAAAACGTCTTTTCTAAGTCCTAACTCTTCGGGGCGGTCTCGGCGATCTTGCGAACGGCATCGCCGACCGTCTTGATCTTCTCGGCCTCTTCGTCGGGAATGTCGATATTGAATTCCGTCTCGAAGGCCATCACCAACTCGACCTGATCGAGCGAATCGGCGCCCAGGTCGTCCGTGATCGAGGCTTCCATCGTGACTTCAGCTTCGTCGACGCCCAGCTGCTCGACGATGATTTTTTTGACCTTATCGAAGGTCGTTTGTGTATCCGCCATAGTCTCCTATCCCTACATCAAGAAGCCGCCATCGATCACGATCGTTTGACCGGTGACGTAGCGGGCGGCGTCAGAGCACAGAAACGTTACGACCCCACTAACATCTTCGGGCGTCCCCGCACGACCAAGGGGAATCGATGCGAGAAAGTGAGCACGCGCTTGCTCCGAGATTGATTCCGTCATCGCGGTTTCGATCAAGCCGGGTGCGACGGCGTTGACTCTTACGTTCCGCGACCCCAATTCCTTTGCGACCGACTTGGCGAGGCCGAGGAGGCCCGCTTTGGCCGCCGCATAGCCCGCTTGCCCGGCGTTGCCCGTCAACCCGACGATGGACGAGACCAGGACGATGGCGCCCGAGCGCTGACGCATCATCGGCTTCGCGACCGACGCGCAAAGATAGAACGCCGACTTCAAATTCACCGCCAACGCCTCTTCCACGTCCGCCGGCTTCATCCGCACGAGAAGCGCGTCGACGGCTCGTCCAGCGTTTGCGACGGCGCAGTCGATGCGGCCGAGCCGTTCGATCGTCGAGGTCACCGCGGATTCTATCGCCGCCGCGTCGGCGACGTCGGCGAGGATGGCATGGACGCGGGTATCGGCGCGTGCCTTACGCGCCTCGGAGGCGGTTTCGTCGAGCATCTCGCGGTTCCGCGCAAGGATCGCGACGTCGGCGCCTTGCCGAGCGAAATCGACGGCGATCGCGCGCCCGATGCCCCGACTCGCGCCGGTGACGAGCGCGACCTTCCCGGTAAAACTCATGCCGTCGCCGCCGCCGCCGTCAATTCGCCGCGCAGTTTTTCGACGCCGGCGTCGTCACCGACGTGCGTCGTCGGCGGAGCACCCACGACGCGTCGCATCAACGACGCGAGGACGGCGGAGCCTCCGAATTCGACTATGCGATCGAGGCCTTCCGCCACGAGACGCTCGGCCGCCGCGTGCCAGAGCACTTCATCCGTGACCGAGCGAATCAGATTCTTCTTGATCGTGGCGGCGTCGCGATAGGGCTCGGCGTCGACGTTCGAGATCACCGGAAAACGCGGCACGCGAATCTCCGCGCGCTCGACGAGCGGTGCGAAGCGCTCGCGTGCCGGCAGCATCAACTCGCTGTGCCACGCTCCCGAGACGTTCAGCGGCACGACGCGTTTGGCGCCGGCCGTCGAGGCGAGCTCGCCCGCGCGCGCGACCGCCGCGCGATCCCCGCTGATGACGATCTGTCCCGGCCCGTTGAAGTTCGCCAGTTGGACGCGGCCGACGCCTTCGTCGCGCGCTTGCGTAACGACGCGCCGCAACGAATCGGGATCGAGACCCAGCACCGCCGCCATCGCGCCCGGGGCCGCCTCGGCTGCTTCGTGCATCGCCCGCGCGCGCTCCGCGACCAAACGCAGCGCTTCGTCGAAATCGAGCGATCCTGCAAGCGTCAGACTGCAGAATTCTGCGAACGAATGCCCCGCGCTGGCGGCGACGGGCAAATCGGGACCGGTGGCCGCCGCGAGGGCGTAATTCACGGTGTAAATCGCGGGTTGGCTGTATCTGGTCTCGCGCAACCGCTCGTCCGGACCCTCCCGCACGATCCCGAGGAGATCGTAGCCGAGAATCCTTTCGGCACGCCGGAAGAGCGCGCGGGCGACTTCGAATTTCTCGAAAAGGGCCCCGCCCATCCCGACGACCTGCGATCCCTGACCCGGGAAAATAACGCCGAGTCTAAGCCCCATTTTGCTCCGCAAAATGGGGACCCCTAAAGTTGAAAAGCACTCCGCCGCTTCGCGGCTCCGCGCCCCCACACGCAAAGCGCGTGGGGCCCCAAAAGATCTTCAAGCCGACCAGCGCCAGGCGACCGAGCCCCACGAAAGCCCGCCGCCGAATCCGGTGAAGATGATCAGATCGCCGTCCTTGAGACGATCCGCCTCGACCATCTCCGAGAGCGCAATCGGAATCGAGGCAGCCGACGTGTTTCCGTATTTTTCGATGTTAACGAAGACCCGCTCGCGCGGAATACCAAGGCGTTTCACCGCGGCCTCGATGATCCGCAGATTCGCCTGATGCGGAATCACCCACCGAACGTCCTGGGTCGTGAGGTGCGCGCGCGCCAGCACGGTCTTCGCGGTGTCGGCCATCTTGGCCACCGCAATTTTGAAGACCTCACGTCCCGACATGTGCACTTTGTCGCGCTTGAGTTTGATTGATTCCGCCGTTACCGGTTCTCGCGAACCCCCCGCCGGCTGGTAGAGGATCTCGGGCTCGGAACCGTCGGCGCCGAGTTCGCACGACAGGAAACAGTCGTTGGCCGCCGTCGTGCGCTCGACGACCGTCGCACCGGCCCCGTCACCGAACAGTATCGCCGTCCCTCGATCTTCCATATTGGCGATCTTCGAAAGCGTCTCGACGCCGATGAGCATCACCCGTTTGAACACGCCGGCGCGGATGAAGCTCGCCGCCATCGGCAACCCGTAGATAAACCCGCTGCAGGCGATCTCGATGTCGAAGGCCGGCTTCCCGGCCGCTCCCAACTTCGAAGCGACGATGCAGGCGGTGGCTGGAAAGAGGTAGTCCGGCGTCACGGTGGCGACGACGTAACAATCGATGTCGCCGGGCTTCAGGTTCGCCCGCTCGAGCGCGTGACGTGCGGCGCGGATGCACAGATCGCTCGACGCCATCTCGGGCGAAGCCCAACGCCGCTCCTTCATCCCCGTGCGCGTCACGATCCACTCGTCCGACGTCTTGAATATCTGCGCGAGGTCGGCGTTGGTCACCACGCGATCCGGCACATAATGACCGACGCCGGCGATGCGGGCGCCGTACGGCCCGATCGATCCGTTATCGATGCGAATGGCCGGTGTGCTCTTCCTTCGGTTCGACAACTTGCCGGCCGTCGTACATCCCACAGGTTGGACAGACAAAGTGCGGCCGCTTCGGCTGGTGGCATTGGGAGCACTCGACGGTGGTGACCGCGTTCAACTTCCAGTTGGCCGCGCGCCGGCTTCGCGTCTTCGAGCGAGGGGTTTTCCATTTGGGATTGGCCATGGTTACTCCGGATCGGATTGCGGGCAGGTGCACGTGCCGTCACGCTTCTTCCCGCAGGCGGGGCAGAGCCCCTGACATTCTTCATTACATAGCAGCACGATCGGGAGCGCGGAGTCGATCAGCTGCCGGACGAGATCGAAGAGGTCGAGTTGTTCGCCCACCAGGACGTTGCTCTCACCGAGCGGGTCGGCCCTTTCGCCGTCAAGCTCGATGTTTTCGCTGACCTCGAGGTGGATGGGGAGCCGCACGTCGTCCAAGCAGCGTGCGCACGCGCCGTCTGCCGCCGTGTCGATGGTCCCCTCGAGTTCGAGGCTGCGACCGACCCGCCGCGCGGCGAGCGCGACCTCGGCCGGAGCCGGAAACGAGAACGACCCGAAGTCGGGGAGCGGGATCGCCTGGTGGAGGTCGAGTTCGCGACCCGCACCGAGGACGGCCCCCACGTCGATTTTCCCGACTGAAGACACCGCGCCTCCGCTTACCCGGCCCAAGACAACCCGTCAATCATAGGGGTCCCCCTCCCCCCTTGTCAACGCGAAACCGCGACGTGATCGAGGAGCGAGGAGGCAGCACGCATGGATAGTCTTTCAGGGATCCGCTTCGGCGCACAGATTACCGCCGCCGCGCGGGCCAATGGCCTCGACCCGAGGCTGCTGGCGGCCGTCGCGGCTCAGGAAACCGGCGGCCCGGCAAACGACTCGGGCGCGAATATCGTCGGCGACAACGGCCATGGGCACGGGCTCTTTCAGCTCGACGACCGTTACCACCCGATCGCTCGCACCGCCGCCGCGATGGATCCGGCGACCAATGCGCAGTACGCCGGGAAGTTTCTCTCGGGCCTGTTGCAGCGATTCGGAGGAAATCTGCGAGCCGCGCTGTCGGCGTATAACGCGGGCTCGGCCGATGCCACCGGGACGGTGACGACGTGGTCCGACGGATCGCGTTTGGGCTACGCGGATTCGGTCATGCGCCACCTCGCGCGTCTCGAATCGCGCGATCAGTTGCTCGCCGACGCGTCCTCCGGCGGCGGCCTCATCGGCGGTTCCGCAACGGCCCTCGACCAAACGACCGTCGCCGGTCCCGCAGCGCCGTCCTCGAACGGCATATCGCCCGCCGCGTTGTCGATGATGATGCCGGCACCGCAGATCCCCGCGTTCACGCCAAGCGGACAAACGTTCCGCTCGTTCTCGAGTGAATACCACGACGGCGGCGGTGCGATCGCCGACCAAGACGACAAGAAGATGTCCGGCGCCATCGACCCGTTCGACGACGCCAACAACTAATTCAAAGGAGACGCCATGGCTTTTAACATCGGCGGTGCGATCTTAGGCGGTCTCACCGGTCTCATCAGCACCGGAAATCCCGTCGGCGCCGTCGCGGGCGCGGTGCAAGGCGGGCTTTCCGGCAGCGGCCCGAGCGGCGCCGGCAACATTCAACCGAGTCAAGACCCGACGCTCGCGGCGATGCAAACGGCCGACCAAGCGTACGAGTGGGCGCAACTGGGACTCAACCTCGAGAACATGCGGCATAACCTCGATCTGCAGTGGCAGTCGACCATGTTCAACGAAGTCGAGGACGAGAAATCCGAACAGATGCGCGAGATGAACGTTCTCCGCGACGTCGCTATGAAGCAGCGCGAGGCCGACATCGCGATCGTCAAAGAGTTCATCCGGACGATCAAGGACTAGGAGTCTTTGGCGTGCTCGTTTCTGCCAACCTTGGCTTCGCACGTGCGAGCTCCATGCGCGCGTCGAGCGCCACCCCGGCGGCCGCCTCGTCCACGGCCGTCGGCCCCCCTCCTTCACCCGCTCCATCGCCGGCGGCGATCGCTCCGCTCGACGTTACCGCCGAAAGCCTGCCGGATACCGACGTCCTCGCCGACGCCGTCGCCCACCGCGCCGAGTTGATGGTCGTCAAGCAGAACGAAGCGGACGAGCAACTCCGCATCGACCGCATGCGCGCCGAGTTCGACAACGCCCAAGCCGAGCGGGCCGAACTGATGCGCGAAATGAACGTTCTGCGCGACATGGCGCTCGAACAACAGAAACGCGACGACGAAGTTTTGAAGAAGTGGATCGCCCTGATTTGAGTGCACGGCTTGGCCTCGCATCGCCGAGCAGGGCGATGATTTGAGGACACGGAATCGAGCCGCTCGTCAAATCCCCTCTGGGGCCATTAGCTCAGCTGGTTAGAGCGCCGTGTTGATAACGCGGAGGCCCTTGGTTCGAGTCCAAGATGGCCCACTATTCGCAAACCCCGCATAAGGCGGGGTTTGTTTTCAGTGGCTACTTCGGGACCCGACGCTCAAGATTAGGTCCCGAGCCTTATTTGAGTTGCGTCAAAACGTACGTCGCGACGTCGTGCAGATCGCGCTTTGAGAGCGCCCAATGCGGCATGACCGGATCGAGCGGCTTTCCATCGTTGTCGATTCCGCTCGAGATCGCGCGCTCGAGTAACGCCAGAGTGTACGGATGCTTCTGCTTGGTCACCAGCGACTTGTAGCGAAGGTCTGCGCTCGTCGCACCACCGGGAAGTTTCATCCCACCCGATCCGTCGGCGCGATGGCAGGCGGCACATTTCGGGTAGAGGGGCGGCTTCTTCGCGTTGATCGCGACGCCGTCCACGTCTTTGCCCGTCTGAAAGATCAGCCTGCCGTCGGCAAGTGCCCCCGCCATCGCGCCGGTCGCCGAGGTTACCATCGGCGGCGTCGAGGCGACCGACGTGGACGTACTCGACGCGTTCGGCGACGACGAACAACCGCACGCGATCGACAAACCCATCAGCGCGACAAGAACCAGCCTAACCTTCACGGCCAAAACCCTCCAACAGACGCCGCCTCGCGTTTCCCGGCAGCATAGCCAAAACCCCGTCGCGCTCCGCATCGACCATCCGAGGACGCCGCCCGTCTGCCTCGAAACAAAGGCGCGCGCGACGCCATCCTAAGCGCGCGCATGGGGATGTAGCTCAGTTGGTAGAGCGCCAGCTTTGCAAGTTGGATGTCAGGGGTTCGAGCCCCCTCATCTCCATAAAGACCTTCACGTCCCTCGTGAGGGTCTCGTCTGGAGCAGAGCGCGGGTTCGGCGGCGCGGTTAACGGCTCAGTGGCTGCTTTGACCTTGCGATTGAGAGCAGACGCCCATCGCGTTGGAACCCTGATTGCAGTTCTGTTGCTGGTTCTGATTTTCGGTCTCGTTGTGATGGAAGAACAAAATGATCGGAAGGAAAAAGAATCCGAAGCTGCTCTTCGCGACCGAAACGATTGGCGGAGGCGGTGGAACCGGCGGAACCGGGGGCAGCGGCGCAGGCGGCAGCGGCGGCGGCGCAAAAATGACTTGCTGCTCCGGCGGCGGAGGAGGCGGCAGAGGGCGCGGCGGGAGGTACACTTGGCGCTGGGGGGCTACGTACGGCCTCACCTTCTTCACGCGCGTCATCGCCAAGTTGCCGCAAGACTGCGGAACGTAGACGATCGCGCCGCTCGAAAGGACGACCTTCCAACCCGCCACGTTATTCGGGAGCACGGCATGGCGCACGACGTAGATCGAACCGTGGCGGTCACCCGCCATGACGTCGATCTTTCGCGGCAACGTTATGTAGATGGCCTTACCGTCGAGCAACGCGTTTTGGAACTCGCGATATTCCGACGTCGTCAGCCCGATCCGATGCGCCGCCTCCGAGAAAAGCTTGGCGTGCACGCGCGTCGCGTTCCAGACCTCTTCGGCGGATTGCGGCGGCGTCGACATCATATGGTCGACGTAGAGATTGACTACCATCTTTGCGCCACCATGAAAAGCGAAGCCGATGACTCCTTCATCGTTACATTTATAAGATAAGGAGACCGCGAGCCGACAGTGACCAAAGCCGGGTCAGATCGGACCATAGGTCCCAGCCGAGGCAACTGAGGTGCGCAACAGGGCTATCGCCTCATTCCAGCGTTCGATATAGGAAACTTGGCCCTGCGTCTTGCGAGCGGTCGGCAGCGCGACCGAAAAAGAATTCATCCGAGTTCGAGCATAAAGGCCATCGCCGGCGACAGAACGGACGATGGGGTTCCTCTCGCGGGACCAAGTACCCAGTCATAGGACCTCTCCGGAAAGCCGAATGGGCCTCCGGTCGCGCCTCATTGCTTGGTACGATTGAGTCCGGATGGAGACGATCCAGCGTCAACCGATGGACATCGGACTCGGGCCAACCCTGCCGTGGATGAAGCCACGGCCCCTTCCCGCGAGCTACGCGGCGTGGCAACAGGCCCTGTTGGTCGGGAGCGACTTGACCATCCTGATCGCTGCCGGAGCGATCGCACTCCGTCTTACGCACGTCGCGCCGGCGGCGATCGTCGACCGCGCCGACGTCGTGATGGCCATGGCCTTCACGGCGACGATCGCCTTGCTCATCTACGAGCGGGTCGGCCTCTACCGCACGTCGTTCGGCGCGCTTGCCCGGGACCAGATCTACGCGGCCTTCTCCGCCGCCGCGCTCGGAACGATTCCGCCACTCCTGCTGCTCTTGCTGCTGCCGCCGTTGGCCCCGTTTCGCGGAACGCTCGAGCTGGCCGCCATCCTCTCTGCGATGGGGCTCTCGGCGTCTCGTTTCGCACTTCACGCCGTTTGCTCGCGACTCTCCCCTCCTCTTTCGCGCCGCATCGCCATCGCCGGAAATCCCGACCGCGTCGATGCCCTCCCGCGCGACATGTCGCTGACGATGCGCGATTCGGTCTTACGACTTCCGCTTGCGAACTTCGACCAGGAGCTCGATGGGATCGTCAACGACGACGACGTCGTTCGTCTCACCTGGTTGCAGAACGCGCTGGCGTGGAATTGCGACACGCTGATCGTGACGGAGGCGTTGCCTCCGGCGCTCATGCCGGCGATTCTGCGTGTGACCGAGGCGCGTGGCATCAAATTGGCGTTCGCGCCGCTGCGCCTCCGCCCGCATGCCTGCGATTTTCGCGTCCACCGCGACGGCGCTGTCGCGCTCCTCTACCCGCGCAGTCTCGCGATCTGCTCGAGCGGCGCGAATTTCGTGCGCCGCGCCTTCGATCTCGCGCTCGTGATCCCGGCGATCGCCGTTTTCGCGCCCGTGCTGGCCGCACTCGCCGCCGCCGTGCGGCTCGATGGCGCCGGACCGGTCATCTATCGCCAGACGCGCGTCGGCCGCTTCGGCAAAGAGTTTTCGATGCTAAAATTCCGTACGATGCAAGTCGATGCGGAGAAGCACACCGGCCCGGTCTGGGCGCGTGCCGGCGAATCGCGCGTGACGCGCGTCGGCCGTTTCCTGCGCCGAACGAGCCTCGACGAACTGCCGCAACTCTTCAACGTCCTGCTCGGAGAGATGTCGATCGTCGGACCTCGTCCCGAGCGGCCGTTCTACGTCGAGCAGTTCCGCGCGATTCTGCCGCGTTTCGCGGAACGCCATCTGGTGCGGCCTGGGATCACCGGTTGGGCGCAGATCAATATGCGCCGCACGTTGCAGCCGTCGGCCGTCGGCGACAAGCTGAGTTACGACTTCTTCTACCTCGAGAACTGGTCGATCTTTCTCGACGTCACGATCGTCCTCAAGACCGCCGCCGAGTTCTTGTTCCAGCGTCCTTCCTAACGCTTACCGAGGGGACAGCTCGACCACGGGAGTGCGCCCGACTTGCGGCGCTGAGGCCGCTTAACCGCGGGCCTGTCGAACGATGCGGGCGTGCAGCGGCGCTCGTCGGGCGGCTGCGCCGAGCGCCGGCTCCCGCCGCGGTGCATGCAGGTTGAGGAGCAGCAACGGAAACGACTGTGCCAGCCAGACGTACTTGATCCAGATCGGATCGATGAACAGCGACTGCGCGAACAGTGCGACCAGCGCGCCTTCGAACGCAAGGCGAATCGGATAGAGCTTACTCTCGGGCGAGATGACCCGCAGTTGGCGGAACGTCGTGTACCAGGCCGCCAGCACGATGACCACGCCGACGATCCCCATTTCGACCCACGTCCCGATGATGATGTCGTGGCTCGGCCGGTGCCAGCCCTGCATCTGCGATTGAAACACGGCCAAGAAGTTGCGGTCATACGTCTCCAAGAACGAGCCGACGCCCGTTCCGAACAGCCACTGCTGCTTGATCGCGTGCAGCCCGACGGCCCAAATGTAGGTTCGGCCACTGCCGCTCCCCATTTGACCCTCGTCGTTGATGAAACGTTCCCAGACCGCGGGATAGACAGCTGTGAGCGCGAGACAGACGCCGGCGACGACCAGGATCTGGACGCGGTGCCTGCTGCGAATCGCGAAGAACCCGAAGAGCAGTAAGATCGACACGACGCCCCCGCGGGACGCCGTCATCAGGATCGGCGCCATCATGAAGATGACGGCGCCGGCGCACAGGATCTTCAGCCGAACGTCTTTCGACGAGAGCGCGACAGCGAGGCAGATCGCGATCGGTAGGACGAAGCTCGTCGCAAACTGATTCGGGTCGATGACGAGGTTACCGACGTTCAGCGAGATGCGCCCGCTGCCCATCGCCGTGTGATGTGTGAAGGCGTAGACCCCGGCCAACAACCCGGACGCCACGGTCAAGATTCCGAGCCAGCGAAATTCGGTTTCGCGCACGGGGTAGAGCGCGAGGACGGTCATCATCAGAAAATTCTGCAAGACGATGCCGTAGACGCGCTGGCTCTCGCCAAGGTCCGGCGTCCACATCAGCGAGACTCCGGCCCACGCGACGAAGGCAGCCCACGCATACCATCCCGTCGCCGGTTTGACGAAGCGTCGCAACAGTAACATGCGGGCGAGCAACGCAACTCCGGCGAGTCCGGCGATCAGGCGCACGTAGGTCGCACCGCTCGTCACCTGCAGAATGTTGTCGAAGGGCACGAGCGCCACGTACAACCCGAACGGGAAAATCAGCGGGTAACGAAGCGCGAGATACACTCCGAACGGTGCGGCGGCCGCCGCCACGGCAAGCAGCGGAATGCGAAAGCCCCCAGGACCCGCGGCTTGGCTGACCGAGTGGGCCAGATAAATCAGAGCGGCGATTCCGACCACGGCGCATGTCCCGCGCACGAGCAGCGCCCGAATACCGCCCTGGAGCATCGGGTTCCCTAGTTCGCCGATGGAGCGACGGCCAGCGCTTGACGCAAGCTCGAGACGACGCTCTCTTCGCCGTCGCGCTTCGAGATCACGGCGTCGGCACCAGAGATGTAACACGAGGCCGCGTACGTCGGATCGTCCGAACTCGAGAACGCGATCACCGCCGCCGAGCGCGTCGCCTGGCGAATCTTGCACAGAGCGTTCGGGCCGCCGCGATCGAAGAAGTCGAGATCGACGAAAATGGCCGCCGGATCGTGCGCGGCGATATCCTTGCCGTCGATCTGGTTACTGGTCGCCACGACCGTCAGACCCGCCTCCGCCAATATCTGCCGCAGATACGCAAGGAACACGAGCTGCGGTTCGATCACGTACGCGCTCAGTATGGCCATCTAGATCACCAAGCCGCTTCTGATGGCATAGACGGCGACGCCTGACCGCGCGTTAACCTTTAACTTCGCGAGGATGTGGCTGACGTGGTTCTTCACCGTCTTCTCCGAGAGCATCAGCCGCCGGCCAATCTCGCGGTTCGAAAGCCCGTCGGCGATGAGCCGGACGATCTCGAGCTCGCGGCTAGAAAGCTGGTTCGATTCGCGGGAGCGTGTGGATCGGCGGCGCAGCATCGCGCCGGCGATGCGCGGATCGGCGTAGGAGTCGCCGTTGGCCACGAGGTGCACGATCTCCAGGAACGTCGCGGGCGACGTATCTTTGGCCACGTACGCGTCGGCTTTGGCAGCCAAGGCACGCTGCATCGCACGCGGCCGGTGTTGTGCCGAAACGACGCACACACGACTTTGCGGCGACGAGCGCTCGCAAGCGGCGATAGCCTCCTCGACGTCGAGCGTAACGGCATCGGTGTCGAGAAAAATCACGTCCGGCCTCAACTCGCCGATTTCGCCGGAACGCGGATCTCCCGTCGTTCCGACGACCTCGATCGTCGCGTCTTGCTCCAGAACGTGGCGCATAGCGTCGCTCACGACCTTTTGCGGCTCTACGAGATACACGCGAACGGTTTTGCGCCGGACCATCGTTGACGGTCCCGGCGCTAACCGACGCTCGAGGTCCCTGGCAGCGATAGTAATTGTCCTACTCTTACATAATAGTCGTTGGGTTGAGAGACATCCGGCTTGACGCCGTTGAGGACGACGCCCAAGAGATTGGGTGAGCCGAGGCTGCGAAGCTTGCCGAGCGCACCTTGCACCGCGCGCACGTCGGAGCGTTGAGCCGAGATCACCATGACCGTGCCCTCGGCCTTGTGCGCGATGATCACGCCGTCGACGATCGAGCGCAGTGCCGGACCGTCGATGATGATGTAGTCGAAGTGCTCGCGCGCCTTTTTGAGCAGCCGGTCGAAGGTGGCGCCTTGCAAGAGACCGACCGGATTGGGCGCGGGCCGTCCCGCCGTCAGCACCGACACGTTCGCGTGGCGCGTGCGTTTGATGACGTCGGGAAACCGAACCAATCCGACCAGCACGTCGGAGAGGCCGCGTTCGTTGGAGAGATTGAGTTTCTGGTGGATCGTCGGCCGGCGCAGATCGGCGTCGACGATCAGTACACGCGCGTGCATCAGCCCCATGCTGATCGCCGTGTTGATGGCGATCGTCGATTTTCCGTCACCTTGATCCGGGCTCACGAATGCGATCGTGCGGTTGGGCGCGTTCGACGAAGAGCCCAGCGAGGCGACGAGTTGGTAGAAGGCTTCGACCGAGAGCGGCTTGATCCACTGATTGGCGCGCCAGTCGTTCGAGTCGATCGCCGGCACCGACGCCAGGACCGGCAGCCCGAAGCGTTCCTTGACGTCATCTTCCGAGCGGAAGCGGTCGTCCATGAACTCCGCGAGGAAGGCCGCGCCAAGCGCAAGCCCGAGTCCGATGATCGCACCCAACTCGAGATTGAGCATCACGTTCGGACTGACGGAGAACTGAGTGGCCTGCGCGGCCTGCGTGATCGAGACGTCGCTGAGCGCCGTCGTCCGCGAAATGAGCGCTTCTTGATACTTCTGTTGAAGCGCCTGATAGACGCCCTCGGAGGCCTTTGCCTCGCGTTGCAGATCGCTGATGCGCCGCGCGCGCTCGGGCAACTGATCGAGCTTCGGCCGGAACTTCTCGCGTTGCGCCTTCAGGATCGCGATCTGCGACTGCGCGCCGGCCGCCGTCGACGCCAGGGTCGCGGCCTGCTGCTGCAGCTGCTGATAGGTCGAGTTCGGAACGCTGCTGCTGCCGCCGTTGATCTGGGCCGGCTGGGAACGCAATTCTTGCCGGGCCCGGGCGAGTTGAGCGCGCAGGCCGATGACCGTCGGGTGCGTGTCGGTATACTGCTGGCGCGCGGCGTCGAGTTGACCTTGCAGTTGCGCGATCTGATTTTGGATCTGCGCGGCCACCGGGTTTAGGGTCATGCTCTGCGAGCCGATGATCGTCGGCGACGTCGCGGCGAGGCTGCCTTGAATCACGGCCAACTGGCTCTGCGCCTGGTTCGCTTCGAGCTCGGCCTGATTCTGCTTCGCTTCGATCTGCGCCAGGGTCGCGATGTCGGCTTGCGTCTGCGTCGGAAGGTCGGCGATGCCGACGCGCACTTGATACGCCGCCAGTGCCGATTGCGTCGCTTGCATGCGACGCTGTGCGGTGGGAATTTGTTCTTGGAGGAAGCCGATCGCCGTGTCGGCTTGGCGCGCGACCAATTGCCGCTCGTGGTCGACGAAGACGGTCGCGAACATGTTTGCGATCTTCGCCGAGGTCTCGGGATCGGACCACGCGACTCGAACGCCGAGGATCGACGTATTGGTGACCGGACGGACGCTCACGTGCGACAAGAGGGTTCCGACGTTGGTCTGCAAGTTGAGACGCTGAATCACGTCCGACGCGACCGGATCTTGCTGGATCAGTTCCGCGTACGTCTCGGCGCTGGACCCGCTACCTGCGGCCAAGAGCGCGTTGAGGACCGGCAGCGAGGTTCCGGCATTATAGTTGCTCGACTCGTTGCTCGAGGTGCCTGCGATCAGTTTCACGGCGGTCGTGTATTGTCTGGGTTGCAGCAGGCTTAAGACGAAGACTGCGCCGACAAAACCGATGAAGACCAGCCCGATCAGTTTCCGGCGTCGCAGCAGTGCTTTCCCGATCCGCCTGAAGTCGATGTCGCGCGCGAGCGCGTCGGATGCGCCGCCGGATTCGGGGAGACTCAACATGCGCTCAGAGGGGCTTCGGGAGGAAGAGCAGCAAGGTGGTGAGCGGCCCCAGGAAGTCGGCCTTCTTCTTCGCCTGCGGGACGTAGACGACGTCGCCCTTTTGCAAGACCGGATCGCGGCCCGCGTTACCGCTCTTGAGGATGTCGAACAAGTTGACGGTGAAGGTCCGCGATGAGCCGTCGAGCATCAGGCGCCGCACCTGAATATTGTTCAGGTCGGGATTTTGGCTCGGGCTCGGGCCGGCGCGCGCGATGGCTTGAACCAGGTGATCGCCTTCTTTGATGCTCACGTCACCGGGGTGATCGACGGCGCCCCAGACTTGAACCGTCACCGGAAGGGGTGAGATGACATAGATCGTCATCTCGTTCTGGACCGGTTCGTTCAAGGCGGCCTCGCCCTGCTGGAGGAGCCGTTGCAGCGAAATCTCGACGACGCGGCCGTCGGCGCTTTGAAGCCGCGCATCCGGCAACGGTCCGTCGGTGACGCCGAGTCCGCCGGCGGCGGCGATCGCGTCGGTGAGACGGCTCTCCGATTGAAGCGAATATTTTCCGGGCGTCTTGACGTTGCCGAGAACCAAGACGTCGAGCGTGGCGGGCGTGACGACCGCGACGGTCACTTTGGGATGGCGCAAGTAGCGCGAAAGCGCACGCGCGATGACGTCGGACGCCTTGCTCGGTGAAAGTCCTTCGACAGAAACGGCGCCGGCGAGCGGCATCGAGATGTTTCCACCNNGGGTCGCGAGCGCAAAGGCGAAGACCGTGGCGGACTTGCGCATACTCTGAGAATACTCGCGCCGACCGGTCGGCCGAAGCCCCATACCGCCCTACGGGCTGGGTCTATCGGCCCCGGCTCACGCCACTTCGCTCGGGACCAACGCCCGCTCGGCGGAGGCAATGCCCAGCAGATCGGCCAGCCTCCGCGTCGTTTCGGCGGTCTCGAACTCGGAGAGGATGCGTCGCCTCGCGCTCGCACCGAGTCGGCGGCGCAGCGCGCCGTCGCGCACCAAGCGTTCGAGCGCATCGGCCAGCGTCTGCGGGTCCCGCTCCGGGACCAGCACGCCCGAACCGGCCTCGACCAACTCGTCGATGCTCCCCGTCCGGGTGGCGACCGGCGGAACGCCTGCAGCCATCGCCTCCATCAGCGCGACGGGAATTCCCTCGTGTTCGTCCCCGATCTCGATGCTCGCGAGCACGACCAGATCGTAGTCACCGCGCACGAGCGCCTCGAGCAGGTGCCGGTGTTCGACGTTGCCGAGCATGCGCACGTTCGCGCCCAGCCGAAGTCGGTCGATTTCGAGCGCGAGCTCGCCGCGCAACTCGCCGTCACCGGCGAGATCGCACGAAAACTCGACTCCGCGGTCGCGCAGCGCGGCCAATGACGCCAGCAGGTAACGATGCCCCTTGACCGCACACAGCCGCGCCGGGCAAAGGATCCTCGGCACGCGCGCCGCCGGCTCCGCGATCTCCCCGGGGACGTCGACGCCGAGGTGAACGACGTGACAGCGCCCCGCAAGTTCATCCGGTAAGCGCGCGCTCAGATCGCGCCGGTTTCGTTCGGAGACGACGCGGACGAAGGTCGCTCGCGCGACCTTTTCGGCGAGCAAGTTGTCGGCGAAAACGTCGTGCGAGTGGCCGCTCAAACTGAATCGAACGCCGGTTAGGCGCGACGCCACATACGCGACCGTAGCGGGCGTGGTCAACCACTGCGCGTGGATGTGCTCGATGCCGCGCCGTCGGATTTCGTAGGCCACGGCGAGGGCTTTGGGAAAAACGGCTAGGTTGACGATTCGCGCACGCAGCGAGGCTTTGCCGAACAGGATCGCCCCAAGCGCGCTCGCGACGCGAACCGGATCGCGGACGCACTCGCCAAGCGCCCTCCATGCGACGCGCGCATCGAAGAGGCGCCCGGCAACCGCATCCGTTCCTAGGCCGGCATAATACGATTCCGCACCGCACGCGCGAATGGGGATGACGACGACCTCGGCCAATTTCCCGAGGGAACGGATCTCGGGCTCGAAAAATTGCTCGCCCGGCCAAAACGGAAACTTCGCGGTGACGTACGCGAGTTTCACGCCGCCGCCGCCCTGACCAGGGAGCGATAGAGCTCGGCATGCCGGCGAACCATCGCGTCGACGCCGAAGTGCGCCTCGGCGAACGCGCGCGCGTCTTGCGTAACGCGAGGCGACCCGTGCACGGCGCGGCGCGCGGTTTCGATCGCCGCCGCGAAGGCTTCCGCCTCGAAATTCGCGGCGACGAACCCCGTCACACCGTCGTGCACGATGTCGCCGACACCGGGCCACGGCGTGCTCACGACCGGAAGCCCCGCGAGCATCGCCTCGGCAACCGCGACCGGCATCCGTTCGCGGCGCGAGGGGAGAACGAACAAATCGAACGCCGATCCGAGCGTTGCTGCATCGGTGCGAAAGCCGAGGAAATGCACGCGCGATTCCAGGTTCCGTTCGCGTGCCTCGCGGTGCAGCGCCGGCTCGAGCGGTCCGTCGCCGGCGAATACGAGATGGACCTCGCCACCGAGATGGGCGAGCGCGGAGATCGCAAGGGTGTGGTTCTTCTCGTAACGGAAACGGCCGGCCGAGTAGAGTGCAAACGCACCGCGCGGAATCCCGAGCGCGTCGCGGACCTGGTCGCGCGACATCGCCGATTCCGATGCGCGCACGCCGTTCGGAATGACCTCGATCCGCTCCGTCCCGATCTGCCGCTCGCGGCTCAACTCCTCGCGCTGTGCCTCGGTGAAGACGACAAAGCGCGCGGTTCGCGCGTCGAGGGCGTGATCTAAGATGTGCCGCAGCGCACTCTTCGGCTCTTCGCCGTGCACCGTAAAGACGATCGCGGGCGCACCCGCGAGCAGCGCGGCGATGCGACCAGCGTATTGCCCCGTGTGGAGGTGAGCGTGGACGACGTCCGGCGCGAGCGCGCGCAGCGCGCGCACGAGGCGCGGAAAGTAGCGGAGATCGCGCCGGTCGCGCCGCCCGATCTCGACGACCGGAACGCCGATCTCGACGCCGGCTCGCGGGTCGAGACGGGAAGGGTAGATCGAAACCGCCGTCGCCTCGATGCCCTGATCGTGCAGACCGGCGCAGAGGGCGCGGACGACCGTCTCGGCGCCCCCTCCGACGAGGTCGGGGACGAGTTGGACGACGCGAGGACCCATATTCAAACGCATCGGCACGCCGGGGCTAGGACTTTGGGTGCATCCCACCCGGGCGCCCGACCCTTTCGCCCCAACGCCTAGCGGCTAGAGTGAGGGTATGGAGCCGCGCGCTCGCATCTGCCTGGTCATGTGTTTCCGCAATGAAGCGGACCATCTTCCGGCGGTCCTCGCCAGTTTGGCCGCTCAGACCGTCGAGCACGACCGTCTCTTTCTGATCGCCGTCGATGACGGTTCGACCGACGGTGGCGACAAGATCGTCGCAGGCTGGCTCGCGCGCGACGACATCGACGGACGTCTGATCCGCGCGGAGTTCGCTTCGATTCCGTACGCGCTCAATCGCGGCCTGACCGCCGTCGGCGCCGACGATTACGTGATGCGTCTCGACGCGCACACACTCTACGAGCCGCGCTATGTCGAGATCATGCTGCGTGCGTTCGCAGCCCTCGGTGAACACGTTTGGTGCGTCGGAACGTCAGACACACCGCTCGCGCCCAAGGAATTCGGAAAAGCGCTGCACGCGGCACTTTTCACCAACCCGATGGGTTTGGGGCCGGCAGATTTCCGTTCGGCGGGTCGCGTTCGCGAAGTGAAGTCGGTCTATCTGGGTGCCTGGCGACCCGGGGTGCTGCAGCGCCTGGGCGGATACGACGTCCGCTGGCCGGCGAACGAAGATGCCGAACTCGCGGAGCGCGTGCGCGCCGCCGGAGGCAGCGTCGTTCGCGTCAACGCGCGCGCCGAAAAGATCATGACGCGCGGCCCACTCTGGGCGGTGCGACAGTGGGCGCGTTACGGGTTCTGGCGCGCGCAGACGCTCAAACACTATCCGCACGCGCTCGGTATCCGCCACCTGGCCCCGCCGTTAGCGCTCGTGCTCGCACTCGCACTCCTGGCGTCGCCGGCACGCTTCGCGCTCGTCCCCGCGTACCTCGCGTATGCGCTCTCGATCGTGCTCCTTCGGGCGCGCGCCGAACGGCCGCTCGTCACGCTCGCGACGCTGGCGTACTTTCCGCTGTTCCACTGCGCATACGCGCTCGGGATCTGGAGCGGGTTCATCCTCAATCGCGTTCCACGCGGCGTAGCCGAACTCGAACTCAGCGGAAGAGGACGTACCCGCTCGCAGGCGGGATGATCGGCGGCCAGCCGCCGCCGTTCTGTGAAACCGAACCCGAGTCGCCGTAGCAGTTGCACAAGGACGTTCCACTGATCGTCAGCGTGTGCCGGTACACGTTGCGCAGTGCCGGCCTTGGATGCGGTACGAAAAGGTCCGGATTGACGACGGCGGCGCACGGCCCGACGTAGCGGCCGCCGTTGTAACAGGCGCCGAACTCGCGGACGTAGTTGCCGCTTGCATCAGTCACCGATGCGGTGCTCTTGGGATACGGCGCGTAGGGGGAGTAAAAGGTCAGGGCCGCTTCTGGGCAGGCGTGGATCATCGAGACGTTGCCGCAGGCGCTGCCCCATTGCCACAGACGCTCGGGATCGTATGCGAGCATGATCTCGGCGAGCGCGCGCGCCCGTGCGCTCGGATCACGCTGCGCCCCGTTGATGACGACCACGTTCTTTCCGGCGCCGATGATGCGCATGATCCCGTCCAACCGCACGTCGAGGATGGGGCGCGTGAAGAGATACGGATTCAGGTGCCCGCCGATACCGTAAAAGCAGGCGTCGCACATCGCGCCCCAGGCGTTCGGCGCAGCGAGGACGACGGGGACGATCGCGGGCAGTGATTCGTGCTTGTCGTAGCCCTGTAAACCGTTGTAGACGACGGGACTCGGAGCGGACCGCGCGAGCGCAGCTTCTCCGGCTTGCCATTCGGCGCGCGAAAACCGCGCGTTGAACGGCGGCCGTGCCTCGCCGCCCGGCGCACTCGCACAGTCATAGTGTCCTTCACCGACGCGTCCGGCGCCCCAACAAAGCGTGCCGTAGAATTCATCGGGCGCGCTCGCGTCGTCGATCTCGATCAGCTCGAAGCGATCGTGGGCCGTGAACTCGCGAAAGGCCGCGCCCGATCGCGTCTGCCATTCGGGCGAGCTTGGGTCGCCGACCCGTTGCAGGATCCAACCGTTGTAGGATGCCGTCAGCGCGCGGTCGGGATGACCGTCTTGCGTGTAAAACGCCGACGCCGGCCAATCCGAGCAATCCGGCCCGGCGTAGCGATTGGCGCCGACGCCGAGACGGCCCGAGCAGAGGTTTAGGTTGAGGTAGAGCATCGTCTTGAGCCCGCCCGCGCGCACGTGAGAGTTCAGCTCGCCCGGGCCCGTCATGACGATGTCGAGATACGGCGCCAGCGCGCGAAAGTTGCCCCATCCGTAGGCCGCCTCGATCTCGCGCCGCGAGTCGAAGGCCGCCGCGAGGGTCGGCGAGTGCGTCCGGCGCGCCTGCGCCGCCTCCGCGACGTGCGTCCCCCAGCTCCCGTGCGGGCCAAAATAACCGACCAGCAAGGCGATCAACAGCAGCGGCATCACTGCGATATATCGGCACTGTGCGCTACCTCCCATCAGCCAGCGATGGCTGCCAGGCCGTAGGCCATTTGACCTACGGAGCCCATCGCTATGGGTAAACCGACCCAAGCGGAAAGCCGATACTGATTCCAGGCATATCTGGGTAACCTCATTGCAGGCAAAACCTATGTCTTTTCTCGGAACGGAGCTTTGTTATAGTGAAAGCCTTCTCTAAACCAACGGTGCTCGTAGCACTCTTTTCGCTGGCCGCGTGTAGCGGGGGCGCCGGAACGATGAATTCTTCGGTTCCCGCTGGATCGCAGCAGCCTCAGGCAGTTGCGCAATCGGCTCAGGCGACCGCGCAAACACAAACCCGCACCACCTTGAGCCATGATCGCACGTCACGCACGCAAAAAGATGGCTCGGGCGAAAACGGCAACGAAAACTTCGAGAGCGGCGACGACGGCCACGGCACCGTCGTGTACAGCAGCTTACCGGCACCGCTGAAGGCCGTGTCGAGCGTCGGGTTCCAGGCCGACCAGGCGTCGGAGTTTGGCGACGGCGTCAACTTGACGCAGCGTGGCAACCTCCAACGGGTGCGTTACGTCTTGAGCTCGTGGGGTTGCCAGAGCGGCAACTGGTATTCGGACAACTGCGTCACGGCGCACGGCGCGACGTTCCCGGTTCCCATCACGCTCAACGTGTACGCCATCGACACCACAAAGTCGAGTAGCGTCGGCGCTCTCCTTGCGACGCAGACGCAGACGTTCAACATTCCGTATCGCCCGTCGGCCGACAATGTCCGGTGCACCGGCGCCTTCTTGGGCGAGTTTTACAGCAGCGTCGACGCAAGCTGCGTCAACGGGCTAGCGAACGTGATCGTGTTCGACTTCTCGGGTCCGAGCGTGAACCTGCCCCTGCAAAGCATCTTCAGCTTGGCGTACAATACGACTACCTGGGGCTACTCTCCGATCGGCAACCAGCCATGCGACTCGACGCTTGCCGGCTGCCCCTACGACTCGCTCAACGTCAGCGCCGACGGCCCCGGCGGCCCGATCGGCAGCGCCTTCGATCCGAACGGAATATTCTGGAATACGTCCACCGCATCAAATTATTGCGATAACGGAGCCGGTGGCTTAATATTCCGTCTCGACACGCCGTGCTGGACCGGCTACCACCCGCAGTTCGAAGTCCGAGCCCAGGTCGGCAACAACGGCCACGACAACGGTCACGACAACGG
>PLCB01000010.1 GCA_003134695.1 Candidatus Zemynaea palustris | reverse complement strand
CCGGACATCCTTCTGCTCGACGAGCCGCTCTCCAACCTCGACGCGAACCTGCGCGAAACGATGCGTTTCGAGATTCGCCGGCTGCACGACGCGACCGGAATCACGATGGTCTACGTGACGCACGATCAAGCCGAAGCGATGGTGACGGCCGATCGGATTGCGATCATGAGTCAGGGAAAGATCCAGCAGATCGGGACGCCTGACGAAATCTACGAGACACCGCGCACCGCGTTCGCCGCCTCGTTCATCGGGCGCATGAACGTCCTCGCCGGGGATGTGGCTGACGCCGGGCTCGTCGTCTGCGGTTCGCTCACGCTGCGCGCCGCAAGCTCGGTCCCGCTCGCTCGCGGTGCGCGTGCCGTCGTCTGCATTCGTCCTCAACACCTGGTCCTCGGCAGCGGCGACGGTGCCGCCGTAAGCGCGCCGAATCGCGCCGCCGGCCGAATCGTTCGCCACACCTACCTGGGCGAGTTGCGCGACTACCTCATCGACGTCGAAGGCTGCGCCCAGCTTCGCGCGATCACCGATCCGTCGGTCCGCTACGACGTCGGCGCCACCGTCACGATCGACTTGCCGGCCGACCGCTGCCGTATCGTCGAGGCCTGAACCCGAGCGGAAGGCGGCGGTCGGACATCTAGCGTAAAACGTGTGCGTTCGGACGAGACGCGACGGAGGGCGCCATGCTCCTGTTCTTGAGCGACGGCCCGGCGTGGCCAAAGGGCAACGGCGGCTCGTGGTACGGTCCGCTCGGCAAGTCGGAGTGGCCTCCACCCGATCCACGTCCACAGCCCGGACCCGATCCGGGCTTACCACCGCCGCCCAATCCCCAGCCGCCGTCACCGCCGATGGGCGGCCACGGTGCAGGCGCCGTTCGTCAACCGGCCAGGGCGCGCTCCAAGAGGCGCGCGACGTGAACGGCCTCGCGCCCGCAGCCTCCCTGAATTTGCTGGCGGCAACTCGTCCCGTCGGCGACGACGAGCACGTCGTCGCCGGCCGCGCGTACCGCCGGAAGCAGCGAGCGCTCCGCCATCGCATTCGAGAGGTCGACGTGCTCGGGCTCGTATCCGAAACTTCCCGCCATCCCGCAGCAACTCGACTCGACCGCCGACGCTTGAAGATCAGGGATCAATGCGAGCGCTCGCATCACCTCCGGCATCGCGCCAAAAGCCTTTTGGTGGCAATGTCCGTGGACGAGCGCCTTCCTCTGAGGCAACGCTTGTAGCGGCAAGTCGAGCCGGCCCGCATCGGCTTCACGTGCCAAGAACTCTTCGAGCAGCATCGCGCGCGAGGCGACCGCGCGCGTCGCCTCGCCGGGAACGAGCGCGAGAAACTCGTCACGCAAGGTCAACAAACACGACGGCTCGATGCCGACGATCGGGACGCCGCGGCGTGCAGGCCCCTCGAGCGCGGCGATCGTCCGGCGCACTTCGCGGAGCGCGTCGTCGACGAAGCCCATCGTGAGATACGTTCGGCCGCAACACAGCGGCCCGCCGCCATCGGGCGGCTCGGCAAATAGGACGTCGTAGCCCGCGGCTTCCAATACCCGGAGTGAAGCACGCGCGTTCTCGGGTTCGAACCAGCGGCTGAACGTGTCGACGAAGAGGATCACCTCAGGCGCGCCGAGCGCGGCCGGCGCGCGTTTACGCTTGTCGTCAAACGGCGTAGTGCTCGGCACCGGGATTTTTCGGCGCGCGCTAAAACCCGTGACCGGCTCCGCCAGTCTCGCCAGCGGCGGAAACGCGTTGCGTAGTTGGAGCAAGAAGCGCAGCCGGCGGGCGAGCGGTGCGGTGTGCGGGACCCCGGCGACGATGCGGTCCTTGATGCGTTTGCCGTGGCGACGGCGATATTTGTGCAAAAACTCGATCTTCATCCGCGCCATGTCGACGCCGGTCGGGCACTCGCGCTTGCACGCCTTGCAGCCGACGCACAGATCCATCACCGCGTACATCGCGTCGGATTCGAGCGCGTTCGGTCCGAGTTGCCCGGTAAGCGCGAGGCGCAAAGCGTTCGCACGACCCCTGGTCACGTCGCGTTCGTCCTGCGTCACCATGTATGACGGACACATCACGCCCGGATTGGCTTTGCGGCAGGCGCCGTTGTTGTTGCACATCTCGGCCGCGGCTGCGAACGAGCCCCACTCCGACCAATCCAAGACCGTGTCGATTGCGATCGGCGCGTAATCCGGCGGATAGCGGAACAGCGAACGATCGTCCATCTTCGGCGGGCGCACGACCCGGCCCGGATTGTAGAGAGCGGCCGGATCGAAGGCGTCCTTGACGTCTTCGAACGCGCGAACCAACTTGGAGCCGAACATCGCTTCATGAAACTCCGAGCGAACGATGCCGTCCCCGTGCTCGCCAGAATGCGAGCCGCCGTATTCGCGCACGATGGCGAACGCCTCCTCGGCAATCGCGCGCAGTTTGCCAACGTCCTCGTCCCGTTTGACGTTCAGCACCGGCCGGACGTGTAGGCAACCGACGGAGGCGTGCGCGTACCACGTCCCGTACGTTCCGTGTCGCTCGAAGAGCCGCGTTAGTCGCTCGGTGTAGTCGGCCAGGTGCTCGAGGTCGACGGCACAGTCTTCGATGATCGAAACCGGCTTCGCATCGCCCTTCATCGACATCATGATGTTGAGCCCGGCGGAGCGCACGGACCAGATCTCGGCTTGGGCCTTCACATCGCTGACCTTGACGACGGCGTTCGGAAATCCGATTTCGGCCATCCGTTCGTCCAGTTCGTCGAGTTTTTCTCGCAGCGCCCGCTCGTCGTCGCCGCTGAATTCGACCAAGAGAATCGCGCCCGGCTCGCCGCGGACGAAGCTCGCGACCGTCGGCGCGAAGGTCGCATTCTTGCGCGAAAGATCGAGCATCGTTCGATCGACCAATTCGACCGCCACGGGGTCGGTCTTCACGAGTTCCTTCGTCGCGGTCATCGCGTCGTGGAAGCGCGGAAAATGACAGATCCCCAGGACCCGCAACCGCGGCAGCTGCTGCAGCGCAAGTTTGATGCTCGTGAAGAACGCGAGCGTCCCCTCCGAGCCGACGAGCAGATGGGCCGCGTTGAACGCGCCGGGCGAGATTGCGTCGAGATTGTACCCGCCGACGCGGCGTAGCAATTTCGGAAAGTGTGCTGCGATCTGGCCGCTCTCGCGCGCCGCGATCGCTCGCACGCGTTCGAGCAACTCGCGGTAACGCGGCGGCTCGAGTCCGCCGCTTTCGTTGGGCGGGACCTCGCCGAAGTGCGCCCGCGTCCCGTCGGCGAGGACGGCGTCGATCGCCAGGACGTTGTGCACCATCGTCCCGTAGCGGATCGAGCGCGCGCCGGAGGAATTGTTGGCGGTCATCCCGCCCAGTGTGGCACGGCTCGCCGTCGACGGATCGATCGGGAAGAACAATCCCTCGCGCGCGAGCCGCGCGTTCAGATGGTCGAGAACGATGCCAGGCTGTACGCGGACGCGCCGTTCTTGGACGTCGAGCTCCTCGATGTTATGCAGGTGCTTGCTGACGTCGACCACGATTGCGTCGTTGACGGTCTGGCCGCACTGCGACGTGCCGGCGCCGCGCGGCAAGATCGGAACTCCGGCTTCGGCGCAAATCGTGCGCACGGCGAGGATGTCGTCGACGTCCTTGGGGATGACGACGCCGCGCGGCTGGACTTGATAGATCGACGCGTCGGTCGCGTAGAGCCCCCGCGTGAACGCATCGAACGCAACCTCGCCGCGAACCTCGCGGCGCAGCCTCTGCTCGACGTCCTGAATCAGACGAGGGCCGGTGTGCGTTTGCGTTCGGCGGCCTGCGGATTCATCAAGTAATCGAGCGCCGCGCCGACGCCGTCGCCGACCTCGACGCCGCAAAGTTTGAGACCCATCTGCACGCCGCAGAGCGTCGCCGCCAACATGAGATCGTTGAAGCTACCGAGGTGACCGATGCGGAAGACGCGGCCCTTCAACTTCCCGAGTCCGACGCCGAGCGACATGTCGAACCGCTCGAGGATCGTCGAGCGCACCGCGTCCGAATCGAGGCCCTCGGGGACGATGATTCCGGTCAGTGTGTTCGAATATTCGCGCGGATCGCTCGCCAAAATCTCGAGGCCCCACGCGCGCACGGCGCGCCGCGTCGCTTCGGCCAGGCGCGCGTGGCGCGCAAACACGTTCTCCAGACCTTCTTCGCGCAGCATCGCAAGCGACTCGCGCAGGCCGAACATCAACAGTGTCGGCGGCGTATACGGAAAGAAACCTTGCTTGTTGGCCGCGATGATCGGCGCCCAATCGAAGTACGACCGCGGAAACGTCGAGCGCTTCGCCGCTTCCAGCGCTTTGGGCGAGACGACGTTGAACCCGATCCCGGGCGGCAACATCAAGCCCTTCTGCGAGCCCGTCACCATCACGTCGACGCCCCATTCGTCGTGACGATAGTCGATCGAGGCGAGCGACGAGACGGTGTCGACCAAGAGCAGGGCCGAATGGCCTGCCCGGTTGATTGCCGCGCGCACGTCGCCGACGCGCGAGGTGACGCCGGTCGAAGTTTCATTGTGCACGACCATCACCGCTTTGATGCGGCCCTCGCGATCGGCGCGTAGCCGCCGTTCGATCTCGTCGGGGTCGGCGCCGGTGCGCCAGTCTCCGGGGACGATCTCGACATCGATCCCGAGTTTGCGCGTCAACTCCGCCCACAGCGTCGAGAACCAGCCGCTCTCAGCGAGCAGCACGCGCTCGCCGGGCGAGAGGACGTTGACGACGCAAGCTTCCCACGCACCCGTCCCCGACGACGGATAGAGGACGACCTGCGAATCTTTCGTCTTGACGACCTCGCGCAGCGCCGGCAAGATCTCGAGCGTTAACTGCGCGAACTCCGGGCCACGATGATCGACGATCTGCCGGTCCATCGCGCGAAGGACGCGTTCGGGGATGTTGGTCGGGCCGGGGATCTGAACGAAATGCTGGCCGCTACGAAATGTCATCAAGAACCTCTCGCGTGGTTTTATCGCGAGCCGAGCTCTGCGCCTTCTCCGCTTCTATCGTCCGGTGAAAAATGTGCTTCAACCGGCCGCCCGATAATACGAGAGGTCGACGTACTTCGCCGGCGAGCCGAGCGTCGTTTGCGTGGTGCCGTATCGCTTGCGCAAGTCGATCACGGTTTGCACGCCGGCGAGGTCGAGCGCGGCACTCGGCTCGTAGCCGCCCTGTGCGTCGACCATGATCGCGTACACTTTTTCGGCGACGCCTTGCGCCATCTTCGCACCGTCGGCGAACAGCGCGATCGCGTCGCTGCGATGCGCCGGATCGTACAAGAACGCGAGCGCGTTCCGATACGCGCGGATATACGCACTGGCCGCACCGGCATTTCCGGACGCCCATAGCATGGTCACGGCGGCGACGTAGCCCTGATAGTGCTGGAGCGATCCGATCGCGGCGGGAAAAACCTGAAGGCCCGCGGCTTCACCTTGAATGTCGAACGGTGTACTCGAGATCGTGCCGTCGATCTCGCCGTTCACCAGGGCTTGGAAACGTTTCTGCCCCGCACCGACGGCAAGAAGCTCGTAATCACCCGGATGGAGGCCGTTGAGGTCGAGCATCTTGCGGAGCACGAACGCGAATCCTGTCCCGAGTGCATCGACGCCGAGACGCTTTCCGCGCAGATCGGCATAGCTCTTGTATTGGGGCCGCGCGAGGACGTGCAGAAATCCGTTGTCGCCGCCCATGATCGCGACGAGCGGTTTCGAGCCCTCGAGCGCGACCTCGCCAACACCTTCGGTGTAAGCGACGACGTTGTCCATCGCCGTATGCGCGATGTCGAAGTCGCGCGCGATCAGGTGCGTCATCTGGTACACCGAGCCGGACGTCGGCGTCAATTCGACCTCGAGTCCTTCGCGCGCGAAGAAACCTTGGCGTTGCGCGATCCAGATCGGCCAGCCGTTGCCGCCGCCCGGAAACGCGATCAC
Organism: Candidatus Zemynaea palustris; assembly: GCA_003134695.1. Classification (GTDB taxonomy): domain Bacteria; phylum Vulcanimicrobiota; class Vulcanimicrobiia; order Vulcanimicrobiales; family Vulcanimicrobiaceae; genus Zemelea; species Zemelea palustris. The sequence continues at coordinate 4,811 of PLCB01000010.1, read as the reverse complement.
GCGGAGCTTGCGCAGCGTCTGCGCGCGGGCGACGTGCGGCCACGTCGCCGCACATGAGACGACGGCCGCGGCGCCGACAAAGCGGCGACGATTCATGGGCGGAGTTACTGCGCGGCCATCGCCTTCGCCTCCGCAGACGCAGGAAAGCCGGCCCCTTGGGCCGGCTTTCTTGGCGAATGTTTCTTGCTGCCTTACTCGGTACGCTTGATGACGTTGTTGCTCTTCATCAGGAGGATGCGATTGGCATGTCGCGCTCCGAGAGCGTGCTGATCGTAGTACACCTTGACGTACTGGCCGGCGTGGATGTCCTTCATCTGGTATGTCGTCTTGCCGTCTTCCGAAAAGATCTGGTCGAACTTCGGGAAGATCACAAAACTGAGCGTCTGCCCGCTTTTTGAGTCGTAGACCTTGATATTTTGCACGGAAACGTGGCGGACGATCCCGCTGAACGTGTTGTCGGTTTTGGCAAATGCCGGCGCACCCATCCCGACGGTTATCGCCAAGACAGCTGCCAGCATCGCGGAACGTGAAAGAATACGCATGACTCTTCCATACCCAGTTCGGCGGTCAGCCAAGCGGCCGCGACTCTAGCCGCCGGCCATCGCCCCCACGATCAGAAAAGGCTCGGTCCCCATCGCGACCGCTTCGGGGAGGGGCGCGTCCGGAGGCTCGTGCGACAGATCCCGCTCGCACGCAAAGAAGCGCACGAACGGTCGACGCCGCTGCGTTACATGGTCTCGAATCGCTCCGCGCAGCACCGGATAGGCGGCCTCGACGGCAGCAAGCACCGAACGCTGAGTGGCCTCTCCGGCGACGTCGAGTTCCACTTCGCCGTTGACGCGCGCCAGCGTTCGCAGATGCGCCGGGAGAACGACGCGAATCACGACAGCGTCTGCACCTCGACGGAAAGCACCGGCGGAAGATCGCGGACGATCGGAGTCCAACTGTCGCCGGCATCGGCCGAGGCGTACACCTGCCCGCCGGTGGTTCCGAAATACACGCCGCACGAATCGAGCGAGTCGACGGCCATCGCGTCGCGCAATACGTTGACGTAGCAATCGCGTTGCGGCAAACCTTTCGTGAGCGCTTCCCACTCGTTTCCGCCCGTCCGGCTGCGGTAGACGCGCAACTTCCCATCGGGCGGGATGTGCTCGGAGTCGCTCTTGATCGGAACGACGTAGATCGTCTCAGGCTCGTGCGCGTGAATGTCGATCGGAAACCCGAAGTCGGTCGGCAGGTTCCCGCTGACTTCTTGCCACGAGTCTCCGGCGTCGTCGCTGCGCATCACGTCCCAGTGCTTCTGCATGAAGAGCACGCTTGGACGCGACGGGTGCATCGCGATGCGATGGACGCAGTGGCCGACCTCCGCATTCGAATCGGGGATTTGTTCGGACTTCAGTCCACGATTGATCGGTAGCCACGTCTTGCCGGCGTCGTCGGTCCGAAATGCCCCCGCGGCCGAGATGGCGATGAAGATCCGCTCGGGGTTGCTCGGATCGAAGAGGATGGTGTGTAGGCACATTCCGCCGGCACCCGGTTGCCACTTTGGCCCCGAAGGGTGCTGGCGCAGTCCGGCGAGTTCTTGCCAGTTCATCCCGCCGTCGACCGAGCGGAACAGCGCCGCGTCTTCCACCCCGGCGTAGACGGTATCGGGATCGGTCAGCGATGGTTCGAGATGCCAAACCCGCTTGAACTCCCAGGGGCGCTGCGTGCCGTCGTACCATTGATGCGTCCCCGGGACGCCGTCGTACGCGAACGCGTTGCCCACCGGCTCCCAAGACTTGCCGCCGTCGTCGGAGCGCTGGATCTGCTGCCCGAACCAGCCGCTACACTGCGATGCATAGAGCCGGTTCGGTTCGACCGGCGAGCCCTTCAGGTGGTAGATCTCCCAGCCCGTAAAGTGCGGGCCGTTGATCTCCCACCGTTCGCGCTTCCCATCTGACGTCAAGACGAACGCGCCCTTGCGCGTGCCAACCAGTACCCGCACCCCGCTCATCCGTTATTCCTTCGAAAACTCCCGCTGCCCGCGGCGATCTTGCTCGTTGCGCGTAGCCGAACCTGTAGGCGTTCTACTTCCAGTAATCCATGGTGTAGAGCTGTCTTCCGCTCATGGTGTTATTCCGCCCGATGAAGCAATGCTGGGTGTGCCTCCTGACCACGGCCAGGCCCCTCAATGCTTCGCCTTGCGTCTGGAACCAATGTATGTTTCTCGGACCGTCGGTCAGCTGCCAGCCAGAGGGGCCCCGGGAGACGATCGCAAGTCCGGCCGGATTGTACGAGATACAATCCTCCGGAGTTGGGGTCGCGAGCACCTTGACGGCGACCGGTGCCATGTTCCGGTCGGCCGAAGCCGGCAGAACGCCGGCGAGTGCTACGACGAGAACAGCAGCAAGAATGACAGGGATGCGCACAATCGTAACCTCGTGCCCGCGCGTGATAGTGACTTGGGACGCGGTGATGTAACGGTACCGTTCAACTCTTATCTACAGATCAGCCCCACCGGATAATGACGTGCAACGGGCTGACCGAAACACCTGCGTCTGTGCAAAACGCCAGCGGAGCAGCTGACTAACCGGCACAGCCGGATGCAAACCGGATAGCTGCATTCCGCGAATAACAGAGGCCATCAGCACTTGGCTGATGGCCCCTACACCTCTCCCGGAGTTGGACTCGAACCAACGACCCGCTGATTAACAGGCGTTCATCGCACTCGTCGAAAGGAGCGGGATGCCCTGAGCGTTGGGCCACCCGCTTAAGATTCCGTTTGCTCGCTAGGTTGGCCCGTTTACCAGGCGCTACTAGTGCCGCCCGTGCCCTCCCCCGTGCCCTCCGATGTGGATCCCGATCCCGAGACCATAGTACGGTCCGTAGCAGCACGGATACGGATAGTAAACGGGGTATGGCGGATAATAGACCGGGTAACCCGGCGCATACGAGTAATCCTGGGCATAGGAGTACGACGGCAGCTGGGCCGCGTACGGATACGCCTGATACCCGGAGTCCTCAGGGTACGGCTGCTGGGAGTTCGGTCCGCTAAGTCCGTACTGCGGGGCACCGCTGTAGCGACCGCCGGCCATCGACAGCATGACGACGTCGTTGTTGTTATCCCAATTGACTTGAACTCCGAGCGACTGTGAAAGGAAGCGCAGCGGAACGTAGGTGCTCGCGCCGATGATAAACGGGGCAACGTCGAGCATCTGCGTCTGGCCGTCGACGACCGCTCGGTTCGAACCGATGTTCAGCGAGACGTTGTGACCGCGTCCGGTCGCGTTGATCTGACCGTTGTCGTACACGACCGTCGCGCCCATCCGTTCGAAGACACCGCGTAGCGGCACGAAGACGCGACCAGCGCGCTCGACGGCCGGCGGATTCAGAGTGAGCGTATTGCCGTTGAGTTGAACGGCGATCCGGGTATTCTGCGCCGACACCGACGCCGCCACGATCAGCGTCGTCGCGAGGACCGACGCGGTGGCGAGGGCCGTCAAGGCGAAGCGTTTCAAGGATTGCAAAGTGGACCTCCTTGGCCATCCGGCTCAGTAATGGAGCCGCTGACGGTAACGTACCCACAACCACGGTCTTTGCTACGGAACCAAGAGCTCGTCTAGCCGTGTCGCTTTCATAAGCGAGTAGGGCCCGAGCCGCGCGGCTCTCCGACGACCGTCACCGACATCCCGGGGGCCAGCCGCAGACCGGTCGGATTGATGACGGTTCCGTCGTGCTCCCGGACTCCGGAAGCCACGAAGTCTCGCCGAAGCTCGACGCCTTCTCGCTTGCCGAGATCGCGAAGGGCACAGGCCTCTCGCTCGCAGCCTGCTCGCGCTTTCGGGCCGGTATGCGTGTGCCGCACCCGCGCCATTGGAAATAAAGAGAGGGCCATCAGCACTTGGCTGATGGCCCCTGCACCTCTCCCGGAGTTGGACTCGAACCAACGACCCGCTGATTAACAGTCAGCTGCTCTACCAACTGAGCTATCCGGGAATGCCCCGACCTTCGAGCCAGCGCCGGGCCTTCCACGTCCCCGGCCGCGCTCCTGGGCTAAGACTACGTGCTGATCGGCTTTATCTTTCGGTCCTTGAAGGTCAATTCCGCGATCGCGCTCTTGTCGAGTTCGCCGCAGCCCGTCTCGACGAGGCGCCGGTACTGCACGAGGGTCGCCTTCGCTAGCGGGAGGTCGAGTCCAGCACGTTCAGCCAGATCGAGGGCGATCCCTGAATCCTTCGCCGCATGCGCGGCGGAGAAAAAGACCGAGTGTTCGCGATTCTGCATATCCTCACCGTCCGTCTCGAGGACGCGTGAATTCGCGCCGGTCTTGCTGAGGATCTCGCGCAGTTCGCCGAGGTCGAGGCCGAGCGCCGCGCCGAGACCGAGACCTTCGGCCAAAGCGGCCGTGTTCGCGTTCATCACCATGTTCACAATCGCTTTGATCTGCGCGGCACGGCCGGTTGCGCCGCAATAGACGAGCGCGCTGCTCAGCTCGCGCAGGATCGGCTCGATGCCTTCGTAGGTCGCGCGCTCGCCGGCGACCATCAGGAACAGCGTCCCATTCCTCGCCTGCGGAATCGAGCTCGCCATGCAGCCCTCAAGTGTTTGCGCACCGGCAGCCCGGGCACGGCCTTCGACGACTTCGTGGATGCGTGGACTCACCGTCGCGCAGTTGACGAAGATCTTGCCCTTCGCGCCCGTCAACAACGAATCGCAGGTTTCGGCGAACATGCGATCCATCGCGACGTCGTCGGTCGCGACCGTAAAGACGACCTCCGAAGCGCGCGTGACGTCGGCGAGTGACGTCGCGACGGCCGCGCCCGTCGCTT
>PLCB01000060.1 GCA_003134695.1 Candidatus Zemynaea palustris | reverse complement strand
CAGTTCCGCGTGAGCGAGGGCGACACGATCCGTTGCGACGCGATCGATCGCGAGGTCGGCTCGGAAATCTCATTCGAGCGCGTGGTCCTCGCCAGCGCCGGGGGAGCCAAGGTGACGGTCGGACGACCGCTGGTCAAAGGAGCGCGCGTCCGCGGGACGGTCGTTCGCCAAGCCAAAGACAAGAAAATCCTCGTCTTTAAATACAAACCGAAAAAGCGCGTCCGCAAGCTCGTCGGTCACCGGCAGAACTTCGCTGAGATCCGCATCGACAAGATCGAGCTACCGTAGGCGGGGTTGGTTACCGTCCGCATCCGTCGAGACAGCCGCGCTAGGCTGTCTTCGTTTTTGGCGACGGGCCACGCGGGCTGGGCGGAAAGCGGTCGCGACCTGGCCTGCGCCGCCGTCTCGGTCATCCTGCAGACGGCCTGGGTCGGCTTGAGCGAAGTAGCGGGGGTCAAGGCCGCCGGGACGCGGCGGCGCGGCCGCATCGCGCTGACGTGGCCCGCCGATACTCGCTCGCGGCCGCGCGTGCGAGCGATCGTCGAAACCGCGGCGCGCTCGATCGAGTACCTTGCGGCGCAGTATCCCGACCACATCAAGGTCGTCGCCGAAACTGCCGACGGGTAAAAAGGACTACGCACAGCGAAGGATAGGTCCTATGACGGATATGTACAAGCCGCTGAACGACAACGGGCCGACCCCGGGCCAGCATCAGGACGGCCAGCCGAACCCCTCTCTTCACGCGAGCCGGGCGCTGTTGGCCGGCGCGATCGGCGGCATCGTCTCCGCCGCCGCGTATCTGATCTACTCGCGCCTCCCCGACGAGCAGCGCGATCGGCTCCACGCGCAGGCTCGGACGCTTCTTGAAACCCGCGTCAACGAGCTCCGCTCCCGCTTCAATCTTTAGTCCTTAAGCGGCTTCTCCACTTCACCCGAGTCCGGCTCCGCCAGGTCCGCACTCTCGACGACAGGTTCGTCGACGTGCTCGAGCGGTGGGATTTCCTCGATGTCGAGCGGGGTGTTCTGGGCGACCTTTACCGCCTCGGCGTCGTCGGCGGCTCGTTCCATCTCGCGGATGAAGGACTGCGAGGTCATCTGCAGCTCGCGCACGACCGAGCCCACTTTACGAGCGACGCCTGGAAGCTGATCGGGACCGAAAAACAGCAAAGCTGCGCCCCCAATGACCAGCATGTCAAGGGGCGATAGCAAAGGGTTCCTCCCAGGATTCGAGCAAAGTAAACCGTCCACTCCCCACGCCCGGGGCGCATACCATATCACGGAAGCAGGCGGCGGTCGCTTGAAGATCATCTACACGCGCGGAAACCGGACGGAGACGCTCGCCTCGATTTCGACCCTGCGTAAAATACTGGGTCGTTTTGTTCGCCACCGCGTCTTCTATGAGGTTTCGTCTCGCAACAAGCGTGGTCATGAATTTTTCTCGACGAAAAATACGTTCGTCGTCGGATCGATCGAGGTCGTCAATCGGGATTATCTGACGATCACGATCTTCGACGCGCACAATTCCACCCATTCGATCGAAATCCTGAACCCTTCGGCGATGCGCATCTACGATGAAACGATGGGCAAGGGCTTCGCGGTTTCTTTCCTGAGCGAGTCGCCGGGCGAGGTGGAATCGCGCTGCTATCTGCGCGACGAGGGCGACGAGAGCGACGGCCTCAAGGACGCGTCCGAACTCGAGAAGATCACGCTGCCCCAACTCTTCGAGTATCTCGAAGAGATCGCGCACGTCCAGGGCACGACCTAGCCGCTACGAGCGCCGCTTTTTGAGCGGCAGACGAATCTCCAGGCGCATCGCGCTGCGTAAGTGGCGGACCGCTTCGGCGTGGCGCCCGAGCCTCTTATAGGCGATTCCGAGATTGCGGTGCGCGCCGGCGTGACGCTCGTCGGCGCGCAGCGCCGCCTGGTAATGGTCGATCGCGTCTTGGACGTGTCCGTCTTCCAGGTGGAGGTTGCCGACGTTCACCAGCGCCGGCGCGTAACGCTCGTCGGCCGCCAGCACCGCACAAAAGTCGTCGAGCGCTTCGTCGCGCCGCCCGAGCGCGATCAACACGACCCCGCGCTTGTTGAGCGCTTCGAGGCGCGCACGTGTGTTGGCGGCGACGTTCACGGCCTCGCTCAGTGCCTCGAACGCTTCGGCGTGACGACCGGCGTCGAGCGCTGCGAGGCCGCGCTCGTACGGTGTCGCGGGCCCCGGCGGACGGAGCGCCGCAAACCACGTGCGCGGATCGAACGGCACCGGTGTCTTTCTCGGCGAACTCATGGACCGGCTATGTTACGCGTCGACGTCGTCACGCTCTTCCCGGAGATGTTCGCACCCGCGATCGGACTTTCGATCCTCGGCCGGGCGCAGGAGCGCGGCCTGGTCGAGGTTCGCCTGCATAATCTGCTCGACGCGCTCGGATCGGGGGAGCGCGCCGACGACCGGCCCTACGGCGGCGGGCCCGGTATGGTGCTTCGCATCGAGCCCATCGCCCGTGTCCTCGACGCGATCCTCGCCGCGGCACCGGCCGGCGAGCGGCGCGCGATCGTCGCGACGTCGGCGGCGGGACGACCATTCCGTCAAGCCGACGCGGAACGCTTCGCGTCCCTCGAACGCCTGGTTATCATTTGCGGCCACTACGAAGGCGTCGACGAGCGTCTGGTGACGCTCTACGGCGCCGAGGAAATTTCGCTGGGCGATTTCGTCGTGACGGGCGGTGAGATCCCGGCCCTGGCGTTTCTCGACGCGACGATTCGCCTGGTCGCCGGGACGCTCAATCCCGATTCGCTCGCGACCGAATCGTTCACCGACGGCGTGCTCGATGCGCC
>PLCB01000044.1:50899-83534 GCA_003134695.1 Candidatus Zemynaea palustris | reverse complement strand
CGATCTTCCGATCCAGCCTTCGTGGGCGTTACACGTTCGAGCCGGCGGCCGCGCTCGAGCCACGCGCCCGGCGCGCGCTCGTCGCGATGCTGGGGGTCACCGTCGCGTACGTCCTGGCGCTGATCGTAGATTGGCCGCTCGGGCCGATTGCAATTGCCGGTGCCGGCCTTGTGCTGCTGGCGGCGAACGTGGGGCCGCGCGCGGCCGGGATGCGCATCGGCTGGTCGACCTTCGCGCTGCTTGCCGGGCTGTTCGTGCTGTTGGATGCGATCGAGCGGGCGGGGTTGCTGAAATGGGCGGTCGTTGCATTGCACGACGCAACCAATTTGGGGCGCGTCGCGGCGATACTCGCCGGCTCTTTCGGATCGGCGCTCGCGGCGAATCTTTTCAATAATCTTCCGGTCGCGGCGATATCCGGCGCGATCGCCGGCCAGGGCGCCGACGGCTGGCTCGCCTATCCACTGATTGCGGGCGTCGACTTAGGGCCGAATCTCACGACGACGGGGTCGCTCGCGACCATCCTCTGGATGTCCATCCTACGCGAGCGCGGGCTCGCGGTGAGTTCGCTCGAATACCTACGCCTCGGCCTGAGCGTCGTGCCTGCGATGCTGCTCGTCACGTCGCTCTGGCTTTGGCTCGTGCGCTAGCGTGCGCCAGGAGTTTGCTGTGCAGAGACTCGCGATATGCCTCGACGGTGTTCAAGACGACGAGCTGGTTGCGGCCGCAGCGGCGTGGACGCCGCGCTTCGAGCGAATCGAACTCTGGTGCGCGTACGGCGACGAAGCGGCGCGCGAATTGGAGCACGTGCGCGAGCGCCACGGTCGTCCTCCGGGGCCACCGCCCCCGCACCATCGTCACGCCGAAATCGACCGCGAGCAAGCCGAGGCGATCGTCAAGCGCGGTGCGAAGTTGATGCGGGGCCGTCACATCGAAGCGACCGTTCAAGTCTTGGGCGGACGCGACGCCGGCCACGCCCTAGCGGCCGCCAGCGGCTCCGACGTCGCACTCTTTCTGGCTGCGGGCCACCGGGGAGGTGTCGGACCGCATTCGGTGGGCCACGTGGCCCGTTTTGTGATCGATCACGCGCGTGGGCCGGTCGTCATCGTGCGGCTCGATTGAGGTTGGCGCTGAAACCAGGGCTCCCTCCGGCGGGTCGTGCTGCACGCCATGAATGACGACCGCAAGTTTCTCGAGGATCGCCTCGCTGGCTACACCGACTACTCGGACCCGGACACGCGCGTCCAAAATGAGGAGCGGGCGCGCGCGTTCGCCGGCGAGCAGTTATCGGCGATACGCGAGCGGCTCGGGAAGGAACTCGACGAAGCGACGGCGCGCGTGCTCGATGCTGCGATCTTCGAATGTCAGTTTGCCGACATGGAATACGCACGTACGCTGCAGGATGCGCGGCTCGACGACACCACGATCGCCGCACTCGTCCAAATCGATCGCCGCATTGTCGTAGCGGCGGAAGGCGCGGCCAAGGTGTCGGCCGGCAAGTTGCGTCCGCTGCTCGAAGAAATTGCGGCGTCTTTTAAGGCCCGGCAGCCTGCGATCGTTCCCGCGGCTGCGGCTCGCGCGTCCGGTTAACGTTGTAGGCGATCAGGCCGCCACATAACGCGGCGAGGCCGAGATACCCGACGCCTTGCATGACGTCGCCGAGGATGACTCGACCGATCCCGAACAGCGCGCCGTAGACGAGTCCGCAGCCGGCGAGCCAGTCGAGCGCGTTGAGGCCGAGCGATTCGTTGCCACTGCCCGGTCGCGCGACGCGCGCGATCGGTTGCCAGCCGGCCGCGCTGGGCCGGACGCGCTCGTAGAAGCGGACGAGCGTCGCCTCGGACTCAGGCCTGGTGAGATACGTGACCGTCAGCCAAACGAGCGTCGTCACGGGGACCGTGATCAGCAAGATCTCAGATGTCGCGTTGTCCTCTTTGAACACGTGGAAGAGCGACTGCATGAGGAGCAGCGCGTTCGAAACGAAGAACGAAGTGGCGAGCGCCGAAATTTCGCTCCATGCGTTCACTCGCCACCAATACCAGCGCAGGATCATCACGAGCCCAACCCCTGCGGTGAGATTGAACAAGTAGATCCACAGAAAGCCGACTCGGTCGTTGAACATTGCCGGGATGATCGAAAGCACCATGACGACGACCGTCATGAGGCGCGAGACGACGACGTAATGCCGCTCTGAATTCTGCGGCGAGATGAAACGTCGATAGACGTCGTTGGTCAGATACGAAGCGCCGAGGTTGAGGTGTGTCCCGATCGTCGACATGAAGGCCGCGATGAAGCCGGCGATCATCAACCCGCGCAACCACGCCGGCAAGTAGTCGATCATCGTTTGGATGTAGCCGAGTTCGGGATCGACTTTACCGTCGGTGCCGGTGACGCCGTGCGGATAAAGGACGAGCGCGGCGAGCGCGACGAGGATCCACGGCCAGGGTCGCAGCGCGTAGTGCGCGACGTTGAAGAACAGGGTCGCGACGAGTGAATCGGTCTCGCTGCGCGCGCTGAAGATGCGTTGCGCGATGTAGCCGCCGCCGCCGGGCTCGGCGCCGGGATACGACGAGGCCCACCATTGCACGGCAATGTAGGTCACGAACGTCAACAGCGGCAGCCACGCCGAGTTGGTCGTGGGGAAGAAGTCGAGCACCGATCCGCCGCCGCCGCGCGCAGCGTCGACGAGCGCGAGCTTCGATTCGAGTGCGCCGATCCCGCCGACGGCGGCGACGGCGACGACCGCGAGGACGATCGCCATGGTCATTTTGACGGCGAACTGCAGAACGTCGGTGACCAGCACGCCCCACAAACCGCTCAGCATCACGTAGATCGTCGTGAACACCAAGCAGACCCCCAGCGCTTCGAGTTTAGGGACGTGCAAGGTCAGCGTCAGGATCTTCGCCATCGCGAGATTGACCCAACCCATAATGATGGTGTTGACGAGCACGCCTTGGAAGATCGCGCGCACGAAGCGCAGGGCCGCCGCGGCTTTTCCGCCATAGCGCAGTTCGATGAACTCGACGTCGGTCAGGACGCCCGAGCGCCGCCACAACTTCGCGAAGAAGAAGACGGTGAGGATGCCCGACATCACCGACGACCACCACAGCCAGTTTCCGGCGATGCCGTGAGTCGTAACGAAACCGGTAACCGCGAGCGGGGTGTCGGCCGCGAACGTGGTCGCGACCATCGAGATGCCGGCGAGCCACCACGGGACGCTGCGGCCGGACAAGAAAAACTCGCTCAGGCTCTTTCCGCCGCGCGGCGCGTAGTAGAGACCGATGCCGAGATTGATCGCGAAGAACGCGGCGACGACGGTCCAGTCGACGGCGGTGAGCGTCATCGCGGCGTCGTTTCCGCAGCCGGTGACGCCTTCCCGCCTTCGCCTCGGACGAGGGGCACACGTGCGCGGTCGCGCGAATCACGGAGAGGTGAGAAAGTCTCTCGCGTTTCTGGTGTTGCTCGTATTTTCCACGCTTGGCGTCGCAGCGAGTGTGGAGACCACCGATAAGGTGGATCTGGGCATCGTTCCGCGTCCATCGCAGGTGTGGCTCTCGTCGGATTCGCTCTGCCCGCGTGCCGACGTCGTGCTGCGTGCCATGAAGCCGTACGACGCGGCGGCACGCGAACTCGTCGCGGAACGCTGGAACGCGCTCGGTATTCGTGAAGCGCCGGCTTCGCTCGATCCCGGCGTTCGCGTGTGGAGCGGCACGTACCGGTCCGGCGGCGACGATCAGATGTACACGCTCGACATAACGCCGCAGGCCGTGACGATCTCCAAACGCAGTCACGCAGGAGAATTCTACGCATTCGCCACCATCGCGCAGCTCGCGCGCAACGTCGACGGGGTGTGGCGCCTGCCTTGCGTGCACGTCGAGGACGAGCCGGCGCTCCGGTGGCGTATTCTTTCCGACGACGTTTCGCGCGGGCCGCTGCCCACGATGCGCTACTTCAAGGAGCGGATTCGCACGATCGCAGCCTTCAAGATGAACGGTTACTCGCCGTACATGGAGCACGTCTTCGCCGACCCGAAGCATCCGCTGCCGGCACCGCTCGACGGAATCACCCCGGCGCAACTGAGCGAGCTCGACGCGTACGCGCGCCGTTTCCACGTTGCGTTCATCCCCGAGCAGCAGACCTTCGCGCACATGCACAACACGCTGCGCTGGGAACGCTACGCGCCGCTGGCGGAATTACCGCACGGCTACCTGATCTCGCCGGCGAATTCAGGCGGCGAACGCTACGTCCGCGATCTGATCGCAGACGAGCTACGCGCCGTCCCGGACGCACCCTTCTTCCACATCGGGTCCGACGAGCCGATCGATCTCGGCCACGGCCAGGCGGAGCCGCTCGTCGCCGCGTCGGGCGAGGGCCCGGTCTACATCAAGCACGTGGTACAGACGGCAAAGTACGTCATCGCGCACTCGCACGCGCGGCCGATGATCTGGGATGACGCGGTCACGCGGCATCCCGAGCTCTTCGGCGTGCTGCCAAAATCGCTCGTCTTCGTCAACTGGCACTACGGCAGCGAGCCGACGTACCTGCCGTACATCGAGCGGATCAAGAAGGGCGGTTTCGAGCAGATGGTCGCGCCCGGTGCGCTCAACTGGAACGAGATCTACCCCGACCTCGACCGGGCGTTGCCCAACATCGGCCGTTTCGTCGGCGAGGGAAAGCGCGCGCACGTCCTCGGGTTATTTCAAACCGTCTGGCACGACGACGGAGAGACGCTCTTCGAAGCCACGTGGTATCCGGTGATCTACGCCGCTGCGAGTGCGTGGGAACAGGGCGACGTCGACATCGCGCGCTTTCGGCGCGATTTTCCGCGCGCGTTCTTTGGGACGGACGACATGCGCTACGCCGCCGATCTCGCCGACCTAGGACGGGCGCGCACGCTCTTGCAGAACAGCCCACGCTCGGCCGGCGACATTCTGTTCTGGTCGGATCCGTTCGCGTTCCCCGAGTTGACGAAGGCCGTCGACCTCGCGGCTCTGCGACTCGCGGCGGAACGCGTGATCGCGCACGCGCGCGTCGTGCCGCCTCCGCCGCTGCACGCCAACGCCGCCGCGGTGATGCAGTTCGCGGCGCGCCGCTACGACCTGCTCGGGCGCAACTTCCAGATCGCTTCCGAGGCGCGCTCGTATTACGACGACGCAAGGACGAACGCCGACGGCAAACACGACGATCTGGTCTACCGAGCGCTCAACGTAGCCAAGTATTCCTTTTGGGAGCAGCGCGACGCGTTGCTCGAACTCGAGCCGCTCGTGAAGCACGCGTGGGAGTACGAGAATCGGTCGAGCCACGAGTCGAGCGTCCTCGAGCGCTACCACCTCGCGGCGCAGCGCGCCATCGTACGCGCCGATCGGATCGATGCGGTGACGTACCGCGACTACACGCTTCACAAGATGCTGCCGGCCTTCGAGGACGCTCTCGGCATAGCGGTGCGGCGTCAGTAGTATGATCGGTCTGGCGATGCTCGCGATCTTCGCGATCTGCGCCGCGCTGATGTACGCTCGCATTCTGCCGGCACTCCTCGCGGTGCCGTTGATGGCGCTCGGGATGGCGGCGGTCGCCGGCTCCGGTCCGAGCGATCTGGCGGCGGTCATCGTTGGAGGGTCGGTGAAGCTCGCGCCGGTCTTTGTGACCGTGATCTTCGGTGCGCTGCTCTCGCGCGTCGCGCTCTCGACCGGGATCGCCGAGACGATCGTCAATTACGCCGCCGAGTTCGGTGGTGACAATCCGGCGCTGCTCGGGCTGGCGCTCTGTGCCGCCGTCGCTCTGCTGTTCACGTCGCTAACCGGTCTCGGCGCGATCATCATGGTCGGTTCGATCGTGCTGCCGATCATGATGACGATCGGCGTCTCGCGCCGGACGGCGGCGACGCTGTTCATGCTTGCGTTCGCACTCGGCTTCATCTTCAACTTGACGCAATGGAAGTTTTACACGACCACCTTCGGCGTCGCGCGCGAGCAGTTGCAGCCGTACGCCTACGTCCTGGCGGCGATCGATCTCGTCGCGCTCGTCATCTTTGCTTGCGTACGGTTTCGTTCGGACCGCGGTTACGCGACCTGGGCACTCGAAAGCGACGAACCGCTCGCGAAGCGCCGCGTTCCGGCCTTTGCGCTCGTGACCCCGATCTTGCCGATCGTGCTCTACTTCTGGCTCAAGATCGACCCGATCGTCGCGTTCGCGATCGCCGCACTGTACGGTGTGCTCACGACACGACCGCGCCAGGCTGTCCAGACGCTCGTCGCCGCCGCGATCCGCGGAATCGAAGACGTCGCGCCGGCGGTCCTGTTGTTCATCGGAATCGGCATGTTGCTTGCGGCGACCGGCTTACCAAGCGTGAAGGCCGCGCTCGTTCCGCTCGTCGGCGCACTCGCACCGCGTAACGCGATTGCGTACGTGGTGCTGTTCGGTTTGCTGAGCCCGCTCGCGCTCTATCGCGGGCCGCTCAATCCATTCGGCGTGGGGATTGCCGTCTACACGGTGCTGGCGGGGCTCGGCGTCTTTCCCGCCGTGACCTTGGTCGCCGCGATCATGGCGGTGGTGCAAGTGCAAAACGTCTGCGACCCGACCAATACGCAAAACGTCTGGGTCGCGAACTACACCGGCGTCCGCGTCGACGAGATCACCAAGCTGACGCTGCCCTACCAGGTTGCCGTCGCGACGCTGGCGACGCTCGCCGTGGCACTCTTCGGGTCGAGGCTGCTCGGCGCCCCGTCGTTCGCCTTCGCCCAGCCGGCCGCCGCGCAAACTCCGCTCTCCGCTGCGCCGCCGGGTTTGTATGCGCCGCCGGCCGCGGCGCGAACGCTCGGCATCGCGCCGGCCGATGATCTTTCGAAGCCGGCCGCGAAGATCGTCTACCGCCAAATCGCCGGCGGCTGGAAAGACGTCGCCGCCGTTGCGCTCGATGCCGTTCCGCCGGCGCGCGATTGCAGTGGTTCGCCCTATGCCGCGCTGCTGGTTTTCCGCGTCGAACTGCTCGGAGGGCGCGACGGTGCGCCGGCCTCTTTCGACACCGGTCTCGAGTTGCGCGACTGCGCCGGCTGGCCGATCGATCAGTGGCACGTCGTTCGCGACATTCAAATGGCGCCGCCCGCAACGCCCGAGCTCGAAAGCGCCGGACTGGCGGCGCTCTTCCGGTTTCGCACCTGGCGCGTCGAGAATCCCGACGTCGCCGCCGCGCTGCTCGAGCGCGGCGTCGCGTACGTCGGCGGCTCGACGCCGACGTATTTCTATTCGTTGTTCAAGACCGTCGATGGACAGATGCGCGCCTTCGTACGACCAGGCGGGCCGGCGTATCTCGCCGGCTTGCGTACCGACGATATCGTCGTGAGACTCGACGGAAAGTATTGGTGGGAATACGGAACGTTCCAGACGCAACGTCGCGCTTACGACGGTCAGCCCCACACCTTCGAGGTCACGCGCGGGAAGCAAACGCTGACGGTCGCTCTCGGCGCACCGTTCCGCGGATGACGGCGCTGACGACGCTTCGCGTCGGCATCGACGTTGGGGGAACGTTTACCGACGTCGTCGCGGTCGATGCGGCGACGCGCGAGGTGGTCGCGAGCATCAAAGTTCCGACGACCCACCGCGCGGCCGAGGGCGTCGCCGCAGGGATCGTCGACGGGCTGCAGCGTCTGCTGCAGAATCCGGCGATCGATGCGCGCCGGATCGCCTTCATCGCGCACTCGACGACTCAGGCCACCAACGCGTTGCTCGAAGGCGACGTCGCACGCGTCGGGATCGTCGGCTTACACGGACCCTTCGCCCCGTTCGCGCGAGCGCAACTCCGCGTCCCGCCGATCCGCTTCGGCGCGGCCAAGGTTCTGGCGCCCGAGATTCGCTTCGCTCGCGCCGACGACCCGGCCGCGATCTCCGGCGCGACGGCCTCGCTCGCCGATGCCGGCGTGGAAGCGATCGCCGCGAGCGAAGCGTTCGGCGTCGATCATCCGGCGCACGAACGAGCCGCGGTCGCGCTCGCGCGCGAACGGGGATTCCCCGCGACCTCGGGGCACGAGGTTTCGTCGATGTACGGTCTACGCGCGCGGACGCGCACCGCCGTCCTCAACGCGGCGATCTTACCGACGATGCTGCGCACCGCGAACATGACGGCCGGCTCCGTCGAGCGCGCCGGAATCGCGGTGCCCCTCATGATCATGCGCAGCGACGGCGGCGTCATGGACGTGCGCGAGGTCGCGCGCCGCCCGATTCTCACCATGCTCTCGGGGCCGGCCGCCGGCATCGCCGGCGCGCTCTTGCACGAAAACGTCACCGACGGCATCTTCGTCGAAGTCGGCGGGACCAGCACCGACTGCTCGGTCATCCGGCGCGGGATACCGCAGATGCGCCCGGCGCGCGTCGGCGGGCATCGCACGATGCTGCGCATGCTCGACGTCCGCACGCTTGGCGTCGCCGGGGGCAGTTTGCTGCGAGCCGATCCGCAGGGTCGCTCGATCGCCGCGTTGCGAGACGTGGGTCCGCGTTCGGCGCACATCGCCGGCCTCGGCTACGCGTGTTTCACCGGCCCCGAAAAACTCCAAAGGGCGCGCGTCGTTTTCGTTCAACCGCAGCACGGCGATCCCGACGATTACGTCGCGCTCGAACTGGCCGACGGCTCGCGTTGTGCGCCGACACCGACCTGCGCGGCGAACCTTCTCGGCTACGTTTCCGACGGAGCCTTCGCGAAAGGCGACGCCGAAAGCGCGCGTCGCGCGTTCGCGCTGGTCGCCGAGCGGTTCGAGTGCGAAGCCGAAGCGCTGGCGACGGCGATGCTCGCGCGCGCCGCCGAAACGTTGCGCGCCGCGATCGACGAATTGATCGACGATTACGAACTCGACCGGCGCGACGTCGAATTGGTCGGCGGCGGCGGAGGCGCCGCGGCGCTGATCCCGTTCGCGGCGAGTCGGTGGGGACACCAGTACCGCCTCGCGCGCGACGCGGAAGTGATTTCGCCGCTCGGGGTCGCGCTCGCGCTCGTGCGCGACGTCGTCGAACGAACCGTCGTCAATCCCCAGGCCGAGGACATCGTCCGCATCCGGCGCGAAGCGATCGAGCGGGTCGTCGCCGCCGGAGCCGCGCCCGACTCGGTGGAGGCGGTCGTCGACGTCGACGTACGACGGAATCTTGTGCGCGCGACCGCATCGGGCGCGACGGCGAGCGTCGCAAGCGACGCTGGGCGGCGCGACGCCTCAGAGTTCGAGCGCGGTGAAGCCGCGGCTCGCGCGCTGCACGTCCCTGCCCAAGCGCTGCGGATAGCGGCGTCTACCGGTTCGCTTGCGCTCCACGTAACGGAAGGACGCCGCGGCCTTTGCGACGGCTGCGTCGTCGACAGATCCGGCGTCGTGCGGCTGGTGGCGCGCCGCTTGAAACTGCGCTCGACCACGGTGGCGCGCATCGAAAACGTGCTGGCCGACGCGCTCGAGGACGCGACGACATTCGGCGACGTCGGGCGCGCGTTGCCCGAGACGCACCTGATCTACGGAACGCGCATCGCCGATCTCGGGACGCTCGGCGAGATCGCACACGTCGTCGCGCTGGCCTGCGAAGAACTGCGCGGCTTACCGCCGGCGACGGCCGTCCACGTGGTGATGATCCCGCGGGCCGCCTGACTGACGGCGCCGAATCGGGGGGCGATGGCCACGCATGTGCGGCTCGCCGCCGAGGACGATTTGCCGGCGATTCGCCGCATTTATAATGAAGGAATCGTCGATCGCGTCGCCACCCTCGACGAAGGCGAGAAGAGCGAAGCCGACATCCTCGAGTGGTGGCACAGCCACGACGACTACCATGCGGTGTTCGTCGCCGAATGCGACGGTGCGGTCGTCGGCTGGGCGTCGATCAACCGCTACAATAATCGCTGCGCCTATCGCGGCGTCGGCGACCTTTCGGTGTACGTCTCGCGCGACGCGCGGGGCACCGGCGTCGGTTCGGCCTTACTCGCCGCGCTCGAACGCGGCGCCCCCGAGCGCGGTTTCCACAAGATCGTGCTGTTCACGTTCGGCTTCAATGAAGCCGGGCAGCGTCTCTACCGTTCGCGCGGTTTTCGCGAAGTCGGCGTTTTCCGCAACCAAGGAAAACTCGACGGCGAATACGTCGACGTGATGGCGATGGAAAAACTGCTTCCCGGCGCCGAGAGCGCCGATTGAGCGTTGGATCGTCCCGCTTGGACGCGTCGCTCGCGCTCGCGAGCGTCGCGGGACTGGCGACCCTTGTCCTGCACATCGCGACGAGCGGTGGCTACGGCTATCAACGCGACGAGCTGTACTTCATGTGGTGCGCGCAGCATCTTGCCTGGGGCTACGTCGACCAGCCGCCGCTGATCGCGCTGATCGCGAAAGTCTCGGTCTTTTTCTTCGGCAGCTCGCTGCTCGCCATACGCCTGCTTCCGGCCCTTGCGGCCGCGGCGACCGTCGTCGTCACGGGCCGGATCGCTCGCCGCCTCGGCGGCGGCCTGTTGGCGCAGGGGCTCGCGATGCTGGCGCTGGCGCTCGCACCGTTCTATCTCGCCGTCGGCAACATGCTCACGATGAACGCTTTCGAGCCGCTCTTGTGGATGTCGGCGGCATATCTCTTTTTCAAAGCCGAGCATGACGACCGGCTGCGGCATTGGATCGCACTCGGGTTCGTGATCGGCCTCGGCCTCCTCAACAAGTACTCGATGTTTTTCTATATGGCGAGTTCCTGCGCAGCGATCGCTCTCACACCGCAGCGAAGGGCCTTTCGGCGTCCCGGTTTCTGGCTGGCGCTCGCGCTGGCGTCGGTGCTGGTCGCGCCCAGCCTCTGGTGGCAAGCCGCCCATGGTTGGCCGCAGCTCGAGGTGCTGCGCAACGCCGCCGCCGCGAAGAACGTCGTGCCGACGCCGCTCGGGTTCTTCCTCCAGCAGATCATGATGATGAATCCGTTCTCGGCGCCGCTCTGGATCGCGGGTTTGGGATTCCTCGCGTTTTCTCGCGACGGCGCGCGTCTGCGCTGGTTCGCGTACGCGTACGCGATCCTGTCAGTGACGTACATCGTACTGCAGGCTAAGGTGTATTATCTGGCGCCGATCTACCCCGTTCTGCTCGGCGCCGGCGGCGTCGTCGTCGAACGGGCGCTCGCGCCGCGCCGTGCCCTTGCGGTCGTGTATACCGGGTTGCTGTTTCTGTCCGGCCTCGCGATCGCGCCCGAGGCGTTCCCACTCCTGCCGTTGCAGACGTTCATCTCCTATCAACACATCTTCGACGTGCGTGGAATCAAGATGGAGAAACATCCGGAAGGCTTGGTTCCGCAGCAATTCGCCGACATGCTCGGCTGGGATACGCTGACCGAGACGATGGCGGGCGCATACAACGCCTTGCCACGCGATCGACGGGCGAAGGCCGCGCTTCTCGCTCACGATTACGGTCAGGCGGCGGCGCTGGATTTCTACGGTCCGGCGTACGGCTTGCCGCATGCGCTGAGCGGCCACAACAACTACTTCCTATACGGGACGCAAGGCTATTCCGGCGACGTCGTTCTTGCCGTCGGCATGGACGAACGATTGCTGCGCACCGAATGGCGAAGCGTCAAGGCCGTCGCCGTTTTCCACAACGATTACCTGCTGCCCGACGAAAACAATCTGCCGATCTATCTTTGCACGGAACGTATCACAGACTTTGCGAGCTGGTGGCCTCGCACAAAACGCTATATTTAGATCAGCGAGAGTTGGACGAGCGAAGGCTCGAATTCGATCGTGGGCGGTGGCTCGAATTGAATTCCGGCGCGCGCGCTGCGCGCGCGCTTGTCGATCTCGGCGGCGTAGGCTTTCGGCGCATATTTCGTGCCGTAGAGCTGTTCGTAGCGCTGCACGAGCTCCGGCTGGTGCTCTTGCAAGAACGAGAAATAGCTTTCACGTGCGACTTCTTCGAGATGGAGCACGCCGGTCCAAGCGAAGCTGGCGCCCGCGCCGTGGGCGGCGCGGTAGACCGCGCGCAGTTGTTCGACGCTGTCGGTCAGACCCGGAAGCACTGGGGCGATGGCGACGCCGGCGCGCACGCCGGCCGTCGCGAGCGTTTCGAGCGCGCGCAAGCGTTGCGCCGGCGGCGCGACCGTGGGCTCGATCGAGCGCGCGAGGTCCACCTCGATCGTCGGAATGCTGAAACAAACGCTGACCCCGGCCGCTCGCGCGAGTTCCACGAGAATCGCCCGGGTGATGCGATACGTACCTTCGGCGGGTTGATACGGGTCGGTGGCAGTTCCGAGCGCAACTTCTTCGCCGCGCCAACTCGGCTCGGCCAGTTCGCGCCGCAAGACCTGGGCCGCGTTGAGCTTGACGAAGATGGTCGAGCCCCATTCGGTGATACCGTCCCGCTCGAGAAACGTGTGCGTCTGCCGCGCGTAACAGAAGACGCAAGCGTGGTAGCAGCCGCGGTAGGGATTGATCGACCACTCGAACGGCATGCCGCGCACGCGGTTGAGGACGGATTTCGCGGCGATTTCGACGTAGTGAGGTCGCTGGGCCGGCATCGAACGTATGTTCGATTAGGGGGCCGGAGATCCTGTGGGCTTTGACGCCGGCCGGAGCGCTCGAGCGGGCGCATGGCGAAGCTTACCGACGTGCGGATCGATCGAGGCTTCGCTCCCGCCTTCACGACGGTGACGGCGATTTCGTTGCTGCTCGCGCTCGGGCGGATGCCGAGCGGTGCGGCCGCGGGCGCTTCGCCGAGCCCAGTTCCCACGACGTTCGGGGCGAGCGTCATCGAACCGCTGCGGGAGATCGGCCGCGTCCGCGCGCGGACCGCGTTCTGTAAGGCGTTTCTGGCGCACGCTTCGCTCGGTGTGAGCAGCGCGCTCGATTTCGAGCGGTCGCTGCTCGCGACGCTCGCCGATTTCCGGTCGGCCAAACTCGGCGACGAGTTGAACAAACACAAGTCGTTGAAACAGCTCGAGAAAGATCTCAACCGGCTTGCCGATCTCTCGCTCGCGGGGAGGGCCGAACTCGAAGAGTTGAAATCGCTCGAGACCGACCCCGCACGGCACGAAGCGCTCTTGGAGTTCGCCAACGCGCTCAACGGCGCCAAGGGCCGCCAGATGGAGCTGGCGCGCAAACTTGCGGGCAGCTTCGCGATCATCGCGGAGCAGCCGGTCTATACGAACGTGACGCTGCCGGGCGACCGGAGCGAGAGCGTCAACAACGCCTTTGCGAAGCGCGGCTCGCTCTCGCCGACGTCGATGGCGACGGGCAATATCCTCAACACTCAGGCAGACGATCGCGCTTTCGAACTGCGCAACGACCTCTTCGATGCGATGCCCGGCGACGACTTGGTCGGTCGCGACCTGCGGCGCGCCGCCGACGACGGGAAACTCGCGCTGATCCTCGGCGGCTGTTAGGTGCTTTTTGAAACACACGCGAAACCCAGGGGGTAAGAGGAGTACAATGATGCGTCGCTTCGCGCTGTGCGCGCTCGCTCTCGTCGTCCCGTTTGCGGCCGGCTGCGGCAAGAATCCGACCGATAGTCTCGACTTCAAGGCGCCGACAGGCTGGACGTCGACGCCGAGCATGTTCGGCTTCAAGCTCTGGATCAAAGGCGGTAAGAGCAATGAGGTCGTCGTCTTGATGGATGTGTCCGGGAAAGCCGACGTCAAACTCGATCAAGACATTTCGAAGGAAATCGGCAGCAATGGGTATTCCGGCAACGTCGGCGTCGTGGAGAAGCGGTCGCGGATCAAGATTTGCGGCAACCACGATGCCGAGTATATGGAGGCGAAGGCCAGCAAGAACGGTCAGCGCTCGCAGACTCAAATCGTTCTCACCAATTGGAACAAAGATCTTTACATCGCACTCTACTCGTACCCGGCGAACGTCGCAGCCGATCCCGCCGGCGAGGCCGCGATCCGCTCCCTCTGTTTGAGGAAGTAGCCTACTTCGAACCCAGATAGAAACCGCGGGGAAACGCCGGCTCGTCGAGCGCCTCGAAGCTGAGTCCGGCGGCGCGAAACGCCTCGTGGTAATCGTTTTCAGAAAACAACCCGAGTTCGTGCCGTTCGAAGCGGCGCTCGACGCCGCTTCGCTTGGTCGCGATCAAGTAGTGGAAGTCGATGATGGCGATCGAGCCGACGCGCTTCGAAACGTTCATCCGCGCGATCTTCAGGTCCGGCTCGTCGACGAAGATCGAGTGCAGATTCCCGACTTCAAAAGCGTCGGGTTCAATAAACGGCTCGACGAATAGAACGCCGCGTTCGCCGAGATGCTGGGACATGTTCGCGATCGCCCTCCCGAGCCGGTCGGGCGTGCGCGCATACGCCGCCGCCCCGAAAAGACAGGTCACCGCGTCGAAACGCTCGGGTAAGACGAAATCGAGCATGTCACCAGGCTCGATCTCGATCTCGGGGCAGCGCGCGCGGGCGAGCGCGACCATCTTGACGTCCTTGTCGATCCCACGACAGGCGAGATTGTTCTCTTGGAAGCGCGCCAGGTGCGCGCCGGTTCCACACCCGACGTCGAGCAGGCTGGTCGCGTCGGGCCGGACGCGCCGAAGATGTGCGACCACCGCGTCGGCTTCGCGTACGTAATCCTTGCCGCGCGCGGCATAGATCGCGTCGTAGAAGGCGGCGGTCTCGGTGAACATGCGCGGGCGTTGGCGCGCCGTACGGCGAAAGCCTGTCGCGTGAAATCTCACGACGTGCTGGTCGTCGGCGGCGGAAATGCCGGATGCGCGGCGGCGCTTGCGGCGGCACGCAACGGCGCCAGCACGCTGCTCGTCGAGCGCTACGGATTTCTCGGCGGCACGGCGACCGCCGCGATGGTCGGGCCGTGGATGACCTTCCATTCGGGCGAGGAGCGCATCGTCGGCGGCATCGCGCAAGAGATCGTCGAGCGTCTGACCGAGCGCGGAGCGTCTCCCGGGCACATCCACGACGCTTCCGATTACGTCGCGACGATCACGCCGTTCGATCCGGAGATTCACAAGGCGTTGCTGTTCGAGATGATGCGCGAGGCGCGCGTCGATTTACTCCTGCACGCCTACTTTCTCGACGCGCTGCACGACGACGCCGGCGCAATCGCCGGGGCGCGCTTCGCGACGGTTGGCGGTTTGCGCGAAAAGCGCGCCAAGGTGACGATCGACGCGACCGCCGACGCGTACGTGGCGGCCTCCGCCGGCGTCGCGGTGCAGCAGGGCGACGCCAAGGGACGCGTGCAGCCCGCGACCTTGATCTTCCGTCTTTCACACGTCGATCTCGCCGAGACGGCGCGTTATTTGCGCGAGCACCCCGAAGAGATGCGCACGAGCCTTCCGGTTGAGCAGCGAACGCCCGAACGGCTGACGGCGGTCGCCGGGTTCTACACGCTCTGGGAACGAGCCAGGGCGCGCGGCGACGTCAGCGTTCAACGCGAACTGGTGTCGTTTTTCGCGACGCCCTATCCCGACGAGGTAACCGTCAACATGACGCGCGTCGTCGACATCGATCCACTCGATCCGGACGATCTGACGCGCGCCGAGGTCGAGTCGCGCGCGCAAGTCATGGAGTTGTTCGCGTTCTTCAAGCGTGACGTTCCGGGTTTTGCGAATTGCCGGCTCTCCGCGACGGCGACTCAGGTCGGGATCCGCGAGTCGCGCCGTATCGTCGGCGTCTACACGTTGACGCGCGACGACGTGTTGCAAGCGCACTCCTTCGACGACGCGGTCGCGCGCAGCGCGTATCCGATCGACATCCACAATCCCTCGGGAAGCGGAACGACGACGCAGCGCCTTCCGCCCGGCGCGGCGTACGAGATTCCATACCGGTGTCTGGTGCCGGCGAGCATCGACGGGTTGCTCGTCGCGGGCCGCTGCATCTCGACGACCCACGAAGCGCTCGCCTCGACGCGCCTGACACCGACGGTGATGACGCTCGGTCAAGCGGCCGGGACGGCTGCGGCGATCGCCACCGAGCGCAAGATCCAGCCGCGCGCGGTCGACACGCACGAGTTGCGTGCCCGGCTGGCGCGTGACGGTGCGCTAAGCCGGCCGGTCGCGGCGCGCTGATGCTCGCGCTCGCGCTGCGCGAAGCCGGCGCTGCCGGCGTCGCCGTCCGCATCGTAGCGACCGGCGCGTGGCATCGCCCGATTCTCGCCGAGTACGATCCTGTGCTGCGCAGCATCGCCATCGATAGCCGTGTGGTCGCCGACTTGCGCGCGGCGCGTGGCGCCGCCTTCGCGGCTCGCTTCGTCGCGTTCGCGATCTGGCACGAACTTCACCACGCGCGTTTCGCCGTGCGCGACGAACGCGCAGCGCATGCCTACGCGATGGCCCACACGGGACTCGATGCCGCCCTCTTCGAGCGCGCCGTTCGCGCGTTGCGGCCGTGAGATACTGCGCCGGCGTCGATGGTGGGCAGAGTGGGACGGTGTGCGCGATCGGCGACGAGCGCGGCATCGTGGTCGCACGCGCGAGCGGGCCGCCGGCCGATCTGATCGGCGAATCCCGCGATTCGCCTCGTCAAGCGGCGGTCCTCGACCACGTTCTGAGCGCCGCGCTGGCGCACGCGAATCTCCCCGCGGAGACGAGGTTCGCGGCGATCGTCGCCGGCCTGAGCGGTTACGACGAGGCTGAATCGCTGGTCCCGGCGCCGGCGGCGTCGTCCGAGCGTTTTCGCGTCGTCCATGACACCGAGATCGCACACGCCGGCGCATTCGACGGCTCGGCGGGGATCGCGCTCGTCGCCGGGACCGGCAGCGTCGCGTTCGGCATCGACGTCGACGGCAACCGCGCACGGGCCGGCGGCTGGGGTTATCTCTTCGGAGATGAAGGAAGTGCGTTTTGGATCGCGCGCGAGGCGATCGCCGGGGCGATGCGCGACGAGGATTTCGGCTCCCCGTCGGGTTTGCGAGCGGGTGCACTCGACTACTTCGGCGTCGCGTCGCTGCGAGCGTTGCAGCACGCCGTCGCGCACGGAGAGATTTCACGGAGCGCGCTCGCCGGGTTTGCCTCGGTCGTGCTGCAGGCCGCGCGCGAGGGCGAGCGCGGCGCCCTCGAGCTGCGCCGGCGCGCCGTCGATGCGCTGGCCCGGCTGGTCCACGTCGTGCATCATAGACTCGGCGCCGCGCGCGAATTGCCCATCGCGCCGCTCGGCGGGATGTTCTCCGACAGTGAGTTTCACGAACATTGGAAGTGGGCGATGCGCGCGCTCGAGCGTTCCGCGACGATCGTGAAGCCGAGATACGATCCGGTCGTCGGCGCGTTGCGGCTGGCGTATCGCGATGCGGCGCTCGACGTCGGATCGCTCGTCGAGACGCAAGCGTGATCGATCTCGAACGCTTGCGCGGCCGCCTGATCGTCTCGGTGCAAGCGGAGGACGATTCCGTGATCGGCGAGCCGGCGACGATCGCGCTATTGGCGCGCTGCGTCGTACAAAACGGCGCGGCGGCCGTGCGGATCGAGGGCCTTGAGCGCATTCGCGCGGTGCGGGCCGCCGTCGACGTGCCGATCCTCGGGCTGCTCAAAGGCGTTCGTTCGGCGCGGGCGCCCTACATCACGACGACGGTGGAAGAAGTCGAGGCACTCGCCGGCGCTGGCGCCGACGTCATCGCATTCGATGCGACCCCGCGGACAAGGCGCGGCGGCGCGACGGTGGCGGACTTGGTTGCAGCCGCGCGCTTGCGGGGACGGCTCACGCTGGCCGACTGCGCGACGGCGGACGATGGGCGCCGAGCCGCGGAAGCCGGCGCCGACCTGGTCGCGACGACGCTCGCCGGCTACACGTCCGAAACGGGGGATTGCGCGCTTCCGGCCCTGGCGCTACTGCGGGCGCTCGCCGCGCTCCATCCGTTCGCGGTTTGCGAGGGCGGGATCGTAACGCCCGAGCAGGCCGGTGCTGCCTTTGCGGCGGGTGCGAGCGCGATCGTCGTCGGGAGCGCGATTACCAACATCGACAAGTTGACGCGCAGTTTTGCGGCTGCGTGCCCGGAGAGGTAAAGACGCGGGGGTTCACGTGCATCCGGAGACCGCCGCTTCGCTGTGCTCGGCGGCTCGCGCTTCGTCGCCCTGGACATCGGCGTTGCGCGCCGCGAAGTCGACGGCTGCCGCGACCGCCATGCGGTTTGGCGTCCCCGCGATCGAGTAAGGTGTCCCGGGCTGCGGCGTCGGTGCCGACGCACTCGGGAAGCCGTTCGAGCCAAACGGATCGGTTCCGACGCCGCGCCGTTGCGGCGAGTCGGTCGGTCGCGACATCTCTCGCATGTCGCGATAGTCGAGGTATGCGAGGAAATTGCTCAAGTCGATGCCGATCCGGTGTTGCCGTCCGAGCGCCCCGCCGAGCGCATCCGAAAACGTACGCAGATCGGAGTTCAATCCGGGGCCGCCTTTCCGTTCGGCGGCTTCTCGCAAACGTTTGACCTCGGACTCGCCGCGCAGCGACTCGTCGTTCAGCTCGCCGGCCAGACCGTTGAGTTCGGAGAGTCCGCCGCGCTTCGAAAGCGCGTTGTTCTCGAGATCGATGTCACGTAAACGCGCGACGACGCGACCGACGAGGATGTCGTCGTGCAGCGCCGAGTCGATCGCGCTGTTGGCATGGACGACCAAGTTGCCACAGACCGCGTTCGAGTGGGTCGTGCGGCCGATTTGCTTGAGCACGGGGGTCGCGGTTGGCGCTGGGCTGGCCGCACCGATGAGGGCGGTTGCCAGGAGAGATGCAACGATCAGGACCGGGTCTCCGAATCCGCGTTTGTGGGAGGCTTGGGCTTCGCTAGGCTGCTGCCGGCCTTCCTCGAAAGTGCTGGATAATGGGGATCAGCGAGGTCCCACACCGGCGCGGCTTAGGGACCGTCCTGCTCGCCGCCGCCCTGGCGGTGGTGCTGGCGGGCTGCCGCGAGGTGCGGGTCAACAGGTATCAAACCGGCGACACAATCGTGCCGGGCGGAAACCAAGTCGCCATCGTCCGCAGCCGGCGAGACTTGGACGCGTTTGGTTTGCACGCGCCGGTTCGTTTCAATCACGAGTTCGGTGTGATTCTGGTCATGGGGCCCCATGCACATACCGGCTGGCGTCAGGTGATCGATTCGATTCGCGCGAACGAACAGCGCGTTCGGATCGTTGCCTTCGAACGGGCGCCGGCCGATGGTGGGGAACCAACCGCTGAGTATCACACCTATACGCTTTGGATCGTCCCGAACTCCGTCTACCGAACCGGCTCGGTGATCGACGTCGTGACGCCCGACGGCGTGACGATCGCGTCGACGGTCCTGAGATAAACCTGAGATAGAGCCGAGATAACAAGAGGATGATGAATCAGTTTTCGCTCGCGTCGCTCGAGGCAACGGTGAAGCGGCTCGGGGTCGCGCTCCAGCCTAACGGCGACGAAGCCGAACGCGAGGGCGTCCTCAATCCGGCAACGGCGCACGATCGCGACGGAAAACTGCTGCTCTATCCACGCATGGTGGGGCCGGGAAATCACTCGCGCATCGGAATCGCCGAAGCGGCCGCTCTCGGGGCGTCGCTCACGTTTCGGCGCATCGGCTACGCGCTCGAACCGTCGACCCCGTACGAGTTGCGCGACAAACCCGGCGGATACGGCTGCGAAGATCCGCGCGTCACGTTCATCCCCCTGCTCGACGCCTACGTGATGGCGTACACGGCGTACGGACCCGATGGCCCGCGCATCGCGTTCGCGATCTCGAACGACGCTTACGCGTGGGAACGTCTGGGTTTGGCCGATTTCTCGGCGCCCGGCTTGCCGTGCGGCGACGACAAAGACGCCGCGTTCTTCCCCGAGCCGGTCGTTTCGCCGAACGGCGTCCCGAGCTTCGCGTTCTATCACCGCCCGATGTTGCACATCTCGTCGGTCGACGGCTGCGCCGCGGTTCCCATCATTCTCGATCTTCCGCCGCGCGATCGCGAGGGCACACGCATCGCCTACGTTCCGCTCGAGCAGGCGCTGATCGATCGGCGCAACCTGCTCAAGGTCGCCGAAAGCGTGTTGGTTCTCGAGCCCGCGCAGGGTTGGGGGGCGATCAAGAACGGTGCGGGGACGCCGCCGGTGCGTATCGAGGAAGGCTGGTTCTCGCTCTTCCACGGCGTCGACGGACGCTACGACGTCGAAGGTCGCTGCATCGGAATGAGTTATAGCGCCGGCATGGTGGTCCACGATCTCGAGCGCCCCGACGTTGTGCGCTATCGCTCGCCGCTGCCCGTCTTTTGGCCGGAGACGGTCGACGAGACGCACGGCGTCGTCAACAACGTCGTCTTTCCGACCGGGATCGACCCGCGTCCGAACGCACCGCGCTCGTACGACATCTATTACGGGATGGCCGACTCGCGCATCGGACTCTTGCGGCTCGACGTCGGCGCGAGCGCGAGCGCCGCAGCCGAGGAGAGCGCGGCATAGCGCAACCGCCGCGCCCAGGGTCGATGCTCCGCTATTACCTCGTGGCGATGCTGCTGGTCGTCGGATCGCTCGTCGTCGCCGCGCATTTTTCGCGGCCTGCGAAGCCCATCGAAACCGCTTCGGTGCAGTCGAGCGGCACGCCGAGCGCGCCCCGCGCTCAGGCGACCTTCACGGTCCCGCCGCGTGGCGTCCATGGCGAGGCGCCGTGGGCGCTTTCAGCGCTGCCCGAATGTTTCGAACAGGAAGCGGAAGCGCATGGGCCGCTCGCATTCGTTCGGGCTCATCTTCCGGCTGGGATGCACGCGGTCATCGCGCCGAGCGTCCTCGACGCCGCCGATTGCCGGGTGCGTGTCCTGCCGCGTACGGGCGTCGTCGAACGTGGCACCGAGCGGCTCGTCATTCCGCCCAAAGCGACGTTTTTCACCGACGGCCGGCGCTTTGCGCTAATCCGCCAGACTGGGACGACGGCCGAACTGCGCGTCTATCATCTGTTCGGGAACGGACAGGTGACATTTGTGTCAACGAATGAGCGGTAAGGCATGTTACCGACGCTCGACGAAATCCAGCAAGCCCGCCGAAGTATCGTCGGCTCCGCCATCCGCACGCCGCTGGTGCGGCTCAACGTGTTCGACGCGCCCGTAGAGATTTATCTCAAACTCGAAAACCTTCAACCGATCGGCTCGTTCAAGATTCGAGGCGCGACGAACGCGATGGCGCACATGCCGCCGGAGCAACTGGCGCGCGGAGTGCTCACAGCGTCGGCGGGCAACATGGCGCAGGGAGTAGCATGGCGCGCGCGCGAGCTGGGCATCCCCTGCACTGTCGTTGCGCCGGACACGGCGCCGGAGACAAAAGTCAAAGCCATCGAGCGGCTCGGCGCGCGCGTGATCAAAGTCCCGTTCGAGCGGTGGTGGCAGACGTTTGCGGAGCGCGCGTACCCGGGCGTTGACGCGACGTTCATCCACGCCTTTGACGATCCGTATGTCATGGCCGGCAACGGGACCATTGCGCTCGAAATTTTGGAAGACTTGCCGGATGTGGAGGCGATCGTGATTCCGTGGGGCGGCGGCGGGTTGGCGTGTGGGATCGCCGTGGGGGTGCGAGCGCTCAAGCCCAGTTGCCGGCTCTTCGCCGCCGAGGTCGCGACGGGCGCGCCACTCGCCGCGTCTCTCGCCGCGGGATCGCCGCAGGTGGTCGACTATAAGCCGTCGTTCGTGGACGGCATCGGCAGCAAGACCGTCTTTCCGCAAATGCTCGAACGCGCGCAAGGGCTGATTGACGGTGCGCTGGTCGCGAGCGTGGAAGACGTCGCCGCGGCGCTGGGGCTATTGGCCGAGCGCAACCGCATCATCGCCGAGGGCGCGGGCGCGTGTTCGGTAGCGTGCGCGCTTTCGGGCGAAGCAGGGAGCGGCAAGGTTGTGTGCGTGGTTTCAGGCGGCAACATCGACGTGAGCAAACTGCGCGCCGTGCTGGGTGAGCTCGATGAACGCCGAAACTCTCCGCAAGTGAAACGGTAAGGGAGGTCGCCATGTCTTCAGATCAATCGAATGTGCCCGCGCAGCCCGGGTCGGCATCGCCGCCGGTGCCGGCTGGGCCGCTGCAGCCGCCGGCGAACGTCCCCAGGCCGGATCCGCTTCGGAGCCGCCTCGCGCCGGCGACGCTCATCGTGATCGTCTTGGTTCTGTGGGCGATCTTGATGCCGCGCGCCAACCCGAACGAACGACTTGCGACGCGCGTGACCGCGGCGATCGTCAACAACGACATGCATCCGGTCGAGGCTGTGTTTGTCCCCGCCAACAAAGCCAAACTCGAGGATCGCATGCTTGTCGGGCGGCTCTCGCAAGATCTCAACGAACTGGGCAAGCTCAAGCGGATCAAAGAGGATACGCCCCAGAATTCAGCGGCCGGCTATCATCATTTCCAGGCCGAGTTTTCGAAGGGAACGTGGGAAGAGGACATGACGACCGGATCCGACGGTAAGATCGTCACCTTCCACGTGCACGCGCCGAGCGCGAATTTCAGCCGGTGACCATCGCGTCGCGCGAGGTCACCTTCGCCGGCGTCGAAGCGGCCGCCGCGCGCTTGCGCGGCGTCGCGCACCGCACACCCGTCGTCACGTCGCGGACGCTCGACGCGCGGGCCGGGACACATGCGTTTCTCAAGTGCGAAAACCTGCAGCGCATGGGCGCGTTCAAGTTTCGCGGAGCGTATAATCGTATCGCACAGTTGACGCCGGAAGAACGCCCCGGCGGCGTCGTGGCGTATTCGAGCGGGAATCACGCGCAAGGCGTCGCGCTGGCCGCGAAGTTGTTGGGCGTGCCGGCGGCGATCGTCATGCCGAGCGACGCGCCCGCGGCAAAGGTCGCGGCGACGCGCGAATATGGCGCCGACGTCATCTTCTACGAGCGCGCGACGCACAACCGGGCCGAAATCGCCGGCGGAATCGCGCGCGAACGCGGGGCGACGCTCGTCCCGCCGTACGACGATCCGGAGATCATCGCCGGTCAGGGGACCGTCGCGCTCGAGCTGCTCCAAGACGTCCCCGATCTCGACATGCTGCTGGTCCCGGTCGGCGGCGGTGGATTGTTGTCCGGCTGCGCGCTCGCCGCGACCGCGCTCCGCCCGGGGATCGGACTCTACGGCGTCGAGCCTGAAGCCGGCGATGACTTCGCGCGTTCGTTCGCTGCAGGCCGGCGCATCGAAATCGCCGTGCCGAAGACGATCGCCGACGGGCAGCAGACGACGTCACCCGGCGAGTTGACGTTTCCGATCGTGAAACGATTGTGCGCCGGCTTTTTCACGGTGAGCGACGATGAAATTCGCGCCGCGATGCGCTTTGCGTTCGAGCGGCTCAAACTCGTCGTCGAGCCGAGCGGCGCTTCGGCGCTCGCCGCCTTGCTTGCCGGCAAAGCCGGCGCAGGCGGCCGCCGCGTCGGCGTAGTCCTCAGCGGCGGCAACGTGGATCCCGCCGTCTACGCGGCGATTATCGCCTAGACTTTTGCGCCGCGACCCGTCAAGAGGTTGAAGACAAGCAAGATGAGCGCGATGACCAGGATCAAGTGGATGAGGCCACCCCCGACGTGCGCGAGGAAGCCGACGAGCCACAAGACGACCAGGATGACGATGAGCGTCCAAATCAGCTGCATGGCCCTCCCATACCCAAATTTCTACCCCCAAAATCCCACCGACCCTAAATTTCTACCCCAAAATCGCACCGAAGTTCACGCCTCAGCTAGACAGTAACTTCGGTGAGACCCATCAGCGTGCGGACGCGTTCGCGGTCGGCCCGCAGATCGGCGGCGCTCCCCGAGTAGACGAGCTTGCAGCAGTCGAGGACGTAGGCGCGATCGGCAATTTTTAGCGCCAAGAGGGCGTTCTGCTCGACGAGCAAGATCGCGACGCCGTGCGCTTTGAGCTCGCCGAGGATCTTGTAGACCTCCTCGACGATTAACGGCCCGAGGCCCTGCGACGGCTCGTCCACCAACAGCAGGCGCGGATTGGAGACGAGCGCTCGCCCGATCGCAAGCATCTCTTGCTCGCCGCCCGAAAGCCGGCCGGCCTTGCGATTCCTCAGCTCGGCGAGTTTCGGCAGATGCTCGAGGACGCGCGCGATCGTCCACTCGCCGGCGCGACCGTTCTCGGCGAGTTGAAGATTCTCGATCGTCGTGAGATCCTTGAACATCCGCCGGCCTTCGGGGACGTAGCCGACGCCGAGGCGCGCGATCTGATAGGGTGCGCGCCCCGCGACCTCTTGACCCTCGAAGCGAATCGAGCCCGAACGCGGCGGCGTGAGCCCGAGGATGCTGCGGAGCGTCGTCGTCTTGCCGGCGCCGTTGAGTCCGAGGAGCGCGACGACTTCGCCGGCCCCGACGGTCAGCGAGACGTCGCGCAGGATGGAGATCTTTCCGTAATTGGTGTTGAGGTTTTCGACCTCGAGCAACGCGCTAGACACGCTCGAGCACCTCCTTGCCGAGGTACGCGTCGCGCACCGCTTCGTTGGCCGCGATCTCGCTCGGCGTCCCTTCGGCGAGAATGCGGCCGCGGTCGAGAACGGTGATCATTTCGGCGAGGCCGAGCACGACGCGCATGTTGTGCTCGACGAACAGAACCGTGAGCCCGAGCCGGTCGTGCAGGCCGCGAATCACGCTAATGATGCGCTCGGTCTCGCTTTCCGCGAGGCCGGCCATCGGTTCGTCGAGCAGCACCAAACGTGGCTCGGTCGAGAGGCTCATCGCGATCTCGCAGAGGCGCTGGCTACCGTGAGAGAGTTCGGCGACGGGCCGCTCTTTGAACCGTACGAGGTTCACGAAGCCGAGCAATTCGTCGACGCGCCGCTCAAGCACCGCCTGTTGCTCGCCCGACGGAGGCCGCGCACGGAAGGCCAGGCCGGCTTTACTGCGCACGCCGAGCGCGACGTTGTCGTGGACGGTCAATTCGGGGAAGATGCTCGGCGTCTGGAACGTGCGGCCCATCCCGCGTTCGATGCGCCGCCAGTTCGGCATGCGCGTGATCTCCTCGCCGTCGAAGAAGACTCGCCCGCGGTCGGGATAATAAAAGCCGGAGAGCGCGTTGAAGAAGGTCGTCTTGCCGGCACCGTTTGGACCGATGACGGCATGGATCGTGCCCTCGCGGACGCCGAGCGAGACGCCCTCGCAGGCGTGGACGCCGCCAAAGTATTTCGAGACCTCCTGCGCCTCGAGCAGCAGCGTGCTACCCATGATGATCCGCCGCAATCGCCGGAGACTGCGTCCAGTTCGCTTCTTCCGATTCATTCGATAGCGGCGCGGTGCCGAAGCGCGCCAAGATCGACCCCAGGATGCCGCGCGGGAAGCCGAGGACGCAAGCCACGAACAGCGCGCCGATGAAGATCTGCCACAGGTTTGTGTACGACGAGATGATGTCTTTCCCGATCACGTAGATCGCCGAGCCGAGCAGCGGGCCCCAAATCGTTCCGCTCCCGCCCAAGATCACGCTGAGCACGAAGTCGCCGGACTGGTGCCAATCCATCAAGAGCGGCCACGCGAAATTGTTGAGCATCCCGAACAGGGCTCCGCCGAGACCCGCCATCGTCGCCGAAATGAGGATCGCGACGAAGACGAAGCGGTTTGAATCGAGGCCGAGGTATCGGACACGAACTTCGTTCTGGCGAATAGCGACCAAAGTTCTGCCAAACGGCGACTCCACGAGCAACTTAAACGCAAGAATGCTCGCAACGAACACCACGAGCGTCAGATAATAGAAACCGCTCCCGTGAAGCGTCACATGGAAGTTCGAAATTCCGAGATAGGGTCGCGCGAAGTTCATCCCGTCCTCGCCGCCCGTGACGTCGGTGAAGCGATACGCGATGAAGTAGAAGACTTGGCCGAAAGCAATCGACAACAGGCCGAAATAGATGCCGCGCCGGCGCACCAGAAACGGACCAACGACGAGGGCGCCGAGCAGGGCCGCCGCCGTCCCAAGTAGGGTCGCTTCAATAAAGTTTACGTGAAAGTACTTGATCGATAGCCCGGCGCCGTAGGTGCCCAACCCGAAGAAGGCCGCGTTTCCGAAAGGTGGCAGTCCCGTGTAGCCGAGCAAGAGGTTTGCGCTCATCGCCGCCAACGTGAACAGCAAAACTTCATTAACGATCGAGATGTCGACGTGAATCAGCGGCGAGAGAAAGGGAGCGAGTGCGAGCAAGATGACGACGCCGACCGTTATCAGCCGAGTGGGGCCGAATCTCATCCGAACAAACCCTCTTCGCCGAAGAGGCCGCGCGGTCGAATCGTCAACACGATCGCCATGAGCGCATACATCGCCACTTCGCTGGCCGCCGGTATCCAGAGAGTCGTAAGCGACGTAGCGAGGCCAACGAGCACGCCGCCGACGATACTGCCGAAGAGGCTGCCCATTCCGCCGATGATGACGGTGACGAACGCGGGCATGAGCAGCGTGTTTCCGCTCGTCGGATTGAGGCCAAGGAGCCCGGCGGCGAGTACGCCGGCGACTCCCGCGAGGAAGATTCCAAGCGCGAAATTCACCATGTAGAGGACCTGCGTGTTGGTCCCGAGTGCGGCGATCATCTCGCTGTCTTGCACGGCGGCCCGTAAGCGCAACCCGAAGCGCGTTCGCGTCAGGAACAGCGCAATCGCGGCAATCATCAGCAGCAGCACGAGCGCGATGAAGAGTCGAAAGGCCGGAAAGCTCATGAATCCGAGTCCGACTGTTCCGGCGAGCGAAGGAGGCGGGGAGAAGGGCACGCCGTTCGCACCCCAGATGATGTGGTAGATTTCCTCCGCCATCAGCGAGAGGCCGAACGTCAGTAAGAGACTGTAGATCGGCTCCTTTTGGTACAGGGGCCGGATCAAAGTGCGCTCGACGAGCACGCCGACGATGACCGTCATGAGGGGCGCGACGATCAGGGCAAACCAGAAATTCGTGCCGCGCGAGACCATCGCGAAGGCGAGGTATCCCGAGAGCGTCATGAAGCTGCCGTGGGCCATGTTGATGGTTCCGGTCAAGTTCATGATCAAAGATAGCCCCAGGGCGACGATCGCATAGAACGCGCCGAGGACGAGCCCATTGAAGAGTTGCGTCGAGACCTGGCCGTTTTTGGACAGCAGGAAGACGATCGCAAGCAGAGCGCCCAGGCCTACGACGATCGCGGCGAGTCGCAGCGCGATCGTCGAGCCTGGGCGCGCCGTCTGCATCAGTTGGAGCCGGTTTACGAGGGGTAGTTCATCGTGCAGACTTTAGCTTTTTCGGCGACGCTCTGCTCGATCGCGTCGGCTTCGTGCGTGTCGACGACGTCGAAGAGATCGTAGGGATCGCCCGGCGTCCCATTCGGCCGGATCTGCGCGACCCACATCGGCCACATCAGTTGATGATCTTCCTTGCGGTAGTAGCTCGTACCGGCGAAGATCGATTGGAACTTCTCGCCTTCCATGGCCTTAGCGATCTTGACCGCGTCGGTGGATTTTGCGCTGGCCATCGCCTGCAGCAACCGGTCCATGCTCACGTAACCAAAGCACTCGCGCGCGGTCGGAGGTTTCCTATCGGGATGCTGGGCCTTATAGTCGGCGACGAATTGGTGCGCGGCTTTGTTGCCCGCGCCGAGACACTTATCGCTCTTGTAGTACCATTCGATGCCCCAATAGCCTTGACGGGCTTCCGGCGGCAGGGACCAAAGCGGCTCGAGTTCGGCTTGTGGTCCGCCTACCGGAACCTTCTTCAGAAGCCCGAACTGATCGGCTTGCTTCATGCAATTGACGTAATCGTTCCCTTGAACGAGAACGACCAATGCGTCAGGTCTTGCGGGCAAAACCTTGGTCAAGTACGAGGAGAAGTCAGTCGTTCCCAACGGCGTCAACTCGTTGCCGACGATCGTGCCGCCGAGCTTGCCGATGGCATCCTTGAACGAGGTTTCGAGCGAATGTCCGAACGCGTAGTCCGGCGTGATCAGATAGAACTTCTTCCCGTACTTCTTGGCGAGCGTGTTGGCCACCGCGTGGCCTTCCATCCAAGTGCTGTGGCACGTCCGAAACGTGTTCCACTTGCAATCCTTGCCAGTCACGTCGTCGGTGTGGCCGCCTGAGTCGAGGAACAACACGTTCATCGCGTTCGCAGCGCCGCTGACCGAGAGCGAGACGGCGCTCGAGACGGTCCCGATGAGCGCGACGCATTTGTCCTGATTGACGAGCTTGCGCGCCTTCTGCACGCCGACGCCCGGGTCGCTCTGCTCGTCTTCGTTGACGGTCTCGATCTTGCGGCCCATGACGCCGCCCTTCTTGTTCCAGGCGTCGACCGCCATCTGAATGCCGATCGTCTCGTTCTCGCCCGGGAACGCATACGTACCGGTCGCGGGTTCGAGGATGCCGATTTTGATCGCGTCGGCGGCTTCGCCGAGGCGCGGAATGAATGCAGGGACGCCCATGACGAGCGCGGCGGCGCCTACGCCGGCTCCCTTCACAAACGTACGACGATTGAAAGCAGAATCTGACACGGCGCGCCTCCTCATGTTGATGACGAGTGAATCAAAAGCCCCGACGCGGCGAAGCGCCGCGAAGCTTAGGGGGAATGGCATACGCCTTCCCTGACCGCTATCCCCTTTAGCCCCCTCGGCACCCGGGCGGCCCGTAAGGAGGGGACGCTCGCTCATTCCCTTCATAGCGACGGCACGCATCGGGCAAGCGAGCGCGTTTTGCTTGCGACGGTTTGGCAACAACCAAGACACTATGAAGAAAAAGCTCTTGGCGGCCGTCCTTGCGCTCGCCGGCTTCACGACGCTCTCCGCGCAAGCAGCGACCAACTCAACCGACGAAATCTACGTCCTCCAGGCATATCGCGCCAACCTGTTGGAGATCCGCGAAGCTCGCTTGGTGCTTCGCCAGAGCACGTACCCTCGCGTGCGCGAGTTCGCGCAGATGATGATCGACGATCATTCCCTTGCGAACGTGGAATTGCGCTCGGCGGCGCGCAACGCCGGCGTGCGATTCCCGGACCTGGTTGCCGCGGAGCGGACGATCTCGTTCTTAACCGAAACCAATCCCGACGGTACCGTGACGACCGTGGCGATGACAACCACCGTCTCCGACATCAATCCGTACGGCCCGGTGGCCCCGACCGCGATCGCGTTGCGGACGGCCCTTGCGGCCGACGGCTGGGTGTCCCTTATCGGCTTGTCGGGCTCCGACTTGGTTCGGGCGTACTGGCAGAACGCCGCAGTCGAACACAAGCAGTCGCTGGATCTGCTGAACGACGAAATGCGCAATGGCAGCGATCCGACGCTTCGCGCCCTCGCCGACAAGCAGTCGGTGGTCGTGAAACGGCACTTCGATTTAGCCCTCCAGCATCTCGACGGAACCTATACGCCTCGTTGACAGACCGCGGCCGCGGCCCGAGGGGGCCGCGGCTGCCGGCAGGTTTAGGATCGCCGCGTCCGGCGCAAGATGTTCTTACCGTGGCACTCCAGCGTCTCGTCGTCTGCCCTTGCGGTCACGATATCGAACAGCACGGAGCCGACGGCTGCACCGTCCACAAAAGCGGCGAACGCTGCGCGTGCCGCTTGGCGCGCGACGGCGTCCTCGATTCTGCGCTCGGCGCCGAGCGCGATGAGATTCGCCGGCAGTGGCTGCCTCAAAATCCCCAAAACTAGAAAGCGCAAGCAAGGCAGCGCGCACGGGAAGCGGCGTTCGACGCAAGAAATAGGGCGCTCGTGACCATCGCCCTCGCCGTCCTGCGCACGCTGCTCGGCCTCTTCTTCGTCGCGGCCGGCATCTTCCAACTGATCGCATTCGGAACTTTTACCGCCAATTTCGCGCGCTGGGGCTTGCCGGTGCCTGGGATCATCGTCGTCTTGGTCGCCGCCATCGAGATCGTGTGCGGGGCGCTTCTCGCGGTCGGCGCGCTGACGCGACCGGTTGGGCTCCTGCTCGCGACGCTGATGGTCGGCGCGACCTTGACGGCCGGACGGATCGACGGCGGTCCGTGGCTCATCGCACCACCCCTGCTCTTTGCGCTAGCGGTCTTCTTCGCGTGGCGCTCCGCGCGTTTTCCAGGTCTGACGGCCGAGCGGCGCCCGGGCGTTCAATAATCAGCGGCCCATCGAATAGAATTCAGGGTTCGGGCGCATGTCCATCAGTCCGGCCATGCGATTGGAGAAGCCGAAAAAGGCGGCGATCGCCGCGATGTCCCAAATGTCGTCGTCGCTAAAGCCGTGGGTGCGCAATTCCGCAAGCTCGTCGTCGCCGGCGACGAACCCCGGCTCGTTGACGCGCGACGCGAACGCGAGCATCGAGCGCCAGCGTGGCGTCAGGTCGGCGGAACGCCAGTTGGTCGCAATCTGATCGGCGAGGATCGGGTTCTTTCCGAGGACGCGTAGCGCGGCGCCGTGTGCGACGACGCAGTACAGGCAGCGGTTTTCAGCCGAGACTGCAACGACGATCGCCTCGCGTTCCGGACGCGAGAGGCCGCTGTCGCCACGCATCAGCACGTCGTGATAGTGCATGAAGGCGCGGAGATGTTCCGGACGCTGCGCGTATGCCCGAAAGACGTTCGGGACGAAGCCGATCTTCGCGCGGTTCTTCTCGTAGATTTCGCGGACGTCGTCGGGCAGATCGCGCTCCGGCGGCTCGCCGAAACGCGAAGGGCGATAGAGATCGGTTTCAGTTTGCATCGGTCGATCCTTTCAGCTTCGAAGCATCTCGCGCGCCGCGTTCCTCCCGGCGGCTCCCATCACGCCACCGCCGGGATGCGCGGCCGCCCCGCAAAGGTACAGGTTTTTCACGGGCGTCGCGTAGCCGGCGTAACCCACGGCCGGGCGGAAAGCGTAGAGATTGTTGACGTTCATAGCACCCTGGAAGATGTTGCCTCCGGTGAGGTTGAAGATCCGCTCGAGATCCACCGGACTAAGAACTTGGCGGTCGATGACCGAGCTCTTGAACCCCGGCGCGTACCGCTCCACGATGTCGAAGCACCGATTTGCGAAAGCATCCTTGGTTTGCTCATCCCACGCGCCACGTTTCAGTGAGTACGGCGCATACTGACAAAACATCGACATGAGGTGTTTTCCGGGAGGCGCGACGGTCGGATCGACCGAGGACGGGATCGTGCACTCGACGACCGGCTCCACCGAGGGGCGTCCGTACTTCGCGTCGTCATAGCCACGCTCGATGTAGTCCTGATCGGGACAGAGGTGGATCGTTCCTCGGTGCTGCGGTCCCACGGTTGCGCCGGGACACGCGGTGAAGTTCGGAAGCTCGGCGAGGGCAACGTTGATCTTCGCCGACGCGCTGCTGTAGTCGATCCGGCGAATCTCGGCCAAGAACTCCGGCGGAAGTTCTGCCGGGTCGAGAAATCGCTCGAAGGTAAGGCGGCAATCGACGCTACTGGCGACCGTTTTCGCGTGGAATTCGTCGCCGTTCGCGAGCGCTACGCCGCACGCCGCGCCGTCTCGGACGAGAATTCTCGCGACTTCCCGCTCGGTTCGAATCTCTGCGCCGAGATCCGAAGCGGCTCGCGCGAGCGCTTGCGTAATTCCTCCCATCCCTCCACGGACGTAGCTCCACACGCCCTTCTTGCCGTTGGTTTCGCCCATGACGTGGTGGAACAAGACGTAGGCGGTTCCCGGCATCGAGGGCGCGGCGAACGCGCCGATGATCGCGTCGGTGGCGAGCGTCGCTTTCAGTTCTTCCGACTCAAACCAGCGGTCGAGCAGCGGACGTGCCGCTCCGGTCAGCACGTCGACCGTCTCGCCCAAGGCGGAGCCAAGGCCCCTCAGCCGCAGCCCGTGTTTTCCCAGATCGAGCCAGTCGCGGGGTGAGGGGCGCGCGAGGTTCGGAGGCCGTTCGTCGAGGAGGGGTTCGATCAGCGACGCCACGCGTTGCAACATCGCTTCGTAGCCCGAGAAGTTTGCGGCGTCTTTTTGGCTGAACTTCCCGATCTCGGCCTGATCTGCGCTCAGACGGCCACTGAGGAACAGGTGCCTTCCATCCAAGAACGGAGAAAAAGACGCGGGCTCACGCTCGAGCGTTTCGAAGCCGTAGCCGCGCAGTCGCAGATCTTCGATGATCTCGGGTCGGAAAAGACTGTTGACGTACGCCGCGGTGGACACTTTGTAGCCGGGGAAAACGTCGGTTTCGGTGACACATGCGCCGCCGACGATGTCGCGCCGCTCCAGAACGAGCGTCCTTCGGCCGGCTCGCGCGAGATAGGCGGCGGCGACCAGACCGTTATGTCCTGCGCCGATGACGATCGCATCGTAGCGCGCCACAGCGCGACGTCGCAGCTAGCGGTGCCGGCGCGCGCGCCGCGTCTTCGGCCGCGACGGCGGATGCTTCGGACTGAACGGCGAGCCGGGAGCGAACTTACGATCGTGTCGCAGCGACGTGTCGACGTCGTCGCAACCGATCGGGCTGAACTCGCGGCAGTCATGCGGCCGCGCTTCGTAGATGCCGCAATAGTGACGCCCCGATGCGGTTCCTTTGAGGAAGATGCACTGGTCGGCGCTGTCCTCGCTGATCTTGCGCAGGTGGCCGACGACGAATCCGTCAGCGGAGCTGCGCGGGATGACGTAGTTCTTGAACGCCTCTTCGTAACGGATTCCGAAGAAATCGGCGATGCGTTGAACGTCGGTGCGGCTCACGAACGGCTCGTAGCCGCTGCAGCATTCGGCGCAGCCGGGCGGGCAGGCGACGTTGTCGGGGAGGTCGCGCAGGTGCTTGCGCGCGAGCTGGATGACCGCGGCGACCGCCTTCACGAACTCAGGGTCCTCGTTGTACTTGTACGACCACTCCTTGTGCGTGATCTCGTTGGCGTTGTAGCGCTGCGAGATCTT
>PLCB01000044.1:0-50834 GCA_003134695.1 Candidatus Zemynaea palustris | reverse complement strand
CGGCCCTTGGCCTCGCGCCGGGGATGACGGGACATTCGGCACGAAGCCAGCGTTATGTCGATCCTACTCCGCGGTGCCGTCGGTCTCGCGCTCGCGCTCGCGTCGCTTGTGCCGGTTACGGGGTTCGCCGCCGGCGGGGACGCCACGCTGCGGGCCAAGTTGCTCGCCGCCTATGCCGGGGTGAAGTCGTACAAGATCACCGTCCTCGGCTCGGTAAAATCGAGCGGCGTCTTCGTGGCACCCAACCGCTACAAAATGACGACGCAGTTCGAAGGGAAGACCGTCAAGACGATCTTCATCGGCGGCACGTACTGGATCTACGCCAACGGTCGCTGGGAAAAACAGGCCTCGGGCAACAGCCTCGACTACGACGTCAGCGGGCTGCTGCGCGCGATCAAGGCGAGTCCGAGCAGCGCGCTGGTCAAACTCCCCGACATCGTCCGAAACGGAAAGCGCCTCGGCACGTTTTCGTACACCTTCAAGAGTAGCGACACAAGAGAGATCTGCAACTACGATCCCGCGACCTATCTCGTCGTCCGCTGCAAAGCCGAAGAA
This sequence comes from Candidatus Zemynaea palustris, assembly GCA_003134695.1. GTDB lineage: Bacteria > Vulcanimicrobiota > Vulcanimicrobiia > Vulcanimicrobiales > Vulcanimicrobiaceae > Zemelea > Zemelea palustris. The sequence goes on along the minus strand of PLCB01000044.1, from coordinate 50,279 downwards.
TTGACGATCCTCTACTCCAACTACAACGACCCGACCAACACCGTCCCCAACCCGGAGTAAGCCGTTCGACAGCGGACCTTCCGCCGCCGTACGGAACGTGTCGGATAAAGGGCACGACCCAGTCCGAGAACAGGCCAGGGCAAGTTGAAAATGTCCACTCGCTTACTCCTCGTTGCCGCTTGGGCCGTCTCCCTGATAATTGCCGCGGGCTTCCCCGTTTCGGCGGCGCCGACGGACACGCTGGGTTCCGGCTCCGGATCGAAGGCAGTCGACCTGAGCGACTCGGAACTGTTCAGTTCGGAGGCGCCGCTTGCAAAGGCGTGGATTGCCGCGCTCGCCGGCGCGAACGATCCGTACGGCGCCCAAGTATGGAGTGCGTTGCTGCGCGCGCAAACCGTCAATGACGCCGCTCAAATCAACCGGCTGTTGAAGAAACGCGGCTACGAAGCCGTCTCGGTCTCGATCGCATACCGAAGTCCCGTAGGGCCCAACGGTCACGTCGACTATTGTGAACATCCGGGGCGGGAGAACTTCATTACTCACGGCCAGCCGGTGGGTTGTCCGATTTCGGCCTTAGTCGAGAGCGGCCTTGACGTGATCATGCGAGGATGGAAAACACGCCAAACCTCCGACGATCTTGGAATCTTTCATACGGATTTACCGCAAATACTGCCGTCCGAAATGTTAAGCGTTCTGATGGCGGAAAGAAGAGCAAACGAGTACGACCTGGCGGGCGTGGGGGCGATGTACGTGTACGAGCGCAATGCGATGCGCGTGCAGCTCCTGCTCTTTCAAGCCCCCAACATTGCGCGAGTGAACGGGTTGTCGACGTCCGGTTTTGACGTTTCCTTAACGCAGCTGAGGCCGCCGGAGTTCGGTCAGGGCTGGATCGTTCTCAACACGTTTAAGTCCAAGGATCTCGAAAGAATCGGCCCCAACATCCTGGCGCTCTTCCGGAGCATCGTCACTCCCGAGGCCGAAGTGAAAAAGCGTCAAGCACGGCAGTAACGCGACGGCAGTTCGTGCGGCGCAGCCGAACGCTACGGAGCGTTCGAGGGAGCGTCAAAGGCGAGCGCGGTCATCATCCGCACGCCCGTCGCTAAGGCGGCCTCGTCGATGTCGAACTTGCCGTGGTGGTGCGGAAACCCGGTGCGATCGTCGCCGCGACAGCCGACGACGAAGTAGCACGCCGGGACGCGCTCGGCGAAGAACGAGAAATCCTCGGCACCCATGTGCTTCTCGGACAGAATGACTCGCTCGTCACCGAAGGTACGCTCGGCCACGGCTCGGGCGTACGCCGTTTGTTCGGCGTCGTTGCTCGTGACGGGGTAGCGCCAGAGATACTCGAAGTCGTAGCGCGCGCCCGACGTCGCGCAGACGCCGCGCAACACGTTCTCGATGCGCTCGGCCATTTTCTCGCGCACTGAGGCGTTGAAGGCCCGGACGGTTCCCAGCATGCCTACGCTGCTCGGAATGACGTTGTGGGTCGTCCCGCCGTGAATCGACCCGATCGTAACGACGGCCGGTTCGAGCGGATCGATCTGGCGGCTCACGACCTTCTGAAGCGACGTTACGAATTCTGAAGCAACCAGAATCGGGTCGATCGAGAGATGCGGCGCCGCGCCGTGTCCGCCGTGACCGTGGATCGTAATCTCGATCGAGTCGCTCGACGCGTAGAAGGGTCCCTCGCGAAACCCGAGCACGCCCGTCGCCAACTGCGAATACAAATGCAATCCGTAGGCGCGCTCTATGCCGAAGCGTTCGAGCATCCCCTCCGCGACCATCGCGCGCGCGCCGCCCTTACCTTCTTCGGCGGGCTGAAAGCAGAGCACGACCGTCCCAGCCAGATCTGCGCGATGCGCGGCGATCAACTCCGCGGCGCCGAGCAGCATCGCGACGTGGCCGTCGTGGCCGCAGGCGTGCATTTTTCCGGTAATCGTCGAACTGTAGGACGATTCGACTTCCTCGGGCAGTGGCAGCGCGTCCATGTCGGCGCGCAGCATCACGGTTTTCCCGGGCCGCTTTCCGTGCATCACGCCGAGGACGCCGGTCACCGCGATCTTGTCGTACACCTCATAGCCGAGGGCGCGCAATCGCTCGGCGACGATCCCCGCCGTCCGGACTTCCTCGAAGGCGAGTTCGGGATGCGCGTGCAGATCGCGCCGGACGGCGATCACGTCGTCCAAGAGGCGCTGAGGGACGTCCAAGACGGTCGGCATGGGGGCTCTCTTCGTGGCACGCGCCGAGGGGACTTTTTTGCTGCGCAGGTAACCCGACGCTCACAGTTATGCGTGCAATCGGCGTTGATTTGGGCGGCTCGCACGTCATGGCCGCCGTCGTCGAGGACGGTGCGATCAAGAGCCGCGCCGAGAACGATATCGTCGACCGGACGTTCGACGTCGTCGCGAAGATGGTCGCCGCGACGATCCGCGAGGTGCTGGGCGGGAAGAAGGACGGTCTCGCGATCGGCGTCGGCTCGCCGGGGAACGTCGATCTTGCGACCGGTGTGATTCGCTACTCGCCGAACTTCGGGTGGCACGACGCCCCGCTCGGCGCGAAACTGCGCGAACATCTTGACATGCCGGTGTTCGTCGCCAACGACGCGCGTTGCGCCACGCTGGGCGAACACACCTACGGAGGCGGCCGCGGCACAGCCAACTTCGTCTTGCTCACGCTCGGAACCGGGATCGGCGGCGGAATCGTCGCCGAGGGTACGCTGCTCATCGGGAACTCCGCCGGCGCCGGCGAGATCGGTCATCATCAAGTTCGCGCGACCGACGGCTTTTATTGCAATTGTGGGAAGATCGGCTGTTTTGAAGCGCAGGCGTCGGGAACGGGTTTGCTACGTCACGCGCTCGCGGTCGCGCCGTCGTTTCCGCGCAGCGAACTGCTCGCCGATAAACCGCAGAAACTCGGATCGAAGGCGATTCGCCGAGCCGCCGAAAGCGGCGACGGGCACGCGCTTGCGGCCTGGAACCGTTACATCGACGACCTCGCGCGCGGTCTGGCAAACATCATCGCGTTCGTCAATCCCGAGGTCATCGCACTCGGCGGCGGCGTCTCGAGCGCCGGCGATTTTATGCTGCGTGCGGTTCGGCCTAAGGTCGAAGAATTGACGACGATGGTGCCGCGTGGCCAAACGCGCATCGTTGTGGCCGAACTGGGTAACGATGCCGGTGCAATCGGCGCCGCGGTGATGGCCGATCGTGGCAGCTTGACGGCGGCGGCGCGAAGCTAAGCATGGCAGCGCAGACGGCGCTGATCACCGGCGCCTCGGGCGGCCTCGGGCTCGAATTTGCGGAACTCTTTGCGCGCGACGGCTGGCGGCCGGTGCTCGTTGCGCGCAGCGGCGACAAACTGCACGCGCTCGCCGCCGACCTGACGGCGCGCTACGGCGTGGAGGCTGTCGCGATCCCGCTGGACTTGGCGCAAGCCGGGTCCGCCGAACGGCTCTTCGACGAAGTCGAGCGGCGCCAGATCGCCGTCGACGCGCTGGTCAACAACGCCGGTTTCGCGACGTTCGGCCCGTTCGCGGAAACGTCGCTCGGCGACGAGCGCGAAGAACTGCAGCTCAACGTCGTCACCTTGACCGAGTTGACGAAGCTCTTCTTGAAACCGATGCTTGCGCGCAACCGCGGCCGGATCATGAACGTCTCATCGTCGGCCGCTTTCCAACCGGGGCCGTTCATGGCGGTCTACTACGCTACCAAGGCATACGTGCTCCCGTTCTCCGAAGCGCTCTGGGCCGAACTCGAAGGCACCGGCGTCAGCGTCACCTGTTTGTGCCCGGGCGCGACGGAGAGCGGCTTTCAGGATCGCGCCAAGATGGGTGCGTCGGGGCTCTTCAAGACGTTGCCGGTTTCAAAAGCCGCGAGCGTCGCTCGCGCCGGCTATCGCGCGATGATGCGCGGGAAGCGGCTCGTGATTCCGGGGACGATGAACCAGATCGTGGCGTTCTTGCCGCGCCTCTCGCCGCGCGGCATGGTGCTGCGAATCTCGCGGGGCGTTACAGCGCCGCGGTAATCGGCGTCGCCGGCTGCGCTTTCTTCCCTTTTAAGTCGCCGACGGCGTAACGGGTGATCAATTCGGCGATGCGGCGGGCGCTGCCGTGCGGCGCGACGGTTTTCTGGTGCGCGCGCATCGATTGGAGGCGTTCCTGGTTCGAGACGATGCGTCGCACCGAGCGCACGACGTCGGCCGTCGTCAAGGCGACGACGCCGATCCCGTTCGTGCGCACGTAGTCGAGGTTGCCCCGCTCTTGCCCGGGGATGAAGTCGTAGACGACCACCGGAATCTCGGCGACGCTCGCCTCCGCGATCGCACCGGGGCCGGCCTTGGTGACCAGCAAGTCGGCGGCCCTCATCAATTCGGGGACGTTGTTACAGTAGCCGAGGACGGTCATCGGTGTGGGCAGCGATGGCGCGAGTTCGGTGAACATCTCGCGCAGCGGTGCGTTGCGTCCGGTGACGACGACGAGGTGCAACGGCAAGTTCGATTTCGCCAGCGCGAGCGTCGTCGGCAACAACTTTCCTCCACCTTCGCCGCCGGCCATCAGGAGCGCGATCGTCTTTTCAAGCGGAAGGCCCAACTGCTTGCGCAGTTCGGCCTTCGTTTCGGAGACGTCTTCGAATTTCGGGTGAACCGGGTGACCGAGTTGATAGATGCGGTCGGCCGGAATCCCACGTTCGCGCGCGCGCTGATAGACTTCGCTCGCGGGCACGACGACGGCGTCGACGGCCGGGGCCAGCCAGCTTTCGTGCACCTTTCCGAGGTCGGTGACGACGGTGATGATCGGCACGCCCGTCAGATCGGCGTCGGAACGGGCCCGCAGCGCCGCGTGATTGAGGAGCGGGTGGACCGAGACGATGACGTCGGGGTTGAACTCGACGAACAGGTTCTTCATTCGCTCGCGATAGAGCAACTCGCAGAACCGGATGACGCCGCGAAAGCGGCGCCGGCCGTTGGTGGCATGGTAAAGCGCCCCATAGATCGGCGGCGCGAAGCGCAACGCCGCGCTATAGAGCGGGCCGAGGTGGGTTAGTGGAAAGCGGCAGTAGGCGGCGACGTCGTCAACCCGGTGTTCGATGTGGAGCGGCTCCCCGTTCGGGGCCCGATCGATCTCGTCCAGCGCCGCGGTAATCGCGCTGGCCGCGCTTCGGTGGCCGCCGCCCGTATCGGAAATCAACAGCAGGATGCGTTTGGTCATCAAACCTCGGCTCTGGTGGGCTCGCTACGCTCGTTGTGCGTTGCGCATGACGCGCACCGCTTTGATTCGCTGCAGGCGCCGCATCGCGTTCCGACGACGGCGTTGCAAGGAGCGGGCGTAGCTGAGAAACGCCCGGGCCGGCGCATCATAAAAGCGGAAGATGTCGCCGAACTCGATGTCGGGGCTTCGGTGATGACCGTCGTGGTCCTCGGGCAAGACGACCGAGCCTAGGCGGGCCAAGCGGACTACCCAGGGGGGGCTGCGCCAGCCCAGGTCCGTCGTATGGCGCCACCAGACGTGGAGCTGGCCGAGGACCAGCCCGAAGACCGCCCCCGCCGCGGCCCAGCCGGAGATGGGACAGAGGAAGGCGGCGATGACGAGGTAGGGGAGCGCGCCGAGGATGCCGTCGAGGAGAATTTCAGGGTCCTTCGAGAGGACGGCATGGTCCCAGTACGAGCGGCTCCGGTCGTGATGGGTGCGGAGGTGGAGCCGCCCCCAGGCGTGCTGGGGCACATGATACAGGAACGTGGAGGCGGCGTCGCCGACGACCAGCACGATGACGAGCGCCAGAAAAAACATCAGCATCTCGTCCGCACGCCTCTGATCGCCATCCCCACCCGAGTCCCCCGCATCGCGTCCCGCCGCCGTCTTGGGCCGACCCTCGGGTCTCCCCTGCACGCGGCGTGCTGGCCTTCCATCGTACTGCTGAGCGCGTGCGCGCTCTTCAGACCGCCGCACTCATCATACCCACTTACCGGCGCGTCGGCTACGCACTCGGTGAACGTCGACTCGCTCGAGACGGCGCTGGGTAGCTGGCGGCTTCCCAGAAAAGCCGAAAGCCTACGCGGACTGCGCTTGCTGTTCGACATTCGCACGCCCGCGAAACCGGCGTTGGCGGTGACGCGCTCGGTCGTGCGCGCCAACTCCCGGCTCGACCCGTTCGACGCGCTCGTGCTCGCGACGCACGCGATCCGGGTCGCGCGCAAGGAAGGGCTCGACCCCGCATTTTTTTGCGCGACGCTCTTGCAAGAATCGCTTTTTGATCCGCGCGCGCTCTCACCCGCAGGCGCAGTCGGCATCGCGCAATTCACGCTCGAAACCGCGGACGCGTTCGGCGTCGATCCGTTCGATTGGCGCGCTGCGATGAATGGCTCGGCGGCGTTGCTCGGCGACTACCTACGCGCCTACGATCGCGTGTACGACGATCCGTACGCGGTGACGCTCGCCGCCTACAACGCGGGACCGCTCGCCGTGCGTCGCTATCACGGCGTCCCTCACTACCGCGAAACGCACGACTATATCACACTTGTCTACGTTCGCTGGTCGCGAATCGTCCGCGACGAAACGGGAGTCGTCGCTCCTCCGCCGTAGGATGGCAACGATGGAAACCCGAGTCGACCCGTACGAGTATCTCGAAGACGGCAAAGATCCGCGCACGATCGCCTGGACGCTGGCGCAGAACGCTCGCACTCGCGCGACGCTCGATGCGCTCCCGCGACGAGCTGCACTCGTGCGCCAGTTCGCCGAGCTGCTCGAGATCGGGATGCTCGGCGTCCCGGTCGAACGCGGCGGTCGCCAGTTCTTTACGTCGCGCCGCGGCCGTCAAGATCAAGCGGTCCTCTACGTCCGCGAAGACGGGATCGACCGCATCCTCCTCGATCCGGTCGCACTCGATCCCTCGGGGCTGACCGCGCTCGATTGGTGGCATCCCAGTCTTCACGGCGCGTATGTGGCCTACGGCCTTTCGCGCAACGGCGACGAGCGCAGCACGCTCTATCTACTCGACGTTGCGCGCGCCGCGCCGTTCGGCGAGACGATCCCCTATACGCGTTACTGCTCGCTCGCATGGCTGCCGGATGAAAACGGCTTCTACTACACGCGCTATCCGGCCGGCTCCGATTACGAGCAGCGCATCTATCTTCACGTGCTGGGCGCGCACTGGACCGACGACGAGCTGGTCTTCGGCGCCGAACGCCTCGCCGAGGAGTTTTTCTTCCCGCGTCTCTCGAGCGACGGACGGTTCCTCACGGTCTCCGCCTTTCGTGGCTGGAATTCGAACGACGTCTATCTCGCCGATCGAACCGCGGCCGAGCCGCATCGCTTCGTGCCGATCGTCGAATCGACCGACGCGATCTACGACGGTTTCTGGCGCGGTCACACGCTCATCGTTCGCACGAACGAGAACGCGCCGCATTACCGCTGCATCGCGATCGACGCGCTCGATCCGGCGCGGGAGCGCTGGCACGAACTCGTCCCGGAACGGCTCGACGCGAAGCTCGAGATGCTCGCGCCGGCACGCGGCGGTATCGTGCTCGTCTATCTGCACCACGTGATGTCGGTCGTGCACTACCTGTGCGACGACGGAACGTCGACCTTGCGCGACGATGACGGATTCGGCGGTTTGCGCCTGGGGGAAACCGTCGTTGACGTGACCGCGCGGGATGACTCGCCGGAGGTCTACATCGGAACCGTCGGCTTCTTGCGAGGGCCAGCCGTTTCGTCGCTCAGATTCATGGACGGCTCGGTCGAGGTCGAACCGTGGGACGCAATCGAGGCGCCGTTCGATCCCAAGGATTACGTCGTTCGCCAGCATTGGTACGCGTCGAAGGACCGAACGCGCCTGCCGATGTTCGTGCTCGCGCGTGCATCGACGAAGTTAGACGGCAGCGCGCCGGCGGTGCTCTACGGCTACGGCGGCTTCAACATTTCGATGACGCCGTCGTTTCAGCCGGCTATCGTTCCCTGGCTCGACGCGGGCGGGGTATTCGCCATCGCAAATCTTCGCGGCGGCGGTGAGTTCGGTGAAGCCTGGCACCGCGCCGGGGTACGCGAGCACAAGCAAAACGTCTTCGACGATTTTTTTGCGGCGGCGGAATACCTCGCCGACAGCCGGATCGCAGATCCGCGCCGCATCGGCGTTCTCGGTGGGAGCAACGGCGGGTTGCTCGTCGCCGCGACGCTCGTGCAGCGCCCCGAATTGGTTGCGGCTGCGGTGTGCGCGGTTCCGCTTACCGACATGCTGCGCTATCACCGTTTCTTGATCGCGCGACTGTGGATGAACGAATACGGCGACCCCGACGATCCGGCCGACGCCGAGTTTCTACGAGCGTACTCGCCCTATCACAACGTTCGCGAAGGCATCGCCTATCCGGCGAGCTTCATCGTGACGGCGGAGTCGGACTCGCGCGTCGATCCGTCGCACGCGCGCAAGTTCGGAGCGCGCTTGCAGAGCGCGACCGGCGGCGACGCACCGATTCTGGTGTACATCGAGCCGCAAGCCGGCCACGGAGTCGGCAAACCGCGCGCCAAGCAGATCGAGGAACTCGCCGACCGTTGGTCGTTCTTCATGAAGTGGCTGGGCGTTAGCTAATTAGCTCGGCGGCGCGCCACTACCTGAGGTTCTTGTTGAGAAAATGTTGGACGCGGGCCCAAGCGTCGGCGACTTCGCCGTTGTTTAGCGCTGACGAACTTTCGCGGAAGAAGGCATGGCCGGCGTTGGGATAGACCACGATCTCGTGCGGTTTCCCGAGTTCGGTCAAAGTCCGATCGATGCGCTCGACGTTCTCCTTCGGGATGTAGTCGTCTTTGCCGCCGAAGAAGAGGAGCAGTGGGACGCGGACGTCCTTCGCGTCCACCAGCGCTTCGGGCTCGCCGTCCGGCATCGGCGCGGCGATGTGGCCGCCGTAAAATGGGATCGCGGCCTTGAGACCGGGCAGCGTCGCCGTGACGAACGCGACCGTCCCGCCGAAGCAGAAGCCGCAGGTCGCAATCTTTCCCTTCGCCACAAACGTTTGGCGATTGAGCCAGTCGACGCAGGCGGCGACGTCCGTGCGGAGGTTGGCCTTGGTGACTTGGCCGGCGGCCGCGAAGCCGCGCTGCAACCCCTCGTCCGTATAGGGTTCGTTTAACAGGGGATGGGTACGGAAGTAATAATTTGGGGCGAGGGCTCCGTAGCCGACGGAGGCGAACAGGGCGGCGATCCGCTTCACCTCGCGATTCACCCCAAAGATCTCTTGAAACACGATCACGGCCGGCCTCGGATCCTCGCCATCGGGCCTGGCTAGGTAGCACGGCATCGACCTGCCGTCGACATCAATGGAAAGGTCCTGAGTTATCACCATGCGCTCCTTATCGCTGCCCAACCAATTGACGCCGATCGGCGAGCGGCTCCTGCTTTATCGCGCGCCGGCGCCGCGTCAGACCGCGTCGTTCGGCGATGACGTTCGCGCGGGCTTGAGCGCTCTCCAGAAACGGGTTTCGCCGAGGTATTTTTACGACGAATTGGGCTCGGCGCTCTTCGAAGCGATCTGCTTTCTGCCTGAGTACTATCTGACGCGTGCCGAGACCGAGATCCTCGAACGGTTCGCCGGAACGATTCTAGCGCGGTTCAAGGGCCCAATCGATCTCATCGAGTTCGGCAGCGGCAGCGCGCGGAAGACCCGCATCCTCATCGGAGCGCTGCTCGAACGGCAAGTGCAGGCCAACTACCATCCGATCGACATTTCGCCGAGCGCGTTGATCGACTCGTCGATGGCGCTCGTCGCCGAATACGAACGGCTGCACGTGACGGCGTATGCCGATGATTATTTTGAGGTGCTGTCAAGCGCACGTTTGAGCACGTCCGACCGCGTGCTCGCCCTTTTCCTTGGCTCGAACATCGGTAACTACGAACCGCACGAAGCGGAAGCGTTGCTGTGTGCGATGTCCGCCGCGTTCAAACCGGGCGACGCTCTCTTGCTCGGGACCGATCTGAAGAAATCGTCGAAAGTGCTCGAGCTGGCGTACAACGATCCGACCGGCGTCACCGCGGCGTTCGACAAGAATCTCCTGGGCCGCATCAATCGCGAGCTGGGCGGGCATTTCGATCTCGACGCTTTCGACCACGTCGCGCGCTACGACGTCGTGCGCGGAGTGGTGGAGTCGTTTCTCGTGGCGCGTCGCGGGCAAACGGTTCCGATCGACGCGCTCGGAATGGAGGCGCGCTTCGTCGCCAGCGAGACGATTCATACAGAGTCGTCGTACAAGTTTGCGGCCGACGACGTCATACGCTTGGCGGCGCGGTCGGGCTTTCGCGTGGAACAGCGCTGGACCGATTCCGAAGAGCGCTTCGCGGTCAGCCTGCTCGTGATAGAATAGGGGCGTGAAGCCCCGCATCGGGATAACCTACACCTACGGGCCGGGCGAAGCCGGTCACATCAACGACAACGTGCGCGAATATGTGGTCTCGGTCGAAGCGGTGGGCGGCGAAGCGGTGTTGCTGCGCAACGAGGTCGCGGGCTTGGACAAGTCGTTGGCCAAGATCGATGGGCTTATTCTCAGTGGCGGCGCGGATGTCGATCCAAAGCATTACGGCGCCGCGCGTCATGAAAAAACGAAGCCGGCGAGTGAGGCGCGGGACGACTTCGAATTGGCGCTCGTGCACGCGGCCCGCGAGCGCGGCATCCCGACCTTGTGTGTCTGTCGCGGTTTACAAGTGGCTAACGTCGCCTTCGGCGGAACGTTGATTCAGGACTTGGCCTCCGAGATGGATGAGCGATACACACTGCACCATCAGCAGGTCAAAGAAGACGGCGAGGAGCGAACGACGGCTGTCGTCGAGCATGCGGTCGCCGTCGATCCGGACAGCGCCCTGGCCAAGTTACTCGGCGCGACGCGCTTTCCGACAAATTCGATGCACCATCAAGCCGTCAAAGATGTCGCGCCGTCATTACGTTCTGTCGCCCGAACGCCGGATGGCATGGTCGAGGCGCTCGACGCTGATTTCGAGCACCCGTTTTTCTACGCCGTGCAGTGGCACCCCGAAGAGCTGCACGACGACCCGATCAGCGCGAAGCTGTTCGGCGGTCTCGTCGAGGCTAGTCGAAGAGTCTCAGGCGCAGTCGCGCGTACCTGAGGCCGTCGAAGACGTCGCCCATCATCACGCCGTCCCAGAACGCGAGGCGAAGGCCGGGTGAATAATACGGAATGCTATAGACAACTTTGACGCGAGCGCTCTGGCCGGCGGGGATCGTCGTCGCGGGCGTCGATTTCAATTGGTCGCTCTCGTAGCGGCGGCCGTCGGCGTCGACGAGATAAGCGGTCGTCGGTACCCAATGGTAGGAGACGATCTTCGCGTGGTTCTCGATCCGCAAGGGAATTTCGACGATCTTTGTGTCGAACGGTTCGGGACCGTGCGTAACGATTGGTCCGTCTAGTATAAAAGCAAAGTCGTCGTGATGAACGACGGGCGAGTCGGGCGCATCGATCGGGGAATGCACGAGCGCGTAGGCCGCGGTCGCGATCCCCAAGCCAAGAAGAGCAACCAGCGCCAAGACGGCGATTGCAGCGCGCAGCCCCATTCAGCGTACCTCCAGCGCGACTAGCGCTGTTAACTTTGTATCACAAAGTTAGTTTATGTGCAAGCCCGTTACCGGACGGTGACGCGCCGTTCGAGTGCTCGGAGGAACGTGTCGGAGATAATCGCTAGGAGTGCGGCGATTGCGCTGCCGACGAGCGCGCGGGCCGGGTCGTCGTGCTGGAGCCCGTAGAGCACGAGCGTCCCGAGGCCGCCGGCGTTGACCCAGCTCGCGAGCGTCGCAAGTGCGATGAGCGTGATCGTCGCGAGCCGCGCTCCGCCCAGCATGATCGGAAGCGCCTGCGGAATCTCGACGCGCCAGAGCGTTTGGCGGGGTGACATCCCGAGACCGCGAGCCGCATCGACCAGCGCGAACGGCACGCCGCGAATCCCGGCGACGACGTTGCGCACGAGGATCATGAGAGCGTAGGCGACCAGGGCGACGAGCGCGGTTGTCGTCCCGATTCCGAAAAGCGGCACGAGCAACGCGAGCAGCGCGAGGCTTGGGATCGTGTAGATGACGTTGAGTCCGCCGAGCAACAGATTGCCGAGGCGGCGATGGCGTGCGACGTAGATCCCGAGCGGCAGCGCGATCGCGCACGCGATGAGGAGCGCGATCAGCACCAACTCGACGTGCTCGGCCGTGCGCCAGGCGATCTCACCCGGGTGACGCAGCACGAAGCTCATCGCTCGTTCGCAACCAGCGCCGCGCGAATCTCGGCAAACGAGAGCGAGCCGATGACGCGGCCGTCGTCGACGACGGCCACGGCGTCGGCGCCTTCGAGCAAGCGGGAAAGAACCGCACGCAGCGTCTCGCTAGCGGGGACAGGTGGGGCGCCGTCTACCGGACGCGATGCGTTCCGCAGCGCGTCGCGCGCGCACAGGAGTGAGAGCCTGCGCACCGCATCCTTTGCGTCGAGCAGCGTCTCGACATAGGTCGTCGCCGGCTTCGCGAGGACGTGCAAGGGGGTGCCGTCTTGTTCGATGCGGCCGTCCTTCATCACCACGATGCGGTCGGCGAGGCGCAGCGCTTCATCGACGTCGTGCGTGACGAACAAAATCGTCGTTCCGAGGGCGCGGTGGAGACGCAACGTTTCGTCTTGCAGTGACGTTCGAACGATCGCATCGACCGCACCGAACGGCTCGTCCATCAGGAGCACGCGCGGACGTGCGGCGAGTGCGCGCGCGACACCCACGCGCTGCTGCTCGCCGCCGGAGAGTTCGCGCGGAAGCCGGCTGCGGTAACGCGCCGGCTCGAGTCGTACGAGGTCGAGCAACTCGTCGACGCGGGCGGCGATCGCCTCCGGCGTCCAGCTCAGAAGTTGTGGGACGATCGCGACGTTCTGCGCAACTGTGAGATGCGGAAACAGTCCGACGGCTTGGATGACGTAACCGATCCCGCGACGCAGCGTCTGCGGATCGCTCGCGGTCACGTCGTGTCCGTCAACCTCGATCGCTCCACGGTACGGTACGACGAGCCGGTTGACGGTGCGCAACAGCGTGCTCTTTCCGCAGCCCGACGGGCCGAGTAAGACGACGAGCGCGCCGGCCGGGACGTCGAGGTCGACGCCGGCGACGGCATCCCGATCGGCGCCCGAATAACGCACCGCGACGTCGCGTAACCCAAGCGGCGCACCGGCCGATGTCTCGTGTGGCTTCACACGAGGTGATGCGCCGCCAGGAAGGCTTGCGCGACGTCGGCCGGCTCTTGTTTCGCACCGTCGACCTGGTAGTTGAGGTCGCGCATCACCACGTCGGTCAGGAGCGGCGCGAGCTTGTTAAGAGAGGTCGCGATTTCCGGATGCCGCTCGAGCGTCGCTCGGCGGACCACCGGCGCAACCTGATACGCGGGCCAGAAGTGTTTGTCGTCGGTCAAGAGGATCAAATGATCGGCGGCGATCTGCCCGTCGGTGCCGAAAGCGACGACCACGTCGACTTGCCCGGTTTCGAGCGCTTTGTATTTGAGGCCGATGTCGAACAACTTGACCGATTTGAATTGAAAACCGCCGTACGCGCGCTGTAAGCCGGGCAGCGCGTCTTCGCGCGTCGTGAACTCGGGGATCGCGCCCAAACGGAGTTGCGGCGCCGCCTTCGCGAGGTCGCTGAGCGTTCGTACGCCGTATTTCGCCGAACCGGCTTGGGTCATCGCGAGCGCCTGCGAATCGTTCATCGGAGCGGGATCGAGCCAGATCAAATGGTATCGGTGCTCGTACTCGTTCTTCACGGTGCGATAGATCGAGGCCGCGTCGCCGCGCGGCTTCAACTTCAACTCGGTGATCAATCCCGTGCCGGTGTATTCCGGGTACAGGTCGATGTCGCCGCGCAAGAGCGCCTCCATCGCAACCTGCGTCCCGCCGAGATTCAGTTTACGCGAGACGGCGAGGCCGTGCTTTTCAAGAATCTGCGCGTACATCTCGCCGAGGATGAGTTCCTCGGTGAAATCCTTCGAGCCGATCGCGACCGCGTTCGTGACCGGCCGGTTGCAGCCCGCGAGTAGCGTCGGCGCGCCGAGGGTACCGGCGGCGAGCAGCGCGAGCGCTTCGCGCCGCGTCACGCGTGTGTCGCTGCGGGTCAAGTGCGTGCCCACGCAGGTTTCGTTTCGGTGAACGCGAGGCGACGTTCGATCGCACCGAGGATCGCATCCGCCAGCAAAGCGAGGACGGCGACGCTGCCCGCGCCTTCGAGCAGTTGTCCCATTTGATTCGCCGCGAGCGCGTTGATGATGTATTCGCCGAGTCCGCCGCCGCCGATGAAGCCGGCCAGCGACGCGCTCGCGATCACTTCGACCGTGGCGATGCGAACGCCGGAAAAAACGACCGGCAGCGCAAGCGGCCAATCGACACGCATCCGAATTTGGCGTTCGCTCATCCCGAGACCGCGGGCCGCCTCGCGCATCGCCGCAGGCACGCCGCGCAGTCCCAGATCGGTGTTAATCGCGATTGGTGGAATCGCTAGCAAGGTCAGCGCGACAAACGCCGGCGCGAAGCCAATTCCGATCAGTGGGAGCATCAGCGCGAGGACCGCGAGGCTCGGGATCACGCGTGCGGTTCCGATAGCGCTCAGCCACGCGCTGCGTGCGAGGCCGGCGCGAGCAAGCGCGGCGCCGATCGGGACGGCGACGGCAAGCGCCGCCGCGAGTGCGGCACCGGCCAAGAGCAGATGGTCGCGAACGTGGATCAGCAGGTCCATCGAGGACCTGGGGTTTCGCCGCCGGTCGCCGAAAACCGACCGTCCACTCTATGCTCGTCGCTCCAGAGCCGGCGCAGGCCGGCGAATTTCAGCCCCTGCTGCCGCCGTCGCCCGGACTCGACGACCCCTCGCTGTATTACAGCCGCGAGCTCTCGTGGCTCGAGTTCAACGACCGTGTCCTCGAAGAGGCGCTCGACGATCGTAACCCGCTGCTCGAGCGGTTGAAGTTCATGGCGATCTTTTCAACCAACCTCGACGAGTATTTCATGATTCGCGTCGCGGCGATCAAACAGCAGATCGAAGCCGAGGTGCACAAGCGCTCCAACGACGGGCGCTTGCCGGAGGAACAACTCCACGCGATTTCGTTACGGCTGCGCGGCTCGCTCGAGCGCTTCGCGCGCTTGCTGCGGGACCGCCTCCTGCCGGCATTGGAGCACGCGGGCATTCGGATCGTTCGGTATGACGGGCTCGGCGAAATGCAGCGCGCCGAATTGCGCCGCACGTTTGAAGAGCGAGTTTTTCCGGTGCTCACGCCGCTCGCCGTCGATCAGAGCCATCCGTTTCCGTATATCTCGAACCTCTCGCTGTCGCTCGGCGTCGAGATGGAAGAGACGGCCGAGGAAGGCCCGGTGACGCACTTCGCGCGCGTCAAAGTTCCGCCGAGTTTACCGCGTTTCATGCCCGTCGAATCGAGCGGCTCCGACCGACAGTTCGTTCGGCTCGAGGACGTGATCGCCCACAACCTCGACGCGCTTTTTCCGGGGATGGACATTCGCGCGTACTATCTCTTCCGCGTCACGCGCGACGCCGACCTCGACATCCAGGAAGACGAAGCCGACGATCTCTTGCGAGCGATCGAGTCCGAGTTGCGCAAACGGCGCTTCGGCGAACCCGTACGGTTGGAAGTGGAGGCAACGATGCCGTTGCACACTCGGCGCATGCTGCTGGATGCGCTCAGCCTCGGCGACGTCGATCTGTACGAGATCGACGGAATGCTCGGCACCTCCGATCTTTGGACGCTTGCGAATCTCGATCGCGCGGAGCTTCGCGACCCACCGTTTACGCCCGCGATTCCGAAGCGGCTGGTGGGGCAGCCCGACATCTTCGCGGCGATTCGCGAAGGCGACATTCTGCTGCATCATCCGTACGACTCGTTCGATCCGGTCGTGCAATTCTTGCAGCAGGCGGCCGAAGACCCACAGGTGCTCGCGATCAAGCAGACGCTGTACCGCACGTCGGGAAACTCGCCGACGATTCAAGCCTTGATTCGGGCGGCCGAGAACGGTAAGCAAGTCGCGGCACTGATCGAGCTCAAGGCGCGCTTCGACGAGGAGAACAACATCCTGTGGGCGCGTAACCTAGAGCGCGTCGGCGCGCACGTGGTCTACGGCATTCCGGGACTGAAGGTCCATGCGAAGGTCATCTTGGTGGTGCGCGACGAGCCCGAGGGCATCCGGCGCTACGTCCACTTCGGCACGGGCAACTATAACGAACGCACCGCGCGGATCTACACCGACTTTTCACTCTTCACGTGCCGCCCCGAACTCGGTGCCGACGTCACGCACCTTTTCAACAGCCTAACGGGCTTTTCGAAAGAGACCGTCTACGACCAGCTGCTGGTTGCGCCGACGTCGATGCGTGAGGGCTTCGTCAAGCTGATCCGTCGTGAAGCCGAGCACGCGCGCGCCGGACGGCCCGCGGCGATCGTCGCGAAGATGAACGCGATCAGCGACGCGGGGATCGTGCACGAGCTCTACGCTGCTTCTCAAGCCGGTGTCCCGATCGACTTGGTCGTGCGCGGGATGTGCGAATTGCGGCCGGGGATCCCCGGGGTGAGCGAGACGATTCGCGTGCGCAGCATCGTCGGGCGGTTCCTCGAACATTCGCGCATCTTCGTTTTTGCCAACGGCGGAGAGCGCGAAGTCTACATGGGCAGCGCCGACTGGATGGGCCGCAACCTCGACCGGCGCGTCGAGACGGTGGTCCCGGTTCTCGATGCGGCGCTGCGCGACCAGATCGTCGACGACATGCTCGCGGTCTTGCTGGCCGACAACTGTAAGACGCGCTGGCTGCGTTCCGACGGTTCCTACGCCCGGCGCAAGCCCAGCGGCTCGGAGCCGCTCGTCTGCGCGCAGGACGTTCTGCTCGCGAGGGTCGAGGCGGTTTAGCTAAGCCTCCGCGGCTTGGGGCGGCGGCAGTTCGGCCATCGCCAGGATGATGTTCCATTCGCGCACGTGGACGGGTTGGACCGACAGGCGCGAGCCGCGCTTGAGCAAGAGCATCGTCGGCGCGAGCGCCGGGTTGGCGCGCAATTCGGCGAGCGAGACGAAACGCGGCAGGTCGCGTTCGTAGGCGACGTCGACCATCTGCCAGATCGGATTGGCGTCGGTCGCTTTGGGATCGTAGTACTCGCCGCCGCGTTCGCGCGCGGTGAAATCCGGATAGGCCTCGCGCACGACCTTCACCACGCCGGCGATCCCGGGCTCCGGGACGCTCGAATGGTAGAAGAAGCCGAGATCGCCGGTCTTCATCGCGAGCATGTTGTTGCGCGCCTGAAAATTGCGGACGCCGCTCCACTCGGTGCGTCCATCGCGCTTGAGCCGTTCGAAACCGAAGACGTGCGGCTCGCTCTTGAACAGCCAATAACTCGGCATCGCCGGAAGCTACGAGGCCGCCAAACTAAAAGCCCGCCGGATTGCTCCGGCGGGCTTAGCTACGGATGGTCCGTCCTTACTGGCCGAAACGGTGGGTGAGGGTAAAGCGGACGGTACGAGGATTAAGTGCCTGGATGGACCTTGGACTGCCGATGGTCGTGTAAACGAGCGTGCCGCTCGATCCGTTGATCCCGATCAAACGAGGTCCTTGACCGAACAGCGCGCGCACGATCTGCTGACTGTTGTTGAGGTTAAACAGGTTGTCGATCGCCATCTGGAACGTCGTGTTCGGTATGACGTCAAACTGTGTGGTACTGTTGAAGAGGAAATAGGCCGGGGCGTACGTCGAGTTGTTCGACCCTTCGTAATCCATGCCGAGGGTGAACAACTGGTGCTTCGGTCCGCTCCAGCGGAGCTCGCCGTAGCCTTTGGCAAACGGCACCGAACCCGGCGTGCCGGCGGCGCCGGTGAACGCGTTGAATTGTTCGCCGTTGATGAGAGCAATTGCGCCCGAGCTATAAAGACTCGCCGGCAACTCCCAATAGAACGCGCGCTCCAACGTCGCCGTTAGAATGTAACCGAAGCCTTCCGGTACGATTTTGTTCAGGCTGGCCTCGACGCCGTAGAAGCGGGCTTCCGGACCGTTGAGCGTCAGCGATTGGAAACAGCCACCGGCCGCCGAGACGACGAATTGCGATGGGCACGTGATCTGAATCGTCTGACCCATGAAGACGTTGTGGATCGTGTTGTTGAAGCCGTCCATCGACAAGATCGTACGGTTCGGCAAGCGCACGTCGAAGCCCACATCGTAGGCGACGGTCGATTCCGGAAGCAGGTTCGTGTTGGCGAGCGCGACCGTGTACTGCTCGTTGTTCGATCCGTTCGGGATCGTAACGCTGCCGAGGCCCGAGATCAGCGACGCATACGGCATCGTGACCGCCGAACCGGCCGTGGCGCGGAGCGCGATGTCCGGCGTGGGGCGATAGACCAGGCCGAAGTGTGGGTCGAAGTGACTGTATTGGTTGGCGACGGTTACGAGCGACACCGGCGCAGCCGATGCCGTGCCGGCTCCACCGGATGCGACGGGCAGGGCATACTGGTTGAGGAAAGCCGGGTTTTCGGTCTGGGCAAGCGAGTTGTAGTACTCGTAGTACGCCCCGATTCCAAGTTGCAACTTGGGCGTCGCCTGGAACAGGCCGGTGAGCGCGTAATCGCTATCGCGGATCTTGGTCGGCGGGATGGCGATGCTCGTTCTCGGTAAGAACGGGAGCCCGCAGCCCGGCTGGTACCCAATGCCCAAGGCGGGCGTGTTGGTCGCGACGCTGCCGACCACGGCTTGACACCCCGCGAACGGTATGGTCGTGTCGCCGGTGGTCGAGAACGTGTCGTCGGCGTGGTAGTCGTAGCTGAAGGTGAGGAGATTGTCGCCGAACGGGTGGAGATACTGGAACGTTACGCCGCGCAGCCGGTCGATCTCGGGTTGGCTGAACGGCGTGCCGTATGAGAACGTGCCGTTATTCGCTTGGGCAGTAATGGTGGTCCAGCACGGGCTGCCCGCCGTGCACGTCGGCGCGACGCTCGTCGTCGGCGGACCGAACGGAAAAGCCGGTGTGGCGGCGCCGATATAGGCCGGCGAATTATAGATCATGTTCTGCCCGAAACAGGGACCCTTGGCACCCCCGTTGGGGACGCTCGGGTTGACGAACTGTTCCTGGCAGTTCGCGACGTTGGTGACTTGATACCATCCGGAGCTTGCGGTACAGGCGGGGTTGTTGCCGCAGGATCCGTTGCCCGGATAGTTCACTTCGTTGACGCCGCTGATGAACCGGTTGATCATGGCGACGTACGGACGCAACAGGATCGTGTCGTTTTTAAGCGACGTCCGGAGTTCGGCCGTGAATTCCGGCTCGTTATTTTGAATGTACGAACTTGGAAAGAACGAGTACTGCGACGATGTCTGTCCGATCTGGCTTTGCGTGTAGGGCGCATTGTAATTAGACGTGACCGTACAGGGCGAAGCGCCGCCCGCGCCCGTGCCGATCGTGCCTCCGTTGAAGCAGGGCGCGATGATGGCGTTACCATCGAGGCTCGCGTACGAACCGGCTTGCGGCGAGTACTGACCTTGGAGCCCGAGAAACTCGGCGGAGATCGACGTGCTGGGCGATAGCCGGTAGCGTGCCTTGAGCAGTTCGCCTTCGAGCGAGTAGCGATCGCTGAGATCGCCCTGCCATTGGTTGAGGGCAGTATATCCCGTCGGCACCGTCCCCGTGCCTTCGAAATTCGTGGCGGTCATGTTGTTGACGCCTTCGCGGTTGGCGAAATAGTTGTCCGAGGGACCGTTGTAACCGGAGAAGGACTTGCCGACAATGAGCGAGAGTCGGTCGTTCAGCATGTTGACGTTGGCGAAGACGGAATACAAGCTTCCCGCGAAGCTATCCAGGCCGCCCTTGACCTCAACGTAATTGTGCGGCGAAAAGTCGCGAGTCGTCAGGTTGATCGTGCCGAAGACCGACTCGCCGGCGGTCGGCCCGTTGAGGCCCGCGCCCTTGAGCACGTCGACTTGGTTGAAGATCCCCGAACTCGCGTAGTTCGCATTCCAGGTTCCGAACGTTCCGGGGGAAACCGGGTGACCTTCGATGTTGACCTTCGTCTCATTCCATGTGCCCCGGACGTTGAAGAACAGATTGGCGGTCGAGCTCGTCGTGCGCGCGAGCGTCACGCCCGGCAGCGTGCTGACCGTATCCTCGAGATTCGGTAGATCGCGCTGCTGAATGATGGCGTTGTCGATCGTTGCGATCGACGCCGAGCTCGTGTTGATCGAGCTGGCTCGCGTCACGCTGACACGGCCGATCGTCCGCAGACTCGTCGAACTGGCTTCCGCGAGGCTGATCTGAATGGATGACGTGGTGCCTGCCAAAACCGGATAGCCAGTCGCGGTGGCAGTCTGGAATCCGCCCTTATTGGCGGTGATATCGTAGACGCCGGCGGGCAGCGTGAGGCTGAACGAGCCGTCGTTCTGAGTTGTCGTCTTGAATTGGGCGCTTCCGCCTTGCGCGTTGACGGTGGCGCCGGCGACCGGCCGATTGGTGGACGAATCGATGACGGTGCCGGTCAACGTGCCGGTCGTCGCGTCGGTTTGAGCGATGACGGTCGAGTTCGCTGCCGAAGCCGTTG
Source organism: Candidatus Zemynaea palustris (assembly GCA_003134695.1). Lineage (GTDB taxonomy): Bacteria > Vulcanimicrobiota > Vulcanimicrobiia > Vulcanimicrobiales > Vulcanimicrobiaceae > Zemelea > Zemelea palustris. The sequence goes on along the minus strand of PLCB01000044.1, from coordinate 29,722 downwards.
CCACGCTGACGGGACCAACGGCGAGGACGGCGGCGAGTATCGAAGCCGTGAATCTGAGAAATATGGACACGTGTTCTCCTTAGTGGAGTGACGCGGGGTAAGGCATCGTCTCGCACCAAAGTGAACGTTCGCGCGCAGTGACCACGGACGGCACGACGCGGGGGTCGACGGCTCGGTTGCGAGAGACGGCTCTTCTGGTTCTTGGGCCAGCCTAGCGGGGCAGAGTTTACTCGCCTCCCGAGCGGAACCTTGCGGTCCGAACCCAACATTATGAAATCTATGCAAAGGCGGTTCACGGCCCGCGGACCGATGGGTTGGAGAAGAGCCCGCCGGATTGCTCCGGCGGGCTCTGGTTTCGTGGACTGCCGCCGGTTATCTGTCGCCGAAGCTTTTCGTCAACGAGAAGCGCCAGACGGTCGGTCCGATGACATTGGCGTTGGTCAATCCGAGCTGGTTGTTGACCAGCGGGATTCCTACGCCGCCGAACTGGACGCCGAGGTTGTTGGGATAGGCCTTGAAAAGGTTGTCGGCCGAGACCTGTCCCTTCAATGACGAGTCGTTGATTGGGAAGCTCGCTGACGCGCCGGCCACGAAGAAGGCCGGTAAGTTCAAGGAGTTGTTCGGCCCGTAATACTGCTCGCGGAACGCTAGGAAGCCACCGCGCGGATACCGCCAGTGGATCTCGGCATAGCCTTGCGAATACGGGATCCCGTGGTTGCTGACGACGTTGAATCCGGAACCCGCTCCGCTTGGGCCGCTAGCGAAGTAGTTTGCGCCCGAGATGACGCCGAGGTTGGTGTTGAAGACGGTGCAGTTCTGCGCACCGGTGCTCGTCAACGTCGTACTGTAGATGCACGGGTTGATGTTGTAAGGATATGCCCGGATAAGGGCACCCTGGATGGCGCCGCCGAACCCCAGCGCGGGATCCCGCGAGATTCTAAACTCAAGGCCCATGTAGCGCGCCGTATCGAGGTTGAGGCTGCCCGAGGTGAACAGGGGAACCGTGATCGGCGTACCCGAGGCGCACGGCGCAGGTCCGCCGACGACGCCATTGGTGTTCGTGCCTCCCTGGCAAACGGTTACCGTTCCGTTGCCGAAGGTCGCGGAGGTTATGAACTGGTTCTTGAGGTTGTTCATGTAGGCATCCATCGATAGCACCGTCAGGCCGTCTGGGCTGACGCGTGCGTCGAAGCCGGCGTTGTATCCGAATGACGTTTCCGGCTTGAGCGTTCCGGTCTTGACCGTGTTCTTTGCGCACGTGCTGTTGCAGCCGGTTACGCTAGTGTCGAGAACCGGGATCGTGTTCGCTGCGGAGTTGTCGAGCAAACTCAGATAAGGCGGAGACACACCCGAGCCGGCCCCTAACCGAACAGAGAGGTCGCTTGTCGGACGAAACGTTAGGCCGATGCGTGGATCGTAGCGACTCGAGGTCGCCGTCTGGAACGTGGTGTTCGCGATAGTCGCAGCAGTCGTGCCGCCGTTCGAGGTGTAGGTTTGCGAATACCCGTCGAAGTAATTTGAGAGCGTCAGGTTCCATTGTGGACCAATGTTAAAGATACCGCGCAGCAACACCGTAGTGTATTTGATGGCCGAACCGCCCCAGATGCTGAACGATGGGAAAACGGTGGCTCCCGAGTTTGCTGCAAAAGTCCCCGCGGCGCTATTGAGTAAAGCCGGCGCCTGGCCGAACACCTGGTAGCTATCGGTGTTTGCGTTGACCTGGTCGAACGAGAGCGAGATGACGTTGCCTGAATCTCCGAGATAGTGGTCGTACTCGAAGGTCGCGCCGTGAAGTTTATCCTCTTCGGTTTGTTCGAAATAGTCGCCGGTCTGCGTGACCGAGACGGGCACATTGTTGAATGCGGTCGGCGCCGCTGCCGTGAACGGCCCGGCTGAAGTGACCGCGCACTTGCCGCTGTTGGCACCGGAACCGAGGACGTACTGCCCCGCCGGACAGAGGTTCAAAACCCCGTTCAACGTCATGGTCATGGTAAATGGGCTAAGTGGATTAGAGAAGCTGTCCTGCAGCGTGCGATTGATCGAGGCGGTGTAGTAGCGTGCGATCAGAGTGTCTCTTCCGATCGAAGTACTGACCTCACCTTGGAAGATCGGCTCGTTGTTGACTTCGAACTCAGGCGGAAAAAACACCGACTGGGCGGTCGTAAGGGTCTGACCTGGTAAGTAGGTGCCCGAGTAGCCGTTTGCCGCGCTACAAACAGCGGGGCTGGCCAACGTGGCCGACATGTTTTGACCTGGGCAGAGGAACGTAGGTAGGCCAATTGATGTATTGCCATTTTGATCGACCCAGGTTTGACTACCGAGGTAACTCACCGTCGCATGTGTTGTGGGCGAAACATTGTAGCGGAGCTTCACCAATTCGGTCTTGTTGTCAAAGGTCGAACCGAATGTGGCGCAACATGCCACCACGGTCGCCGCGTTGCGTGGGATATTGACGACCCCGGGGGCCGCAAAGTTTGTGCTCGTGAATCCGTTTATTGATTGGCACGACGCGGCAGGTCCAGCAGAAGTAAAGGACGGACAGTTTATGTACCAGCTGTTCGTCACGGTGACCGGGATCGAGGTGCCGCTGTTGCCGAGCGGTCCCGGGCTGCCGTTGACCGCGTAATCAAGCACGATGCCCAACTTGCCGCCAAACGTATTCGCATAGCGGAAATTTGAGAACTGTCCACCGTACGAATCCATCCCGTACTTGATCTGACCGGTCGGACGTGAGGTCGGATCCAAGGTGCGGAAGTTGACCGTCCCATTGATCGCGTAGTTGATCTCGGGGGCGGCCGCGCCAGGGCCCTTGATGACTTCGGCGCCGGAGAGAACATCGGCGTTCAAGAACGTCGTGACGTAGTCGCCGAACGTTTGGACAGCGAGAGGATGGCCGTCGAGCAGCGAGGATGTCTCGAAGCCCAAGCCGCCGCGGATCGCCGGAAACGTGATATTGCCCGGCGTCGAGTTGTTCGCGCTCGTCCCGGGGTGTTCGATGACGATACCCGGTGTCTGATCGAGCACGCGCTGCACTTGCAGCTGGCCTTGATCGCTGAACACCGCGTTCGAAACCGTCGCGATCGAGGCCGGCGAAGCGTTGAACGTGCTGCGTCCGCGCGAGACGCTGACGCGGCCGATCTCGCGCAGCGACGTGAGCGTCACCGGTGCGAGCGAGACGCTCAACGGACTGGTCGTGCCGGCGACGACGACGAAGTCGGTTTGCGTCGCGGGCTCATAGCCGGTTTTCACGGCGGCGAACTGATAGATGCCGGGTTGCAACGTCAGCGTAAAGCTGCCGTCGGAACCGGTCGTCGTCGAAGTATTTGTCGGACCGCTCGCGGTGATCGTCGCGCCTTGAAGTGGCGCGCCGCCGGTGTCGGTCACGGTGCCTTTCACGACACCGGTTTGGCCTGTTTGGGCGACGATCGTTGCATTTGCCGCCGAAGCCGTTGCCACGCTGACGGGACCAACGGCGAGGACGGCAGCGAGTATCGAAGCCGTTGCTCTGAGGAATATGGACACGTATTCTCCTTAGTGGGAGCGACGCGGTGGTAAGGCATCTTCTCGCACCAAAGTGAACGTTCGCGCGCTGTGACCACGGACGGCACGGCGCGAGGTTGACGGTTCAGTTGCGAGAGACGGCTTTTCTGGCTCTGGGCCAGCCTAGCGGGGCAGACTTTACTCGCCCCCCGAGCGGAACCTTGCGGTCCTAAAGAACATTATGAAATCTATGCAAAGGCGGTTCACGGCCCGTAAACCGACTGGTTGGGAAGGCGTAGAGCCGGAGGGTTATGTCCCGGGCAGCCCTTCGAAGGTCGTCCGCCACACGCTGGTCGGAAGCCGGAAGGCGGCCCCTGCCGACCCAGGTCCGGGTCTCGAGGTCCGTTATTTCGAGGTCCCGCCCGGGGCGGTGACCCGCCTCGAGAAGCACGAGCACGAGCACTTCGTGATCGTCGGCGAGGGGGTCGGGCAGGCCATCGTCGGTCAGGAGGTCCGAGAGGTGCGGGTCCACGACGTCGTCTACGTCGCCCCGCTGCAGCCCCACCAATTCGTCAATCGAGGGACCGAGAAGTTCGGGTTCTTTTGCGTCGTGAGCGCGCACCGCGACGTCGCCCAGAGCCTCGACCCGGCCGAGCTGGCCGCGCTCGTTGCCTCCCCGGCCGGCGCCGTCGCGAATACCCACGTTGCTCCGCCGCCCCGCCGGTCAGTCGCCTCGGAAGCCTAAACCGTTAGGGGGCGGCGTTCGAACCGTTCGAGGGCGGTGCGCTGGGCCGCGCTCCAGGGGACGGTCGCCCCGTCGATCGACCGCACGATGACGACGCGCGACAGCGCGCGGACCGAGCCGTCGGCGCCGATCATCGCTTGCTCCATCGTCGCGCTCGCGCGGCTGAGGTTCGTGAGCTTCGAGCCAATCCGCAGCGGCTCGTCGTAATAGCACGCCGCCGTGTACCGGAGGTGAAGCTCGGCGGTCACGTGCGCATACGCGAACGGGCCCGGTTCGGGATCGCCGGCGGCGATGAAATACTGCAGTCGCGCGAATTCTAAGTACTCGGGATAGACCGTGTTGCTAACGTGTCCGAGGCCGTCGCATTCGCAGTAGCGCGGCTTGATCTCGACGCTGAAATGTAACGAGGCAAGCCAGGCCGCCTCATCGCCCGGTTCGTAGAGGTCGAGCAATTAGCGCACTGGGGCTTAGTGCAGCTTGATGACGGGCGCAGGTTCGGGTTGGCCGGGGAAGGCTGCGCTCAGCACCTTCGTGAGCTCGCCGTTTTCGGCCATCGGCCCGAGGATGTCGGTGTCGCCGTAAAACTTGCCGGCGATGAAGACTTTCGGAAGCGTCGGCCAGTCGGTCATCCGCGCGAGCGCTTCGCGTTTGGGCATGTCCTCGAGGACGTCGATGACTTCGAACGGGCGGCCGAAGTGATTGAAAAACTGGATCGTCTCGAGCGTGAAACCGCAGCGGGGCATATCTTTGGTGCCCTTGCCGTAGATTACGATCGTGTTCTCGGCGATCTCTCGCTCGATTTGCTTGCTGAGGGTGTCGGCGTCGGGCATGTTTACTCCAAAACTTCGGTGCGGATGGACATGGCGTGGATGCGGCCGTCGGCTCGCGCGTCACGGACTGCGCCCTCGACCATGCGATGGCGGTCCATCAGGGGGATCCCTGCGAACGCCTTCGAGCGTACCAACACGTTGAAGTGGTCGAGGGTGCCGGTCAGGTCGACGATCTCGACCTGAGCGTCCGGCAGCGTGTGCCGGATCAGCGCGCGCATCGCGTCTTCTTGAATCATAAGGTCTACGGGTTCAATTCGCGACGGTCGACGCGAATAGTCCTCCACAGTTCGCGGGCTTCGCGCAAGGTATCGGGTAGAATCGGCGCCACTTTCTTGAGGACGGCCATCGCCCCAGCCGCTGCTACGATGCAAGCGACGCCTATTAAGATCGCCGGGACCCCGACGAAGCGGACGTCCTTTCCGAGCCGGATGCGCGAACCGCGCGCGAGCGCCTCGGAATCGAGCATCGAGGAGAGCCGCCGCGCGAAATCCATGGCAGGCGGCCATTCGCCGGGGAGAACCAGCGGGCCCGCGAATGAGGAACGGGGCATGCAAGCGGCGCGCCACGAGTGGAATGTCCCGCAGAACTTCAACTTCTCTCGGGACGTCGTCGACGTTCTCGGACGCGACGAGCGCCGCGGGCTCCTGTTCGTCGATGCGCAGGGCGCGAGGCACGACATGGCGTTTCCCGAGATTGCCGCAGCCTCGCGCCGCTGGGCGGCCGTCTTGCGCGACCTCGGTGTCGAAAAAGGCGACCGCGTCGTCGTGGTGCTGCCGAAGATTCCGGCTTGGCTGTACTCGATGCTCGCGCTCGATCGGCTGGGTGCCGTCGCGGTTCCGAGCGCCGAGCAATTGCGCGCCAAAGATCTGACCTTCCGCGCCGATCATTCCGGCGCGACCGCGGTGATCGCGCACGCCAGCAATCGCGCCGAAGTCGATCTGATGCGCAAGCACGCACCCGGGGTGACGCGTTACTTGCTGGTCGGCGGCGATGCGCCGGGCTGGTCGTCCCTCGATGCGCTCGTCGAACGCGGTCCGGAGTTCGCCGGCAATCCGACGCATCGCGACGACATGGCGTACATCGTCTACACGAGCGGCACCACCAAAGACCCNNNNCCGTGGTCGTGCGGCTCGGCAATCGTGCTGCACGAAGGGGCGTTCGAACCGGCGCAGCGCATGGATTTGATCCGCGATCTCGAGGTATCTGTTTTGTGCCAAGCGCCGACGGAGTATCGCATCGAGGCGAAGCTCGAAGGGCTCGGCGAGCGCTGGAAGATTCCGAAGTTGCGCCATTGCGTCTCCGCCGGCGAGCCGCTCAATCCGGAAGTGCTGGCGCGCTGGAAAGACGCGTTCGGGCTAACGATCCTCGACGGTTACGGGCAAACCGAAAACTCGTTACTGGTCGCCAACCGGCCGGGGATGGAAGTCCGGCCTGGCTCGATGGGCAAGCCGACTCCCGGACACGACGTCGGCGTCGTGGATGCCGAGGGTAAAGCGTGCGAACCCGGCGACGTCGGCGACATCGGCCTGCGCGGAGATCCGCCGACCCTCTTCCGCGGCTACTATAAGAATGAAGAAGAGACGCGGGCTTCGCACCGCGGCGCTTGGTACATCACGGGCGATCGCGCGCAGCTCGACGACGACGGCTATTTCTGGTTCGTCGGCCGCGCCGACGACGTGATCTCGTCGGGTGCGTACCGGATCGGCCCGTTCGAGGTCGAGAGCGCGCTGCTCGAGCATCCGGCGGTGCTCGAATCGGCGGTCGTCGGGAGTCCGGATCCGGATCGCGGCAACGTCGTCAAAGCGTTCGTCGTGCTGCGCGCGGGGAACGAGCCGACCGACGCGTTGGTGCGCGAGTTACAGAACCACTGCAAGCGCGTGACCGCGCCCTACAAGTACCCGCGCGAGATCGAATTCGTCGCCGAATTGCCGAAGACGCGTTCGGGCAAGATTCGCCGCGTCGAGTTACGACAACTCGAACTCAAGCGCAAGGGAGCGACCGCGGCTAGCGGCTTCGTTTAAATGCGCGCCGTACGTTTGAACGAGCTCGGTGGACCCGAGAAACTGCACGTCGAGGAGATCGAACGACCCGTGCCGGGCGCGGGAGAGATTCTGGTCAAGATCAAGCGCGCCGCGTTCAACCGGCGCGACGTCTTTATCACCCAGGGGTTGTATCCCGGCATCACGGTGCCGGTCACGCCCGGCTCTGACGGGTGCGGCGAAGTTGCCGCGCACGGTTCGGGCGTCGGCGATCCGCCGATCGGGACGCCGGTCGTCATCAATCCCGAGATCGGTTGGGATGACGATCCGTCCACGTTGACGGCGAACGCGCGGATCGTCGGCATGCCGGCCGACGGAACCTTCGCGGAATACGTGGTCGTCCCGGCGCAGAACGTCTATCGCAAACCGGCGAACCTCAGCGACGACGAGGCCGCCGCGATCCCGCTCGGCGGGATGACCGCGTACCGCGCGACCTTCACGCGCGGACAGATCAGCAAGGACGACGTCGTCCTGATCCCAGGCGTCGGCAGCGGCGTGCAGACGTTCGTATTATTGTACGCGGTGCACGTCGGAGCGAAGACGGTCGTAACCTCAGGCAGCGACGAGAAACTCGCGCGTGCCAAAGCCCTGGGGGCCGGCGAGGGGATCAACTATAAGACCGATCCCGACTGGCACAAGACCGCGCGCAAGCTCTCGGGCGGCGGGCCGACGCTGGTCGTCGACTGCAACGGTGGCGAGGTACTCGCGCGCTGCTTGGACATCGCGCGCTTCGGCGCGCGCGTCGCGATCTACGGCGGCACCAACGGCGACTCGAAGATTCGCCCATATTCGATTTTCTGGAAGCATCTGTCGGTGCTCGGAAGCTCGATGGGCAGCCCCGCCGATTTCGCGGCGATGCTGAAATTATTCGAAGCCGGACTAAAGCCGGTGATCGACCATGTCTATCCGATGGACGATGTTGCCAGCGCCGCCGAGCACGTCCTCAAAGGCGAACAGATGGGCAAGGTCGTCTTAGCGATCGCCTAACCGGTGTCGGATCGCCTCGTACTCCTCGATTCTCGTAACGCCGCGGTCGATGCCAAGTTCGGCGGCGGCGACGGCGCGGCTTGCAGGGTCGACGATGCGCGAAAGATCGGGATCGAGAATCGCCGCTTCCTCCGGCGTCGGCGGGCGATCGAAATGCTTCGACTTCACCCGACCTTCGCGTTCGAGCGCGATGAGGTAAGCGAGAACCTGGCGCGCGGCCGCCGGCCAGAGCTCGTGCGGAATCCCCGCATAGACGTGCTCGACGATCGCCGGGATCGTCGCCGCCCCCGCATCGAGCGCGTCGAGAACCTCGCGTTCGCGCGAGCGCCGATGCGCGATGTACTCGTCGAGTTTGGCCATCGGATCCTCGACGCTCTCGCCGTGCCCGCCGTCGATGCGCCGAGCGTTTGGGAACTCGCGGCGCAACCGGTCGAGCGTCGTTTGGTAGACGCGCATGTCGCCGCCGGGTGGAGCGATGACGACCGTTCCACTTCCGATCACGACGTCGCCCGTAAACAACGTCGCTTCGTCGTCGAGCCAAAACACGAGGTGATCGTGCGCGTGACCCGGTGCGTAGATTGCGCGAAGGTCCGTCTCGCCGAGCGTGAGATATTCCCAGTCGGATAGAGCGAAGTCGTGCCGAAAGCGTGCCTCGGGATGCGCGTACACGGGCGCGTGCGTCTTTTCGGCCAGTAATGCAGCGCCGGGCGCATGATCGGGATGCCCATGCGTCACCGCGATCGCGCCGATCGTTAAACCGGCTTCGGCCGCGGCGGTGCAAATCGCCTCGATGTGCTCGGGTATCGCGGGACCGGGATCGATGACGAACGCACGACCGTCGCCGGCATCGATGAGGTAGGTGTTCGTGCCGTCGAGCGTCATCGGTGACGGGTTGGCGGCGCGCACGCGCCGGACGCGTGACTCGCTCACCAGGCCTCGCTCTCGGGCATAAACTCGATCTTGCCGTCGCGCATGAACGGCATAATCGGGCGGATCGCGTTGCGCGAGCGCGCGTGTGCGAACAACGACGCGATCGAATCATGTGCCGCCAAACGCTCGAGATGCTTCCGCGTCGGAAACATGATCCGCAGTTCTTCGCGTTCGGCGCGCGCCAGCGCATCGTGGGGCTCGAACCACGCGCCGTCGTGAACTTCGACGGCATCGGCGATCGCGATCTGACCTTCGGGCGCGGTCGCGATGAAGAAATGCGTGTCGAAGCGCAGCGGCTCTCGCTCCGGCGTGATCCAATTCGAGTAATAGACAAGCTCGCGCGCATCGAGAAACATCTGTTCTCGCTCGAGCAGGGTCGGGAGCGGCACGCCCTTGGTGAGTTCTCGTCGTATGAGCGCGAGGCGCTCGGGGTCGACGATCGCCGGCTTGCCTGCCCGGTCGCAAACGATCAGCACGCCCGCTTCTTCGAAGAGTTCGCGGAGCGCGGCGACGGCAAGGTCTTCAGCGATTCCGTCGACCGAGCCGTACAGACGCGCCCGGGCTGCGGCGCTCCGATCGGAAGCGTCGAGCGTCCCGCCGGGGAAGACGTATGCGTCGGGCATGAAGCGGCTGCGCGAACTGCGCCGAGTCAGGTAGACGAGCAAGCCGCCGCCTGCGCGCGGGCGCACGAGCATGACCGTCGCCGCGGGACGGGGAACCTGTGGAGCGGAGGCTTCGTTTTTCAACTATGTTTACGCGTTTCGTCGCTGTTTTGACGCTTGCCCTTTCCTTCGGAGTGGCCGCCGCGTCTGCGCAAACGTATCCCGCGCCGGCACCGACGCCGGTGAACCTCCCGACCCTGCCACCCGACGTCCGCGTCGATCCGATCACGCGCGCCGCGATCGATCTCGGCATTCAGATCATTCGCTACCAGCAATGGAAGATGTCGAATCAGGCCGTCGGTGACGTCACCTACTTCAAACGCTTCGAGATGCAGGTGAAGACCGGCCGCGACTCCTACCGCAACGTCCACCTCCACCAGGGAACCGTTATCAATCCGCGCGGTGTCTCGATCGAGCTCGGGCAACGGGTCGAAGTGGGCGGCGACGCCCAACCCGACGGCTCGCTCAGCGCGAACGTCATCACGATCGTTCGCTAGCTAGCCTTAAATCCAGGAGCGGTTCGGCCCCGTTACTCGGGTGCAACGCGTGAAACGCTACACCCGAGTCAAGAAAGGACCGAGTCACTCTATGAGCCGTTTTCGTTCATTCGCCGCCCTCGCGGCGGTCGTCGGCCTCCTTGCGGCCGCACCCGCAAGCGGTGCCCGCTTCGGCGGCACCGTTTATGGCAACCAACCCAATCTTCAGAACACCCTATCGCTCGTCATGGCCGGCGGCGGCCCGTCGATGTTCAGCACCGTCACGCTGTTCGGCGTGCTGGCCGGCGACAAAGCCAAAGCCGAAGAGGACGCACTGACCCAAAAGTATGGCGCCGCGAAGTTCGGCCAGTTCGTCACGACGTTCGACTTCGTCATCAACGACTCGCTCGCCATCGTCACCAAGGCCGGCGTGAAGCTACCGTCGACTCCGGAACCCGATCCGAAGGACGGGAAAGCCTTATCGCTCGCGCTCTACGCCGACGGAAGCGACTCAAAATCTAAGGCCTTCAACGTCGAGTACATGCTCGACCATCTGGTGACGCACCCGGTGCACGTTCAAGTGATGAAGGACATCGACGCGAAGTACGGCCAGCAAGCCGACGCCGACTACCACATCATCCTGACGCAGGTCATGCACGACCTGGCCTCCGTCTACGCATCCTCCCCCAAGATGTAGACCAATTCCCTGGTTGATTAGAGAAGGCTGCGAACCATTCGCAGCCTTCTTTGTTTTCAGGTGCCACCACGTTCAGTGAGGCCGGAGCCCGATGAGGAGGACGACCAACGCCCAATTGATCGCGTGCGACGTCCAGCAGAACGCGCACGGCCGGCGGGTCACGAAGAGCAGGCTGTACGCCAAATAGACCGACATCGCCGCCGCTGCCAGCGCCGCGGCGAACGCCGCGCCCCACACGAGCGGCCGGTCCAGGAATGGAAGCGCTGCCGCCAGCGCAAGGTAGTAAACGAGCCCGATCGCCGCGTTCGAAACGCCGCCGAAGAGCCTGGCCCGCGGGGTCTCGACGACGCTTGGCTCGCTCAGCGCCCCCCGCGCGGCTCGCCTGGCTTTGCGCGCCATGAAGGCGGAGGCGTAAACCCCGGCAGCGCAAAGCAAGAGCACCGTGCCCACGAACCAGGTCTTCAAGTGAGTGCCTTTTGGCGCCGCGCGGAAGCCGCATTCATCTTCTTTAGTTCGTTCGTCCTCGCCGCGCTCGTGATCCGCAACAAGAGCGCGATCGAATCGATGCTCGGGACGCTCGGGTGGCTAGCGTATCCCATCGCGATCCTGATCTTCACCATCGTCGCGTCGGCTCCGTTCTCGGTAACCGACGCGCTGGCGATCATGAACGGCGTCCTGTTCGGGCCGCTGTGGGGTTCGGTCGTCAACGCGATAGGGCTCGTCTTGGCCGCGATCGTCGGCTATGCGCTGGCGCGGCGCACCTCGCACTTACTCGAGTTGCACAAGAGCATCGGGAAGCTGCCGCGCTGGGTGACTCGCTTCCGCGTCGGCTCCGCGCCGTTCTTGCTGTCGCTGCGTGTGATTCCAGGGCTCGGCGGGACGCTCGCGACGCAGATCGCGGCCGCGTTTCGTGTTCCGATGTACGTGCATGTCTGGACGATGTGTGCGATCGCCGTCCCGATCTGCACGCTGCTCGCGATTTTTGGCGATCGCGTCTCGATGACGGTGCAAACCTACTACCGCGCGCATCGGCCGCACGTCCATATGCCGGACCGCTTTCGGCATTTCTTCCGCGACCAGCACACGCCCGATCCGGTGCCGCAGCCGATTCCGGAAGAACTTTGAACGTTACGCTTGTCGAAGACGAAACGACGTTCGCGCACGCGTGTGCGCAGGTCGCCGGCGTCGAACGCGTTGCGCTGGATACTGAATTTCACAACGAACGCTCGTATGCGCCGCGCCTCATGGTCTTACAGATGGTCGTCGGCGATGCCGTTTTCATCGTCGACGCGCTTCGCGTGCGCGACCTTCAACCGCTGGCCGACGCGCTTGCCGCGAAGACGGTGGTCGGCCACGCGCTGCAAAGCGATCTAAAAATCTTCGCGGACCGATTCGAGCGATTGCCGGCAACCGCGTTCGACACCCAGTTGGCCGCGGCGTTTTGCGGCTATGGGATATCGATCTCGCTCGCGGATCTCGTGCACGACGTCGTCGGGATCCGCCTGCGCAAATCGCAGACCGTCAGCGATTGGAGCTCGCGACCCCTCAGCCCGAATCAGATCGAATATCTGGTCGACGACGTGCGGTATCTTTTTGAGATCGCCGACGCTCTGCAGGCTCGACTGGTCGAGAACGGACGGTACGCGTGGTTTGAGGAAGAGGCGCGGCCGCTCGTCGATCCTGCGCGCTATCGGCCCGATCCGGAGCGAATGTACCTGCGCATTCCGGGAGCGACGCGCATGAACCGGCGCGAGCTGGGCATCTTGCGCGAACTCGCATTATTGCGCGACTCGCTCGCGCGCGAACGCGACGTTCCGCTGAAGTTCATCATCCCCGATGACGTGATGGGCGCGATCGTGGTTTTGCGCCCGGCGACGCGCGACGAGCTGAGCCAGTTGCGCCGCCTCGACGCCGGCGCTCGAAAAGCGTTCGGAGATCGCATCGTGGCTGCGGTCGCGCGCGGGTTGGCGCTGCGCGACGATGAGTTGCCGGCCAAACCGAAACGACCGCCCGGCGCCGAGCGCGAAGCGATCGTCGCATGTCTGGCGGTGCTCGTGAATGCGATCGCCGCCGAAAACGGGCTGCCCGCTGGACTCTTGACCCCGCGCGCCGCGCTCGAGCGCGTCGCTCGCGAGCTGCCGCAAAGCGTCGACGAGATTGCCCGCACGTTGGACGCGACCGCCTGGCGCGCGGCGCTGGTCGCGGAGCCGCTCCACGCCCTGCTCTCGGGGCAAACGGCGTTGACCGTCGCCGGCGCGCAAGGCGGGGATCCGCATGTCGCGCGCGTCAGCACGACCGGGGGCGCCCAGGCGCAGTAGCGAAGCCCGGCGCGCTATGCAGAACGCGCATCCGAATAGCTTTGGGGCGAAGAACACGCTCGCCGTCGACGGCCGCCAGTACACGATCTTCCGGCTTGACGCGCTCGAGCGCGCCGGCTTTCCGATGGCGCGGCTACCCTACAGTCTCAAGATTCTGCTCGAAAATCTGTTGCGATTCGAAGACGGCCGCAGCGTCAACAAGGGAGACATCGAGGCGGTGGCGCGTTGGTCGCCGCAGTCGCCAAGCGAGCGTGAGATCGCTTTCCGCCCGGCGCGCGTGCTGCTTCAAGATTTCACCGGCGTCCCGGTCGTCGTCGACTTGGCGGCGATGCGCGACGCGATGGCCGCGATGGGCGGCAATCCAAAGTCGATCAATCCGCTCCAGCCGGTGGAGCTGGTCATCGATCACTCGGTCCAAGTCGACCGCTTCGGGACGAGCGATGCTTTCGCTCAGAATGCTCGGCTCGAATTCGAGCGCGAGCAGGATCGCTACGCGTTCCTCAAGTGGGGCCAAGCGGCGCTCGACAACTTCCGCTGCGTTCCACCCGATACCGGGATCGTCCATCAAGTTAACATCGAATTCTTGGCGCGCGTCGTCTTCGGCGCCGGCGGCGCGGGCGCGGGACCGGACAATAGTGGTCTCGCCTTCCCCGACACCGTCGTCGGCACCGATTCGCACACGACGATGGTCAACGGGCTCGGGGTCCTCGCTTGGGGCGTCGGCGGCATCGAAGCGGAAGCGGCGATGCTCGGGCAGCCCGTCACGATGCTCATCCCGGAAGTCATCGGCTTCAAGTTGAGCGGACGGCTGCGTGAAGGCGTCACCTCGACCGATCTCGTCTTGCGCGTCACCGAGCTCTTGCGCAAGAAGGGCGTCGTCGGAAAGTTTGTCGAGTTCTACGGCACCGGACTTTCCAATCTGGGGGTCGCGGATCGAGTCACGATGGGCAACATGTCGCCGGAATACGGCTCGACCGTCGCGATCTTTCCGATCGACGCGCAGACGCTGGCGTATTTAAAGATGACCGGCCGCAGTGCGGAACAGATCGCGCTGGTCGAAACCTACGCGAAGGCTCAGGGATTCTTTCGCACCGACGAATCGCCCGATCCGATCTTCACCGACACGCTGGAACTCGATCTGTCGACCGTCGAGCCGAACATCGCCGGCCCGCGGCGGCCGCAAGATCGCGTCGCGCTCGGCGACGTGAAAGACGACTTTAACAAGGCGCTCCTCGAGTGGCAGAAAATGCGCGCGACCGTTCGGAACGGCAAATCGGTCGAGTACGCTGTCGGGCGCCTCGAAGACGAAGGCGGCGGTGGGACCGCCGTTGCGACCTACCCGGAGACGGGGCTCTCCGACGGCGCGGTCGTCATCGCCGCAATTACCTCGTGCACCAATACGTCGAATCCGGCGGTGATGATCGGCGCCGGCCTACTGGCACGCAACGCCATCGCACGTGGCTTGACGTGCCAACCGTGGGTCAAGACGAGTTTGGCGCCCGGCTCGAAAGTCGTCACCGATTATCTGATCAAGGCGGGGCTCCAGCAGTACCTCGATCAATTGGGTTTCGAACTCGTCGGGTACGGTTGCACGACTTGCATCGGCAACAGCGGGCCGCTGCCCGACGAGGTCGCGCAGACGGTCGCCGATCACGATCTCATCGTGGCGGCGGTGCTTTCCGGCAATCGAAACTTCGAAGGCCGCATCCACCCGCAAGTGCGCGCGAACTACCTGGCGTCGCCGCCGCTGGTCGTCGCGTATGCGCTGGCGGGGCGGATGGACGTCGATCTCACGAGCGAGCCGCTCGGCACCGGGAAAGACGGGCAGCCGGTTTACCTCAAAGATGTCTGGCCGAGCAACGCCGAGATCGATAAGACGGTCGCTAACGCGGTTTCGGAAGCGATGTTCCGCACGCGCTACGCCGACGTGTTTTCCGGGGACGATAACTGGCGAAACATGAAGGTTCCGACCGGCGAACGCTACGCGTGGGATCCGAAGAACGAGTACGTCAAGCAACCGCCGTTCTTCGAGGGGATGACACCCGAACCGCCGGCGCCGGCCGACGTCATCGGGGCGCGAGTCCTGGTGGTGCTCGGCGACAGCATCACGACCGATCATATCTCACCGGCCGGTGCGATCGCGAAGAACGGCCCCGCCGCGAAATATCTGATGGAGCACGGCATCGGGCCCGCCGAATTCAATTCGTACGGCGCTCGGCGCGGCAATCACGAAGTCCTGATGCGCGGAACCTTCGGCAACCCCCGCTTGCGGAATCAACTCGTCCCCGGCGTCGAGGGCGGCATGACGCGTTACCTGCCCGACGGGACGCAGATGTCGATTTACGACGCGGCGATGCGCTACAAACAGAACGGAACGCCGCTGCTCGTCCTCGGCGGAAAAGAATACGGTTCGGGCTCGTCGCGCGACTGGGCCGCGAAAGGGCCGATGCTGCTCGGCGTGCGCGCCGTGATTACGGAGTCGTTCGAGCGCATCCACCGTTCGAACCTGATCGGGATGGGCGTCCTCCCGCTCGAATATCCGGTCGGACAAACGCGTGAGTCGCTCGGTTTGAGCGGCGAAGAGGTCTTCGATATCCGCGGCCTCGGCAGCGTCGCGCCGCGCAGCAAAGTGAGAGTTCGCGCTTCGGGCGAGGGCCGGAAGGTCACCGAGTTCGACGCGATCGTGCGCATCGACACGCCTGACGAAGCCGAATACTACCGGCATGGTGGGATTTTGAAGTACGTCTTGCGGCAACTGAAAAAGTAACGCGTTGCTGAGGTGATTGCCGGACATAAATACGCGGCGCTGCTGTCGTTTGAGGGGCCGGATCGCTATTCGTCGGTCGGCGGCTTGGGTACGCGCGTGACCGCGCTCGCGAAAGCGCTCGGCGAAGCCGAGATCGAGACGGAGTTGTCTTTCGTCGGTGATCCCAGACTGCCGGCGGTCGAGACGTTTGCGCCGAACGTTACCCTGCGCCGCTGGTGCCAGTGGATCTCCGCCTACCATCCGCGCGACGTCTACGACGGCGAAGCGGGAAAAGTCGACGACTTTCGGGAGTTGGTGCCGCGCTTCGTCGCCGACGGGATCGTCACGAAGGCTCACGCAGAAGGCGAGCGGGTCCTCATCGTCGCCGAAGAGTGGCAAACCGCCGGTGCCGCGATCCTGATCGACGCGCTATTGCACGCGCGCGGAATGCGCCAAAGCGCCACGATCCTCTGGAACGCGAACAATACGTACGGCTTCGAGGGCATCGACTGGCTCGCGCTGCAGCGCGCCGCGGCGATCACGACCGTGAGCAAGTATATGAAGTTCGAACTCGCCCGCTTGGGAGTCCCAGCGCTCGTAATTCCGAACGGCATCGACGAGTCGCTCTTGGACGGTCCGCCGAGCGAGACGATCGCGTGCTTGCGCGCCGCCTTGCGCGGAAGGCCGGCGCTCCTGAAAGTGGGCCGCTTCGACCCCGACAAGAATTGGTTGCAGGCGATCGACGCCATCGTCGAACTGAACGACGCCGGGATGCAGCCGCAATTGATCGTGCGCGGCGGACGCGAGCCGTACGGCGAAACGGTCTTCGAGCATGCGCGACTGCGCGGTCTGCGCGTGGAACGGCTCGAAATCGACGGCGACGATCTGGGGGCCGTCTGCGTGGCGCTCTCGACATGCACGGGCGACGTGATTGATCTGCGCGCTTTTCTTCCGGAGAGCACGCTTTACGCGCTCTACGTTGCGTGCGATGCGGTTCTCGCCAACAGCGGCAAGGAGCCGTTCGGGCTTGTCGGGCTCGAAGTGATGGCGTCCGGCGGATTGGCCGTTTGCGGCTCGACGGGCGAGGATTACGCCGAGCCGTTCGTCAACGCGATCGTCTGCGACGGCGAAGACGGGCGCGAACTCGCCACGTACCTCGAGGCGATCGCTCGCGACCCAAACCGCGCCGAGCAGATGCGCCAAGCCGGCTACACGACCGCAACCCGCTATCTCTGGGCGAACGTTTTGGAGACGCTCGCCTTCAAGTTGGAGTATATCCGTGCACGTCCGCTATGAGCTGAACGATCGGGTCGCCGTGGTGACGATCGATCGGCCCGAACGGCGCAACGCGGTCGACAACGAAATCGCACGAGAACTCTTGGGTGCGTTCGCGCGCTTCGAGAGCGACGCTGCGGGCGACGTCGCGGTCTTGACCGGCGCCGGCGGAACGTTCTGCGCGGGGTTCGACCTCCGAGCGTTCGCGGAAGGCCAGTTGCAACAGCTGGATCCGAGTCTGCCCGCGCCGATGGGTCCGACGCGCCTGCAGCTTTCGAAACCCGTCATCGCCGCGGTGGAAGGCTACGCCGTCGCCGGCGGGATGGAGCTTGCGCTATGGTGCGACCTGCGCGTCGCCGCGAGCGACGCGGTTTTCGGCATCTTGAACCGGCGCTTCGGCGTACCGCTCGTCGACCTTGGAACGATTCGCCTGCCGCGCCTCATCGGGCACAGCATCGCGATGGACCTCATCCTCACGGGGCGGCAAGTCACCGCCGTCGAGGCGAAGCAGATCGGTTTGGTCAACCGGCTCGCACCCAAAGGCGAGGCGCTCAATTCAGCGGTCGCGCTGGCGCGCGAGCTCGCGTCGTTTCCGCAAGTCGCGCTGCGCAACGACCGGATGGCGGCGATCCAGCAGTGGTTCATGGGCGAACGTGAGGCGATGGAAAACGAGATCCGTTTCGGGCTGGCGACGCTGGCCAGCGGCGAGCCGCTCGAAGGCGCCAAGCGCTTCGCCGAAGGTGACGGGCGTCATGGCGAGGGCATCGTCTCGTGACTTGGCTCATGTAAACGGCTCCCCTAGGACAGCCGAACAGAGTGGTAAGCGGGGTCGCCGTCTCAGTGGCGGTGTATCACTTTGCCTTCCCGAGCCTTGAGGTATTTTGGAAACCACGAACCGAGAAGATTTCCTCGCGCGCTGCGATCGCGTCGCCGATACGGCCCGAGCTGCTGGGCTCACGCTGACTAAGATGCCGAACGCATTCGCCCTCGTCGTCGCGCGCGACGGGAAGTCATTTCCGTTTCCGATCGTGACCGACGAACGCGAATGGCTCGACACGACGCCTCAAGAAGCGTTCTATAGCGTCGTCACCGACGCGTTCGCGTGGTGCGCGGCACGCCCGGGCGAGACGGCGTATTCGACCCTCGATGCGATCGAGCGGAGCGAAGTTCCTCAGATCAAGCGCGACCTCGACGAAAAGCTCACGCGCGTTCGCGAGTTGAGCGATCTGTTGGGCGGCTCCGACGCGATGCGCCGCATTTGGGAAGTCGCCGGCATCGATCCCAACATCGTCTCTGCGATCGATTTGCGCTAGCGCGCAAGGAGCAAGGGTCTCCTGGGCGAAAAAATTGGCTCACCCGATTTTTTTCTTGCTTCTGGAGGATGCCGTGGAGCAAAGTCTCGTCACGCAATTGAGCGCGCGCGTCGCGCGCCTCGAGTCGAATAACCGCCGCGATCGGACGATCGCCCTCTCCGTCATCGCGTTCCTCATCGTAACCGCGCAGGCGCCGAGCCCGTCGACACCCGTCGTTGTCAGCGACGGAACCGGGGCGAGTGCAACGCTGACGGCGCAGGGCCTGGTCGTGCGAGACAAGAGCGACCGCAGGCGTCTCGTCGTCGGGCTCGATTCGAGCTCGCGCCCGAGTCTCGACCTGCTGGATGTCTCCGGCGGCGTGCGACAGACGGCGTACCTTGCATCGGACGACAGTCCGGTAATTCGTCAGTACGACGCCGCCGGCAAGGGACGCACCGAGATCAGCCTCACCGGCACCGCGCAAAGTCCGCAGATCTATCTCAACGACTCGAACGGAACTGCGCGCCAGTTGCTGTCGCTCACCGCGGACAACTATCCGCTGCTTCAGCAATTCGACAGTAACAAGAAAACGAGGGTCGAACTGAGTCTCTATGAGGCGTCGCAGGCGCCGCAGTTGTCGCTCCTCGACGCGAACGGCAAGAAGCGGGTCGCGGTCTTTGAAGGCGTCGGCACGGCTATCGGCGAGGTCGATGTTTTTGGTTCGAATGGCATATCGCGTGGTGCTTTCGTCGGAAACGACACGGGTGGATTCGTCGTCATGAAAGATGCCAGCCAGGCGGTGCGCGTCGCACTAGGACTCTTCACCGACGGGACGTTTGGATTTGAGCTTCGGAACGCGGGTGGTTCGACGTTCTGGTCCACGCCAAAACAATAGCCGCGGCGCTACAGGCGGCGATGCAGAGATAGAACGCCGGTAGATAGCCGCTGACATCGATGAGGTGCCCAGCGGCGATCGGGCCGAGCGCCGCGAAGACGCCTACGATGGCATTTTGCGTCGCGAAGATCGTCCCGTACGCACGCCGTCCGAAACGTTCCGCGACGATCGCACCGCGAAGCGGCGCAGTCGCGCCGTAGGCGATGCCGAAGACGAGCACGTACGCGCCGACCCACCAAATGCTTTTCGCGAACGCAAGAAGCGCGATGCCCGCCGCTTCCATAAGAAACGCGATCGCGAGCAACGTCGTGCTGGAGACCCGCTTGCCGGCGACCGCGACAAGCCAGCGGCCCGGCAGATACACGATGCCGAAGAATCCGACGAGCGTCGCGGCAAGCGCCGGTGCGTAGCCGCGCGCGATGAGATACGCGACGTGCTGCAAGAGGATCGCCGTGCTAGCGAAATAGGCGAGCGAGAGCGCGCCGGTCAGCGTCCAGAACGCACCGCCGCGCATCGCGCCGGCGAAGCCGAGCCCGCTCTCCGGCGTCCAGTCGCTTCGTTCTGCGGCCCCGTCGGGATGCAGTCCGTGATCCTCGGGGTGACGCCGAACGACGAGGGCATGCAACGGAAACGCGACCAGCAGTTGCGAGGCGCCCATGAGGATCACGGCTTGACGCCAGCCGAACGCGGCGATGGCAAGACCGGCGAGCGGATAGAAAAACGGCGACGCGAGTGCCCCGAGGAACGTCAAGAGCGCGAGTGCCTGCGCGCGTTGCCGGTCGAACCAGTTGGCGACCACCGTAAACGAGACGGGATAGTAGGTGAGCGCGGTTCCGACGCCCATTCCGACGGTCCACAAGAGATCGAATGCAACAAGGGAGTGAACCGAGGCGATCGCGATCAGCGACAGACCACCGATGAGCGAGCCGAGCGACATCAACACCCGCGCACCGAAACGATCGAGCGCCCGCCCGAGTGCGAGACCGGCGATGCCCGAGACCAGCACGGTCCCCGAATACGCGGCGCCGATTGCGGCGTTGCTCCAGCCCAATTCGAGCGCGATCGGCGAGACGAGCAGCCCGAAGAGATATTGACTCGTGCCGTACGAGATGATCGTCGTGACGCCGAGGGTCGCCACGATCTTCCAGCCGTAGTAGCGCTCTCTCAGGCTTCGACCAATTGCTCGATGCGGCGTGCGACGTCGCCCATCAGCCGGTCGGCGTCTTCCCCGGTCGCGCCTTCGGCGTACACGTTGAGCGTGGGATCTGAGGCGTCAGGCAACACGAGAAACCAGCTTTCGCCGTCGAGCCGGACGCGCACGCCGTCGAACATCTCGACGTCACGACCTTGGTTCTCGTCGACGATCGTGCGCATGACTTCGCCCTTGCGTTCCCACGGGCACTGGATTGCGCGGTGGCGGAAAAACCAGTGCGGCAGTAGGTCGTTGAGCTCGTGGAGTTTGCGGCCCTCGGCGGCGAGGAGTTCCATCAGTTTGACGATCGCATAGAGCGCGTCGAAGGCCGGTTGAAACTCCGGGAAGATCGGTTCTTGGTTGACGCCGCTGCCGTAGTCGAGCGTTTCGCGCTGCGCGTCGGCGAGAGCCATCATCGAACGCCGGTCGCTCCGCGTTCGCGTTACGCTCGCACCCAATGAAGCCGCAAGCCGTTCGATCGCGTTCGGCGTCGTGATCGGAATCGCGATGCGCGCGCCCGGTTTTTTCCGGCCGACGAGCAACGTCATCAGGGCCAGCAGGCGGTTGCCGGCGACGACCCGGCCCTGGTCGTCGATCAGCGCGTACGACTCGCCGTCGTGATCGACCAGGACGCCGAGATCGGCGCCGAGCGTGAGCGTCACCGTGCGGAGTTGCTCGAGATAGCGCTCGCGATCGAGGCGGAACGTTCGGGCCTTGAGCTCGTCGTAGTACGCGTCGAGCGCGATGATGTCGACACCGAGATTCGACAGAATGCGTGGCAGTACGATCGAAGCGTTGCCGTAGCCGTAGTCGACGACGACCTTGAAGCCGGCCTTCGGCAGCGCTTTCGGTTTGAGCGCGGCCAAAAATTCGGAGGTGTAAATCTCGAGGGATCGCGCCGGAAAGGCGAGGTGTCCGACGTCGTCCATCGCCGTTCGCCGGAAACCTTCGCGAAAGAAGAGGCTTTCGATTTTTCGTTCGGTCGTTTTGTCGACGTTGATGCCGCTCTTGTCGAGCAGCTCGAGCAGGAGCGCGTTCGGGTCGTTCGGATCGACGCGCGTGTGCACGCCGCCGTCGCCACCCATCCGCGTGGTATAGCGCGCCAGGGGGATCGGGATCGCGCGCAGGTCCTCGACGTTGATGCCGACTGAAAGCAAACCCGAGATGACGCAGCGATTCATGATGCGCGCCGCCGGGTGCGCGTCCCGACTGGTCATCACCGTTTGACCGGGTTTCAAGAACGAGCCGAACGCCTGACCGAGTGTCATCGTGAACTCGGGCGTGATCTCGACGTTCGCGAGCCCGCTGACGCCGACGCCGCCGAACAGCGAGCCCGGCCACTTGATGCCGTAGATCAGCGACATCGAGACGATCGCGCCGGACGAGACATTCTTGTCGGGCCAGAGCTTGATGTTGGGCCGAATCACCGCGCCGCTGCCGATGATGCAGTTGCTTCCAACCACCGAACCCTCGCCGATGATGACGCGCTCCTTGACGATGTTGCGGTCGGCGAGGGTGCAGCCCGCGAGCGAACAAGATTCGCCGAAGTAGGTGTCGCTCCACGCGATCGTGCGATCCAGTCGCGCGTGCTTCGCGACCACCGCCGAGTCGCCGAGCACCGATTCCGCGCCGACGATTGCGCCGGCCTCGACGACGACATTCTTGCCGAGAACGACCGGTGCGACGAGCTGCGCCTCGGGATGGACGTTACAATCTTCGCCTTGCCAAACGCCGGGTGCGATCTCGGCGCCGGGAATCGCCACGCGCACCCTTCCGTTGAGCGCATCGTAATTTGCTTGCTGATACTGCTGCAAGGTACCGATGTCGGTCCAGTAATCGTCGGTGATGAAACCTTGGACGAGTTTGTGCTCGTGCAACATCCGTGGAAAGAGATCGCGTGAGAAATCGTAATTCTTGCCGCGCTCCATGTAGTCGAAGACGCTCGGATCGAGGACGTAGATCCCGGTGTTGATCGTGTCCGAGAAGATTTCGCCCCATGACGGTTTCTCGAGGAAGCGCGTGATGCGGTATTGCTCGTCGGTGATCACGACGCCGAACTCGAGGGGGTTCGGAACGCGTTGCAACGCGATCGTCGCCGTCGCGCCGGTGCGGCGATGATCGGCGACCAGCGCGCTCAGGTCGAGGTCGGTCAGCGCGTCACCGGAGATGACCAGGAACGGTTCGTCGCGCAACAGGTACTCGGCGAGTTTGACCGCACCCGCCGTGCCCAGTGGTGTGTCCTCGACGACGTACGACAGCGCGACGCCGAATGCCGAGCCGTCGCCGAAGTAGCTTTCGATTTCGTCGGCGAGGTAGTGCAGCGTCGCGACGATCTCGGTCACGCCGTGCTTGCGCAACAAGTCGAGGATGTGCTCCATCACGGGCTTGTTCGCGATCGGTGCGAGCGGCTTCGGACGGCGCGACGTCAGCGGGCGCAACCGCGAGCCCTCGCCTCCCGCCATCACGACCGCTTTCATTTCAGTGCAAGCCTCCGATGAGCGTGTTCATCTGTGCAGCGAGCGTCTTGACGCGCTCGTCGTCGGGGATGGCTTCGAGGGCGACGCCGCTCTTGCGACGCCAATTCGGATACTCCCTGACGGTTCCCGGCACGTTGACTTGGTCGAGTTCACCCAGGACGTCGTCGAGCTGGACGAGGACGATTTTCGCCGGGCTGCGCGCGAGAAATCGGTAGGCCGCCGCGATCAGTGGTGCGTACGCGCCGCCGTCTTCGACGCGCGCGTCGAGCGTTTGGTGTGCGCGCTCGACCTCGGCCGGGTCGAGTTCGCCGGCGGCCTCCAGCGCTTCGAGCAGCCAGGTCGCCTCGAGGCGACGCAACGCGTGGGATGCTGCCGCGCCGTTAGGATCGGTCGAGCCGGCGCGCAGCCGGGCGTCGATGTCGCGGCCGAGCGCCCAACCGGCGAGCGTCGGAAGATCGTGCGTCGTCGCGGTCGCGAGCGTGCAGCCCGGATAGCGTTCCGGCGGAGCGAAACGGCCGTCGTCTTCACGCTGGAATAGCAAGAGTCGATAGGAGAGGATCGCGCCGCGTGTCATCTCTTCGCGAAATCCGTCGGGGACGGTTCCAAGGTCTTCGCCGATGAGCAAGCAGCGCGCGCGTTTGCTCGCGTTGATGGTGACCGCGCTGAGGCTTTCGAAGGGATACGCGACGTAGGTGCCGTCCCGCGGCTGGGCGCCCCGCGGAATCCAGAACAGTCGCAGCAGCGACATGACGTGATCGATCCGCAGCGCGCCCGCGTGCGCCATGTTGGCCCGCAGCAGCGCACCGAAGTACGCCCCGCGATCGCGTTCGAGTTCGACGGGGTCGAGCGGCGGAAAGCCCCAGTTTTGTCCGAGCGGCCCGAGTAAGTCGGGCGGCGCGCCGACGCTCTGATCGAGGACGTAGCGCTCTGGTTCGGCCCAAACGTCTGCGCCGTCGCGGTTGACCCCAACCGCGAGATCGCGATAGAGGCCGATCGAAAGTTCGCCTGCCGCGTCGGCGGCGGCGGCGAGTTGTTCGTCGGCGACGAATTGCAGGTAGCGGAAGAAATCGATGCGGCGGTGCGCCTCGTGCACGAAGCGCTCGACTTGCGGCGACGCGGGAGCAGGAAACTCGTCGCGCGCGAAGCGCTCGTCGAGCGCTTCGTGGATCGCGAAGCGCCGCAGACGCGAGCCGCCGCGCATCAGAAAACGTCCGAACGCGCGCCGTCGCTCGACGCTCGCGTCGCGCCGGAAGGCGGTGTAGAGTAATTCGAGGACGCGCCGCTTGCACGCGCCGACGAGATCGTAGCGGATCAGCGGCGCCTCTTTCGCCTCCGCCAAGTCTTTTTGGAAGCCCGGACTTGCGACCAGTACGCGTGCCGCGGCGTCGCCGGCGAATTCGGGGACGGCTTCGACGTCGACGTACAGCGGGTTGAGGAAGAAGCGGCTCGTCGGCGCGTAGGGGCTTGCGATTTCGGGGTCGCGCCAATGCAGCGCGTGCAAGGGATTGACGCCGATGATTCCGGCGCCGAGACGAGCCGCAAGCGCGATCATGTCGCGCAGATCGGAAAAATCTCCGATCCCCCAATTTCGCGCCGAGCGCAGTGCGTAGAGATTCAATCCGAAACCCCAAACGCGGTCGGCGCGCCGGAGCGCCGGCGGCAGATACGCGCGCGCCGAGCGAGCGTGTTCGGTCATGACGGCGCGCGACGCGAGCGCAAGAGGGCGAACGAACGCGCGCGCAACGTCAAGGCGCCGACCGCAATCGGTGCGGCGACGTTGCCGCTTGGATCGCCGGCGGTATCGATGAGGAGGTCCCAGCCCAAGTCGGGGCAGGGAAGCACCACCGGGATGTCTTCGTCGTGCGCGTTCAGATAGATGAGGAAGAGCGGACCCGCTTCGCTTGGGTCTTCGTCGCCGAAGAGATACCCGAACGCTCGCCGGCTCGGATCCGACCAGTCGCCTTCTTGCATTTCGCCGCCGTCGGGCCTTACCCAGGCGACGTCTTTACGCGCGCCCTCCGCGATCGGCGTTCCGTGAAAGTAGGATTCGCGGCGAAAGGCTCGCGACGAACGGCGCAGCGCGATCGCGCCGCGGACGAACGCCGTCAATTCGCGGTCGCCGTCGGGGATCCAGTCGATCCACGTGAGCGGGCTATCGTGGCAGTAGGCGTTGTTGTTTCCGTACTGCGTGTGGTTACGTTCGTCGCCGGCGAGCAGCATCGGGACGCCCTGCGAGCAGAGGAGTGTCGCCAAGAAGTTTCGTTTTTGCCGCGCGCGTAGCGCCAGCACCGCGGGATCGTCAGCCGGGCCCTCGACGCCGCAGTTCCAGCTCCAGTTCGCGTCCGTCCCGTCGCGGTTGTTCTCGCCGTTGTCCTCGTTGTGTTTGCGGTTGTAACCGACCAGGTCGTGCAGGGTGAAGCCGTCGTGGGCGGTGACGAAGTTGAGCGAAGCGCGTACGTGCCGGCCGTTATGCGCGAAGACTTCGGCCGATCCGGTCAAAGCGGAGCCGATGCCCGGAATCATTCCGTCGTGACCCTGCCAAAAACGGCGGACGCCGTCACGGAAGCGGTCGTTCCATTCCGACCAGCCCGGTGCGAAGTGTCCAAGTTGGTAGCCGCGGTCGCCGATATCCCAGGGTTCGGCGATCAACTTGAGCCGCGAAAGCGTCGGATCTTGCGCGATCTCCTGGAAAAATGGCGCGTTCGGATCGAAACCGTGCGCCGTTCGGCCCAGCGTCGTCGCGAGATCGAAGCGGAAACCGTCGACGTGCATCTGCTCCGCCCAATAGCGCAGCGAGTCCATGACGAGCTGAACGACGCGCGGCTGTTCGAGGTTGAAGGTGTTGCCGCAACCGGTAACGTTCTCGTAGAAGCGCCGATCGTCGGCCAAGCGGTAGTACGTCTTGTTGTCGATGCCGCGAAACGAGAGCGTCGGTCCGAGATGGTCGCCTTCTGCGGTGTGGTTGTAGACGACGTCAAGGATCACTTCGAGCCCGGCCTCGTGGAAGCGCTTGACCATCGTGCGAAACTCGGCGGCGTTGGCGTCGCTCTGGTATGCGTGATGCGGCGCGAAGAAACCGATCGTGTTATAGCCCCAGTAGTTGCGCAGCCCGCGCTCGACGAGCTGGCGATCGTCTACGTAGGCCTGCACCGGCAATAGTTCGACGGCGCTGATGCCGAGGCGAACCAAGTAGTCGAGAACCGGCGCTGAGGCGAGCGCCGCGAACGTTCCGCGCAATGGCGGCGGAACGCCCGGAAATTTCATCGTGAACCCGCGCACGTGCAGTTCGTAGACGATCGTTTCGGACCACGCTGTATTCGGCCGGCGATCGTCGCTCCAGGCGACGGCCGAGTCGGCGACGACGCACTTCGGCATCCCGATCGCGTCGTCGCGCCGGTCGAAGCTCGATTCGGGGTGCGCCGAGCCGACGCGATAACCGAAGTGCGCGTCGCTCCAGCGCAGAGGCCCGACGATCGCCTTCGCGTACGGGTCGAGCAGCAACTTGTTCGGATTGAAGCGATGGCCGGCGGCCGGATCGTACGGACCGTAGACGCGATAACCGTAACGTAAACCGGGGCGCGCGTCGGGGACGTACCCGTGCCAGACCTCGCTCGTGTATGACGGCAGCCTGAGGCGATGCAATTCGCGCCGGCCGCGCGCATCGAACAGGCACAATTCGACCTTCTCGGCATGCGCGGAAAAGAGCGCGAAGTTGACACCTTTGCCGTCCCACGTTGCGCCTAACGGCGCCGGCTCGCCGAGATCGACGACCGGCCCACGCACGCCGATCACTGAACCGGTGCGAGGATCAGGAGCGATTGCGGCGGCAGGAAGAGATTCAGCGAGACGGGCTTTCCGTGTGACGGGGTCTCGACGGCCGTGACCGTTCCGAAGTTTCCGCGATTTCTTCCGCCGTACGTCGCCGCATCGCTGTTGAGCAGTTCGCGATAGCGCCCAGCCACCGGGACGCCGACTCGGTACCCGTCGTACGCGGTGCCGCTCATGTTCATGACGACGACGACGAACGTTCCGCCGGCGGGGTCGCGGCGCAAGAACGACGCGACGACGTTGGTCCGATCCTCGCAGTCGATCCATTCAAAGCCCTGCCAGTCGGATTCGCAGGCATGGAGCGCGAGCGTGTTGCGATAGACGTGGTTGAGATCGCGCACGAATGCGCTTAGCGTGCGCCGGCGCGGATCGTCGAGTTGATGCCAGTCGAGGCTGCGCGCCTCGCTCCACTCGCGCTCCTGGCCGAACTCGTCACCCATGAACATGAGTTTTTTTCCGGGATGGGTGTAGAGATAGCCGTACAGCACGCGCAAGCTGGCGAAGCGTTCTTCGTTGTCGCCCGGCATTCGCCCGAGGAGCGAACGCTTGAGGTGGACGACCTCATCGTGCGAGAACGGCAAGATGTAGTTTTCGCTGAAGGCGTACATCAGGCTGAAGGTCAGCTCGTCGAAGTGATGCCCTCGGTAGAGTGGGTCGCGCGCGAAGAATTTGAGCGTATCGTTCATCCAGCCCATGTTCCATTTGTAGCCGAAGCCGAGCCCGCCCAGATACGTTGGCGCCGAGACCATCGGCCAGGAGGTCGACTCCTCGGCGATCGTCGTTGCGCTCGGAAATTCAGCGAAGACGGTCTCGTTGAGCCGCCGCAGGAACCTCGTCGTCTCGACGTTTTCGTTTCCGCCGAACTCGTTGGGAATCCACTGCCCGGGGTCCCGGTCATAATCGAGGTAGATCATCGACGAGACCGCGTCGACGCGCAGGCCGTCGACGTGAAACTCGCCGAGCCAGTAGAGCGCGCTCGCGATCAAAAAATTGGCGACCTCGCGGCGGCCATGGTTGTAGATCCAGGTGCCCCACTCGTAGTGAAAGCCTTTGCGCGGGTCGGCGTGCTCGTAAAGGTGCGTCCCGTCGAAGTTTCCGAGGCCGTGCGTGTCGGTCGGAAAGTGGCCGGGAACCCAATCGACCAGCACCCCGATTCCGGCCCGATGCGCGCGATCGACGAAGGCACGAAAATCGTCCGGCATGCCGTAGCGGCTCGTCGGTGCGTACATTCCGGTGGGTTGATAGCCCCACGATCCGTCGAGGGGGTGCTCGGCGATAGGCAACAGCTCGAGATGCGAAAAGCCGAGATCCTTGACGTACGGGATCAGCGTGTCGGCGAGTTCGCGATACGACAGCGGCAGATCGCCGCGTTCGCCTTTGCGCCGCCACGAGCCGAGATGGACCTCATAGATCGCGATGGGTTTGTCGCGCGAGATGCGCTCCGCGCGCTTTTGCATCCACGTTTCGTCGGTCCAAACGTAGCGCGACGGCGCGGTGACGATCGAGGCGGTCGAAGGTCGCAACTCGCACTGAAAAGCCAGCGGATCGCTCTTGAGCGGCAAGAGCGCGCCGCTCGGGCCGGCGATTTCGTACTTGTACGGATGACCCGTGAGATCGCCCGGGATGAAAATCTCCCAGACCCCGCACTCGGCGCGAAAGCGCATCGAATGGATCCGGCCGTCCCATCGGTTGAAGTCGCCGACGACGCTGACGCGGCGCGCGTTCGGCGCCCAGACCGCGAAGGTGGTTCCGTCGACGCCGTCGCTTGTGCGCCGATGCGCGCCGAGGACCTCCCACAAGCGCAGGTGGTTGCCTTCGGCGATCAGCCATGCGTCCGTCGCTCCGAGAATCTCTCCGAAGCGATAGGGATCGTCGAACTCTAACGTCTCGGCGCCGGCGCGTTCGCGCAGACGATACGGAAACGGCGTCGCACGCGCCAGCTCGCCTTTGAAGAATCCCATCGGATGGACGCGCTCGAGCGCAAACGCGACCTGGCCGCTGCGCGCGTCGATGACGTCCACGCGCTCGGCGTTGGGCCGAAAGGCGCGGACGACGACGCCGTCGCCGCNNCGGTCAATCGAATTCATCCGGGACGGGAAAAAAGCAGCGCTCGATGGTCTTCGTTTCACATCTCCCGAACAGAAACGGCTTCTTCAAGCGCAGCGATAGCGGTGCACGCCCGGCGATAGCTTCGAATTCACGAGCCATCTCATCTCCGATCGTTGGTCCATCCGGCCTCTCTCGACGAAGAATGCCTCCTGCTCTCGTCGAGATGCCCTCGTGTACCTGGTGAAACGTGCCTTCACCGATTAGAACGATGGGAGCGATCGCCTCGTCGCGAAGGGCGCGTTCGAAGAATTCAAAGTTTGCCAAGCCGCCGCCTCGAAATCTGAAACCCTCGTGAAAGCCGCCGATTCGATCGAAGCTCCTGCGATGCATCATGAAGGCCGTCGTTTCTGGAAAGTCATAGAGCACGCCGTTCGCGTAGGACTGGCCCCGGGCGCATATTTCGAACAAACGGTAGCCGTCGCCAGGCCAACCGATCTCCGCAAGCAATCGGTCCTCAACCTCGGGGCCGTAGCCCTTCGTCAAGGAAAGCTGTTGGGGCTCAGGGCCGAGGTGGAAGCCCATTGTCGCGACAAAGACGTCGTCCGCGATCCGCATCGCGGCGCTCGCGCGCTCCAACAACCCCGGGCTGGCCATTCTCGCACCGTCGATCAATACGGAAACGAGCGCGCCCTCCGACGCCGCAACACCCGCGTTGATGGCATGGCATGGCGAACGGTTGCCCGTCGGAAAGCGAAGGATTTTCAGATCCGCTGATACGCCTTCGAACCAATCCGCCTCGACCGG
>PLCB01000052.1 GCA_003134695.1 Candidatus Zemynaea palustris | reverse complement strand
GCGTCCCGCGCGGCCGTCGACGCCGGTTGGATCCCGCACAGCCACCAGGTCGGGCAAACCGGCAAGACGATCAGCCCGCAACTCTACATCGCGGTCGGCATCTCGGGGGCGATTCAGCACAAAGTTGGAATGCGAACCTCGGGAACCATCGTTGCTATCAATAAGGACGGCTCCGTCCCGATCGGAGAATTCGCCGACCTCTTGGTCGTCGGTGACGCCTTCCAGATCGTGCCCGAACTGACCAAGGCGATCAAATCGATCGCCGCCACCCACGCTTGAATAAGAAAGACACTTTGAGAAAGCTCCTGCAACCCTTGACCATCGTCGCGCTGACGACCGTCGCGCTCCTCGCGGCCACCGGCGCCGGTTTCGGTGCACCGAAACCCGTAGCAACGGCCGCACCCGCCGCCGCGTCGTCGACGCCGGCACCGCTCCCGACCGCGACGCCCGAACCGGCCGATGTCGCCATTCCGCGCCTCGAAGCGAAGATCAAGGCGAATCCCAACGACAAGCCGACGCTGATCGAACTCTCCGGCTATTACCTGGGAACGGGACATCCCGACAAGGCGCTCGCGCTGACCCAACGCCTCATCTCGCTCGGCGACAAGAGCGCTCAGACGTACTATCTCGACGGCGCCGCCAACGAAGGACTGGGCAAAGTCAAAGAGGCGATCGCTGACTACGAGAACGCGACGAATCTCGAGCCGACCAACGCGCAGATTCTGTTGACGCTCACGAATCTGTACATGCGGACCGATCGTCCGCAAGACGCGGAACGCATCGCAAAACGCGCCACCGTCTTCAATCCGAGCGACAAACACTCGTGGGAGAACTACGGCCTCGTCCTCGCGCAGGAGAAGAAGTACGACGAAGCGCGACAGGCGTTCGACAAAGCCGCGCAACTCGACCCGAAAGATTCAACGCCGATCGTCCTTGAAGCGAGGTCGTACGTCGATCAGGGCGCGATCGCGCTCGCGCTCCAACTCTTCGACAAAGCGACGCAGATCGATCCCAAGAACGTCGAGGCGGTCCTCGGCAAGGCCCGTCTGCAAGCCGCGAATCACGACGTGAAAGGGTCGATCGCGAGTTACGAGTCGCTGTTGAGCCTCGTCTCTGACGACGACGCCAAAGCCGCGGTGCTCATCGAGGAAGCGAAGGTCTACCAGACCGAGAAGATGACCACTGAAACCGCAGCCGCCATCAAACGGGCGGTCGCGACCTATCCGAAGGTAGCGGCGGTGCACATCGCTTACGGCGACCTTCTGGCGGGAAACAAAGACCAAGCCGGCGCCGCGACCGAGTGGACGACGGCGCTCGGCGACAAGCGCGACAATACCGACGCGCTCCAGCGGCTCGGCGTCCTCGCGCTCGCACAGAACAAACCGGCCGACGGGCTCTCCTACTTTTACCGTCTTGCGCAGCTCACGCCGAACGACCCCAACGTCTTCGCGCAAATCGGGCAAGTCGAAGCGGATTCAAAGCATTGGGACAAGGCGCGCGACGCGTATCGCCGCGCCTTCGAACTGACGCACTCGCCGCAGCCGCTGGCGGGTCTGGCCGTCTCCGACTATCAGACCAAGAACTATAAGGAATGCAGCCAGATCTCCGACGCACTCGTCAAGAACGCGCCGGATTTTCTGCAAAAACAACCGCAATTCTACTTGGTCATGGGCAAGTGTTACACGGCGTTTGGCCAGAAAGACAAAGCGCGCTCCGCCTACGAGCATTTCAGACCGTTCGTCAAGCCCGGCTCGGATGCTGCGAAAGAGCTGCAGAAGATGATTAGCGACCTGAGCCCACCCCCCAAACCCAAACCAACGGCAACTCCCAAACATTGATCGTCGTCTACGACGAGCTGTATACCGAGCATCTGAAGGGGGTCGACCACCCGGAGTCGCCGGATCGCGTCGCAGGCGTTGCCTCGTACTTGGAGTCCGCCGGGCTTTTCGGTGAGCGTGAGCCGGCGCGCGACGCTACCGACGCCGAACTCGAGCTCGTCCATCCAGCCGCGTACCTCGATCGCGTGCGGCGCGACGTCGATGCGCTGGGAGATCGCGCCGGCTATCTCTCGACCGGTGACACCGTGCTCGACGCGTCGTCATTCGCCGTCGCGCGCCGCGCCGCCGGCGGAGCGATCGTCGCGATGGAGCGCGCGGTCGACACCGGCAGCGCCGTCTTCGCGCTCGTGCGACCGCCCGGCCATCACGCCGAACCCGCGCGCGGAATGGGATTCTGCATCTTCGGCAACGCGGCCGTCGCCGCTCACGTCTTCGTCAAGAACACCGGCGGGAAGGCGCTGATCGTCGACTTCGATTATCATCACGGCAACGGTACGCAGGCGATGGCACGAGACGGCGTCTCGTTCGTCTCGACCCACGCCTATCCGGCATATCCCGGGACCGGCGGCCCGAGCGAACAGTCGATCGGCGACCATTGGGCGATCGTCAACGTACCGCTGCCGCCGCATTCGTACGGCACCGAACCCTTTGTCGCAACCTGGCAACGTGCGCTGCCCGAGCTCGCGCGTCGCATTCGGCCCGATCTGATCGTCGTTAGTGCGGGTTACGATTACGCGTCCGGCGATCCGGTCGGCGACCTTGGCGCCGACGGGCCCGTTGCCGCGGCAGCGCTCGCCGGCCTCATTCGTGAAGTCGCCTCGGAGTATACCGGCGGCCGAGTCGTCTATTGCCTCGAAGGCGGCTACGACGTTCCGACGCTCGCGCGTTCGGTTGCGGCGACGTTGCGCGCGCACGGTCAGCCGCAAGCCACGCCGGAACGAGCCGACCCGCACGCGATTCCCGCTCCGCAACGCACGATTCTCGAACGCGTCGAGGCCGAATGGGCGTAGCCGTCCTCATCGTGCGTATCCTCATCGGCGGACTGCTTCTGGTCGCCGGCATTCTCAAAGCGCACGACGGGCCGTCAGCAACCGCTGCGACGATCGCGGGTTATCGCATCTTGCCGCCGGTCGTCGTCGCGCCGCTCGGCGTCGCGCTGCCGTATCTCGAGATCCTGCTCGGCGGCTACCTCGTCGCCGGACTCTTCACGCGCGCCGCAGCCTACGCCGCGGCCGCGCAGTTTCTCCTGTTCGCCGGCGCGGTTGCCTCGCTCGTCGTGCGCCAGATCCCGGCCAACTGCGGCTGCTTCGGATCGGGCGTAAACACGCCGCCTTCGTGGGGCCACGTCGCAGCCGATCTAGCTCTTGCGGCGCTCGCGTTCGGTATCGGCTGGTTCGGGCCGGGACGCCTCGCCGTCGACCGCTGGCTTTCGGGCGGTGCGGGTGCCGCACAAACCGAAGGCTCGGACCTATGAACCGTAGCGCACGCCGTCAGGCCACCGCTCGACCCTCCCAAACCGAACTGAAAGCCCGTGCCGCGCGGCGCACGATGATCATCTATGCATCGCTTATCCTGCTCGCCGTGCTCGCCATCGCCACGGTGATAGTCCTCGTCCGCAACGGTTCGGTCCAAAACGCTTCCACCGCACCGGACTACGCGGCGATTGCCGTCGGCCAGCCGGCGCCGACATTTGCGGTTGCGACGACCGAGGGCGCGTTCGACAGCAGCAAGGCTGCCGGGAAACCGATCCTGCTCGAAGCCTTCGCGACGTGGTGCCCGCACTGCCAGCGGGAAGTCCCGGTGCTCAACGCCCTGTACGCGAAGTACAAAGATAAGGTCGCCGTCGTCGGCGTCTCGGCGAGCCCGCTCGGAATGGATTCGACTACACCGGAATCTCAAGCCGACGTCATCACCTTCGCCCAAAAGTTCGGCGTCCATTATCCGATTGCGTTCGATCCGAATCTCGACGTCAAGCAGAAATATTTGCAGGGCGGCTATCCAACGATCGTTTTGGTCGGAAGTACCGGGAAGATTCTCGCGATCGGCACAGGTGAGGTCGAAGCGAAGGGACTCCAAAAAGCGCTGGACGCGGCGATCGCGGGGANNAGCCCGTGTTCCTTCCAGGTGAGCAGCGTCGTCGGGCCGTCCTCGACGTATTGCGCGTCGTGACCTTCGAACTGAACCGTCTGCGGTCGAAGGGCGCCGAAGTCCGCGGCTGCGCCGGTCGCGTTCTCGAATAGCGACAGCGTACGCAGCCCATCCGAGTAGGTAAGGTGAAGCGTCCGCACGCCGTTGACGGTCGTCGCGTCACCGCTGATCAGCGCGAAGCCTTGCGGCAAATTGGTCGGCTTGATCGGCGTGAAGCCGGCCTCGTGGATCACGCGATCGATGTTGGCTGACGGCATCGCGTAATCGCGGCCCGCGACTTGAACGAAACCCGACGGTGTCTCGGTCGAGAACATCGCGGCCGGGATGGCGCTCGTATAGCGAAGTTCCTCGAAGCGCGTCTCCGAAGCGACCGCGCCGTTGCCGTGATATTCTTCCTTCTTCAGAACGAGGTGCGTCTGCGTGTCGAGCCAGAGCCGCATCACACGCTCTCCGGTGTATTTGTTGACCAAGATCAACGAGGTCGTCTGCCGGCCCGCGATGATTTCGCCGCGCGCGACGCTCGCCCGGAAGTTGGTCAGGACGCGATTAAGGCTGTCCTCGGCCGCGACCTGGTCGTCGAGGACCGGGTTGTGGGAGATTTTGAGCTCCGAACGCTTGGTGTCGAACTGATAGCTCGAACTGCCCCGCGTGATGATGTAATCGTTGTAGAGCGCTTCGGGCGCGAGGTACCAGCGGCGCGTCATCGATGGAGCGAGATGCCAGATTCGAACAATCGTCGCGTTGGCGCGATTCGAACTGAAGCGGACCGTCTCTAACTGGCCGACATACGAGACGGCGCGCGGCGCATCCATCGCTTGGCGCAGCAGCTGCGTGCCGGGGTCGACGGCTGCCGCNNCGAACGGCATCGAACGCGGCGGGTGCTGCCAATCCGAGGTTGACGTCGTCGGCGAGTGCCGTCGACGTGGACGTATCCTGCGCCGCGATCTCGATAAATTGGGCAGCCGCCGGACCGCGTTCGTCGAGCGGGTTCTGGGCTTGCAGCGCCGCGTGCGCTTCGAGGTAATACGCCGCGTTGATCGTCGGCGCGATGCCGTGCTGTCCGAACGGCGTCGCGAAGAAGAACGCGGCGAGCGCGGCCGCGGCCACGAGCGGAACGGCGATCGCCGGGCGGAAGAACGCGGCAAGCTGCGCGATCGGACTCGGCTTCGCGTTGCGAATCTCTTCCCAGACGCGAGCGGCAATCAAGGAGGGGAACTCGAGTTCCTCACGCGCCGCGGCGGCGCGAAGCGCGTCGCTGAGCGAAACCTCGACCTCGTACTCGCGCCGGCAGACGGAGCATTTTTCGAGATGAGCGAGCACAAGCGCGTCATCCTCCGGCGGAAGCTCGCGACGGAGATAGTCGATCAGCAGTGGGTTGTTCAGATGTTCGCTCATAATGGTTTCTGTGCGCGTTCTACGAGACGCCGGAGGAGTGCGCGGGCGCGATGCAGCCTAGACCGCACGGTTCCGATCGAACATCCCATAATTTCGGCAATCTCCTGATAACTGTACTCCTCAATATCCGCGAGGACCACGACTTGTCGCTGCTCCGCCGAGAGCTGGCCGAGGGCCCGAGAGAGGGGTTCGCTGAGCTGGCGCTCGACGTAGTCCTCGATCGGGGTCACGGCCAAAGGCCGCTGCCCGGCATACTCCTGGGGGACGTTATCCTCAGGTATCTCCTCCTGGAAACGTCCTTTTCGCCTCCGAAGTTCGTCTCGGTAGAGATTCGTGAGAATCCGGTAGATCCACGAGAGAAAACTNNTCGTTGCCGGTTAGCCGGTAGGCAAAGTTATAGGTCGCCTTCCCGTACTGGTTCATCGCCCGTTCGAGAAAGGCCGATTGCTCCGGTGAGGGGGGGCCTGCTGCGGTCCGCGATGTCACTTGGCGGCCCCTTCGCCACCTCTACCTCGGGCCCCTAAAACGGCGCCGTCAGGCGGAGCGTGAAGTGTCGCGTCCGCGGTGGACGCCGCGGGAGATATTCGAAGGCCCTGCCGGTGCGGCCGAAGCGGCCAGCATCGTAAGGCGCGGCACGGCGAAGTTGAGGTCGCCGGCGAGAGCGGCCAATCTGAGCCCGAGATCGGCGAGCCGCCCGATGAGGACGCGAACCAGAAGTGCGA
>PLCB01000001.1 GCA_003134695.1 Candidatus Zemynaea palustris | reverse complement strand
CAGGCTTATCTCCCCCAAGAGTCCACATCGACGGGGAGGTTTGGCACCTCAACATAAGGGGTGAAGCACACGTAATTGTGCTTAAGGTTCCGGCTTATATCGGTGAACTCCGATCGACCTAGGACTGGGTCGAGGACAATACCGAGGGAAGTCCAGCCTAACGGCTGTGACCCTGTAACGACTGATTCAATTCGCGATCCCGATCGCGATTGATGAGATGGCGGTCGCTGCTCGCGCGAGCGAGCAAATCTATCGACGCCATAATACGCCGGCCCCTACTTCGAGCGATCGAAGAGGGTGAAGATATAGTCTGCGCCGTCAGGAATGACGGACAAACGCGCGATGTCGGATCGTCGCATCCTGGGGCTGTAATAGGTCCCAAGGGTTGGGCTGTTCGCCCATTAAAGCGGTACGCGATCTGGGTTCAGAACGTCGTGAGACAGTTCGGTCCCTATCCGCCGTGGGCGTAGGAGACTTGAGGAGTTTGGACCCTAGTACGAGAGGACCGGGTCGAACGAACCTCTGGTGAACCGGTTGTCCCGCCAGGGGCATAGCCGGGTAGCCATGTTCGGATCAGATAAACGCTGAAAGCATATAAGCGTGAAACTGACTCCAAGATGAGGTCTCAATCCCGCAAGGGTGAAGGGTCGTGGAAGACTACCACGTTGATAGGCCGGAGGTGGAAGCGCCGCAAGGTGTGGAGCTAACCGGTACTAATCGCCCGGATACATTTACTACGCAATACTGTCGTTTGGCACTGAAAGTTCTTCTCTGTACAGCTTTCCGATGCGCATCGCTCGAGCCCAGGCTCGCGTGCGCACCGGGATCAGATTTCTGGCGCCGATAGCGGCGGGGTTCCACCCGTTCCCATCCCGAACACGGCAGTTAAGACCGCCAGCGCCGATGGTAGTCGGACCGCAGGGTCCCTCGAGAGTAGGACAGTGCCAGATTAAATGAGAGTCCGCCGGCAGCGATGCCGGCGGACTCTTTTGTCCCCTGTGTGCCATACAGGTGGCACAGTGGGCACTTATCCTTGATTCGTGAGTGACCTCGGAATTGAGCTGACGGCGGAAGAGCACGCGGTCGTTCTCGGATCCCTCTTAGGCGACGGGTCGATGCGGTGCAAGCGCAATGCACTCCTTGAGGTCAACCATTCGGCCGCGCAGCGGGAGTACGTAGACTGGAAGTACGATCGCCTCCGCCGGCTCGTCTCGAATCCTCCGCAGAGTCGTACGACCAATGGGCTGCGCCTAGCGTACCGATTCGTTACTCTCAGTTTGCCTTCGCTTACGCCGTACTACCGAGCCTTCTATGGCTCCGGGCGCAAGGCCGTACCTCAGATCGCTCTGTCACCGTTGTCGCTCGCCGTCTGGTTTATGGACGATGGAAGTCGATCGCGTAGTTCGGCGTACCTGAACACGCAGCAGTTTGGTCCTTGCGATCAGGAGCGTCTGATGGGGGCACTCGCTTCCTTTGGTATCGACGCCACCCTAAACAGGGACAAGTGCTACCAGCGGATCCGAATTCGGACCGCGAGTATCGTCCGCTTTGCAGCGCTTATCGCGCCGCATGTGCTGCCTTCGATGCAATACAACCTGCCGCTCTAGTTTTGGACCCTGGCGCTCCTGTCGAAAAGGCCCGCATTCGATTGAATGTAGTGTCGCCAACGTTCCGGGACGTTCACGCAGAGTCGACCTAAGGCAACGCCCGAGGGAGTTGCTTTCCTTGGGCGGCTCAACCGATGTCGATCTGCCCGTCGACTACGTGTGTCAGGTCCACTCCCGGGATCTCGAGTGTCATTTTTGCGTCGAGCGTAGCGCCGTCTTTGAACCGGCCGGCGTTCACGGCGTCCCAGACCGCTTTTTCGATCTCGCGCTGAGACGTAACACCCACTTCCTTCAGGAATTTCCTGACCGACATATTGAAGCGATTTTCGTCCATCGTTGACTCCGATCAGAGCGGCGCGAACTCAAGTTGGGCTAGGATGGCTTGCGCTTATGCAGGATCACGCTATTGCCTTCGGTGTCGTTGATCATCGCCATGAAGCAGACCGGCGACTCGTGCTCCATAAGAATGGGTAAACCCCGAGCTTTTACCGCAGCGACGGCAGCGTCGAGATCGTCGACCGCAAACAGGATGCCATTGCTCGGTTGGAACGGCATCATGCCGGCGCCACCCCACAGGCCGAATGTCGTGCCGTCCGCGAGCTCGTATTCCGCTCCGTGATTCTCGGGAAAGACCTTGCTTGGTTCGAGGCCGAGAACGTCGCGATAGAAGGCGATCGCGCGCGGCACGTCCGTGGCCATGTAGCCGGTGAGGTCGATACCGGTGACGCGAAAAGTGCGTTGGCTTATCATGATTTGGCCTCGCTTAGCGACAGGGGTACAATCTACGACGGAGCCGGGCGGCTCCAGTGATGAGTACTCTCAACCGAACGGTGTCGTCCTGACGCTCCACTCGGGTTCTTAGGAGATCTCCTCAGCTCTTGGGGCCGGTGAGGCTCATCGGCGGCATCGTCAACGGAACAGTGTTCGCCGGTGTCGATCCCGAGCCCGTAGGTCCGGCGAGGCTCATCGCCGGCATCCTCAACGCAAGGGTATTCGGTGATGTCGATCCCGATCCCGAGCCCGTAGGTCCGGCGAGGCTCATCGCCGGCATCCTCAAGGGCGCAGGCGTTGGGGCCGCCGCGAGGACGAAGAGCGCAAAGATCGGCGCGAGCGCGGCGCGCCTACGGCAGGGTGAGTTGTACACTCTTGGTAGAGAAGCTGACGTTGCTTCCTGTGACGGCGAGGGCGCACGTGATAACGCTGCCGGTTACGGGTACGGCGGGTGAGCCAGGGTTACCGCCGCCCATCCCTGACGACGGTCTGCCGCCGCCTCCGGTGGCGGCTGGCGCCAGTCTCAAGGAAATGTTGCCTTTGTACGAAGAGACCAAATTGGCAGGATAGCCCATTGCCCCCGACGACCCGCCGTGGGCGGCGGGATAGGTCACGGGCACATTCACTTGGCCGCTTCCAAGGGTCGTGTTACGAGCCGCGCCGGAAACGTAGCATGTCAATACGACCTTGGAGGCCGAGGGCAGATTCGTGTATGTCACCGTAAGCGGAACTGTAATAAAGAGCGGCCACGGGTAAGTGGCCGCGGAAGCCGTGTCGAGCGTCCCCGCGAAACCCAAGAGCGCGAAACCGGTCGTGCGAAATAGCTGCATGACGAACCTCTCCGAAAAAGTAGAGCAGGTGCTGAAGCCTACTATGCTTTGAGCCGCAATCCTGCGGCCGCGCCGGCGAAGGGAATCTAAGGCGCTAGTGGCAGCTGCGCATCGATGACGTCGTACACGACGTCGTCCCCCGAGATCCGGGCGGCGTCGGTCGGCTGGTGCGGGACGAGGCGACGGTCATGCATGATGTGCTCGACTGGAAGGCGCTCGATCAACGTGACGTGATCGGCGATAAGCCGCCGGTGGCAACGCCACCAGACGCTCTCAGAGCACATGATCGCGGTCGGCGCGCGCGCAGCCTCACGGAGTACCTCGAAGAGCGCCGCGCGGAACGGTTCGGTCCGCATGTGCGCGGCGTAGTTGCGAAACCGCTCGTTCTGAAGGGCGATGTCCGGCGAGCCGCCGGCCGGTTTGCCGCGAAGACCGCCGAGTCGCAGCTCCCAGGCATATGCGATCCCGCTTTCCTCGAGCGTCTGAGCGAGCGCCTCGCCGACGAATTGCGGGTTGTGGCGACTCTTCGGAATGCTGCGAACATCGACGAGTCGTTCGATCGACGTCGCGCGCAGCAGCGCGACGAAGTCGGCCGCTGGGAGCGTCCCATGACCGATGGTAAACAGGCTTCGGACCGGCTCGAGCACGATTCTCAATTCGCGTGAAGATGACGGGCGAGCCAGCGCGCAGAACTCGCCGGGAACCCTCTATCGAACGAAGGAGCATTTCATGCCCGCTCGGCTTAACCATCTTGCCGTGCTCGCGGCGGCGATCGCGTTCTTTCTCTTAGGCTATCTCTGGTACGGTTTGATCTTCACGGGACTTTGGACGTCGCTCGTCGGCCCGATACCGATGAATTCTTCGCCGATGGTTTTCGTGGGCTCGTTTCTCTGCGGTTGGGTGATGGCGTACTTCGTCGCCATCGCCCTAACGAACCACGAGCATCCTCAGGCGGTGCGCCACGGCGTCGAGTTCGGCATTTTTATGGGCATCGGCATCTACGCCACGATGCTGCTCAACGGGTACTTGTACACCAGCAAGCCGATCGGTTTGTGGGCGATCGATGCCGGCTACGTCGTGCTCGGCGTTGCCGTCGTCGGCGCCATCGTCTCGGGCTGGCGCAAGAAAGTCGCCACCTAAGAGGGGGTGGGGCCCAGGCGTGGTAGTCTGACCCTAATTATGGTCTCCGCTCGGCCGGAGGCTGAAAAGTGAAGGGTAACAGACCTGTCTCGAACTACCTGGGCGCTCGCGCTCACGCTCGTGGCCGTTCTTTTAGGCGTACTGATCTGGCTTTCGCGCAGGTCTGAGGGACGCACCGCCTCCGAGCCACCGAGCCGCGACAACCAGAAGCACAAGTCCGGCGCAACGGACGTCGCCGTGATCCGCCAGTCGATCGATCGCGCCAACGCGGCTTGCGTCGCGGCGCTCGAAGCGG
Organism: Candidatus Zemynaea palustris; assembly: GCA_003134695.1. Taxonomy (GTDB): domain Bacteria; phylum Vulcanimicrobiota; class Vulcanimicrobiia; order Vulcanimicrobiales; family Vulcanimicrobiaceae; genus Zemelea; species Zemelea palustris. Next base: position 2,223 of record PLCB01000001.1, on the reverse strand, counting down.
GCGACGCGCACTCGTACGTGCAGCATTTCGCCGACGACGGCGTCTCACTGCCGGGCCGGGGTCCGATGGTCCGTGGCAAAGCCGCGATCGAAGAAGCGATGGAGGAAGCGTTCCGCAAGGTCCGCTTTAGCGAGGCGGAGTGGGAGACGATCGAGACCCGTTACAATGGAAAGACGGCGTACGAGGCGGGCGCCTACAAGTTTGTCATTCGCCCGACGGGGCGTGGACCGGCGCAGAAGGTGAGCGGTCGCTACTTCGTGGTCTGGAAGAAAGTCGGGGACGAGTGGAAGATCATGGTCGACGCGGCCCAGCCGGGCGCGCCGGCCGCGTGAGCGCCGTTCGCGTCGCAAAAATCCTCGCGCCGGCCCTCGGTGCGGCTACCGTCGCCGTCGCGACGATGCTCCTGCGCGATCGATTGGCGCCCCATCCCAAGGCGCCGACCCTCGAAGAGGTCCAAGCGGCGATCGATTTGGGCAACGGTCGGTACGTCGACGCGCTCTGCCACGCCGACGCCGAGGGCTACGCGAACCTCTTTCTGCCCGATGGCCTCTCGCTGCCGAGCAACGGCCCGATCCTGCGCGGCCGCGAGGCGATCCGCGACAACATCGCGGCGACATTTCAGTCGATGCGCTACGTCGGCGGCGACATGCAGACGATCGAGACGCTGCTCGCAGATGACGCGGCCTACGAAATCGGCCGCTACGAATTCCAGACCGAACGGTTCGGCCGGCACAAACTCGAGGTGATCCGCGGGCGCTACCTGGTGGTCTGGCAGCCGTTCGGCGACGAATGGAAGATCGCGGTCGACGTCGATCAGGCTGGCGCGCCAGTCTTCTAGTCTACGCAAAGGCGAACCCGTTTTTTCCGGCGGCCTTCACCGCATAGAGCGCGAGGTCAGCCGCGCGAACGAGCGAGTCCGCATCGTTTGCATCACGGGGAAAAATTGCAGCTCCGAGGGAGCAGCGAAGCCCGCTGCGCCGCAGCTCGCTCGAAAGCCGGCGGACCAGAAATCGAGCGTCGGCGTTTGCAACGTCGGTGAAGACGATGAGAAACTCGTCGCCGGCGAGGCGCCCGACGAGATCGCCCTCGCGCGCCGCGAGCGAGAGCGTTGTCGCGACCTTGCCCAGAACGGCGTCCCCGCCCGCGTGACCCCACACGTCGTTAATTTTTTTGAAGTCGTCGACGTCGAGAACGGCCAAGACACATTCTGTCTCACGCCTTCGACAGTCTTCGACGGTGTCGCGCAGACGATCTTCGAGCGCGCGGCGGTTGAGCAGGCCGGTTAGGGGATCGCGCAGCGCCAATTCGCGGAATTGCTTGTAGAGATGACTTCCGCGCAGCGCTGCGGCGGCAACCGTCATGAGCATGTGCACCGGCTCGAGTCGCGCTGCCTTCGAATCCGACTCACGATGACCGTCGGCGTAAACGAATCCGAGCGCTCGCTGTTCGTTTGTCAGGGAGGCGAAAATGTACGTACCACGGGCGTCGGGAAGCGGCGCCGAAAGATCGTGCGGACCTCCCACGACGATCGATGGAGCGTCGCCTATTCCGGAACCCGGCGGAAAAGCGATCGGCTCGCAGCACTCCGGCGCGATCTGAACCTTTCCGTCGACGCCGGCGCGAACGATCAAAACGTGACCGTGTGGCTCGAAGTGAATGGCACGCTCGAAGCCGAGCGGCTGTTGGAAGGCCTCGAGCAACGCGGCGATGACGTCCCCGGGCTCGCGCGAGCCGGCGATTGCCGCGAGCGCGCGCGCAAGGCCGCCCAGATGCTTTGCGTGTCCTTGTGCCTCAGCCCGTTCGCGCTCGGTCGCCGCCAGCGCGTTGCGCAGCCCGCCGAGGTCAGGTTCGCGAATTCGCGTGCGCATCGACGACGATTTCGTCAGGATAGTCAGAGACCGAGCGTGCGGCGGCCAGATCCAGTACACCGGTGCCGACTAATTCCGAGAGATGGCGTTCGAGCGTCTGGGAACCGTCTTTGCGTGCACTCAAAATTGCGCCTCGGATTTGGTGAATCGTGCCTTCGCGAAGCATACGGCGAATCGCATCGCTCGCTATCAGAATCTCACAGGCGGGCCAGAGGCCGGTGCCGTCGCGACGCGGGAGAAGCCGGAGCGTGACCAGCGCACGAAGCGCATCCGCGAGGCGCGCTCTGACGCGTCCTTGTTCCTCAAGTGAAAAGAGCCCGACGATGCGGTTGATCACGTGAAGCGTCCCTGACGG
>PLCB01000057.1:462-4184 GCA_003134695.1 Candidatus Zemynaea palustris | reverse complement strand
AAGAGGTTTGGTCGATGTTGACGGAAGTCCGTCCGGACGTTGTCGAGCTCCACGCTCGACTCAAGACATTCATCCGGGACGTCGTCGTCCCCGGCGAACGCGTATATTTCGAGCAGCACGCCGCCGCCGCCGATCGCTGGACGATCCCGCCGGTCATGGAAGAGCTGAAGGCGCAAGCGCGCGCCGCCGGGCTTTGGAATCTTTGGCTTCCCGAAAGCGAATACGGCGCCGGGCTCACCAACCGCGAATACGCCCCGCTGTGCGAGACGATGGGCCGCACGCATATCGGCCCCGAAGTCTTCAACTGCAACGCCCCCGACACCGGAAACATGGAAGTGCTCGTGCGGTACGGCACGCCCGCGCAGAAGAAGCGCTGGCTGGAACCACTGCTTGCCGGCGAGATCCGCTCGGCCTTCGCGATGACCGAGCCCGACGTCGCTTCGTCGGACGCGACCAACATCTCCGCGTCCATCGCGCGCGACGGCGATTCGTACCTCATCAACGGCCGTAAATGGTGGACGAGCGGCGCGATGGACCCGCGTTGCAAGATCCTGATCTTCATGGGCAAGACCGATCCGTCGGCGCCCAAGCACCAACAGCAGTCGATGATCTTGGTGCCGATGGAGACGCCCGGCGTGCGCGTCGTGCGTCCCCTCAACGTCTTCGGCTACGATGACGCGCCGCACGGTCACGCCGACGTCGTCTTCGAAAACGTGCGCGTCCCGGCCGAGAGCCTGCTGCTCGGCGAAGGCCGCGGTTTCGAGATTGCGCAAGGCCGCCTGGGTCCCGGCCGGATCCACCATTGCATGCGCTCGATCGGCGCGGCCGAGCGTGCTCTCGAGCTGATGTGTGCGCGCGTGTCGAGCCGGGTAGCGTTCGGCAAGCTGCTCGCCGAACAAGGCGTGATCGGCGAATGGATCGCCGACTCTCGGATGGAGATCGACCAAGCACGCTTGCTCGTCTTGCACGCCGCCGAAAAAATGGACAAACTCGGCAACAAAGCGGCGCGCGCCGAGATCGCTATGATTAAAGTCGTCGCGCCGAACGTGGCCGTGCGTGTCATCGACCGCGCGATTCAAGCCCACGGCGGCGCAGGCGTTTGCGACGACTTCGCGCTCGCTCACCTCTACGCGTGGCACCGTACGTTACGCCTCGCTGACGGCCCCGACGAAGTCCACCGCGCCGCGATCGCCAAACTCGAACTGCGCCGCCACGCTGGAACCGTTTCACCGGAGCGCCACGTTACTTAAAGCAGCATTCGGGGAACATACACCAAGCAACCCCCTGCCCAAAGGAACGAGGCTCTATGAATCACACCACCTTATCTCTCCGCACCGCGACCGCCGCGCTGGCCGTCGCCTTCGCACTGACGTTCGGCGCGCAAATCGCGCTCGCGGGGTCTCTGCCTGCCGGTACGACCATCACGACGACGCTGTCGAGCAGCGACATCAATACCGCGAAAGCGTACAACGGCCAACCGTTCAGCATGACGGTCGTCCAACCGTACCCCAACGGCGACTCGTCGTACGCGTACGCGACCGTCTACGGTCACGTTTCCGATGTCGTCAAGGCTAGCCAAGGCAGGAAAGCCTATCTCGGCTTGTCGTTCGACAAGATCGTCTTGCGCGACGGTCGCAGCGCGCACCTTACCGGTCACGTCATCGCCGCCACGACCACACAACAAAACATGATCGCGCGCGATGCGATCGGCGCCGGCGTTGGGATGATCGTCGGTAATTACCTCGGCAAGCACGTCGGGACCAATCTCGGCGGTGCGGCCGGTGCCGCCGGCGGCTACCTCTACGCCAGCAACATGAAGGCGAACCTCAATCTTGCGAAGGGCGCGCAAGTCCAACTGCAACTGAACCACTCGGTCGTGCCCGCGATGCGGCAGGCCGGCCGCTAGTTGGCGGAACGCTCGAATCCTGAGGCGCTCGACGTCGTTCGCAACGACGTCGAGCGTTTTCTTTCCGAGCAGACCGGGAAAGAGGCACGCGTCACCGATGCGAGGTTGCTCGCGGGCGGCGCCTCGCAAGAGAGTTGGAGCGTCGACGTCGTCCTTGAGCCCGGCGAAGAGCGGCTGGCACTGGTCATGCGGCGCGACATGGGCGGCGTCTTGACGTTCGCCACATTGCCCCGTGCGACCGAGTTTGCGGTCATCGCGGCGGCGCACGCTGCCGGCGTTCCCGTGCCGCGACCGTATTTCGAGCCGGCGACGATCGGCGGAAAGCCGGCGTTTTTCATGCAGCGCGTCGAGGGCGAGGCCGTCGGGCGGCGGCTGGTGACCGACCCGACGTTCGCGGACGCGCGCGCGAAGTTGCCCGAACAGATGGCGCAGGCGCTCGCGCAGATCCATCGCATCGACGTGCACGCGGCGGGCCTCGATGCGCTTCTTCCCGCCGCAGACGCGGCGCAATCGGCGATTCAGGTCGAGATCGAACGGCTGTATCGCGAGCTCGACAGTGTCGATGAGGCACATCCTGCGCTCGAGCTGGCCCTGCGCTGGCTCGCGCGCAACGAACCGTCTCCGGAAACCGAACGAACCCTGGTGCACGGAGACTTTCGCATCGGCAATATCCTCGTCGGAGCTACCGGGTTGAATGCGATCCTCGACTGGGAGTTCGCGCGCGTCGGCGATCCGATGGAAGACGTCGCCTGGCCGTGCGTGCGCGCCTGGCGCTTCGGCAACGACGCGCTCGAAGCCGGTGGAATCACCGATCGCGAGACCTGGCTTCGCGCGTACGAACGCGCGAGCGGGCGGAGCGTCGACCGCGGACGCATCGCGTATCTCGAAATTCTCGGCAACGTCCGCTGGGCCGTCGGCGCGCTGATGCAGGCGCGGCGTCATCTCTCCGGCGTCGAACCGAGCATCGAACTGGCGAGCCTCGGCCGCCTGAGCGCCGAGATGGAACACGAAGCGCTGCGATTGATCTCCGAAAGGGGAAAAGGGTGAGCTTGCACGATCGGCCGACCGTTACGGAGATTCTAGCGGCCGTGCGCGGCTATTTGAACGATGAGGTCGCGAAGACGAGCGATCGCCGCGCACGCTTTCGTGCCTTGATCGCTGCGAACGTGCTTGGGATTGCGGAGCGCGAATTGTTGAGCGCCGACGAAGACGCTCGCTTCGAGGACGAGCGGCTCCGCACGTTGGGTTATGTCGAGGGCGCCGCCGCCGAACGCCGCCGCCGACTCTGCGCCGACATCCGCTCCGGCAAGTTCGATTCGCCGGAGCGCTTCGTTGCCGGATTCGCCTACGCGAGCGAGATGGTCGCGCGCAAACTCGCCGTTTCCAACCCTCGCTATTTGAAACGCTAGCGAAGCGGCGGAACCCAATGCTCCGGGAGCATTGCGTACAGCGCGAGGTCGCGGAAGCGGCCGTGCAAGAGGTACGCTTCTTTCAGGATGCCTTCGAGCGTGTAACCCAAACGCTCGGCGACGGCGCGGCTCTTGGCATTCTCGACGACGCAGCGGATCTCCAACCGGTGCAAGGTCAACTCGCCGAACGCGTGCGTCGTCAGGGCCGCGGTCGCCCGCGTGATCAAACCGCGCCCACGTGCGCCCGGCGCGAGCCAGTAGCCGATGTGCCCCGTCCGGCTGCCCCAATCGAGGTAGTACAACCCGATGCCGCCGGCGATCGCGCCGTTCTCACGGATGCTGTATTCGAAGCCGGTGAGTTGCTCGAATTGAGACTGCGCGAAGCGCGCGTACCGGCGCACGTCGTC
>PLCB01000057.1:0-441 GCA_003134695.1 Candidatus Zemynaea palustris | reverse complement strand
GCGTCGACGACGAGATCTTTGGCTTTCACATGTTGCGGGCGGCCTTCTCGAGTCCGGCTTTCAGATCGTCGGCGTTCATCACCGGTATGAATTCTACGCTCGCGTTGGTTCCCATGAACCACGGTTCCGCGATCGAAGGAATATCCGCTGAGCTCTTGAGGTCGAACACGAAGGAGGCCGTGCGTTTACCGTCGTTCGTGAAGAAATAGGCGGCCTCGGGCTTGAGCTCTTGCTGCGTGGAGGCAATGAGCTTTTGAAGCGTTCCGTTTTTTATCGCGGCGTTGCCGGCGGCGGTCTCGAAAGAAATCCGAACCAAAGTGCGCATGAAAACATCTCCCTTTATCGTTGTGTGTGCCCTCACGCAACCTCCTGTCGCGTGAGCCGGGTTTCGCCCGGCGATAGCTCACTTCGCAGATTATTGGGGTCCGGCAACCCGGCGCC